>CAZRDX010000039.1:0-3374 GCA_964599235.1 uncultured Rikenellaceae bacterium
CATGCCTGCCCCCGCAAGGATCACACGTACACCCCGCTCCTTCGCCGTGCGACTGAAACGCTCCACCTCCTCGGGCGTACGGTGCGCCGAAAGAGCCACCAGCTCAAAAGGTACCTCAAACTCCTCCAGTACCTCCGCAGCTTTCTCCATGACCGGCAGATCCGACGTGCTGCCCATGATGATCGAAACAAGCGGTTCCATATTTGTTCGTTTTTTCGTTATTTTGGATTATCTTCGGTTTTTCAGGATTCCAAACGAAGATACGCAATTTTATGGAAAAAGTAAGGATCCTCGACAAACAGTTCCGGCTCTTCATCACGCCGGAAGAGATCCGGGACATTGTCCGGGAGATGGCCGGAAAGATCAACCGTGACCTGGCCGGCAAGGAAGTGATCTTCGTGGGGATCCTCAACGGGGTCTTTATCTTTGCTGCCGATCTCTTCCGGCAGATCCATCTTGATGCCCGTATCACCTTCCTGCGTCTGGCCTCCTACCAGGGCACCCAGAGCACGGGCCGGGTGAAGCAGCTCATCGGGCTCAGCGAGGACCTGAAAGACCGGACCGTGGTGGTGATCGAAGACATCGTCGATACCGGCACCACCCTCGATCATATCATCAGGCAGCTCAACAGCTTTCAGCCTGCCGAGATACGCATAGCCACCCTCCTTCTCAAGCCGGAGGTGTATCATCACAACATCCCCCTCGATTATGTGGGGAAGGAGATCCCCAACCGCTTCATCATCGGCTATGGCCTGGATTATGACGGTTACGGCCGGAACCTGGAAGGTATCTATGTTCTGGAAGATTGAACGGGCCGATTATGTGGCCCGTAAAACATAAAATGACCCAAAATGCTTAATGTCATTCTTTTCGGTCCGCCCGGTTCGGGCAAAGGCACACAGGCTGAACGTATCTCCTCCACCCAGGGTCTGGTCCATCTCTCCACGGGCGAGATCCTGCGCAATGCCATCGCCCGCCGGACCCCTCTGGGTATCCTGGCGAAAAAATACATGGACAAGGGAGAACTGGTGCCCGACGAAGATGTCCAGCAGATGCTGGCCAATGCGGTCGACCGCTATCTGAAGGAGGGTGCCGGAGGGTTCATCTTCGACGGTTTTCCCCGCAATCTCTCACAGGCGGAGTTCCTCGACAGGATGCTCGCCGAAAGGGGGATGCAGGTGGATTTTCTCATCTCGCTCGAGGTCGATCACGACGAACTGGTAAAGCGCCTGCTGGCCAGGAAAAAAAGGGAAGGCCGCAGCGATGACACCCTCGAAGTGATCGAGAACAGGCTGGCGGTCTATTACAAATGGACCCTCCCGGTCATAGAGTATTACAAGAAGCAGGGCAAGTTCCATCCCGTCGACGGGGTGGGCAGCATCGAGGAGGTGAACCGGCGCATCTGTGATATCCTCAATGCCAGGAAGGGGTAGTGCGGCATGGCCGAGAGCAACTTCATCGACTATGTGAAGATCTTCTGCAGGTCGGGCCGGGGGGGTGCCGGTTCGGCCCATCTGCACCGCGACCGCCGCAACCCCAAGGGAGGGCCCGACGGCGGCGACGGCGGCCGGGGCGGCCACATCATCCTCCGCGGCAACGCCCAGTTGTGGACGCTGCTCCACCTGAAATACCGCAAACATATCCATGCCGGCAACGGCGTCCCGGGTGGCTCAGCCATGAAGACCGGCGCCGCCGGCCGTGACGAGGTCATCGAGGTGCCGCCGGGTACCGTGGCCCGTGATGCGGAGACGGGCGAGGTGCTCTTCGAGATCATGGAGGACGGCGAGGAGAAGATCCTCCTCGCCGGAGGCCGGGGGGGCCTGGGCAATGTCCATTTCAAGAGCCCCACGCGCCAGACACCCCGTTTTGCCCAGCCGGGCGAGGAGGGGAAAGAGGGGTGGTTCATCCTGGAGCTCAAGCTGCTGGCCGACGTGGGGCTGGTAGGCTTCCCCAATGCCGGCAAGTCGACCCTCCTCTCTCGCGTTTCCGCCGCCAGACCCCGCATCGCCGACTATGCCTTTACCACCCTTGTGCCTCAGCTGGGCATCGTCGCATACCGCGACGACCGCTCTTTCGTGATGGCAGATATCCCCGGCATCATCGAGGATGCCCACAAAGGACGCGGCATGGGGCTGCGCTTCCTCCGCCACATCGAACGCAACGCCCTGCTCCTGTTCACCGTCCCGGCCGACAGCCGCGACATCGCCCGCGACTACCGCATCCTGCTGCACGAGCTGGAGGCTTTCAACCCAGAGCTGCTCGACAAGAAAAGACTCCTGGCCGTCACCAAGAGCGACCTCCTCGACGAGGAGCTCATGCACGAGCTCGACAAGGAGCTCTCACGGGAGCTGCCGGAGGTGCCGCGCGTCTTCATCTCGGCACTCACCGGCACCGGCCTCACCACGATGAAGGACATGATCTGGCAAAGTCTCAACGAACCCGCTCCATGATCGACAGGCTCCTATATCTCGACGAACAGCTCTTCCGTCTTGTCAACGGCTGGCATTCGCCTTTCTTCGATCAGGTGATGTGGCTGGTGAGTGCCCGTCTGACGTGGGTGCCGCTCTATCTTTTCGTGTTGTGGTTGCTTTACCGCCGTTACCGGCAGCGTTTTCTCTGGCTGCTGCTGTTCATCGTGCTGCTGGTGGTGCTGACCGATCAGACGTCGGTGCAGCTGTTCAAGAAGGTGTTCCAGCGGCTGCGTCCCTGCCATCAGGAGGGGCTGGCCGCCACGGTGCACCTGGTGCATGGTCATTGCGGGGGACTGTACAGCTTCGTCTCGAGCCATGCCACCAACATGTTCGGCATAGCCACCTTCACCGCCCTTCTGGTACGCCATCGCCTGTACACCTGGCTCATCTACCTCTGGGCTGCCCTGGTGGCTTACAGCCGTGTCTATCTGGGGGTCCATTTCCCCGGCGATGTAGCGGGGGGTGCTCTCCTGGGCACTTTCCTGGGGTGGCTCGTCTACCTGCTGTGGCGCCGTACCGCCGGCCGTGAGCTGTTCCAGCCCCGGGAAAAAGAAGCGGCATGATGCACTGTCTGGTCAGCCCCTGGCGCGATCCCGCGCTCAACCTGGCGGCCGAGGAGTTCTTCCTGCGCCACCGTCGTGACGACCTGCTCTTTCTCTATGTCAACGCTCCGTCGGTCATCGTCGGCAAACATCAGAATGTTTTCGGGGAGGTGTGTCTTCTGCGTACCGGGCGCGAGGGGGTGCCGGTGGTGCGGCGCCTCAGCGGCGGCGGCACCGTCTACCACGACGAGGGCAACCTCAACTTCAGCTTCATCCTCAACGGTGAAGAGGGTAAGCTCGTCGACTTTGCCCGCCACACAGCGCTGCTGGTCGCTTTTCTGCGTCATCACGGGGTGGCGGC
>CAZRDX010000040.1:0-172718 GCA_964599235.1 uncultured Rikenellaceae bacterium
CTCCATGCACAGGTGGTCATCACCAATCCGAAATTTGACCTTTATAAATACAAAACCTACGGGTTTGTTCCACCCGACGAGGCTTTTCTTCAGAGTCATGAGCATGCAGCCAGGGCTTTGCAGCGGGTACAGGATGCTGTCCGTCATGAGATGGATCTGCGGGGAATTCGTTATGCCGAGAAGCCGGAGTTGCTGATCAACATCGGCATTGTGGTGGAAGAAAAGGTCCAAACGCGGGAGACCACCCTACGGGATGCCCGTTATATGGGGCAAAGGAACTATCACTGGGAAGCAGGAGAGGTACAGGTCGGCACCTATAAGGAAGGAACGGTCACCCTCGATTTCATAGATGCTGCCCACAACGACCTGGTCAACCAGGCACAGGCCTCTGAGTTCGTGGTAAAGAATCAAAAAAATCAGGTAAAAAGGATCAACCGTATGATCGCAAAGGTCTTCAAAGCCTTGGATAAACAATCGAAGTTGCTGGAAAAAGAAAAATAATCATCCATGAAGAACATAAAGTATTACTTCAAGTATTCTCTGTCAGCATTCGTATGCACTGCACTTTACATCACATCTCTCTCCTTGAATGCTCAGACCCCTTTGAAGGACGGACCGGTGCCGGAGAGCTGCACGAGCATCATGGTGGGGCGGGAAGCTACGTCCGACGGATCGGTCATCACAAGCCATACCTGTGATGCCTGGTACCGGACATGGATCGACGTGGTTCCGGCAAAGGACCATAAGCCGGGAAGCCGGCACAAGGTCTACAAGGGGACGCTGCACACTTCGACTGCCTGGAGCCGTGAAGGGGTAGAGCCGGCAGGGGAGATACCGGAAGCATCCCACACCTATGCCTACCTGAACACGGCCTATCCCAGCATGAACGAGAAGCAGCTGGCCATTGGTGAGAGCACTTTCGGCGGGGCAAAGATCCTGCACAATGAGAACGGGATGTTCCTTATCGAGGAGCTGGAGCGGGTGGCTCTGGAACGGTGCACCACCGCGCGGGAAGCGATCCGTCTGATCGGTGACCTGATCAGGCAGTATGGCTATGCCGACTGGGGAGAATGCATCACCCTAGCGGATACCAAGGAGGTGTGGCACATGGAGATCGTAGGTCCCGGTCCGGGCAAACCGGGTGGTGTGTGGGCAGCCCAAAGGATCCCTGACGATCATGTGGGCATAGCAGCGAACATCTCCCGCATCGGAGAGATCGATCTCAACGATCCCGACCATTTCATGGCATCCGACAATGTTTTCAAGGTGGCCAGGAAGCTGGGACTGTGGGACGGCAAGTCCCCTTTCAGGTTCTGGAAGGCTTACGGCAACACGAAGAAACCGTTTTCCATTCGGGAGTTCTTCGTTTTCAGCACCCTGGCTCCGTCGCTCCATCTTTCCTATGATGCTGAAGAACTTCCATTCTCTGTCCATCCTGATCATCCGGTAGACATAAGGGAGGTACTGGCTTTGTTCCGTACCACGTATGACAGCACGGAATGGGAGATGATCCGGAACCTCCGGGTGCCGGTAAAACGACGGGACAAGGATGGAAACGAGGTGGTGGACACCGTGATCAGTCCGGCTGCCCATCCCTGGCTGGCACGGGACAAGCGGGAGCTGTTGAATGCTCTGAAACCGGGAGTGGTGAAGCGTGACCGTCCTATCTCGGTGCAGTATTGTGCCTATTCGTGGGTGGTACAGCTCCGGGGTGACCTCCCCGATGAGGTAGGGGGAAGGATGTGGTTCAGCCTGGACATTCCCCGCCTGAGCGCAAGATTCCCCATCTATGCGGGGAATCTGAGCGTACCGGAGAGTTACCGCATTGGCGGTGAGGATCATTTCAGTCGTTCTTCGGCTCTGTGGGCTTTTCGGCGGGCCAACCGGCTGGCTCTCGTAAAATGGGGTGAAGGACGCAAGGTGATCGAACCGGTGGTGGTGGATTATGAAGAAAAGGCTTTCGACGAAGTTCCCTACATTGAAAAAAGAGCTCTGGAACTGCTGGAAGAAGACCGGAAGAACGCCGCACAGGGAGATACCACGATGCTGGCACGGCAATACCTGACCCGTTACAGCAATGCTTTTGCAAGAAGCATCACGGAACACTGGTGGGAGCTTGGAGACCGGCTGTGGGTAAAGTTCAGGTGGAGTTTCTGAGCCTTTCAGGAGGGCCGGTTCCTGAGGATTTTTTATTTTTGGAGACAAAATCAGATCACTTGTCATGAAAAGTGTCGGGAGGATCATCTGGCTGTTTTTGTTCTTCTTCCTCGGGGCGTTGATGCCTGTGAGAGGGCAGCTCATGTATCCTCACTATCCCGGAGGATATTTCATGCCGCCTCCTGCGCCCGGGACAGAGAACGGAAAAGAAGAACGGACATCCGACGACGGTCCGGGCATACGCCTGGGCCTCCGGACAGGAGCAAGCTATCTGAGCATGTCGGGGTTCCGGGGTTTCTCCACGTTCATAGCCCCTGAGCTTTCATGGCAGATGAGTCCCCGTTTCTTCATCACGGCGGGTGTCCGTGCCGATCAATGTTTTCCTACCGGGGGTATCTATTCCTCCGGAGAGATGAGGGCAGGGAGTGTTCCGGCAACCTCTTTTCTTTTATATGCTAGCGGCACATACCTGCTCCGGTCCAACCTCTCCGTCACGGGCAGTGTCCTGAAGAACATATCATCGACAGGTTCTCTTCCGCCTTTTGTACGGAATTACCGCTACGTACCCGATCAGTATTCGATACGCATGGACTATCAGATCACACCCTCCATTCATTTCGGCGCGGAGTTCCGGTACATGAACTATCAGGGCAGCTCCTTTCTGCCCGGCGGGAACCCATATTTGATGCATTGGTGAGAACGGTCATTGAGCCAGCAGCTCATCCAGGAGTTTTCTGATCTTTCGGGAATTCCATTTGCTGGCACCTTTGTGTTCGAAGACGATGTTCCCTTTTCTGTCGATGATGTAAGTGGTAGGTATGGAACGGGAACGCAACGGTGGCGGGGCAGGGGTACGCTGGATGAACACCGGGAAGGTGTACTCATTCCGGCCGAGATATTCCTCAACTTTTCCGGGATCGTCGCCTGCGATCATCAGGAAAGTCACCTTTTTTCCGTAATCCCGGTAAAGCTTTTCGATGCCGGGCATTTCAGCCCGGCAGGGGGGACACCATGTAGCCCATAAATTGATGAACAGAACCCTGTCTTTGTAGTCGGCCAGGTGCACGGGTGTTCCGTCAAGCCTGTAAAACGTCCATTGCAGGTCTTTTTCCGTAAGAGACCGGATCGGCTGGGCAGAGATCTTCCTGAAAGGAGGATGTAGCACCGTCCGCATCAGTACCGGCCAGACGGTCCTCCGGGTGGAAGGGATCAGAAGGAGCAGAACCAGCAGATAGAAAAGCATGTCCAGGAGGATCGACCACCATTTTTTTGATCTGAAGTAATTCTTTACTTTTTCTTTTATATTCATCGTATATTCAGTTTATTATATTGATCTGGAGCTTTCGATCCATTCTCCCCGGCAGGTGAGGTATCGTCCCATCAGGTTGGCTGTCAGGCAGGAGTGGACCGGATAAAAAAGGAGCAGATCCCCCGGTCGGACCTTGGCGGAGATCCTCCCGGGCAGATGCAGGATGCCATGTTCCTGGGAGAGAGCTTTTATGAAAAGTTCTGTCAGGGGGTGACCGGAGGTGATATCCACACCGAGTCCGTAATGGGAAAAAGTTTCTGCAGCAAGCCTTTCCCTGGAAAAATGGACGGCACCGCCATAAAGGATCGCTTCATTCCTTTCCGGGTGTATTTCCGTGACAGGGCAGGCAAGAGCCACAGCGATCTGTTCCGGGCGGCAGGCCCCAAGCTGCCACTGCATCAGATCGTAAAAGACAAAATTTCCCGGCCGCATCTCATCGATCCCTCTGATCTCTTCCAGCAGACTGAAGGCAGGCGTGTCTCCCATGGAGATCAGTACAGGATCGAATCGGATAAGAAAACGTTGCTGCACCTGTCTCATCCGGTTCAGTGCTGTCCTGTGTTTTCCCAGGATCTCAGCAGTTCCGGAGGCATGGTAAGTGTCCCCGGTATGGGAGATCAGTCCCCGGAAATGAAGTTTTCTGCATCTTCCGAGGACATTGATGATCTTTTCCAGTGTGGCCGTATCTGTATACGACACACCGCTTCTCCTATAACCTGTATCGATCTCGACAAATATGCCGGCAGGGGAAGAGAGTTCCTGTTCGAGGGCCTCGATGGTCTGCGGAGAGGAGGCCAGCAGGTTCAGTGTGATCCTTTCCGAGAGTTCACGGATAAGCGTTTTTTCACGGATATTGACGGGGAAAGCCACGGTGATATCGTTCCATCCGTGGTGAGCGAAATATTCAGCCATCCTGAGGCTGGAGACCGTGATGGCCCGGATTCCTTCGTCGCGGAACCATTCCCCGATACGGGCTGAGCGGTGGGTTTTGAAATGGGGACGGAAAAAGATGTTGTTCTTGTGGGCTTTGTCCGCCATGCTGCGGATGTTTTCCCGGGCGGTGGTTTCATCCAGGAGGAGGGTGGGGCGGAGGATCTTCTTCTCCAGATTGCGGAAGGACGCAGCACATCTCATGCTTCTGACTTTTTCAGCAGCAGCAACCCCCGGGTCGCAGAGGGCAAGGCTTCCAGCACGTAGGGAAAACGGTCGGTTTCCATGGCCAGGTAATAATCCTCTTCGGGCGAGTTCATGTTGGAGGGATCAAAGAAACGTCTTCCGGTTCCCTGCCGGATGATCCTTTCCATCCTGGCAAGATCGCTTTTACGGTTGCGGAGGAGGTCTTCGATGTACCGGGCGCAGAGACGGTCCTCGTCGGCGGGAGTGACGGCGTTGTAGCCCATGGCCACTAGGCTGACCGCCGGGGGACGGATCTTCCGGAGGAAGCGGGCCGTGGCGCTGGCATTGACGAAGGCAGCTGCCAGGATCCTCGTGGCTTTGACGGCCTGCATGATGCCCCGTGTGCCTGCACTGGTGGTGAGTACAGCCACTTTCCCGTGCAGGTCGTGTCGCAATACCTCCGAGGGGGAGTTGCCCATATCGAAACCTTCGATCTTTTTTTCGTTCCTTTCACCTACCAGTATCGTTCCTTGTGGGTCTTTCTCGCGGTGGGCAAAAGCAAGGCGGGGATCACCCGTGACCAGGACCTCACGGACACCCTGATGGTAGAGATAACAGGCCGTGGTAAAGGCCCGGAACACATCAATGATCACGGCCACTCCCGTAGCCCGGGCAGCTCCTTCCGCAAACTCAAGATGACGTATCTCCATAGGTTCGTGTCGAATCCCAAAAATAATGAAACACAGGGAATCTGAGGAAAGATACGTATCTTTATGGCGATGAAGGTGTTTTACGTCACATTTCAAGCATACTACAGTGAGCAGGTTCAGTGAAAGGTTCCGGGATCTGGTCCATTTCATTACGGTGGACATCTGGCGGGTTCCCCTGGAGGAGCTTCCCAAAAGAAAATCCTTTCTGTACAAACAGTTACGCATACTTATTCTGGCATACAGGGGGTTCAAGGAAGACCGTGTGCAGTTGCGTGCTTCGGCGCTGACATACTACACGATGTTGTCGATCGTGCCTGTGCTGGCTCTCATTTTCGGGATAGCCCGGGGCTTTGGGATTGAGACCCTCATTCAGGAAGAGTTGATGAAGAGTTTTGAAGGGCAGCG
Organism: uncultured Rikenellaceae bacterium; assembly: GCA_964599235.1. Taxonomy (GTDB): domain Bacteria; phylum Bacteroidota; class Bacteroidia; order Bacteroidales; family VadinHA17; genus DRPN01. The sequence continues at coordinate 5,698 of CAZRDX010000040.1, forward strand.
TGAGGTATTGAAGTGGTTGCTCAATTTTGCTGACAAGATGCTGGAGATGACCAGTGGCGGCTGGATCGCCGGGATCGGTCTGCTGATCCTTTTCTGGTCGGTGATCCAGGTACTGGGGAACATTGAAGGAGCCTTCAATCAGATCTGGCAGATCGGCAAATCACGTTCCTATCTGCGCAAACTGAGCGATTATTTTGCCATTCTGTTGTTTGCGCCGTTGCTGATGATCCTCTCAGGGAGTTTCACGGTGGTGATCACTGCCCGTCTTTCGGAGATTGCGGAAGGGAACAGCATCCTGGGGTACATCGGTCCTGCCCTGATCACCCTGATGCGCCTGGCCCCATATGTCATGATGTGGTTGCTGTTCACCTTATTGTATCTGGTGATGCCCAATACGAAGGTGAAGTTCGGGGCGGCATTGCTGGCCGGTATTGTGGCCGGCACGCTCTTCCAGGTGATCCAGTGGGGGTATGTGACGTTCCAGGTAGGGGTTTCCCGTTACAATGCCATTTACGGTAGTTTTGCGGCTTTGCCACTGTTCATGATCTGGGTCCATCTCAGCTGGCTGATCGTTCTTTTCGGGGCGGAACTATCGTTCGCATATCAGAATGTCCGGCAATACGAGTTCGAGGCAGACACAGAGACCATCAGTCTGACCCTTTATCGTAAGGTGCTGTTGCTTGTCATGACGATCATCGTAAAACGTTTTGCCAACGGAGATCCTCCCATGACATACGAAACTTTATGCGAGGAGCTCAAACTTCCGGTACGTCTGGTGAGGAGGATCCTCAATGAATTGCTGGAAACCGGTCTGTTGGTAGAGACCTTCACCGACGATCCGAGGGAGAGGGGTTATCTTCCTGCGATGGACATTCACCGGATCACGGTATATCTGGTCTTGTCGAGGTGGCAGGATCGGGGAAGTCATCATATCCGTATCCCGGATGCTGAGGAATACCATGCTGTGGAACGCTCCCTGGAGGAAATGGAAGATGCCGTGAGAGCTACTGCAGGCAACCGGCTGCTGCTCGATCTGTGAGTTTTTTTTCAACTCCTGTTGTCCGATCATTCGTAACCTATGGCGGCATAGCCCACCCAGTGGTGCGGACTGGCAGGGGCTGTTGTCCCCATTCCCAGATCTTCCACGGGAATACGGGGATGATCGATGGAGTTGCGGTAGCCTATCAGGATGCCGGAAAGAGGCGGGGCTTTCTCAAGACGTGCAAGATACCAGGCGGTGAGCAGGCCCTGAGGTACGGAATAACGGCCGCACCATGTCCATTTGTACCGGGTATAGTCTTGCTCGCTGACGGTATAATGAAAGAACCTCCGAAGCCTGTCCGGCGTGACTCTTCCCGTAAGTGTACTGTCAATGATGGTATGTTCATGAGCCACGGCGAGGCTTGTTCCCTTTTCATCGGTACCATAGGGTGCATAGTTGTTTCCATGCCATCCTGAATCACCGTAATGCACGGCGTCGGTGGAGATGACGATCGCAAAATCAGGCCCCCATTGTAGATGATGTTCGGAGGTGATATCCTGGAGAGCATTTGCCAGGGCTTGTGCGATGGTGTCCATTTTCTCAAAAGACAGATAGGGGACCAAAATAGGAAGGATGGTAAGCCGACGATCGAAATATTGAAGGAATGGCAGGAGAGCTTCCAGGGAATGTTCCATGGCCATCATGGAGTCGTTGACGGTATACAGGGAAGTGTCAAGGCGGGCGATGAGTTCTTCCCGCAGCGGAGATACCGGAATGGTCCCCCATGGTCCCTGATAGGCGGTGAAAGAACCAAGAACGATCCTGTCACGCAATCCCAGCAACCTGGCTTTGTGTGCCACCCCGAACAGAATGACCGTCGGAGCTTTGACATGCTGCAAAAGAGCAGGATACAGGTATCCAACATAGGTGTAATCATCATGAGGGCAGACAGCTACGCGACAGGTGAGATTTTTCTGTGACCATTTCGTTAAGGAATCTCCTTCCATTCTCTTGATGCGCACCATCAGTGAGTCCATCTGCCGGGCTGTATGGGCAAAACCTACGGTATCCACCAGCCCGCGCACCTTTTTTTCTTTTATAGACGAGGTTATCTGTGGTCGTCTGTGGACACAAGACGAACTGAGGATAAAGGTGGTCATAATTGCCAAAACGGCCAGGACCCCGGAAAACGGAAGGAGAAAAGTTTTCATGATGCCTCTTTTCCTCGAAATTTACAAAAAATCCTGGTTGATCAACGGGCCGCTGCATTGATCAGATTGATCAGAATTACCTCCTTTTCCTTGAAAGTACCGGAGGAGGTACGCAGAACCTTGACACGTACTTCAGCTTCAGAGATCCTTCTGAAACGGATCTTTTGTTCCTTTTCCTTGGCCAGTTTTCTGACCCTTCGGATGAAGCCTTCCACCTCTTCCTTTCTTTCAAAAAAGAAATGCTTGCTGATCGCATCTGTAGCGAGAATCCAATCCCTGTTATCCATACAGGCAGGTTTGTTACGGGACAAAAGTACATTAATTTAGAATAAATAAAAACAATATGGTTTCATGCATTTATAATCCACAATATGTCATCACTTTTCAATGAAAGTTGATCAATGCGGTTTTGCCTGATTTGCACAAAAAGAAAAAGGCCCGTCCGGGCCTTTTTTGCCGTGATCCAGCAGGGCCTCGAACCCTGGACCCCATCCTTAAAAGGGATGTGCTCTACCAACTGAGCTACTGGATCGCATTGGCGCTGCAAAGGTAATACCATATTTTCTTTTTGCAAAACTTTTTTCATTTTCATTTGAAACCCGGGTGAAGATTGCATCATTCGTAAGGATCGCTATCACAATGTCCCTGAAGGCACGAGCGCAGGAACAAGAAAAATAATGGGGTTCATTTGGGAAAGAGTCACAATTAGCTATATCTTTGGTGCGGACAACACTCTGGTATCGCGTGAAGAACAAGGTGGTCATCATCACAGGGGCATCATCCGGGATCGGTCTTGCGACGGCGAAATGTTTTGCTCGGCGGGGCTCGTCGGTGGTGATGGCGGCACGTAACGGAGAGAAACTGAAACAGGTGGAGCAGGTTTTGCTGGAAGAAGGGTTGGATGTGATGGGGGTGGAGACCGACGTAAGAAGGGAGGATGCCTGCAGGAACCTGGTGGAGAAGACGGTGGAGCGGTATGGGAAGATCGACATCCTGATCAACAATGCAGGCATCAGCATGAGGGCTGTGTTCGGTGAGATGACCCTGGACGTGTTCCGTCTGGTGATGCAGACCAATTTCTGGGGGACGGTTTATTGCACCAAGTTCGCATTGCCCTACTTGCTGGAAAGTCAGGGTACGGTGGCAGGGGTCAGTTCACTTGCGGGTTTTCAGGCGCTGCCAGGCCGTACCGCTTATTCCGCATCCAAATTTGCGATGCATGGTTTTCTGGAGACCCTGCGTCTCGAGTACCGGCGACAGGGGCTGCATGTCTTCCTGATCGCGCCAGGTTTCACGAGCACCAACATTCGTTTTACGGCCCTGACGGCCAACGGGTCTCCCCAAGGATCATCACCCCGTAAAGAAAAAAGCATGCAAACACCAGAACATGTGGCACGCAGGATCTACCACGGCATCCGTCACCGCAGGCGTTTGATGGTGCTCAGTTCCATCGGGAAGTTCACTTTTCTCATGCGTAAGTTCTCCCCCCGCCTCATGGACCGTCTGACCCTTTATTTCATGTCACGTGAACCCGGCTCCCCTTTTGAAGGATAAATTCACCCGAGTATACGATGAGCGGTATTGAAAGGGCGATCATCGCTTTTGCCGACTGGATCTGGGATGTCCCGCTGCTGATATTGTTGCTGGGCGGGGGTGCCTTTTTTCTTTTGTACTCAGGTTTTTTACCCTTCCGGCATATCGGACATGCGGTGGATGTATTGCGGGGCAAGTATGATGATCCCAATGATCCGGGGCAGATCAACCATTTCCAGGCACTTTCGACTGCGCTGGCTGCCACGGTAGGCATGGGCAATATCAGTGGTGTGGCCATTGCCATTGCACTGGGTGGGCCTGGGGCTATCTTCTGGATGTGGGTGACCGCCGTGGTGGGTATGGCCACCAAGTTTTTTACAGCCACTCTGGCGGTGATGTACCGTGGCCGGGACCGTCAGGGGGAACTACAGGGAGGTCCCATGTACGTCATCACGGTAGGTCTGGGAAGGAAGTGGCTTCCCCTGGCCGTTTTTTTCAGTCTGGCCGGGCTTTTCGGAAGTCTTCCCATATTTCAGGCCAACCAGCTGACAGCCATCCTCAATGATGTACTGTTCCCGTCGCAGGCTTCCGGTCATCCCTTTATGAACCGGTTTCTCACCGGTCTGGTGCTGACCGCCATCGTGGGGGTGGTCATCTTCGGCGGGATCCGCCGTATCGCGAAAGTGACTTCACGGCTGGTTCCTTTGATGGTGCTGCTCTATTTTGCGTCGGTGCTTTTTATCCTGTTGGTCCATTACGACCGTGTTCCCGGATATCTGGCCATGATCTTCACCAATGCTTTCACTGCCGAGAATTTCCATGGTCATCCTGCCATGGGGGGGGCGCTGGGCGGGCTTATCATCCTAGGAGCCAGGCGTGCGGCATTTTCCAATGAGGCGGGTATAGGCACGGCCCCCATGGCGCACGGGGCGGCCAAGACCAATGAGCCGGTGCGGGAAGGACTGGTGGCCATGCTGGGACCTGCCATTGACACCCTGGTGGTGTGTACGCTCACCGCCCTGGCCATCCTGGTGACCGATGTGTGGAAGACCGGGGACGAGAATGGTATCTCCTTGACGGTCAGAGCATTCAATGAGGCCATCCCTTTTGCAGGGAGATATCTCCTCATGCTGACGGTGGTGATCTTTGCGTTGTCCACGATGTTCTCCTACGCCTATTACGGCGGAAAATGTTCCGCTTTTCTGGCCGGATCCCGTGCCCATCAGGCTTATACGGTTTTCTACGTGGTGACGATCCTGATCGCTTCGGTGGCTTCGCTGACAGCGGTAGAGAGCCTGATCTCGGGAGCCTTTGCACTCATGGCCATTCCCACGATGGTCTCAGCCATCCTCCTGGCCCCGCGTGTGAAAGAAGCGAGCAAACGCTATTTTTCCGAAGGAAAAGACAAGGTGAGATGATCATGATGAGAAAAGCCTCTCTTCCTTTCATCTTTCTTTTCCATTCCGTTCTTTTTCCTTTATTGCCGCAAGATCTGGAGAGAAGGGTGGGAGAGGAGCTGACCTACAGCCTCTCTTACGGCTGGATCAAAGGGGGAGAGGGTAAAGTGAGGCTGGAACGAAACGGCAAGGCAGAAATAGGGCAGTTACGAGCCGTTGCAGAAGCCCGTTCCACCGGACTGATCGGATGGCTTTATCCCGTTGAGGACCGTTATTGCGTAGTGTTCAGAGCTCCTGAGGGTTTCCCCGAAAAAGTAACACGAACGGTTAAAAAAGGAAAATACACTTCCAGGGAGGATTGGATCTTTCTGGAAGAGAACCACAGGGTAAGAAGCTCCCGTACAGGTGATCACAGGTATGCCGTGAAGATATACGATGTACTGACCGCATTCTATCAGGCACGTGAGCGCATCGCCTCAGAAGGCTGGCGGCTGAAAGGGGAGGTGCTGGTACTACCGCTTTTTTATGATGACAGGTTCTTTGATCTGCGAGTACGTTATGCCGGAGATGAAACGATCCGTACTTTCCGGGGCAGAGAGCCCTGTGCGCTCTATATTCCCGTGACAGAGGGGAACGACACCTTCACCCAGGAAGAACAGCTGCACATCTGGGTAACACGCGACACTCTGGCCTTGCCCGTGCGCATCATCGCCCGTCTCTCTTTCGGAAGCCTTCGGTGCGAACTGGAAGAGATCAGAGACATTCGGAAACAACCGAAGGGGAAATAAAAATGACCTCATTGCAATATTTTTTTCAAAAACAGTATCAGGTAAGGATATTTGATTACCTTTGCACTCATTATTCATTCATTATCAATTTTATCATGAAAACAGGAAAAGTAAAATTCTTTAATGAGTCCAAAGGTTATGGGTTCATTATGGATTCGGAGACAGAAACGGATTATTTTGTGCACGTTTCCGGTCTGATCGATGAGATCAGAAAAGATGACGAAGTAACTTTCGAACTGAAAGAAGGCAGGAAAGGAATGAATGCCGTGGATGTTCGACTGGCATAAGGATTACTTCAGATGAAAAAAAGCCCGGCATGCCGGGCTTTTTTTATGGCTGTTTTTCCCGTGAAAGCGGAAAAATTCGTAATTTAAGTTATTCGAAAACGTCCTTTTCGATCCAATGTCTGTCTCATATTCTTACATGATCGATACAGGCTGGAAGAAGATGACTGGATTCCTTTTCCGGCCGTTCCGGCTTTCACGGTGGTTCATTGTAGGTTTTTCTGCTTTTCTGGCCTATCTGGGAGAAGGAGGATACAGTCCCAACATCAATCCCAAGGAGGTTATGGATCATAACTCCATTCAGCAGATGAAGGAGGCTTACTCAGAATTGACCTCAGCAATCCCGACGGGTACCGTTTTTCTCCTTGTTTTCGGGATATTCGTGGTGGCCATGATCATCCTTATCCTCTGGATCAGTTCCCGAGGCAAGTTCGTTTTTCTGGATAATGTAATCCATGAACATGAGCAGATCACTGAGCCATGGAAAGAGTTCAGAAAAGAAGGGAACTCCCTTTTTCTGTGGCGTGTGGGTTTCACTTTCCTTATGCTTGCGTTCATTGGGACACTCGTCTTTTTCCTGTACAGTTACATCGAGGCCGGTGTAAACCGTGGCGAAAGCGCTCCATTCTGGATCTATCTCTCTTTTCTCGCGGTCTTTCTGGCAACTGTTCTGTATATCGACCTGTACCTCAATCATTTCGTAGTTCCTATCATGTACAAAAGAAGAACGGGTGTGTTGCGGGGCTGGCATGTTTTTCTTGAATTATGGGCCAGACATCCCTGGCCATTCCTTCTATACGGGATTATCATGCTGGGAATGGGTATCGGGGTTTTTCTTTTTGTAATGATCGCAGGTTTGCTCACCTGTTGTATTGGTTTTATCTTCCTGGTGATCCCGTACTTCAACCGGGTCATCACATTACCATTCCTGGTGTGGTTCAGGGCAATGAGCCTTTATTTCCTTGAAGAATTCGGAGAGGAATACAAACTCCTGGAACCTGTTCCGGAAATTTCGGAGAGAAATGGAGACGAAGAAAAAGGCAGAAGCGGAACGGAAGAGATTGTCTCGCCGTGAGACATTCGTTCTCTTCACAGAGGCACTGATTCTTTTCTCTTTCCTTGTTTTCCCGTTTCTAACCGATCATGGCAGAACAGCCACGAGATGTGCTTTTCATGAACTGACGGGGTTAAGCTGCCCGACCTGTGGCATGAGCCGTTCACTATGGGCATGGACACATCTTGAGGTCCGTGAAGCATTCATCATGCATCTTTTCGGCCCCGTAGTTTATACCACGGCTGTCATACTCTTTTTTCTTGTTCTTGGTCAGCTTCTTGCAGGAAGAAAGATCCGTCCTGATTCATTACAAAGGAAACGCATCGGGAAACTTTTGTTTGTTTTTCTTGAAGCATGGGTTTTTTACTGGTTTCTGAGGATGCTCTTAGAATACATGAATATATGGCCTGTACAATGAACGGCAAAAAAGAAACATAATTAATATTATGTTAACATATGATTGTTAAAAAATAGAGGGGAAACTTTTGTCTCCCCTCTATCGTGTTTATTTTTGTTCGCCACCTGTATTTCCACCTGAGCTTTTGACTTCTTCAAGTTGCTTAACGATCTCATCGCGCTTGTCATACATATGAAGACGGTAATAGAGCACCTTCAATGTTTCGAGTGTATTGATCTCTTTGGGATCCAGTTCATGGGCTTTTTCAAGGTACGGCAGTGACTCCTTGAATTTTTCGTCTGCCTGTTTCACGCATTCCTTGTATTTCTCGTTGTCCATGATCTCGTTACACTTGTTGAACATGGTCACGCCGTCGTTGAAGATCAAAGCACCGAGGTTGTAGTATGCGTTCAGATAGTTGGGATCTTTCTCGATGGACAATTTGTAGGCGGCGATGGCTTCATCGTGTTTACCGATCTTGTCAAGTGCAAGTCCTTTGGCGAAATAGAGGGATGCATTATCCGGATCCTGTTCGAGGGCTTTGTTGATGTAATCGATGGCGGCCTGACTGTTATCTTCTACTAGGAGGTAATAGTTAATGAGTTCGAAGATGATGGACTTCTCGGTCGGCATTTTCTGGAAGCCTTCTTTCAGGATCTTCAGTCCGGTCAGTGTGTCTCCTTTTTCCAGATAAGCGTTTTTGAGCAGGACATAGATCGCACCTCCCCCGTAGCCCATATCTTTGGCTTTGGTAAGATATTCGATGGCCTTGTTCCAGATCTTTCCGTTGTAGGCACTGAGCCCGGCATTGTAGATGATGGAAGTGTCGATCGCTCCGTTAAAGACAGGATCCTTACCCACCTGCAGGGCCAGGTCAAAGTATTCCATGGCGGCCTTATACTCTTTGTTCTTGAATTCCTCCACAGCCTTGTTGATGAAGTCCGCATTGAGCATGGGGAGGTAAATCTCGATCGACTTATGTACCTTACCCTTTTCATCCAGCTGGATAGCTTTCTGGTAGCTTTCCCAGGCCTTTTTCAGGGGTTCGTCCACCAGCGTTTTGACCTTGGGGTCTTTCGATTCTGCGATCTTTTGCAGGATGCGCCCCTTTACGTAATAGGTTTTGTAGTAGTTCTTGGTCTTTTCGTTCTGTTCCGCAACCTGGATCGTCTGCCAGGCTTTCTCTATCTCACCGTTCTCAAGGTAAGTAAGAGCGGCTGTCACTTTTCCTTTTTGAGCCTGGACGGCTGTGATGCTGAAGAGAAGTGCAACCAGTATTGTCGTTACTTTTCTCATTTTTAAATGGTTTAATTTACAATTCTGATATCAAAATTAACTATTTTCCTCAAGTGTCGCAAAATCTTTGCCATAATTTGTAAGGCTGCGGGTCATTCTGCGGCGTCCTGTTCTGTTTCCGGACTTTCTCTTTCTTCTGTTTCTTCTGTCTCCTCATCATGTTGTTCGACATAAGTCACAGCCGCTATGGAGTCGCCTTCCCGCAGGTTGATGAGGCGGACACCCTGGGTAGCCCTTCCCATGACGCGTATTTCGCTGACAGGCATTCGTATGACAACGCCGGAACGGTTGATGATCATCAGGTCGCCTGCGTCGGTGACCGCTTTCATGGCGATGAGAGCTCCTGTTTTTTCGGTGATATTGAGGGTCTTCACCCCCTTCCCTCCACGTCGTGTGATACGGTAGTCTTCCACTTCGGAGCGTTTGCCATAGCCCTTTTCAGAGACCACCAGGATGGTCTGTTCCGGTGATTCGATGCACACCATGTCGACCACCTCATCCTGTTCGTTGCTGAGCGTGATGCCACGGACCCCGGCGGCTGTTCTGCCCATAGGCCGGACGTCCCTTTCATTGAAACGCAGGGCACGTCCCGACCGCACGGCCAGAAGGATCTCCTGCTGGCCGGTGGTGAGTGCGGCCGTGAGCAGCTGGTCCCCTTCCCGTATGGTCACCGCATTGATCCCCTTCTGTCGCGGCCGCGAGAAAGCCTCCAGAGAGGTCTTCTTGATCACGCCCTTCTTGGTGGCCAGCATGATGTAATGCTCCCTGATGTATTCCTCATCCTTGAGCGACTTCACATTGATGTAAGCCCTCACCCGGTCGTCAGGATCCATCTGATGGAGCATGTTCTTGATGAAACGTCCCTGGGCATTTCTGCTGCCTTCGGGTATCTGCCACACTTTCAGCCAGTAACACCTCCCCTTCTCCGTAAAGAAGAGCATGGTGTTGTGCATCGTGGCCACATAGAGATGCTCTATGAAGTCCTCTTCCTTGGTGGTGCTGCCACGTGCACCGATCCCTCCCCTGCTCTGTCTGCGAAATTCGGTGAGCGGTGTACGTTTGATATAGCCCTGATGTGAGATGGTGATCACAACTTCTTCGTCGGCATAGAAATCTTCAGGGTTGAACTCCCCTTCATCAGGTACGATGTTCGTTCTCCTTTCATCACCATATTTTTCCTTGATCTCGAGAAGTTCCTTTTTGACGATCTCCATCTGCAGTTCGGTGGAAGCAAGGACCTCTTTCATGTACCGGATCTGCTTCATCAGCTCATCGTACTCTTCCCGCAGTTTTTCCCTCTCGAGGCCTGTCAGTTTCTGCAGGCGCATGTCAAGGATGGCGCGGGCCTGCACTTCTGACAGGTCAAAGTTGCTCATCAGTCCCTCACGTGCCTCCTCGACGGTCTTGGATGCCCGGATCAGGCGGATCACTTCGTCGAGATGGTCGAGGGCCACCAGCAGTCCTTCAAGGATATGAGCTCTTTTCTCAGCCTGGGCCAGTTCATAGCGGGTCCTGCGAACCACCACCTCGTGGCGGTGTTCAATGAAATAGTGTAGCAGCTCCTTGAGGTTCAGCATCTTGGGACGCCCCTTCACCAGGGCTATGCTGTTGACATTGAACGAGGACTGCAGTTGGGTATATTTATAGAGCTGGTTGAGAACCACGCTGGCTACCGCCTCTTTTTTCAGTGTGATGACGATGCGCATCCCTTCCCTGTCCGATTCATCGTTGACGTGAGCGATCCCTTCGATCTTTTTCTCGTTCACCAGGTCGCCGATCTTTTTGATCAGTTCGCTTTTGTTGACCATGTAGGGGATCTCTCTGACGATGATCTCTTCACGTCCGGAAGGTTTCGTCTCGATCTCCGTTTTTGCCCTGACGACGATACGTCCTCTGCCTGTTTCATAGGCATCCTTTATACCTTGGTATCCATAGATGGTGGCACCTGTCGGGAAATCGGGACCATGAACATATTCCATCAGTTCGCCGATGGTAATGTCCGGGTCATCGATCTGTGCCACAAGGGCATCCACCACTTCCGTAAGGTTATGGGGCGGGATATTGGTTGCCATCCCCACGGCGATCCCCGAAGCGCCGTTGACCAGCAGCAGCGGGATACGCGTAGGAAGTACGGTGGGCTCCTTCAGGGTGTCATCAAAATTGAGCTGGAAATCAACCGTGTCCTTGTCAATGTCGGCCAATGCTTCTTCCGCGATCTTACGTAGGCGGACCTCCGTATATCGCATGGCTGCCGGGCTGTCTCCGTCGATGGAGCCGAAATTGCCCTGTCCGTCGATGAGCGGGTAACGCAGCGACCATTCCTGGGCCATACGTACCAGAGCATCGTACACGGAACTGTCCCCGTGAGGATGGTATTTTCCCAGCACGTCCCCCACGATCCTGGCCGACTTCTTGAACGGGCGGTTGGACAAGACGCCCATCTCGAACATCCCGTACAGCACACGGCGGTGTACCGGTTTCAATCCGTCACGTACATCGGGGAGTGCCCTCGACACGATCACCGACATGGAATAGTCGATGTAGGCCGACTTCATCTCCTCCTCGATGTTGATCTTGATGATGTTCTCGTCTGGCATATTTATTGTAAAGCTTATCTGGTTAAAAAAATACTTTTAAACGCACGAAAATAGTCAAATCTTACCGAAACGGGGACGGTGGACGCGCGGAATTATCAACAAAATACTGTTTAAAAGAAAAGAGGGTTTTGGGAGAGTGAAAAGTCCCGTTCGGTAAAGAATTCGTATCTTTGAAGTACGGCAGTGGTTCTCCCTGTCGACAAGGGAGGATCGTAGGAACAGGAGGAAGATATTATGGATGGAAAGTTTTCGCAACGGCTGAAGGATGTCCTTGCATACAGTAAGGAAGAGGCCATACGTTTGGGTAATCCTTACATTGGGACGGAACATCTTTTTTTGGGGATCCTGCGTGACGGTGAAGGGCCTGCGGTGGAGATCCTCACTTCGCTGGGTGTAGATCTGGCGGGGATGAAGCGTGTCCTGGAAGGGAGTCTGCGGAGCGACAAGCCACTCGATCCGCAGCAGGCGGAGAACATACCTTTTCTGCGGGCTTCGGAAAGAGTGCTCAAGCTCGTTCATCTGGAAGCCATGGCCATGAAAAACGATGTGATCGATACGGGGCATCTGCTCCTGGCGATCCTGAAGGATGAGACTTCTCTGGTCACGGCCAAGCTCCATGATCAGGACATCGACTATGAGGTGGTAAAGGATGAGATCATGGAGAAGCAGGCGGAGGCCTCGGCGGATTTTCCCGGCGAGGAGGAAGAAGAGGAAGAATCCCATGGTTTCCGCAGCGGACGGGGCTCTCAGGGCAGCGGCTCTTCCAAGCCGGCTTCTGAAACTCCCGTGCTTGACAATTTCGGCATCGACCTGACACGGGCGGCCGAAGAGGGCAGCCTCGACCCCGTGGTGGGGCGTGACAAGGAGATCGAGCGGCTGGCCCAGATCCTCTCGCGCCGCAAGAAGAACAACCCAATCCTTATCGGTGAGCCGGGTGTGGGCAAGTCGGCCATTGTTGAGGGTCTGGCCCTGCGCATTGTACAGCGCAAGGTCTCGCGAGTGCTCTTCGACAAGCGGGTGGTGACGCTCGACCTGGCCTCGATCGTGGCCGGGACGAAATACCGGGGGCAGTTCGAGGAAAGGATGAAAGCGATCCTCAACGAACTGTCGAAGAACCCGGACATCATCCTTTTCATTGACGAGATCCACACCATTGTTGGGGCCGGCGGTGCCACCGGCTCGCTCGACGCGGCCAACATGCTGAAACCGGCCCTTGCACGGGGCGAGATCCAGTGCATCGGGGCCACCACGCTCGACGAATACCGCCAGCATATAGAAAAAGACGGTGCCTTGGAGCGTCGTTTTCAGAAGGTGATGGTGGAGCCCACCTCCATTGAGGAAACGCTCCATATCCTGCACAACATCAAAGAACGCTATGAGGATCATCACAATGTGATCTACACCGACGAGGCTTTGGAAGCCTGTGTCAAGCTCACCAACAGGTACATCTCCGACCGTCATCTGCCCGACAAGGCCATCGATGCCATGGACGAGGCAGGGTCGCGGGTCCACATCACCAACATCAAAGTTCCCGACCGCATTGTCGAACTTGAGAAGCAGCTGGAAGAGACCAAACAGAAAAAGGTAGAGGCGGTCAAGAACCAGAACTTTGAGCGGGCAGCCAACTTCCGCGACCAGGAAAAGATGCTGCTCGACCTGCTGGAGATGGAAAAAGAGAAGTGGGAAAAAGAGCTCTCCAAGAACCGTGAGGTGGTCGATGAAGAGAAGGTAGCGGAAGTGGTGGCCATGATGACGGGTGTTCCGGTGCAGCGTATCGCCCAGGCTGAGGGGATGCGTCTGCTGAAGATGGAACAGGAACTGAAGGAAAGCATCATCGGCCAGGACGAGGCGGTGCAGAAGGTGGTGAAGGCCATCCAGCGCAACCGCGCCGGACTGAAGGACCCCAACAAGCCGATCGGCTCGTTCATTTTCCTCGGTCCTACCGGCGTGGGCAAGACCCAGCTGGCCAAGGTCCTGGCCAAGTATCTGTTCGACAGCGTCGACAACCTCATCCGCATCGACATGAGCGAGTACATGGAGAAGTTCTCCGTTTCCCGTCTGGTAGGAGCTCCTCCGGGATATGTGGGTTATGAGGAAGGCGGTCAGCTCACCGAGAAAGTGCGCCGCAAGCCTTATTCGGTGGTGCTGCTCGACGAGATCGAAAAAGCTCATCCGGATGTGTACCACATCCTGCTGCAGGTGCTGGATGAGGGGCAGCTGACCGACAGTCTGGGACGTCGTGTGGATTTCCGCAACACGATCGTCATCATGACTTCGAACATCGGCACCCGTCAGCTGAAGGAGTTCGGTCAGGGTGTGGGTTTCAGTACGAAGGCCCGTGAGGAGAGCCGGGATGAACATTTCAAGAGCATCATCCAGAAGGCGCTGAAGAAAACCTTCGCGCCGGAGTTCCTCAACCGTGTCGATGATGTGGTGATGTTCAACTCGCTCTCGCGCGAGAACATTCTGAAGATCATCGACATCGAGCTGGAAGGTCTGCGCAGCCGCATCACCGGACTGGGTTACGAGTTCCGTATCTCGTCGGCTGCCAAGAACTTCCTGGCCGAGAAAGGTTATGATGTGCAGTACGGGGCCCGTCCCCTCAAACGGGCCATCCAGAAGTATCTGGAAGATCCGATGGCCGAAGCCATCATCAAGGCCGACATCCAGGAGGGCGATGCCATTGTCGTTGGATACGACAAGAAAAAGGACGGCATCACCATCCGGACGGAAAAAAAGAAAAAGAAGGAAGAAAAAGAGAAAAGCGGTGATGCCGGCAAGGGCATGAAGGAACGAGGGGATGTGGATGCAGCGAAGAGCTAGGCCCTACCGGTGATCTCGCCATAGAGATCGAAACCGTCAGCCCGGACGATCTTCACACGGACGAAGTCGCCGGGCTTTCTTTTTTCATCTGCACCTTTGGCGGGGATAAGCACCTCCTGGTCCACCTCCGGAGAGTCGTATTGCGTACGTCCTGTCCAGAACGTTCCTTCGCGACGGTCGAGGATCACTGGAAGGATCTCCCCTACCCTTTTTTCGTTGATTTCTTCTGCTATCCTTTCCTGCAGGGTCATCACCTCCCCGACCCTTTCCTGTTTTACCTTTTCCGGGATGGTATCGCGGTAATGACGCCACGCATAGGTCCCTTCCTCATGGGAATAAGCAAAGACCCCCAGCCGGTCGAAGCGTGTCTCTTCGATGAATTCAAGCAGTTCCCGGAAGTCTTTTTCCGTTTCAGCGGGATGCCCCACCAGGAAGGTGGTCCGCAGGGCGATGTCGGGTATCTCCTTGCGCAGGCGTTGCACCAGACGGCGGATGGTCCCTGAGGTGGAGCCCCGCCGCATTTTTTTGAGAACTCTGTCGGAGATATGCTGGAAAGGGATGTCGAGATAATGACAGATATTTTCCCTTTCCTTCATCAGAGGGATGATCTCCGTAGGGAACCCGGATGGATAGGCGTAGTGCAGGCGTATCCACCGGAAGGGGAGCTGCGAGAGCCGGTCGACGAGTTCGGGCAGGCGCTGTTGTCCATAGAGGTCACGTCCGTACCAGGTAAGATCCTGGGCGATGAGCATCACCTCTTTCACGCCGCGGGAGGCCAGCCATTCAGCCTCATCAAGGATCTCCTCCACGGGACGCGAACGGTGTTTTCCCCTGATGGCGGGGATGCTGCAGAAAGCACATTTCCTGCTGCATCCCTCGGAGATCTTGAGGTAAGCATAATGCGAGGGGGTGGTAAGATGGCGGCGGGTGAGCAGTTCGTAGTGGAAGTTGGCACCGGCATCCCGGACCACCTGTTCCATCTCGTGCACCCCATACCAGGCATCGGCTTCGGGTATTTCTTTTTTCAGCTCTTCGCGGAAGCGTTCGACCAGGCATCCCATGACGATGAGGCGGTCGATGAGCCCTTTCTTGCGTGCTTCGGCAAAGTAGAGGATGGTGTCGACCGATTCGGCCTGGGCATCCCGGATGAAGCCGCAGGTGTTGATGATCACTGTCCCTCCGCGTATCTCGGGCGCATCATGGTCGACGTCAAAACCTTCCTCCCGGAGCTGATGCAGAAGCACCTCCGAATCAACGGTATTTTTCGAACAACCGAGGGTGATCACATGGACCTTTTTCGGGGCAGGGCGCATGGGCGGTTCATTGTGTATCGGGGAAGAGCGAGTTGACGAACTCCTCCCTGTGGAAAGGACGCAGATCGTCGAGGCCTTCGCCTATGCCGATGTATTTGACGGGGATGCCGAACTTGTCCGACACGCCGATGACCACGCCCCCTTTGGCCGTACCATCCAGTTTGGTGACGGCTATGGCATTGACCTGGGTCACTTCGGTGAACTGACGGGCCTGTTCGAAGGCATTCTGTCCGGTGGAACCGTCGAGAACGAGCAGGATCTCGTGGGGAGCTTCCGGGATCACTTTCTGCATCACCCTTTTGATCTTACCCAACTCATTCATCAGGTTCACCTTGTTGTGGAGTCTTCCGGCAGTATCGATGATGGCGACGTCGGCGTTGCGTGCTTTGGCGGCATGTAATGTGTCGAAGACCACCGAGGCGGGATCGGAACCCATCTGTTGTTTGACCAGGTGAACTCCTACCCTGTCGGCCCATACCTGCAGCTGGTCGATGGCTGCCGCCCGGAAGGTGTCGGCTGCGCCGAGGATGACTTGATAGCCGTTCTTTTTGTATCTGTGAGCCAGCTTGGCGATGGTGGTGGTCTTGCCCACACCGTTGACCCCAACTACCATGATCACATAGGGCCGGGGCAGACCTTCCAGGGAAAAGTCGCCTCCCGCTGCCTCGGGCTGTTCGCTGAGGAGGGCGGCGATCTCTTCACGCAGGATGCGGTTGAGTTCGGCGGTGCCCAGATACTTGTCACGCGACACACGCTCCTCGATCCTTTCAATGATCTTCAGCGTGGTATCGACGCCCACATCCGAGGTAAGGAGCACCTCTTCCAGGTTGTCGAGCACTTCATCGTCGACCTTCGTCTTTCCGGCGACGGCCCGGGAGAGCTTGCGAAAAACGCTCTCCTTGGTACGTGCCAGCCCCTCCTCGACGCTCTTCTGCTCCTTTGATCTTTCAGGCGCAGCCGGTGCAACGGGAGACGCTTCCTCTTTTTTCCTGTTCTTTTTCGAGAAAAGTCCCATAATGCGGAAATGATCAGGTTGCCAATATAAAAAAAGCTTCCCTTTTGAGGAAGCTTTTCCGTGTTCCGGACGGATGTGTCTTTATTTCTTGGCGAAGAAATCCTTCACATGTTCCTTGTTGATGATCTCTTCCTGGAAGGTGTAGGCACCCGTTTTCTTGGATTTCACGAAACGGATGGCTTTTGTGAAGGAATGGCCTTCCCCTGTTTTCAGTGTTGCAACGACTTTCTTTGCCATGATCTCTTATTTTATCTCCCTGTGGAGGGTGTAACGTTTCAGGATGGGATTGTATTTACGCAGTTCCAGCCTTTCCGGCGTGTTTTTACGGTTCTTGGTGGTGATGTAGCGGGATGTTCCCGGCATACCACTGGCCTTGTGCTCGGTGCACTCCAGGATCACCTGTATTCTGTTGCCTTTCTTAGCCATGATCGTACTGGATTTTAATAGTTTTGGATATAACCTTTTTCTTTGGCCTCACGCAGTGCGGCTTTCAGGCCTATCTTGTTGATCGTCCGGATCCCGGCGGCAGAGACGCGCAGCGTAATCCAGCGATCCTCATCCTCAAGGTAGAACTTCTTGTCAAAAAGGTTGGGATAGAACTTCCTTTTTGTTCTGCGTTTCGAGTGGGAGACGTTGTTTCCCGTCATCACCTTCTTTCCTGTTATCTGACAAATCCTTGACATTTTCCTGCTCTGTTTTTAGCTTGTTCCCAAAAGTGGTCGCAAAATAAGTTATTTTCTTTCAGAAAACCAAACTTTCCCCCGGTAAATCCTTTCGGGCAGTTCAGATGGGGATTTCCCGAAGTCTTCTGGCCTTCACCTGACTTCAAGTATTACTTTCACTAAGTATCTCTTTTCTCAGAAGGTTCAATGATGTATAAGCAGACCTCTCGATATTCTCATGCCGGTCACCGGCAAAACGAAACTTTTCAGCGATGGTCCTGTATGGTGTAGATACGGCTATCCAGACGGTCCCGACGGGTTTGTCGGGGGTACCTCCGGACGGTCCGGCGATGCCGGAAATAGCAACGGCATAGTCTGTACCGAGCATTTTTTTCACACCATCCGCCATACGGAGGACGGTTTCCCGGCTGACGGCCCCTTTTTCCTGCAGTATCTCCGGGCTGACGCCCAAGACCTTTTCTTTGACGCTGTTGGCATAGGAGACGACCGATCCGACGAAATAGTCGGATGCACCCGGCACGGTGGTGATGAGGTGGGCCACCATCCCGCCCGTACAGCTCTCGGCAGTGGCCAGGGTAGCCCCACGTTCACGAAGAAGTTCTCCCACAATGCCCTCCAAGGTTTCGTCATCGTGGCCGTACACGTACTCCCCGATCCGTTCGAGTATCTTTTTTTCCAGTTCTTCGACCTGCCTGACCAGCTCTTCTTTTCTGTCCCCTTTGGCAGTGAGACGGAGCCGCACTTTTCCTGCCGATGGCAGATAGGCCAGTTTCACGTTGGGAGGCAGCTCTCTTTCAAAGTCTTCCAGAAGGCCCGAAAGATGAGCTTCGAATGTTCCGTAGGTCAGGATGGTTCTGTGGTAAAGGGCAGGCAGGCTGAATTTTTCCTGAAGGGCGGGCAGGACGTATTTTTCCATGATCCCTTTCATCTCACGCGGGACCCCCGGCATAGATACCAGCACCTTTCCATCCTTTTCGAACCACATTCCGGGGGCTGTGCCCCATTCATTGACAAAAACCCTGCAATTGTCCGGCACATAGGCTTGTCCGCGGATAAGATCGTTCATCTTTATGTTCCGTGCGGCAATGCGTTCCTCGACGGCTTTAAGAACCTTTTCGTCGAGCACCAGCCTGCCGCCGAAATATTCGGCAAGTGTTTTCTTGGTAACATCATCACTGGTCGGTCCCAGCCCTCCTGTCACCAGCACTATATCACAACATGACAGGGCTTTCCGTACCGCGGAGAGGATATGCTCCCGCTCGTCGGAGATGGTGGTGATCTGCCGGACGGTAATGCCGATCCCGTTCAGCTTTTCCGCCATCCAGGCAGAATTGGTATCGACGATCTGTCCGATCAGGATCTCGTCGCCTATGGTGATGATCTCTGCTCTGATCTCCATTTTCTATCTTTTTTGGGAAAGACAAAGATAAACGTAAGAAGATTAGGTTGTTCATCCCTTCAGGGAAACAGCCATGAGAGATGACCTGTGGCAACAATATAGATGACTGTAATATTGTTGGTTATAAGATGTGTTTAAAGAATACATCCAAGTATTTTCACCACCAGGTCTCCATCTGGATGCCTACGGAGATACCGTTGTTGCTGTCGGGGAAAGAGTGGGGAGCGACCATTCCGGTGAAGTCGTCCGACCAGACGGCCCATGTGAAATAAGCCCGCAGGGCGGGACGGCTGAGCAGTTGGTTGCGCGGGGAAAGTTGCGGGGCGATGGTGAATTTGCCAAGGGAGCCTTGTAACCTACCTTCCTGGCGGGTATGATCGACACCTATCTCCCCCACCAATGAGAAATAGCGGGAGAAGTGCCAGAACGGCCGCAGCCCCATGGATAACCAGTCGAGCCGACCGTGTTCCGGCATACCGTTGTCGAGTTTCTGGTAGATCGCAACCGCCATCAGGGAAAAATGTTCGCTGAAATCGATGCGCAGGTCGTCCATGATCCGGAAACGTTTCATCCCGCTGATGGCGACTTTATCGTGGGGCTGCACGACCAGACCTATGGGACGCACCATGGTCGCCTTGTAGTTCTCTGCGGCTCCCTGACCGTAAAAGACATTGAAAGTGTTCACCCCCCGGTCTCCCAGCGTTCGAACGTAAAAGATCCCCGAGGACCATCCGTAGCTGCTCTCCACAAAGAAAGGACCTTCGTTCGTAACCACCGTATCGCCCGTAAAGCGGGAGAGGTCGAAGGTAAAGGCCAGCTTGCCGTGGAGAAAAGGGATCTCGTGAAGATAGAGGTCCAGCGTGGTCTTGTTCAGAACGAAATAATCTTCAGGGTAAATGTTCCCGTTGGACTGCAGGTCGTCGATGGAGCCGCCGAGGAGGGCTACCGAGAGCCTGACGTTGTTTCCCAGGGCGATCCGTTCCACACCCCCGCCGAAACCGCTCATATCCCAGTACCAGAAATCATTCAGGTGGTTATCGTAACGGTTGTAATACCGTTGGCCACCCCAGAAGGTAAGTTCTTTTTGCCGGGGCAAGAAGTTCCCCATCCGCACGAAAGCCTCCCGCACGGTCATGGTGGTGGTGAAAGCATTGCTCTTGCTGGTGGGTGTGACAAAGGCAAAACGCACATGGGTCTCCATCGACATCTTTTTTCTCTCGTCGGAAGATCTGTATCCGAAAAGGGTCTCGATGTAGGCTTCGGCTTCGTTACCCAGACGATATTTGGCTTCCGCATTGGGAGCACGGAAAACGTCCAGAGGATGACCTTTCCCGTCCAGACCGAAACCGGAACGCATGTACCCACCGAAAAAGAAGTCGTTTACCTGAGCGGGCAGCGGAACAACGACCGGAATGAGAAACAGCAGGAATGCAAATTTTCGTACCATATCCGAACTTGCTGTACCCAAAAGTAGAAAAACCCTAAGAGTAAAACAAAAGAGCTCAAGCAGGCGAAAAAAGGATCTTCTTCCTTTCCTTGAGAAAACGTATGCTAAGGTACAACAGGACAATGATATAAGACGCATCGATAGTCCAGCATGCCGCCTTCAGTCCAAACCTTTGCAGGAGAAGAAGCAACAGGATGGTGGTCGTAACGAGCCCAAGGGAAGACTTGGCGATCAGGATGTTCATCATTCCGCGGGCCGAGAAATAATGTCCCAGGATATTGGCCACTGCAACGGCGAGGATGCCCGGCGAGAGGTAGAGGACCAGTTCCCGGATGCCGGTGAATGCTTTTCCGAAAATGAGGGGATAAATCTTTTCGGGCAGCAGATTGAGCAGGATCAGGGCGGGCAGGGTAAGGAGAAAACCCCGGCCGGCAGCCCGGATGGTGCGTTCAATACGAGCTTTCTCATCCTGCAGGTTGAGCACATCGGAATACAGAACGGCCGAGATGCTCTTCCCGATGATCCAGACACCTTCGGCCACGGCCACAGCCACGGAAAAACGTCCCAGCGTGTCGAGGCCCAGAGAGCGGGAAATGAAGAAATAAGCCAGACGGTAATTGAGGAATTGGAGAAAGTAACTGAGCTCGCTGCGAAAGCCATAATGCACCATACTTTTCCCCAGTGTCAGCCAGTCCTCTCTTTTCTTGTCCGCCTTCTCACCATCCCTGATGATCAGCATGAAACCGATGAACCATGCAGTTGCATAGGCAGCTATCCAGCTGTAAAAGTAGATCCGCATCTCCCGGATACCGGCAAGAAAGTATCCACATGCTACAAGCAGCAGGAGGAGCACCGAAGGAAGCAGGGTCATCAGGTTATAACGACCGATATCGTTCCTGCCCAGCCAGTAGTATGTGATACTGCCGCTCAGGGAGGTAATGAAAGAGAGGACGAGAACGAGGAAGAAATGGCCGGGACCTTCCGCCAGCAGGAACAGGAAGCTTCCCAGGAGCGAGGTGACCAGGCTGCCAAGGGAGGCCATCCACAGGAGACGGTATGGATCATATGACGGGGTATGGAAGGCCACGGTGGCCCCGGCAAAGACGTTGTTGAGGATAGCGATCAGGGAGACAGCCGCCATGATCAGGGCGATGAAACCTCTTCCTTCGGCACCCCACACCCTGGCGGTGAAGACCACCAGCAGCAGACCGATCAACATGACCGATCCTTTGGTGAGAATGGTGGTGGCTGTACGACGGTCAAGGATCATACATTCAGATTCTTATGAATGAAATCCGTCAGTTGCGGTGCAATGTTCTCCCAGGCGTATTCATGCCGGGCCAGCTCCTGTGCCTCTCTGCACTCCTCAAGGTAACGTGACGGATCTTGCAAATATTTCCTCAGGAGTTCAACCAGATGATCCGTATCGTGGGGATCTACCAGATGCAGAAAAGATGGCGGTTCCATGACGGAACGGATGACGGGAAGATCGCTGAAGAAGAGCGGACGACCCAAGGCCATGTAATAAAAGAGTTTGATAGGGAGGCTGTACCGGTTTTCCAGGGTCCTCTCCCGCAGGTCAAAAAAGAAATGAGAAGAAGCGATCCTGCCAAGATATTCCTTCAAGGGAAGGAAGCCATGCTTTTCCACCGATACATTCGGAGGCAACTGGGCCAGGATGTCTTCCAGGTATTTCTTTTCTTTTGCATTCCCGTAAAAACCGATGAGCATGAGCCGGATCTTCATTCCTTTCTCTTTTCCGGCCAGTTTCCCTACCATTTTCAGGAAAGCTTCCGTACCCTTTTCACGGTTCAGTTTGCCGCTGTAGGAAAGTTCAAGCTCATTACCAGGCGGTGAGGGAATGACGGCAGGGATCAGACCCCGTGAAGGATAATAGGTAAGTTCAACATGCGGTTTCCGCGGCATCAGTTTTCTCAGCAGACGCCCCTTGTAATTCTCCCCGAAGATGAAACCGTCAGCAAGGAAAGCCGCCATGAGATAATGGAACCATACCAAGGGTGCAAGGAATAATCCCCCTAACCGTCCCCATCGTTCCAGGTCTTTTCCCGAGGGGAACCATTCGGTAATGTCGAAAAGGATACGGAGGTTCTTCCTGTTTTTCCGTTTATATTCCCAGGCTATCATCAAAGGAAAAGGTTCCGGTGCGATCACCACGTCTGGTACAGCTCTCCGGAGACGTCGCATCATCTCTCTTCGTTTTTCTTTCCTGCTCATATCCGCTCCTTGGAAAGAGCATAGCTCTACTCCCTCATTGCTCCCTTCCGAGTCTTCTGCCGATGACACCATGATCACTTGATCACCATCCTTTACCAGTGTCATTGCGATGTGGTGGAAAAGACGGTCGTCTAAAGGATGATGACGGGTAGTAAGGATGACAGTTTTCATGCTTCAGAGACCAGAGTGCTTTCAGAGCGAAAATAGGAAAAATGGAGCGGACTCCTAATTGATATTTGCTCATGTGCCCTTACCCTCTTCCCTAAGAGTTTCAGGGAGGTCCTTCCCTTATCATTCCTGAAGAAAATTTAAGAAATTGTTTCATTCAGCATATCAGCAACTTAGGGCTACCTTCCATGTCCTGTGACCGGAAAACATGCTCAGGGAAGAAAGGAAATCTTATTTTTGGGCAAGGTTCAACAATAAGCAGGAAGCATGGGGAAGATCTTGTTGTTTCGCACCTGGCTCATCCTGGTTTCAGGATTGGTGACACCTCTTTTGCTTCATGCTCAGGATGAGCGTCCTGTCCTGATAGCGGGGCGAACATTGGACGGATTCGTTTTTGACGGGCGGGTGGACGATCCATGCTGGCAGCAGGTAGATTCGATCCCCAATCTCACAATGGTGGAGCCTCGCGAAGGGGCTGTACCCACTTTTCCAACTGTGGTACGTGTATTGGCCACTGAGCGTGAGATCATTCTGGGGATCATCTGTTATGATGACGAGCCGGATAAGATCGTTTCTTTCTCCAAGGCACGCGACTCTTATCTGCGTGGTGAGGATTACATCAAGTTCGTTTTTGACACCTATCAGGACGGAAGGACGGGATATATTTTTTCGGTCAATCCCAGCGGGGCACGTTATGATGCTTTGTCGGAGAAGCACGGGGAACGGGAGGACAGCAACTGGGACGGCATATGGGATGCGCGGACCTTCAGGGGCCCTCGTTACTGGTCGCTGGAGGTGCGTATCCCCGTGAAGACGCTCACCTTTGCAAAAGGGTTGCATGCCTGGGGGTTCAATATGGAGCGGCGCATCCAGCGACTGCAGGAGGTGGACCGGTGGAGCGGAGCACGGATGGACTATCGGGTGGCACAGGTGATCGTGGCAGGTCTCCTGGAAGGACTGCCATCTTTCAACCTGGGGGCCGGCATGACCATCAAGCCTTCGCTTGTGGGAGACATCTCCCGCGAAGCCGGCGAGAACAGGGTATACGACTGGAAGCCCAGCCTGGACATGATCCAGCGTATCACACCCGAGATCACAGCCCAGCTTACTCTCAACACCGACTTTGCCGAGACAGAGGTGGATACGCGCCGGACCAACCTCACCCGATTCTCCCTGTTCTTCCCTGAAAAAAGACAGTTCTTTCTCGAAGGTGCTGACATCTACTCGTTTGGACTCGGTCTGTCCCCCCATTCCCTTCTCCCTTTCAACAGCCGTCGTATCGGGCTGTATCAGGGGGAGGAAGTCCCCCTGGTAGTGGGTGCCAAGGTCAACGGAAAAGTCAGGAAAACGAACTTCGGGGCACTCATGACCCACATGGGCAAGCTGGATACTACCCTCTCTCCCACCAACCTGGGGGTGGTACGTGTCAAGCAGAACATCCTGAAAGAATCGACCGTAGGGATGATCGCCACCTTCGGCGACCCCTCCGGAATGAGCGGAAGTGGTATGGCTGGTATTGATTTCACTTACCGTACCAGTCATTACCGGGGCGACAAGAACCTGCTGGCCGGGGTATGGGGACTCTACAACTGGCGTGAGGATCTGGACGATGATCGTTCGGCATTCGGACTGACCGTCGACTACCCCAATGACAAATGGGATATTTTTGCGTCTTTCCGCCGGGTAGGCACGGATTTCAATCCTTCGCTGGGTTTTGTCCCACGACGCGGGATCTATGCCTATTCCCTTTCGGTGGATTTCATGCCCAGACCGGAGAAGATCGGTTTTATCAGACAGTTCTTTTTTGAATCTTTCTATTATCTGATCACCGATCTGAACCATCACTGGGAGAGTTACACCATTTTCACCGCACCTGTTCATTTCCGCATGGAGAGCGGTGACCGTTTTGAGTTCAACGTCAAACCGGCTGGGGAGTTTCTGAAAGAACCGTTCGAGATCTCGCCGGGGGTGGTGATCCCGGCAGGCGGATATCACTGGATACGTTCACGGCTGGAGCTGGAGACCGCGAGCAAGCGTCCGGTGAATGGACAGATCACCTGGTGGTATGGTGGTTTTTACGAAGGTTGGCTGGACCAGATCGAGCTGCAGTTGTTTCTGCGTCCTTTCACCTGGATGATCATTGAACTGAATTACGAGAGGAACATTGCCAGGAACCTTGTGAACAATCCTGATTATGATTTCGACCAGAGTCTTTTTGGCGGGCGTCTGCAGCTCAATTTCAGTTCCGACATGCAGCTGAGCTCTTTCATTCAGTATGACAACATGAGCAGGTCGATCGGCACCAATACCCGTTTCCGCTGGACCTTCACGCCGAAAGGAGACCTGTTCATCGTGTACAATCACAATGTAGCTCAGGACCTGGAAGATCGTTTCGGGTTCCAGTCGAACCAACTGATCGCCAAACTGACCTACAGTTTCTGGCTGTAGGTCAACTGTTTCTATTACGGAAGAAAAGGTATCCCATTCCCGTGATCACCATCAGCAGGATGGCACCTCCGGTATAGAGCAGATATCTGAAAGGTCGGGACATTTCCTGGTTGTTCTTTTGTGAAGAAGAGGTTTCAGATGCCCCAAACACCTTGTCCAGATCCACGCTTCTGGGAGCGATGGACAAGGCTTCGGCCGAGGAGGCCATGGGTTCCTTGGACAGGATCTGACTCATCTCATTGAGCACCATGGGGTTGCCTACATCAAACCCCAGCATGTCCGCTACTTTCTGGTCCATGTTTGCCGTCCACTGCAACGGGATGGCCCTTTTCAGCAACGGGCTCAGGTCGATGCCACATTCACAATCGGTACCCAGCATCACAAGCTGTTTCAGCAACTTTTCACGGGTGATCCCTTTACCCACAAGCGGTGGTCCTGCCAGACGGCCCCGTCCGTAAATGACCATAACCACCGGTCGGGGAACGTAAGGGTCGACACCTGCCGCCCGCAGGATGATCTCTTCCTTGGCACGTTCCTCCGGGGGAACCATCACTTTGAGGATCTGTTGATCAGCAGGCTTGTCAAGAGAATGCGCCAGTTTCCGGAAATGTTCAAGGGTGCTCTCCACCACCCTGTCGACGGCAGTGTCCCGCTCATCGTAGAACCCGACCAGGAAAGCAAAAACATTCCCTGTCTGTCGCCGGAAAGCGCGTTGCAGGGGAGAAAAAAGCACTTTCTCATAAAAGGACCGGATCTCTCCTGCCGAAAAGACCTCCTTTTCAGCCAGGACGATCCCCCTGTCGTTACGCAGTACAAGACGTCCCTTATCAGCATCCTTTGTGTCTCGTATCCGGTAATGTATGTTGGTTGTGGCCTCCATGTCATCAGCGATCGTCCTGAAACTCCTGACCAGATCATGGTATCTTGTCGTGTCCGCTTCCAGCTCCATGATGTAGATCTGGAGCCTCAGGGGTGTGTAGCCGATCTCCCGGATCGTGAACCTGCAACCGGAAGCCTCGGGTGTGGAAACAAGGAGGAGCATGATCCCCAATCCCCATCCGAGAACCTTTCTTCCACTCATTCTTGTTTTCTCCATGGCTCAATGGAAAAGGGCTTCATCCGGGATCTTCCTTTTTCCCATTCCCGGCCCGTCCCAGAAAACCCGGAGGGCTTTCCCCGTGACGGTCTGGAAGTATCCCAGCCTGAAAGCATGCAAACCCTGTGAAAGAGGGATCTCACCCGACATCTCACGTGCTCCGTGGGTACCGTCGTTGTCAACCACTTTCTGCCCGTCGATCCAGAGGATACTACCATCGTCGCTTTGTATGTAGAAATGATAGATGCCGTCGGCAGGAACTCTCAGAAAGCCGTCAAAACAGAGACCGAAATGTTCCTCTTTCCGGGCCCAGGAAAGATCGAGAGTCCGTGCCACACCATCCCTTTCGGGTGCAAGGCTGTCGAAGGCCGGCACCATCGTCCAGATGCCTTCGTAACAGCGGACCTTTACGCCCGGCCGGGTGGGTACGGTAAGTGCAGGCAAAAGTCTGGGAATACCCACCTTTTTTTGGGATACCTCACTGATCCGGACATTCCCATTTTCCTTCCACACGGTCACGGCTTTCACGGTCACAGAGTCGGCGATCCTGATAGGATTCCCGTACAGGGGTGAACCGGGACCGGGCAGTGAACCGTCGAGGGTGTAATGGATCTCACCGGTATGTCCTATCCGTTCGAGAAGGATCTCCCGCTTTCCGTCGGAAATGGCGTTTTGTGGAAGGATCTGAGGAGCAGGACGCAGGCGTTCGAAATGGCGGGCACGCCGGAGTTTGACCTCTTTTCCCTGCTTGCGGGTATAGAAGGCGAGACTTATCTCCGTGCTCCTGTCGAGGAGGATGGGCCCTGTATAGGGTATGGAAAGAGAATCGGGATCACTGCCGTCCAGAGTGTAAAACAGACGGCCTTTCACCCCATTCTTCACCACCAGTTTTACCGACAGGGTGTCGATGAAACGGCTCTCTCCGCTGAAGAGGAACATGACCGGTGTACGATATTTGGGTGCCATCACCATGGAGGTCTCGTACCAGGTGCCGCAGGAGCAGCCCCCACCTCCTTCGGGTGAGAGTACCATCCCCAGCGCCGGAATGGTGCTGATCCAACAGTCGGGGCGCAGACGTTCCCATTTGGAGAATTTACGTGTATCGAAGTTGAACTGTGTCACACTTCCACCGCGGTAGAAAACACTTTGTTCGGAGAGCGTATAGGAGGAACAACCGTGGCCGGCTTTGGGCACATCGTAGCCGATACGTTCGCCGGTATCCATCCTGAAAAGACCCGGTTTGAGCATCAGGCGGTTCCCTGCGATGGCCGGACGTGAGAGGTGACCACCGTGGTTGTCAGATGGCCAGGGCATGCCGTTCTTCCAACGCAACGAACCGTCGCGTACATCGTAATTGTAAAGATAATAAGTACCTTTGTATGAGGCTACGATCACCAGCCTGCCATTTCCGGCCGCCATGTAATAAGCAGCGATGCCCGGTTGGGTTTTGATGCGGTGGTGCCAGAGCACTTTCCCGTCGTTCAGAGACAGGGCGGTGAGCCACAGCTCTCTGAAGATCCCTTCACCGCCCCGTTTCTTGTCGGTCAGCTCGGGAGTAGCCGATTCCACAAAGAACACTTTTCCCTCATAGATGGTGATGGTGGAATTGATGATCATGGAGGGGGCCGGGTTGTATTCCCAGAGGATATCCGCCCCTCCCCGGGGGATCGCAAAGAGTCTGTAGCTCATCACCTTGTCCGTTTCAGGACCATGGGTTTCGTCGTACCAACCCCATTCACCGTGGTAGGAGACAAAGGCGCTGTGGCGGGGTGTGGCGGTACCGACCACGATGCCGTCAGCAGGCCCCACGTATCCCCAGTCGTAATCATCTGCAGCTGCCCGGGGCACCTGTACTTCGCGCACAACATTCCCGTTCTCCTGGTCCAATACCAAGAGCGAGGGACCTTTGGCCGCATACAGGTACCGGTCGTCGGCGGCCCAGTTGGCACAGTCGCGCACAACATTCATCCTGATGAAGCCGGGGATCACGCGAGTCCAAAGAATGGTCCCGTTGTATGCATCGATGGCGGCAATACGTTCCAGACCCTGGACAAACAACTTTCCGTTGATGGCCAGGGGTGAAGGTTTTCTTCCGTTCCTGTCGGCCTGAAAGCGCGGTCCGGGACGTCCCATCCATTGCACTTCGAACTCGTCGCTTGAGGTGGTCCCCCACAGGCTCTCACCCCCAAAGGCACTGTTGTCCGGCGTACCGTACTCCGCTGTCCATACCCCACCGTCGTCGGGTTCTTTTTTTCGTAGTATTACGGCATATCCCTTATCAAAAGGGACCATTTCCTCTTCCACCTGCCACAGTTCGTTGCTGTTGTTGCTCTTTTCAAAGTAGTCTCGGGCCAGTTCTTCCTTATCCTCCCCCCTGAGAAAGAATGCCAGCCCGTGAGGAGCTGTCAAACGGATCACTTCATCCACATCGGGAGTCGGGGAAACGTTACACACAACGAGATCAGCAAGATCGGACTGAATAGGAAGGCGAGAGAGATCCTCGACGGCGTATGCTGAAAGCCTCCCTCCGTAAATACCCTCCCTAAAAAGCTTTTCGCGGAACCGTGTTACTTTGCGGCGTGAAGGGTCGAAAACCACCACATTGTAGTAGGAACGGGCAGCCAGCATTACAGGCAACGTGCCGTCGTCGAGGCCCAGAACGAAACAAAGCCCTTTCCGGGGTTCGCTGGCCAAAGAAAGGATCCCGGCAGCCAGCTTCACCTGCTTGCCGTTTTCCTGCCAGTGCGGAGAAGGCGATACTTTTTCCGGAGAAAAATTAAAGAAATTGTCATATTCAAACCGCTGCGACACTTTCCCTTCCCCCTCGATCCGGTAATCATAAATAAAGTTCTTTCTTACCGGTATCACAAACCTGTGGCGGGGGGAAGGTGCCTTGTCACGCAGTATCTTTTTTTCAATATCGTTGTTGGAACGCCAGTAAACAGAACACAAAAGGGGTTCTCCTGTTTGGAACTCAAGGGCGATGTGGTTCTTATCCAAGGTGGTAATGTAAGGCCCTGAGGTGAGGTCAAGTGAATTTTTCGGTGAATTCTTCCATCTCTTCCCTTCAGGAAAGCTGTCCCGGGGGCTGAAGGTTTGCGGTCGGCCATCCCTGGAAAAACAATAGATCCTGCCTTCGCCGGTAGAGACGAAAAGGGCGCTGTCCCCCACTGCCATAGCATAGATCGTTCCTTTCACGAGTCCTTTCCAGAGGGGGCGGCCATCGGTCACTGAAAGTGCATAGACGGTATCGGTAGCTCCGGCAAAAAGTACCGTATCTGCCATCACGATACGGTGAGCATAGTAAGCCCTTTGTACCCACAGCACTTCCCTGGTCTTTCTGTCGTAGGCGGAGATAGCATTGTCAGAGAGCACAAAGCTTTTGTCATCTGACACCACCATCTCCTTCCCACCTTTGAAAGACATGTATTCAGGTTTCTTTTTTTTCAGGTCAAGGTCGACGATCGATGGGTATCGTGAGGTGAGGGCATGGACGACATGCCTGTCGGGGGTTACCAGCACGAAACATCCTCCGTCGCCAGGCAACTGTCCAAGGATCTTTCCGGTGTGTTTATCGAAGAAGACCGGAGAGACCCTGCCCTGGGGCTGGATCAGACGGTCACCCGAGGAGGCCATGGCCCCTTCAAAAGTGACATCTTCCACTTCGCGTACCCAGGTACCTTCTTTGCCCGTCTTGCCGGTCCGGGCGTCCACGGCACATAGGAAGCTCTTCTTCCAGGGGATGAGCGAGGCACTGAAATAGGCGATGCCGTCCTCAATGAGCACGCCTGTACGGACGGGCCAGAAAGAGATCAGACGGCCGTTGTTGAGCACCTTCTCTTGCGTGCGTGAAGGTGAGAACTTCCAGACAATCCGGCCGTTGGAAGCGTTGAGGCAGTATACGAAACCATCGTCGGAACCTATATAGAGCTGTCCTTTCCACCACGTGGGTGCAATACGGATGGGTCCACCTGTGATGAAATGCCACTCTTCTTTTCCGGTCCGGGTGTTGAGGCAGTGCACTGCATCATCGGAGGTGGAGGCATACCACAGATGCTCTCCCACGATGACGGGGCTGTAAGCCAGATCATAGTCGCGCATGGAGGGGAGTGGTCCGCTCAGGGCATAAGCATCTTCCCTGGCCGGTCCGTACCACGCGGGAACGGGCTCATGGGGGGCCTCATATACCCATCGCAGGCCGAAAGGCCGCCCGAAGATACTGACCGGGCTCTTCGCACTGCGGTAGTTGTCGCGTTTGAATTGCGGCCAGTCGTTCTCCTTCACCTGCTGCTCCTTGCATGCGGTCAGTAAGGAGAAAAGAGTGATCCCTACCAGGATCTTTGTAAAGATGCGTATCATTGCAACAAGATGTTTTTCATTGGACAATCCTTCCTTTTTCCATAAGGATGGTCCGCTCGGCAACCCGGTCGGCATGGTCGTCGTGGCTGACCATGACGACGGTCCCTCCTTCCTGCTGGTAGGTATGGAGCAGACGGATGACCACACCGGCATGGGCGGGGTCCAGGTTTCCGGTAGGTTCGTCGGCCAGGATGAGCTTCGGATGGCGCAGCAGAGCCCTGGCCAGGGCCACCCGCTGTTTCTCTCCGGCAGAAAGAGCCCCAGGAAGGTGATCCTCTCTTTCCTCAAGACCCAATCTTTGCAGCAGTATGCGGAGCTCTTCCCTCCCGTCTTTCCGTGCAACCGCCTTGTTGGCCAGAAGAATGTTCTCCTTTACGCTGAGGTAAGGCAACAGATGATACGACTGGAACACAAAACCGATGTGTTCTCCCCGGAAGCGGGACCGTTCCCTGTCGTTCATCTGAAAAAGATCATGACCGCTGATCCATACCTTGCCGGCGGTAGGCAGGAGGAGTCCCCCAAGCAAGAAGAGGAGAGTGGACTTACCCGACCCGCTGGGGCCCTTGATGAGCACGAACTCTCCTTCCCCTATCTCGAGTCCGACCCCGGCCAGAGCCGTCACGCTGTGTTTCCCACGCCGAAAAACCTTGGTCAATCCTTCTGTTCTGATCATCTTCATTCTTCCTTCAGCAATTCACCGGGTTGTTTGTATACAGCAAGGACGACCGGGATGGCAGAGGCCACGACAGCAAAGAAAGGTGCAAGACACATGGCCCAAATGAGCAGTTCATGAAGAGGATGAATGGCCTTTGCCGTGACGCGGAACACCTGCGGACCATGTTTCATGGCCAGCCAGGTACCGAGAAAATATCCCATCCCTGCCCCGGCCAGACCCAGCAGGACAGCGCGTGCAAAGAAGATCCCTGTGATGCGCGATCCCCGGAAACCCAAAGCACGGAGAATACCTATCTCACGGGAACGCTGCATCACATTGATCATGGCCAGCGCACCGGTCCAGATGGCAGCGATGAGCAACAACACAGGCAGCAATACAGCAAAATAGTTGTCCATCATTTTCCGCTGTTTTTCCCGGGCCACGGCGATGGTTCTGTTCATGATGACCCTGGCATCGGGCAGGTCGGTCTCCAGCTGACGACGCAGGTCGCCCAGAGGATCATCCCCCTGCGCTGAGCACATACAGTTCAGGGCCATGATCTCACTGATGAGCCCTTCCTTGTGCAGGAGGTTCTGCAGATCATTGAGGTCGAAATAGATCCTGACGTCATCTTCCGACCCCGTCTCGGCCAGCGTTCTTTCTACGACATACCGCTTTCCGAGGATCGTGAGCGTATCCCCACTGTGGACATTTGCGGCACGGGCGATCTCGTAGCCCACATACACCTTTCCGCGAGGGATCGCAAAGATCATCTTGCTTCGTTTCTTTCCTTTGGGGTTGAGCTCATCCGGCGAGATGCCGGTAAGCATCACGTCCATGCCCCTCCACCGGATACGCTGATGGAGCGTAGCGGTCAGATGGGCATAGTAGATGGCTTTTTTATCGACCAATACCTGAACATATTTTTCCGGCATGGTACGGGAAGAATACCCTCTTGTCCAGAATTCGTTCATGTTGGTCGAATCCGGGATGATCCGCAGATTGAATCCCATGTTACGGGTAAGTATGCGTGTTTCGTTCTGAGAGGCCCTGGTCATGATGACAAAAAAGACCACCCCTGTCACAGCCACGGCCATTCCCAGTGATCCCAGAAAGAAATTCCAGCGCCGGTACCAGATCTCTTTAAGAAGAATCATCAGCTTCAGCTTTCCTGACAAAGGTAACAAAGAGGAGCTTTCAGAAACACAGGAAAAATTTCTTTTCCATTTTTAAAATTCCACCCTCATTCCGCTCCTGAAGGAGCGTCCTTCATGCGGCCATCCCGGAACGGTCTGGTAATGATGGTCCAGCAGATTATCCACTCCGGCAAAAAGCCGGATCTTTCCGTCACGTGGTATGGTCCCTTCCAGGGTCAGATCGATGTCAACGAAATTCCCGAGGGGCATCTTGCCATGCTCCTTCAGCCAGCTTTTGCTGAGGAAACGGTCGTTGTAATACCTTCCGGTGTAATGGGTCAGCAGGTTTATCCGGATCTCTCCAAACCTGCAGGAAGTACCGGCATTCCAGATCAAGCGGGGTGTCTCGTCGTCGTATGTCCAGGAAGAGTCTCTTGCCTCTCCTTTCATCCACATCAGGTTGGCGAAGATATCCCATCTTCCCGGGATGATCTGCCGGCGGAGGGCAGCTTCCATGCCATAGCTCCTCCTGTCTCTGTTCTCATACAGCTCGACAAGAACCCCGCTGTCCGCTTCGGCGGTCTCTCCGGAATAGCCGATGGCATCGTTCCTGTCGATAAAGAAAAGATTGAACGTGAGCGTTCCGTTCCCGTGACAATGGCGCACAGCCCCGATCTCCAGGTTGGTCCTTTTTTCATTCCGGGGAGGTTCACCTGTTGCGGTAAGAGCTCCTTTGCGTGGGGTGACGATACCGGTCGCGATGTTACCGTGAAGCGAAAAGGCTGCTCCCTGCATGAACGACAAACCTCCCATTGCCTGCCAGACAGGCGGTTGCCATTCGTTCCGGATAGGCTCGACATCCTGGAACTTTTTTGAAGAACCTTCAATGGAGAATGCAGACCATTCCCGAAAGAACTCATCCGTGATGCGGATCCCGAGATCCATCACCCATTTCCCCTGAATGTGCTGGTCGACCCCCACGACAGAGAGGGTATGGACATTGGCAGGATGTTCCCAATAATACCGTTTGCCGTTGGGGGCCACCCAGTGGTTGTAAAGGGCACCGATACGCATGACGTTGTGTTTGCCCAGATTCAGGATGGAAATATGACTGATCGTGGTTTCCCGGTCTTTTTCCCGATATTGCAGGCTCATGTCCGAAGTGTCGTTCCGGTAACGATATTCCGGATCACGGAGTGCCACGTTCACCAGCATTTCACCACGCAAACGGGAAGAAACCCGATAGTTCATTTTGGCGGCAGTCAGGAGAGTATTGAGCGGCCGG
The DNA here is from genome assembly GCA_964599235.1 of uncultured Rikenellaceae bacterium. Taxonomy (GTDB): domain Bacteria; phylum Bacteroidota; class Bacteroidia; order Bacteroidales; family VadinHA17; genus DRPN01. The sequence continues at coordinate 39,299 of CAZRDX010000040.1, forward strand.
TAATGTTCGGTGGCTGTCCGGAATTTCAAGGCAGCAGGCGGCACGGGACGTATCAGTCCACGTTCACCTCCGATCCAGTATGAAAAGAAACGCATGGTCATCCCGGGCCGGATCTTCCATCGCAGATTACCGTAGAGGTGGACGATCCTTTCTCTGCCGTTCCTTCCGGGAGGTCCGTCGGTGCCGTAAAAAGTTGCGCTTCCGGTATATTTCACGGCTTTTGTTCCGTTGCCGTGCATCACACCCGCAGAAATAGTGTTCCTGCTTCCATAGAACAACTCTGCCGCGGTATATACTGTGTCGATCTCCCTGCTTTGCACATCGATCACTCCCGTGAGCGGAGACAGGCTTTTCAGGAGCGCTGCCGGTGACCGGTCGACGGTGATCTTCCCGATGTCAAGAGTATGCAGAAAGGGAGCGGTCTCACAGAACTCTTTTTGGATGATCCCGTTGAGAGAGTATCCCGGATAGGGATAAGTTTGCCCTCTGATGGTGAAGAATTCCTTCACTTTCCTGCCCCTCGACTCGATCCATCCTCCCGGAACATACCGGAGGGCCTCAGGCAGGGTGACGGGAGCATACTTTTCCATGTCAGCGGGAAGGATCACCGTCTCCGAAGGGAGCAGTGAAAAAGGTTCAGCCTGCGGATCCTTCCGGAGGCGCATTACCGCGAGTGCAGCATATACGTTCACAGCTTCTATGCGGGTGGTATCCCGAGGCAGGGAGATGATCAGATATTTCATCTTTCCCTTTTCTATCACCACGGGAAGCACCACCTCCCGGTAACCGACCGCACCTGCTCTCAGATGGTAACTTGCAGGAAGGATCCCTGAAAGCTGAAAATGTCCGGAGGAGTCCGTGCTGGTCCCTTCCCCTCCCGGAAGAAGGATGATATGGGCTCCTGCTAACGGTTGACCGGTGGCTCGATCCGTCACTCTTCCTTCCAGACGTTCCTGAGCGGGAAGAACCCGGATGCAACTCCACAACAGAAGCGCTATGATCACACGAAATTCCCGCTTGAAAGAACCAATCATCCTTTCCGTCCTTTTGCGGGGCAAAGATAATTTTTTAATGCCTGGTACGGGAGTGCTTCTTCGTGAGATCCACGTGACGTTTCATCACCACCCTCGTGCCCGAGCTCCTGTCGTGGATCATCAGTCCTTCCCCATCGAAAACGCTTAACCACTCGAAAGGAATATACCGGAGGAGCGTACGGAAGAGGATCTCGACAAGGGACGGCTTTTGCATGCTTTCATTCACCACGACCGTATGCGTGATCCATTTCCCGACAGTACGTCCCCAGAAGCTTTCGAAAAGAAAGTAATACAAGAAATAGACAATGCTGAAAAATATCATGGTAGCAAAATCGCCCATGTTTGCAAACCACTGAAAGTAAGCAGGAAACAGAGCATAGAGAACAAACAGGTCCAGCACCAGGAAAAAGAAAAAGAAGACGATCATGACCTGGTCGATCAGGCCGTTCAGGATACGAAGATGGATTCCTGCCGTGCTCAGTATCCTGTGATGTTTGAACTTTTTTTTCCGGATCTCAGGTATGACGTCGGGATCTTTCTCAAAGTGTTCACATTTCCCCTCAAAGTCGGGTTTTTTCCCTGTGAGGGAACAAATGAGACCCACATCAAGACGCCGTTCACTATGACGGCACAACCGGCAGTATTTCAACCTCTCCTCGAGGTTCACTGTATACCTGATCCTTTTAGCAGCAAAATAGGAAAACTAAACAAAAAATTCAACCCCTGCAGCCATCTTTTCATGTCATCTCCGGTCAGGAAAGCGTTCTTTCCCCGGAGAAAGACAGTGAAAAAGCAAGAACGGGAGATGTGATTGGGATTAAAAAAAGACCCCACCTTGCCGGTGGGATCTTTTTCGAGCGGGAAACGGGGATCGAACCCGCGACCCTCAGCTTGGGAAGCTGATGCTCTACCACTGAGCTACTCCCGCATGCGACCGTTCGGAGGAAGATCCTCTTATAACGGTCTGTTTTCGGAGCCTCCCATCGGACTTGAACCGACGACCTGCTCATTACGAGTGAGCCGCTCTACCAACTGAGCTAAGGAGGCTTGTGGAACGGGACACAAAAATATAATTTCACAGGGAAATATTCAATATGTTCCCGGAAAAAAATCTTCCGATCATCCATGTGCATTTTTGTCCAGGGCACTCAGACGATCCAGCAAAGGAGGATGCGAAAAGTGGAAGAAAACGTATGCCGGATGCGGGGTCAGGTTGGAAAGGTTCTTCATGGAAAGCCGGATGAGAGCGGAGCTCAGGGAGGTTTTATATCCCAAGGCAGCAGCAAAAGCATCCGCCGCGAACTCATTCCTGCGTGAGATCAGGCCCGTGACCAGCCCTAACAGTGTGGTGAGGGGAGAGATGATCAAGGTGAAGGCCACGAGCCCCAGGCGGAGAGAGGTTCCTTCACCACCCAAGGCTTCCGACAAACGGGGATCTCGCAGAAAAAGGGAAAGGACCCATAACAACAACCCCGTTTCCAGCACGGACAACAGAAGTGACCAGAACACATGTTTCTTTCTGTAATGGCCTATCTCATGGGCCAGCACTGCAAGCACCTCCTCTTCGGAAAGATCCTGAAGAAGGGTATCATAGAGCACGATCCTTTTCTTTTTTCCGATACCCGTGAAATATGCATTCGCCTTGCTGCTACGCCGGGAACCGTCCATAACATAGACTTCGGTGTGGGGAAAGCCAGCCTCTTTGCACATTTTCAGTATCCTCTCCCTCAGCCGGCCTTCCTCAAGTGGTTTCTGTTCATTGAACAGTGGAACGATCAGGGAGGAATAGAACATGGTGAAGAACAGGCTGAATAGGGTGAAAAGCATCCATGCCCAGAGCCAGAAGGTCTTTCCCGCCATCTGGTAGAACATCACTAAGGCGGCCAGCAAGGGACCTCCTATAACGACGGCCAGAAACCAGCTTTTCATCTTGTCCGTCAGAAAGGTTCTCTTCGTCATCCTGTTGAAACCATAACGTGCCTCGATCACGAAATTGTCGTACCACTGGAAAGGCATGGTAAGCAGGTCATATCCCAGTCCAAGCACACCAAAAAAGAGAAGCGTATGGAGGATCTCGTTCCAGGATATTGTCCCTGTCCACTGGTCAAGAAAAGCAAATCCTCCGGTCAGGATCATGGCCAGCGTCAGTATTGTGGAAAAAGCAGAGGTCATTACTCCGAAGCGGAGGTTGTCCAGATAATAGCGCTGCGAACGGGCATATTCCTTCTCATCGTAGATCCCCCGCAGCGGCGGGGGCACCTCTTCGCTCCAGGCCCGGGTGTTCAGGTACTCCAGGAACCTTTCCAGGAAATACCCTAACAAAATAAAAAAGAGTATGAGCCAGAAGTAAATGTTTTGCATGGATCTTCCGGTTACGAACTCAGTAAGGTGATATCTCCAGGTTCATCTTCTTATAATCCAGCAAGCGGTTGCGTATGATCTCGAGGTATTGGCGGGTGATCTTGTTGTCTTCGAGGTCGAGGGATCTTCGCAGCCATTCTTCGGCCAGTCCCAGTTTGTCATTGATCTCGCTGACGAGGGCCATGTTAAAGGCAGCACGTGCGGCGGTGCGGTTTCCGGCGGTATAGGCGAGCCTGCGCCATATCTCGGCTGCCGCCAGCCACTTGTTCTCTTCCGCATAACGTCCCGCTTTTTTAAGAGAAGGATTACCGCCGGCATAATAGATCCTTTGAACGGGGTCCCATACAGGGAAGATAAGGTAAGCATAATGTTCTCCGGACATCCTTGCCAGGTCGAACACGGCCTTTTTCAGACTGGGCAGGCGGCTCAAGGCGCTGCGGTAAGAGTGTCCCGCACTGCTGAGCCGGATCGTGTCGTAGAGCACAGTACTGTCGAGAAGCCCTTTTTCCTCATCATATACGAACCAGACGGTACGCGTGAACAACCAGACGTTGATGGTGGTCATCCAGGCTGCTTCCCCTTCCTCATCCACAATGGCAAATTCCTGACTGCGTGTGATGGAATCACGTAACCAGAGAGAAGCCATGTCAATGCAGGTTTGTCCGCCGTTCTTCTGCAGGATCTCTTTCCATAAGACCGTTCCGAGCTGCAGGGGCAGCTGATGACCGAGACTGTCCACCATCAGCGAGTCAAAGAGGATCTTGTCGGTCCAGGGGGAGTCGGAAGCCACATCCGTAAAACCATAGATCACCTTCCAGGTCAGATCGTTGTACATCTTTACCGGAATCTTCAGATCATGGAACCTCAGGGTGTCTTTCCACAGTTCTTCTCCGGGCATCCGGTTCAGAAGCACCAAATTGCGTGGGGTATTGAAAAGGATCTTTTCCGGTGGATGGAGCACCTGGATACCGACTTCCCTGGTGGTATAACACGAAGGAAGCAGGAACAGAAAGACGAGGCAGATCCCTGATATTACAGGAACGAAAAAGGTTGTCCGGTTCTCAGTATTTCCTTTTTTCTCGTTCACGTTCGATGAGGCTTCTGTATCGTCTGATCTCTTCCGAGGGATATAGTTTCCATGCTGTGTCCAGATATTCCAATGCCTTGTCGTAATCTCCATGACGTTCACTTGCAAGTGCGAGGTTGTACAGGAGCCTGGCCTTACGTGCACCTTTCGTTTGTTCCAGAGCTTTTTCCCATGCATTTACGGCTTTGTCCCATTGTCTGAAACGTACCATCCGGGTGGCTTCTCTCATCAATCTGCTCCTCGAGGTGTAAAACCTTCGCAGCACTGTAGTCGAAGAAGGCAACAGAAGAGCCGAAAGGTTCCACCCCAACACATAGCCCGCACGTTCCGATGCTGTCCGCAATGAGGGGAGTTTTTTCTTCACCTCATCCACGGTCGCTCCATCCACCTTGTAACTCACCGAATCACGGAACAACCCTTCAAATATAAAGCGTTTTGTTCTACAGTCATAGATTTTCCACCATGCCTTACTGAAAATCTTCATTTCGGCTTGTTGCATGATCTGAGGTTCCACCCGGTAAAGGATGGTCTTGGACCAGATCTTGTTGCGGGCCTCACGGGGCCAGCGTTTGTAGGTTGAGAATACCAGGCTGTCCTCCAGATCCAGATGGTCCAGATACAGTACCAGGTCGACGGTATCCGGGCTTTCGCATATCGTCTCCAACTCCAGGGGCTCTGCCCTCCTATCCTGTCCTTCAAGAGTATCGACCCATTCCAGGATCCCGCTGATCTCGATGTCTCCTTCTTCAAACATCCTTTCAGAGAACCCTATCAGTGCCCGTTCACCGGCAGCCTGGATACAGAGCCGGTCATGCACGCTCACACAAACAAAAGAAGCATCCGTATTCACTCTTTCCGGAACCGAGAGCACCAGGAGCATGTGATGTGCCTCTGCCGGGAGCATCACCTTGGGAGGGAACGTGATTTCCACCGCGATCTCCTTCTGTACCATACAGCCAGTGTGGAAGATCACCAGAAGGAAAAAGACCCCTGCCTTCATTTTTCCGCCCGCCATCTCCTCCCCTTTTGAGAATGAAGATACAAAAAAATGAGATAGCGGCGACTTGCCGGGCCGGCTTCAGGTGTTCATTCCCCCGCAAACGTTGATCACCTGGCCGCTCACATAGGAAGAAAGGTCGGAGGCGAGGAACAATGCCACATTGGCCACATCTTCCGGCAGTCCGGGACGTCGTAGGGGGATTTGCTGGGTCCAGGCTTTTCGGACATCTTCAGGAAGTTTCCTGGTCATCTCTGTGTCGATGAAACCGGGAGCGATGGCATTGCAACGGATCCCGCGCGATCCCACTTCCTTGGCCACCGATTTGGTAAATCCGATAATACCGGCCTTCGAGGCGGAATAATTAGACTGTCCGGCATTGCCGCTAACACCTACCACTGAGCTCATGCTGATGATCGAACCGCTGCGCTGTTTCAGCATGTAAGGCTGAACCGCTTTGGTGAAGTTAAACACCGACTTGAGGTTCACCTTAATGACCAGGTCCCACTGTTCTTCGGTCATCCTCATCAGCAGCGTGTCGCGTGTGATACCGGCATTATTGACCAGGATATCGATCTTTCCGAACGTCTGGATGATCTCTTCCACCACTTTCTGGGTGCCTTCGTAGTCGGAAGCATCCGAGGCGAAAGCCTTGGCCTTTACCCCGTATGATTCAATTGTTTTTACCGTTTCCTGTGCGTTCTCGTCGACAGCAAGGTCGGTGATGGCCACATCGGCCCCTTCCTGGGCAAAACGAATGGCTATGGCACGGCCGATTCCACGGGCAGCGCCTGTGACCACGGCGGTCTTTCCTTTCAACAGATCCATTGTGTTTGGTTTTGGTTCAACAACAGACAAAAAAAAGAAAAAAATCCCACAAAGGAAGGATCAGTTCATTTCTTTTATCCTTTTCCAGAGGGCAGGCAGGATGGTACCGGCTTTTCCTTTCAGGTGTATATCGGTAATGGTATGTGTGAAGGCAGAGGTCTCGGGGTTCACCTCAACAATGGTGGCACCATGTTCTTTGGCCAAACGAGGGATGAACGAGGCCGGCATGATCTCGCCGGTGGTACCGATGACCAGGAAGACGTCGGCATTGCGGGCTTCTTCCTCGCTTTTGCGGGCTGCTTCGAAGGGTATGGGTTCGCCGAAGAATACGAAGTCCGGTTTCAGCACACTGTCGTCGTGCCGGCATTTCGGGGGCAGTATACGAAGATCCATCTCCTTGGCAGCGTAGGATGCGCCACAGCGTTCGCACAGCAGCCTTTGTGAATTGCCGTGATATTCGATCACATTGCGACTGCCTGCCTCCTGATGGAGGTTGTCGATGTTCTGGGTGATCACTGCGGCCAGATGTCCTTCCCGTTCCATTTCGGCCAGGGTGTAATGAGCAGGGTTCGGGGCCGCCCGGCCGAAAAAATCGTAGAAGATCTCCCGGATGACCTTCCATGATTCCAAAGGATGGGCATGGAAATAGTCGATATCCAGGACGATGGGGTCGTAACGGCTCCAGAGACCTTCTTTGCCCCGGAACGGAGGTATCCCGCTTTCTACCGAGATCCCTGCTCCGGTGAAGGCCGTGATGTGAGAAGCTTTCCTGAGGATCTCTGCGGCCTGCTCCAGCGGTTCCATCCGGAAGGGGTCATTTCAGGGCTTTGGCCATGGTTTCACCGATATGAGCGGGCGATTCCACGACATGAATACCACATTCGGCCATGATCTTCATCTTGGCAGCAGCGGTATCGTCCTTGCCGCCGATGATGGCACCGGCATGCCCCATTCTCCGTCCTTTGGGAGCGGTCTGGCCGGCGATGAAGCCCACCACTGGTTTAGTACCGTGATCCCGCACCCAGTAAGCGGCATCGGCTTCCATGGTTCCCCCTATCTCACCGATCATGATGATGCCTTCCGTCTCGGGATCTTCCATGAAGAGCTGGATCGCTTCCAGTGTGGAGGTGCCGATGATGGGGTCTCCTCCGATCCCTATAGCGGTGGTCTGTCCCAGACCTATCTTGGTCACCTGATCGACCGCCTCGTAGGTGAGCGTGCCGGAGCGGGAAACTATTCCGATAGGTCCTTTCTTGAAGATGAAACCCGGCATGATGCCGATCTTGGTCTCCTCGGCCGTGATGATGCCGGGACAGTTGGGGCCGATCAGTCGTGAATCCCGGCGACTGAGGTATTCTTTCACCTTCACCATGTCGCTGGTGGGGATTCCTTCGGTAATGGCCACGATCACGCGGATCCCTGCGTCGGCGGCTTCCATGATCGCATCTGCGGCAAAGGGTGGCGGCACAAAGATCACTGAAACATCCGCCCCTGTTTCTTTGACCGCTTCACTCACAGTATCAAATACCGGACGGTCCAAATGTTTTTGTCCACCCTTGCCCGGGGTCACTCCCCCGACCACCCGGGTGCCGTACTCGATCATCTGCTGTGCATGGAAGGTGCCTTCACTTCCAGTAAAACCCTGGACCAGCACCCGCGAATCCTTGTTGACCAAAATGCTCATTACCGATTTCTTTATTTAGTTCCCAACAATCAATGAAGTGTCAAAGGTATACCAATCGCGCCTATTTTCAAAGTTTCCTTACGATGTTGCACATCATCTTTTTTTACCTTTTTTCGGGGGATTGTAGCCACGAGCTTTGGCGGCTTCCTCGAGACGCTGCTGCCATTTCGATTTTTTCGCCGGCATCTTGCGACGCTGCTCCACTTCACGAAGGATCTTCTCCTCATCGATAAATGCCTTGGCGATCATGTTTTGGGCAAAAGTAATGAGGTTGGCCAGGAAATAGTAATAGGTAAGGGCGGCCGCAAAGTTATTGAGGAACAACATGAAAGTGACGGGCATGATGTACATCATCCCCTTCATTCCAGGCATCTGAGAAGAATCTCCCGAAGGACTGTTGATCTTCATGGTGATGATCGTGGAGACGGTCATGAGGAGTGTGAACAGGCTCACATGATCCCCGTACATAGGGATGGTGAAAGGCAACTGAAGGATCGAATCATAAGTGGAAAGGTCATGAGCCCAGAGGAAACTTTGCTGACGCAGTTCGATGGAAGTGGGGAAGAAACGGAACATGGCAAAGAGGATCGGCATCTGCAGCAGCATAGGCAGGCATCCGCTCATGGGATTGACGCCGGCCTGTTTGTACAGGGCCATCTGGGCCTGCTGTTTCTTCATGGCATCCTCCTTGCGGGGATATTTTTTGTTGATCTCGTCTATGAAAGGTTTCAGCACCCTCATCTTTGCCTGCGAAACGTAAGACTTGTACGTCAGGGGGGAGAGCGCGATCTTGATGATCAGTGTGAGCAACAGGATGATGATGCCGTAATTGTCAATATACTTGTTCAGCCAGTTAAAAATGGGGATGATCACGAACTCGTTGATGGCCCGGATAATGTTCCTTCCCAGGAAGACCAGCTCCTGCAGGTCCATCCCGTATTTCTTGAGCGTCTTGAAGTGGTTGGGGCCATAATACATTTTCATATGGTAGGTCACATCGGGCGCAGGCCGGTAAGGAACGCTCAGATCGGCCTCACACTCCCTGAAATAGGGAGAATCCTCCGGCATCTTCTCCGAATGCACCTTGCCGCTGGTAAAAGGAGGTTCCGGTGAGATGAGCACGGACGAGAAGAACTGATCCTTGAAGGCCACCCATTCGATCCGCGTGGGAATATCCTCTTCGAGTACCTCCTTGCTGCTGCGCATCGGAAGGCCATCCACCTCATCCTGGTAATACTTGAACTTGATGGTGGAATAGTTGTCCTCGTTCATGCGTCCCTGTTCCTGTTGAGGCATATAGATCTTCCACCGCAAGGAGAGGTCGGTGAGGTTCTGGGCGATCACCTTGTCCATCCCATGCAACACCACATCAAAGCCGATCATGTAGTCATTCTTCGGAATGATGTAGCGATATTCCATATACTGGTCCTGGCCCACCTGCAGGCGGAAGACAGCCTGATACATACTGTCGGTAACCACGATATGCCCCGTATCGGAGATCGGCCGGAAAAGCAGGGTCTTGGTATCGATCAGTTTGTTGTCGATCGAGAAAAAGCGAAAGCCGAACTCGGTGGAATCGCCGTGAAAGAGGATGAGCGGTTTCTTGTCCCAGGTTTTGTATTTCTTCAACTCAACTGAGTAGAGTCTGCCACCCAATGTGGTAAAGGTATACCTGGCCAGTTCGTTCTCTACGGTGATGAAACGTTTCCCTTTCCTGACGGGGATCAGCGCTACGGAATCCTTCTGCACCACCACTTCAGCCGGGAGAAGCTCTTTCTGGGCGGTGACACCGGACGTATCGGTCACAGCCGATGTATCGGAAAGGGCATCCACATGAAGCAGGGAATCGATCGAGAGAACCCTGTTACGAGGATATTGTTCGGAAGGTCTGAGTGTCAGTGCCCGGAGATAACTCTCCCTGGCTACCTGGTATCTCCCTGCATCGTACAGCGAATCCGCACGTTGCACTTCATATTCATAAGCCTTGTCCCTCTGTACATTGTTGTAATAGGTAAATCCGATGAAAAGCAGGATGATGAGGATCAATCCTGTTATTGTGTTCTTGTCCATGCCAGGCAGCTTTCTCCGTTTAGTTCAGTGTGTTTTCCTTCTGTTCCTTTTCTTTTTCTTCTTTTGTTGCTTTATGTTTCTTTTCTTCTGCATACCTGAGTGTGGCCTCCACAAAGCTGACGAAAAGAGGATGGGGACGGAGCACCGTACTCCGGTATTCGGGATGGAACTGCGTTCCTACGAACCACCTGTGTGCAGGGATCTCCATGATCTCGACCAGGTTGGTGTCAGGATTGATCCCCACCGCTTTCATACCAGCCTTTTCGAAGTCATCCAGGTAAGTATTGTTGAACTCGTAACGATGGCGATGTCGTTCCTGTACCAGTTCGGTTCTGTAAGCCTGGTAAACACGGCTCTTGGGATCGATCCGGCAGGGGTATGCCCCCAGACGCATGGTCCCTCCCTTGGCTGTGATGCCCTTTTGTTCTTCCATCAGATCGATCACCGGATAAGGTGTCTTTCGGTTCATCTCGGTGGAGTTGGCATTTTCAAATCCCAGCACGTTTCTGGCAAACTCAATGACCGCGCACTGCAATCCCAGACATATGCCCAGGAAAGGAATATCGTGTTCACGTGCATACCGTGCCGCAATGATCTTTCCTTCTATACCCCGGCTCCCGAAACCTGGAGCTACCAGAATGCCGTCAAGACGGGAAAGCAATTGTTCGGCATTCGTGTTGTTGAGGTACTCCGAATGAATGTACTCGATCTCCACCCGGCATTCGTTGGCGGCGCCGGCATGGGTAAAAGACTCGGAGATCGACTTGTAGGCATCATGCAGTTCCACATATTTCCCCACCAGACCGATCTTCACAGTTCTGCGGGGTGATTTGAGCCTTTTCAGGAAATCCTTCCAGGGTTTCAGTTCCGGTTCCTGACGTACGGGCAGATCTAACTTTCTGAGTACGGTCTCGTCAAGATGCTCTTTGAGCATCAGCAAAGGCACATCGTAAATGGTCTCGGCATCGATCGATTCGATGACACTGGGCAGATCGACATTGCAGAATAATGCCACTTTCTTTCGTATATCAAGAGAAAGCGGTTTCTGGGTACGGAGCACGAGAACATCGGGCTGTATACCTGCTTCCTGTAATAGCTTGACCGAATGCTGGGTAGGTTTGGTCTTCAGCTCTCCAGAGGTGGGGAGGTAAGGTACCAGCGTCAGATGGATCACCAGACAGTTGGCAGGACCAAGATCCCATTTAAGCTGCCGCACCGATTCGATATAAGGCAGGGACTCGATGTCACCCACGGTACCGCCGATCTCGGTGATCACAATCTCATAATCGTATTTCTTTCCCAACAGGCGGATACGGTTCTTGATCTCATCCGTAATGTGTGGGATCACCTGCACCGTCTTTCCCAGGTAATCGCCTCTGCGTTCCTTCTCGATCACCGACTGGTAGATACGCCCTGTTGTTACGTTGTTCTCCTGGGAAGTGTTGGTATTGAGAAAACGTTCATAATGGCCGAGGTCCAGGTCGGTCTCCGCTCCATCCTCCGTCACATAGCACTCCCCGTGCTCATAGGGATTGAGGGTGCCGGGATCGACGTTGATGTAGGGATCGAGTTTCTGGATCGTTACCTTGTAACCGCGTGCCTGCAGCAGCTTGGCCAGTGAGGAGGAAATGATCCCCTTTCCCAATGACGAGGTCACCCCTCCCGTCACAAAAATATACTTGGTTGTACTCAAGGTGGTAAAGGTTTAGGGTCAGTCAATGTCCATTTCATCGATCAGTTTCAGCTTCTCTTTCAGCAGGCGGATACTGGCCTTGGCATTCTCGATCTTCACCGTTACGTCGCGAATGAGCGATTCGGCATTCTTGGAGTTGGAGAAGAAGCCGATGTTGTTCTCCCAGATGGTGATATCATTTTCCAGCTGTTTGATGCGGCTGATGAACTTCTCTCTGTCTTTCTGAAGTTTGACGGTAGCTTTGGGTGATCCGGCCAGTTCCTGAAGTTTTGCCTTGTATTTGATGAGACTCTTGGTATGCTCATTAAGGTTGAGTTTGTTGTAGAGTTCATCCACCAGTTTGCGGAATGCGTTGCTGATCTCTTCCTTTTTTTCAAGAGGCACGTAACCTATCTCTGACCAGCGCCGCTGGAGATCCTGGATGGCTGCAAAATCCTTATCGGTATCGCCGGTTGGCGTGAAAGCACGCATCTCCTCCAGCAGTTCTTCCTTTTTCCGCAGATTCTCTTCGAAGTTCTCACGCAGGCCCTGATAATACCTTGCCTTGGCCTCAAAGAAATGATCGCAGGCGGCCCGGAAGCGTTTCCAGAGCTGATCGGAATATTTTCTGGGTACCGGCCCGATCTCTTTCCAGCGTTTCTGGAGATTGATCAGGTCCTCCGTGGTCTTTTTCCAGTCGGTACTGTCCTTCAACGCTTCGGCCTGAACACACAGATCGGTTTTCAGCTGGAGATTGGTCATCTGCAGCTCCTTGTTGGCAGCAAAAAATTCCCGTTTCCTGCTGAAAAAAAGATCACAGGCCTTGCGGAAACGTTCATAGATGGCGTTGTTGTATTTTCTGGGAGCAAAACCAATGGTCCGCCATACTTTCTGAAGTTCTCTTATTTGCTCTGTTTTTTCTTCCCATTCCCTGGGGGACTTCAGTTCCATGGCGGCTATTTCCTCAGCCTTTTCAGCCAGAAGAGTTTTCTGTTCAAGGTTTTTCTTCTGGATTTCCTTGATCTCCTGGAAATAGGCCTGGTACTTTTTGTTGATCTTGCGGGTGGCCTCCTTGAAACGCTCCCACAGCTCGGCTTTGTGTTCTTTGGGGACAGGACCTATTTCCCGCCACTGCTCATGGTATTTCTGAAGGGTCTTGAAAGCCGTGACAATATCCGGTTCCAGGAGCAGCTGTTCTGCCTGTTCACACAGACGCAGCTTGGCTTCCTTGTTCTTCTTCAGGTCCAGATCCCGAAGCTCCTTATTGATGCGAATGTAATCGTAGAACTTCTCCACATGATAGTGGTAACTCTCCCACAATTCATTGGTATATTGTTGGGGTACCGGACCAATGTTCCGCCATTTTTTCTGGAGATCACGGAATTCCTGGAAGGTCTTCCCCAACGATTCGTTGCGGGTGACCAGTTCTTTCAGTTCTTCGATCACCTGTTTTTTTTCTTCCAGGTTGCGAAGCTTTTGCTCTTCCAGTTCCTTGTTATACTGGGCCTTCCTGTAGCGGTAAGCTTTCAGAAGGTCGATCATCCTTTCCTCACGGACATCGTGAGGGGGGGTGAAATCCGTGGGATCGCCGCCTTCTTCAAGAAAACGGTTCTTTTTTTCCTCTTTCTCCTGGTTGAGTTTCTTATAGAAGACCACCTTGATCCTTTCGACATCATTACGGATCTCGTTCACGGGTCTTTTTTCCAGCAGGAGTGCCAGCCGGTCAACCAGATCATCGAGCGAAAATGTGGAATAATCCACTTCTTCGACCGTGATCTCTTCTTTTTCTTTTTTTTCCTCCTCTTGATCCGGGAGCTCTTTTTCTTCTTCTTCCATCTGCGCCTTGTTCCCTGCAAGCTCCTTGCTGCTTTCCCTTACCGGCTCTTCCTTCTCATCAACCTGTTCCTTCTCATGAGGATCTTCCCCTGAGGTTTCTGCAACATTTGCAACATCTTCAGTTACAACATCAACCTCTTTTTCCCTAATGCTGTCATGATCTTCGTTGTTCGAAAGATCCCTGTTTTGGTTCCCGACAGAATGACCGTCCACACCATCTCCCTGTGCCACCGTGAGCTCCCTGTCACTTTCGCTGTCCTGCTCTTCCTGCAAAGCAGTTTCCTCTTCAGGAGAACCTGTTCTCTCCTGGTCGCTATCCTCCCTGCGTACTTTTTCCTCTTCACCGGGACGAAGTGTCCCTGCTTCCCGGTTTTCGTTCTCCTTTTGCTCTCGTTCTTTCATTTCATCATCCATCACACCAGGTTTTTATTACGCATTAAAGAGGCAACTTTTCAATAGCGCCAAAATTACGAAATTATTATTTTCCAAATAAACGCAAAATCCTGCATTTAGGAACCATCCTCCAATATATTCCTCCGGAGGAAGCCGGGGAATGTGCCATTCTACCCGGCTCATTCCGACAAGGAACGAATCTCCCTTTTTCATATGTTCATTTTCTCCGATTTCATTCTGATTTTCTTTATCTTGTTGCACCATAACTTACAGAAAGAACCTATGAAATACATAGCAGCCTTTGATCAGGGTACGACCAGTTCACGAGCGGTCCTTTTCGATCGTGAGGGTCAGCTGGTGGATATCAGTCAGCAGGAATTCAGGCAAATTTTTCCCGAGCCGGGGTGGGTGGAACATGATCCTGAAGAGATCTGGAACAGTCAGATGGCTGTTTTCCGTGATCTGTTACGCCGCAACAGGGTCGCACCCGAAGACGTACTGGCCATCGGCATCACCAATCAGCGTGAGACCACGGTGGTATGGGACCGGTTCACCGGCAGGCCTCTCATGAACGCCATCGTCTGGCAGGACAAACGAACGGCTGATCGGTGTGAGCGTCTGAAAAAAGAAGGACATGGTGAAATGATCCGCGAACGCACGGGGCTGGTTGTGGACGCATATTTTTCAGCCACCAAGATCGCCTGGATCCTCGACCATGTGCCCGGAGCAAGGGAGAAAGCCCGTCGGGGTGAATTGGCTGCAGGGACGGTGGACAGCTGGCTGGTATGGAAAATGACGGGTGGGAAGGTCCACGCCACCGATCTTTCCAATGCCTCACGCACCATGCTTTTCAACATCCGTGAAAGAAGATGGGATGAGGAACTTCTCGCCCTTTTCGACATCCCCTCTTCTCTTCTTCCCGAAGTGCATCCTTCTTCATGGCATTATGGTGATATGGAATACGAGGGCAGCATTATTCCCGTAAGCGGAGTGATAGGTGACCAGCAGGCAGCGCTTTTCGGTCAGGCCTGTTTCGAAGCTGGTGAGGTGAAGAACACTTACGGGACAGGTTGTTTCATGCTGCTGAACACAGGCAGGGAGCCCCGCTGGTCTTCCCACGGGCTGTTGACCACCATTGCCTGGGGGTTGGACGACGAAGTCCATTATGCGCTGGAAGGCAGTGTCTTCATTGCGGGAGCGGCCATCCAGTGGCTGCGGGATGCTCTGGGCATCATCGACAAAGCCTCCGACACGGAATATTTCGCAGCCCAGGCGGAAGGGGATGGAGTGTATGTGGTACCCGCCTTTGCCGGTCTGGGTGCTCCTTACTGGGATATGTACGCACGTGGAGCCATCTTCGGCCTCACCCGCGACACGGGAAAGGCCCATATCATCAAGGCCACCCTGCAGTCGCTTGCTTATCAGTCGAGGGACCTGCTCGAAGTGATGAAAAAAGATGCGGGACTCACCCTCACCTCCCTGAAGGTGGACGGCGGGGCCGTGGCCAACGATTTCCTGATGCAGTTCCAGGCAGATATCCTGAACATCCCCGTGGAACGTCCGCTGGTCACCGAGTCCACCGCACTCGGCGCAGCTTATATGGCTGGGATCGAAAGAGGGCTCTGGAAAAAGGAAGAGATCCTTCAAAACAGAAAGATCGATCGCATCTTCATCCCGGATATCACCGAGGAGAAACGCAACACCCTGCTGAAAGGCTGGAAAAAGGCTGTGGAAAGGACCCTGGGCTGGCTGGAGGAGAAAGCATGAACAGGAAGTCATCACCGGCACAGGATACGGTTTTCCTGCGACAGCAGATGCGGGATCATCTTGTATCCACTCCCGAGAGGTTCGATGTTGTGATCATCGGTGGAGGGATCACGGGAGCGGGCATTGCCCTCGATGCTGCCTCCCGCGGTCAAAAAACGCTACTCCTGGAAAAAAAGGACTTCGCTTCGGGCACCAGCAGCCGTTCCACCAAGCTGATACACGGCGGGCTGCGTTACCTCAGGCAGATGCAGTTCCATGTAGTTGCAGAAACCGGCCGCGAAAGAGCCATCGTCCATGGCCTTGCCCCTCATCTGGTGATCCCCGAGAAGATGCTTCTGCCTATTCTCCGGGGAGGCAGTATGGGCCGCACCATGATCGCCCTGGGACTCACCCTTTACGACCTGCTGGCAGGTGTCCGGAAAGAGGACAGAAAAAGGATGCTCAGCAGGGAAGAGACCCTGCAAAAGGTACCGTTGCTGCCCCGTGAACGTGTGAAAGGCGGCGGCTACTACGCCGAATATATGACCGATGACGCACGCCTGACGCTGGAGGTCATCAAGACGGCCATGCGTCATGGTGCATGGTGTCTGAATTACACGGAAGTCACACGTCTTACCTACGACAAACAGAACAAGGTGAACGGTGTAGAGGCTCAGGACGGCTTGTCGGAGGAGCGCTTCACGGTGCAGGCCAAACATGTGGTCAATGCGGCAGGCCCCTGGGTGGACGAGGTACGTGAAATGGATCACTCCCTCACCGGCAAACACCTCTTCATCACCAAAGGGGTCCATTTGGTCTTTGACAGGGAAAAACTCCCTCTCAACCATCCAATATACTTTGATCTTCCCGACGGAAGGATGATGTTCCTCCTTCCCCGCCACGGTATCGTCTATGCCGGCACCACCGACACACCCTATACGGGTGACAAGCATGATCCGCCCGTGACACATGAGGATGTGACCTATCTGCTTGACGGGATCCGGCATTTGTTTCCCAGGGTGGATCTGGGCGTGACAGACGTGTTGTCTTCCTGGGCGGGTCTCAGGCCGCTCATCTATCAGGAAGGCAAATCAGCTTCAGAGATCTCAAGAAAGGATGAGATCTTCATTTCCCCTACCGGCCTGATCTCCATGGCCGGGGGCAAGCTCACCGGTTACCGCAGGATGGCTGAAAAGGTGGTGGACAGGATCCTGCGCAGGGAAGGCAGGAAAGTACGCTGCCGCACAAAACATATCCCGCTCACCGATGATCCGTTCCGGGACCTCGACGAGATCACCGCCTTCAGAGAGGAAATGGTACACCTTTATCCCGGGATATCGGCCAGAGAAGCGGACGAGATGGTGATGAAATACGGCCGGGATGCACAGCATATCCTCAGCAGGGCAAAAGAGGAGGATCAGTCGCTCATTCTGGCAGAAGCAGAACATGCCATCGATAAAGAAATGACGTTCCATCCTCTTGATTTCCTGGAACGACGCAGCGGGCGGATGCTTTTTGACCTTCCCAACGTAAAAAAGGAACTGCCATCACTTCTCGCTTTGTTCGCCCGAAGGTTTGGCTGGAACCCCGAACGCATCGCCAAAGAAAAAAGAACCGTTGAACAGGGCATCAAGATGCGCACTCCCCCTTTTCCACCCGCCACTGAGAGTGCCAGTCGTTCCTGAGATTCACCTGATCATGATCGGATGGGCCAGACGCTGAGCATCCCGGGTGATAAGGCTGTGGAAATATCCGGCTTCCGCGAAACGGGGATCCTGTTTTTCCCATCCGGAGTAAAATAGATATTCTGTAGGATGATCTTCGTGGAGTTTCAGGTCAATCATATATGTGTTCACGATCCCTTCTCCCGACGTGGGTGCCTGAATGGTCGTGATGAAGTCTTCCGCTTTCACAAGAATGGCCATTCCCAGTTTTTCCCCCTCATAAGCCTGGTTGCAGTGAGTAGAGAAAAAGATGTATTTATCATTCGGCTGGTCGATGTGAAGGGAATCGCAGTGACGGACGATCCCCGTGATAAGCGATTCATTTCCTGTCACTCCTTTCACGCTCACACGGGCCTTATAGAAATTGGTGCCCCCCCAGATGCTGATCTCATCGAGGATGTCATAGGTATGACCTCCCGCATGCCAGCCATAATATCCCAATCGGAAGATCACACGCAGCGGACCATCGGCCACACGCTCGAAGGTTCCTTTTTCGGGAAGATCGACACGAAAGACAGAGTCATTGACCATCAGGGCGATGGCACCGGCACCCAGTGAATTGCCCACCTTGAGGATGTCCATGCCCCAATCTTTCAGTACATGATAAGAATGAGGTATCAGGCCGACACTGTCCAGAACCATTCTCGAAACCCTCTTTCCGAAAATGTCGATACCATTGCGGGCATCGTAATAGTTACGAAAAGCCACTTTGTCATTTTCCCAGGCAGGTCCCTCCATTTGAAACGCTTTCTGGGTACTGGGAGAGTCGGTGGTCCGTAATCTGTCCGCATGATCCAGCTCCCTGTGTTCCGGATAGTTGGCAAAACGTATGTTGGCCCGCGGGGAGAAATCGGGAAGCTTCTCGGGAGACACAAATGTGATCTCCAGTTTTCGCTCACCACGCGGAGAAAAATCAAGCAGGGTAAAAAGTTCATCCCATTTCCCGTCACGGTCCAGGTCATCGGTCTGTGAAGGTATGATCTTGCCTTTTTCATCGATCAGACAGGGCACCTTCCCTTCGGGAATACTTCCTGTCAGAGAATCCAGGAAGGAACGCTGTAATACGATCGCTTCATCGGGCCGGTCAATATCGACAGGATTCTTCAGTGTGATCACGACCGTTTTCTTTCCGTTGCAGGCCGTGAACAGAAGCGTGAAGAAAAGGAACAAGTTCAGGACGAACGGTCTGATGTTTTTCATGACTGTCAGTTTAGGGGTTTATCATTCTTCTCCGGCATGGCTTCCCAGTGTGGCCAAGATACCTCCGTCGACATAAAGGATATGACCATTCACGAAATCAGAAGCTTTGGAGGCAAGGAAGATCGCAGCACCTGCAAGTTCTTCGGGTTTACCCCACCGGCGTGCGGGGGTACGTTTGATAATGAACTCATTGAAAGGATGTCCGCCTTCCCTGATCGGGGCAGTCTGTTCGGTAGCAAAGTAGCCGGGTCCGATGGCGTTGGCCTGGATGTTGTATTTGGCCCATTCGTCAGCCATCTCTTTGGTAAGCATCTTCAATCCGCCCTTGGCTGCGGCATAGGCACTGACGGTATTGCGGGAAACCTCGCTCATCATTGAACACATGTTGATGATCTTTCCTCCTTTTCCCCTGCGTATCATGCTTTTGGCCACATGCTTGGCCATGATGAAGGGCCCCACGAGGTCAACTTCCAGTACCTGGCGGAAGTCGTCGACCTCCATTTCCAGCATCGGCACACGTTTGATGATGGCCGCGTTGTTCACCAGGATATCGACCGGTGCCACCTCCTTTTCGATCCTCTCCAGGGCATCGGTCACCTGCTTTTCCCGGGTAACGTCAAAAAGATAGGAAGCCACGTCAAAACCTTTTTGCCGGTATGTCTCCACGGCCTTTTTCAGACGCTCCGGTGTATGGCCGTTGATCACCAGTTTTGCGCCTGCTTCTGCCAAAGCAGTGGCCACGGCCATGCCAAGACCGTGTGTGCCGCCCGTCACCAGGGCAGTCTTGCCTGTCAGATCAAAAAGTTCCAGTCCCATGATATGTCGGTTATTTGAGTTCTGTGGGTCCGTAAAAGTCCATATCGCCATAATCCAGGTTTTCCCCTGCCATGCCCCAGATGAAAATGTAGTTAGAGGTGCCTGCAGCGGAATGGATCGACCACGGCGGAGAGATGACAGCCTGTTCATTCCGCAACCAGATGTGCCTCGTCTCATGGGGTTCGCCCATGAAATGGCATATTGCCTGATCGTCGGGAACTTCAAAATAGAAATAGACTTCCATTCTTCGTGCGTGGACATGGGCCGGCATGGTGTTCCAGACACTGCCTTTTTTCAGCTCCGTCATCCCCATCTGCAATTGACAGGTTTCCACCACACCATGGACCAGCAGTTTGTATATATCACGTTCATTGGAGGAGGCAGCATCCCCCAGATGCATCACTTCGGCATCTGCAAGTGTCACACGCCGTACAGGATACGAGCGATGGGCAGGCGCCGAATTGAAATAGAAACGGGCAGGTTCGGCCGGGTCATCGCTTCGGAAGATCACCTCTTTCACTCCTCGTCCTACATACAAGGCGTCTTTGTATCCCAGTTCATGTTGCTTACCGTCGGTAATGACAACACCTTTCCCTCCTACGTTGACGATCCCCAGTTCACGCCTTTCCAGAAAAAAAGCGGCCTTGAGGATATCCAAGCTTTCAAGCTGCAGTTCTCCCCGAACGGGCACAGCTCCACCCACAATGTAGCGGTCGTAATACGTATAGATCATGTTGATCTCGTCGCCCCTCATAAGGCGGTCGGCCAGATATTCCTTCCGGAGCCGTTCCGTATCATAGGACCTTGCATCTTCCGGATGGGTCGCATAACGTATTTCATAGTTGGTCTTCATATGGCTGAAATTTTATTGGTTGACAGGCTTGTCGGTTTCATCATCTTCGCCGGGTCGAATCCCTTAACAACACTTCCGGTCTGAGCATGATTTTACTGAAAGATCCATTGTTCTCATTCACTTCCCGGAGAAAAAGTTCCATGCAATGTTTTCCCATGACCTTGCTTTGCTGGTCGACGGTGGTCAGTGATGGTCTGACATAGGACGTGAACTTTTCGTTGCTGAAACCGGCGACTCCGAACTCTTCCGGGATACGTATTCCCTTTTCCTGGAGCAACAGGAGAGCCCCCAGGGCCGAATAATCGCTGGCCGAAAACAGGGCATCAGCCCTGAGGCCTTGCTTCAGCACATTTTCCATGGCTTTTTGGCCTTCTTCGAAAGTCAGGCTGTTGGGTATGATCAGTTCTTCCCTTACGGGGATGCCGTTCTTTTCCAGAGCTTCCAGGTATCCTTCCTTGCGGTCATGGTAAAGCGCAAGATAGTCGGGACCGGCAAAATGCAGAATGTTCCTGTATCCCATGTCGATCATATGCTGGACCACCTCCCGGGCACCGGCACGGTCATCAACACGGATACGGTTCACACTCATCTCTTCCGGAACGCGATCGAAAAAGATAAGGGGTATTCCGGCCTGCAGCACTTTCTCGAAATGATCGAAATGTTTGGTCTCAAGTCCTATCGACACCAGTATGCCATCCACCCTGGCTCTCAAAAGGGTATCCAGATGTTGTTCTTCTTTTTTGAGGCTGTCATGGGTCTGGCAGATGATCACGTTGTACTGGGCTTCGTAGGCGATCTCCTCAATGCCGGCGATGACTCCCGAAAAGAAATCCCTGTTGATCCGCGGGACGATCACGCCGACGGTATGACTGTTTCCTTTACGCAATCCGGCTGCCACGGCATTGGGACGGTAATTCATCTTGCGGGCCAGTTCTTTCACACGGTTCCGCATCACTTCCCCTACCCCTTCCTCATCACGCAACGCCCGTGATACCGTGGATGGCGTTGTGTGCAGAATAGCAGCCAGATCCTTGATCGTGATCTGCCGGACCGTCTTTCGTCGCTCTTTCATGACCATGACAAAATTAAGAATTTTTCCATTAACACAAACGTTTGTGTATATTTGCAGAGAACAATGTCAACGACGATGAAAGTACGGGGAAGAAGGAAATCTTACTTACTTATCATCAGAAGAATATAAGTATATATCGGAACAATTCTTTTCCTGACAGGCTTGAATGATTCAGCAACCAATGTGATATAAAATGGCAACACACAGCAGGACAGATGTGATCTTAAAGATCCGGGACACGGGGGTTGTTCCGGTGTTTTACCATCCGGATGCCTCGATCGTGAAAGAGGTGCTTCAAGCCTGTTACGAGGGGGGGATACGGGTGTTTGAGTTCACCAATCGGGGTGATCTGGCACACGAGGTATTCACCGAGGTGGGACGTTTTTGCCGTGCCAATTTTCCTGATCTGGTTCTTGGGGCAGGTTCGGTGCCGGACGCTCCCACGGCGGTGCTTTACATGCAGCTGGGAGCATCTTTCGTGGTCTCACCCACCCTTGACGCGGAGACTGCAAGAGTATGCAACCGCCGCAAGGTGTTGTGGATACCCGGTTGCGGGAGCGCCACGGAGATCCAGCAGGCTCACGATCTGGGAGCGGAATATGTAAAGATCTTTCCAGGTCAGTCGGTCGGAGGGCCTGCCTTCGTCCGGAACATCCTTGGGCCGATGCCTTGGAGCAGTCTGCTTCCTACCGGGGGAGTCTCCACCGACAAGAAGAGCCTTCAGGAGTGGTTTGATGCAGGGGTCGCAGCGGTAGGAATGGGTTCAGCCCTTTTCACCCAAAAGCTCATCGCACAGAAAGATTTTGCTCTTCTGGAAGAAAAGGTCAAAGAACTTCTTTTCACGATTCGGGAGATAAGAGGGGATCTTTGACCCTGTCCAGGATCGATGGATTTTGTCACAGGTAATGGATTAGCACGGTTTTTGTGGATATTTACGGCGGAGCAGACCGTCCTGTCGCCGTCCTTCGGGACGGAGGAAAGTCCGGACAACAGAGAGCACCGCACTTCCTAACGGGAAGATGTCCGTGAGGGCATAGTACCGGAACAGAAAATGACCGCCCCGCGATGCGGGGTAAGGGTGAAAAGGTGAGGTAAGAGCTCACCGGTGTCCGGGGTGACCCGGGCAGCCGTCCGGCTTGCGGGTTGAAAGACCATGTATACCGGCGTTTGAGGGTTGCTCGCCCGATGCCGGGGGGTAGGTCGCTTGAGGCACATGGTGACATGTGTCCCAGATAAATGACAGGAAGCCTTGCAAACTCTCGGGAAGAAACATGCAAGGCTACAGAATCCGGCTTACAGGTCTGCTCCTTTTTCTTTTTCCCTCAAAAGGTTCCCGATCTTCTCCAGTAAGAGGGAGGCCTGTATGGGCTTGGCCAGGTAATCATCGAAACCACTTTCAAGACAGTGCTTCCTTTCGTTGGCCATGGCAAATGCTGTCTGAGCGATGGCTGGAATATGGGGCAGATGGGTCCTGATCTCACGCAAGGCACGGATGCCATCCATTTCCGGCATGCGTAGATCCATCAGCAACAGGTCAGGTCGATGAGCCAAAGCCATGTCAACAGCCTGACTGCCTGTCCAGGCATGCCTGAGAAGCACGCCGGTAGGCTCCAGGAGGGCTTTCAGAAGATCATAATTGGTGGGTTCGTCTTCCGCGACCAGGATGGTATATCCATGCCAGTCGGGCCGTTTCCCGCTTACTTTGCCCGTATCCTTCCCTGTTCCGGAGAACTCTTTCCTGTAAAAAACACCCGGAAAGGAAACCGTGAATCTGGTTCCTTGTCCGAGTGTGGATTCAAGCCTCAGCGTTCCTTCCATCTGTTCCACAAGGCTGCGCGTGATGGCAAGTCCCAAACCGGCACCTCCGTATCTGCGAGTGATGGAATTGTCCACCTGTCTGAAACGTTCAAATATGGTCGTTTGTTCTTCCAACGGGATACCGGGACCGGTGTCTTCGACCCTAAAGACAACCTTTTTCCCAGATATTCCGCAAGAAACGTTCACGTATCCTTCTTCAGTGAACTTCAATGCATTGCTGACAAGATTGACCAGCACCTGACGGATACGGTGAGGGTCCCCCTCCAGCCATGGATCCGCTTCACATCCTGCCCGTAAAAAATTCAGCATGAGGTGCTTCTTTCCGAACTTGTGCTGTTGTTCACGGGCCACGGCCTCTATCTCTTTCAGGAAGGCTGCCAGGGAAAATTTCTCCCGGTTGATCATAATCTGTCCGGCCTCGATCTTGGAGATGTCAAGAATGTCATTGATCAGATGCAGAAGAGATTCACTGCTTTGCTCAATGTAGTGCAGGTATTCCTTCTTGCGGTCATAGGGAACACGTGGATCAGCAAGCATACCCGAGAATCCGACAATAGCGTTCAAGGGGGTCCGGATCTCATGGGACATATTGGTAAGAAAAGCCGTTTTGAGACGGTCCGATTCCTCCGCTTTCTTCAAAGCCTCTTCCAGCTCCTTTTTTCTTCGCAGTTCTTCCGTAATATCACGGAAAGTTGAGACCACATACGCGGGCTTCTCCTCTTCCCTGTCAAATACGGCAGCCGTGGAGGCCTCGAGGTAAAAACGGCTCCCATCAGGTCTCCTCATCTCATATATTTTGTTGAGCAAAGAGCCTTCCCTTGTGAACCGTCCTTCAAGATCGACCGAACGACGGGTCTCAGGGGTCATCAGATCATACATGTTAAGCCCCTTGGTTCCCTGATCAGGAGGCAGATGAAAGATCTCCAGTGCTTTTCGGTTGGCCAGAAGGATATCCCCTTTCCTGTCGATAATGGCCACTCCAACAAGCGAAGCTTCGAAAGCGATACGAAAAAAATCACGGCCTTTCTCTTCGCCTTCCAGCGGGGTTCCAGCAAGCCAGACCCCTTTCTTGTTTCTATGGACGACCTTCCAGAAGATCTTCCCGGGAGCAATCTTCTGCGACCAGGGCCGGCTGGTCCATGCAACTTTCTCACCCGTCCTTATTTCGTTAAGGAGTCTCTCCCATCCTGCTTCTCCTGTTCCGGTGGCCTTTGCAACATATTTCTGATCCCCTACCTCTTCCGCGTCCCGAATTTGTTCACGCATGTACCGGGACATATAGGTAACTGTGCCGGTGTAGTCGACAGCTACCAGAAAAACGGGCAATTGGTCCAGAAGAGCGACCGGTACCCTGTCCGGGGGGTCAACCATCAGAGGAATTTTTTGATCTCCCTGAGGAGTTTATCCACCTGCAAAGGCTTGGCAAGATAGGCATCACAGCCTGCTTTCAGGCATTTTCTCTCTTCCTCCGGCGAAGCATAAGCGGTTTGTGCGATCACCGGTATCTCGGAAAATTTCTTTTTGATTAAGAGGGTAGCCTCGTAGCCGTTCATTACGGGCATCTCAATATCCATCAACACCAGGTCCACGGATCGTCCCTGATGCTGTTCAAGGAAATGGACCACTTCTTTTCCATTGCCCGCATGATATACCTGGAATCCTGCTTTCTCCAGTACTTCCTGAAGATATTTGTAGTTGAACTCATCATCCTCGGCAATGAGAATGCTTTTGCCCAGGGTACTTTCGCGGAACGTGATGCTCGCACCGCCGGAGAGACGAAGGCCTACACTGATGTCATTTTCAAGACTTTTCAGGGGAATGGTAAAAAAGAACTGGGAACCTTTGCCTTCCTCCGAGATCACCCAGATCCTGCCTCCCAAAAGTTCCGTAAGACGTTTTGAAATAGCCAGTCCCAGGCCGGTTCCAGGATAGACTCGCGTTTTGGAATTGTCCACCTGCCGAAAACGTTCAAAGATCACTTCTTTCTTGTCTTCGGGAATACCTATGCCGGTATCCTTGACATAGAACAGGATCTCTTTCCGATTGGGAGTGATCTGATAACCGAACTCCACATAACCTTCATGGGTGAACTTGATAGCATTGCTGATAAGGTTGTTGAGGATCTGTCGCAAACGAAGCGGATCGGTCTTCACCTTGAAGGGGAGCCGCTGGTCCGGTCCGCTGCGCCGCAGTTCCACCGATTCTGCCCGATGATGGCTTACGACAAGTTCCGAGAAAGTGGTCTCCAGAGAATCCATCATCTCATCGATGTTCACGTACTCCTCGCGAATGTTGATCTGGCCGGCCTCCAGACGGGCCAGGTCCAGGATGTCGTCAATGAGCCTCAGAAGGCTGTCCCCGCTGTTCTTGATGATGTTGACATATTCTTTCTTCTGCTCCGGTGTTAGTTCCTCCATGGACAGAAGCTGCGCAAACCCCAGGATGGCGTTCATGGGAGTACGTATCTCATGGGACATGTTGGTCAGGAAAGCCGTCTTCATCCTGTCGGCCTCCTCTGCTTTTTCTTTGGCAGCCCTCAGGTTGCGTTCCACTTCTTTCCATTTTCCTATATCCCTGTACAGCGCATAGATGATCGTTTTGTCGTGAGATATCCGGAAGGGAGTGATCACGAGGGATACATGGATCTTTTCCCCGCTTTTTTTCTTTCTCACCGTTTCTGTTTCGATCATCTCTCCCTGAAAGGAGCGTTCGGTGTAAGAACGTGCATCTTCCAGGTATTCTTCCGGGACGATCAGATCATCGAGCTTTTTCCCGATGGCCTCACCCTCCTTAAAACCGAATAGACGGTTGAATGCCACGTTCGCATCAGTGATGATCCCGGGGTATTCCTGGATGACCGTAGCTTCGGGGATGTTCTGGAAAAGTTGTTCGAAATAAGTTTTTTCGATACGTAATTCCTCTTCCCTTTGTATCTTTTCAATGGCAAGTCCGATCTGGTAGGATACCAGTTCGAGGATGTTCTTATCCGCCTCGGTATAGGTATTTTCGTCGGTATAGCTTTGTACACCCACCATGCCGATGATCCGGTCCTGAACACGCAAAGGAGCCCCTACCCAGACCTTGGAGTCGCTACCAACTAGCTCCACCTCTCCCCTCTTGACCAGCTCCCTGAATTCTTTCTCCCTGACCAGCAAAGCCTTTTTGGTCTTGACGACATAATAGGAAAGTGTCCCGGCAGCAGGTACACGCTCGAAATGGTCCTTCATGTCACTGAAGAACGGCATCGTGAATGTTTCATCTTCGGGATGGTACAAGGCAATGTAGAAGTTCGTCGTATCCATCAGTTTCCCCAACTGTTCCCGCACAAAAGCGGTCAGCTCCCTCAGATCCTTCGTAAAAACCGTCGCATTGGAGATCTCCAGCAGCGTTTTCAGTACCTTCTCCTGATCAAAACCTTTTTCTTTCAACATCTTACTCCTTTAAATGTTCACGCTACAAAAACCCACTAAATTTAACAACTATTTCTCAAGTGAAGTATCTATCTAAACCGATTTTATGACGGATTTGTTATTTTTACGGACGAAGTAAATGAATTTTTTGTTTATGGCAGAAAAAACCGTCCTAGTCCTGGATTGCGGAGCTACGAACATACGCACCATTGCCGTGAACGATCGAGGAAGCATCGTTGCGGTCTCCTCTCTTTCCAACAACACGCGTCCCGATCCTGTGAACCCTTCCTTCCGTATTTGGGATGTGGAAGAGATCTGGAGAAAATTCTCCCACACTACCCGTGAAGTATTGGAAAAGATTGACGGAAGTGAGATTGCAGCCATAACCGTCACCACCTTTGGTGTGGACGGAGCACCTTTCGACGGGGAAGGCAGAATGATCTATCCGGTGATCTCATGGCAATGTCCCCGTACCGTTCCGGTCATGGAGAACATTGGGAAATACATCGAACTGAACGAACTTTATCGTATCACCGGGTTACAACCCTATGCCTTCAACACCATCAACAAACTGATCTGGCTTCGTGAGAACGAACCGGAGGTTGTGGACCGGATGGAAGCTTTTCTTTTCATACCATCCATTTTTCTTTATTTCCTGACAGGCGAGATGGTAACCGACATGACGATGGCCGGTACGTCTATGCTTACCGATCTCCGGAAACGCAGTTTTTCGAAGACCATTCTCAACCGTATAGGTCTTTCAGAACGTCTTTTCCCCGTTCCTACCGAACCGGGAAATGTGATCGGGACCGTGAAAGGCCGCAAAGCATCAGAACTGGGACTACCGGAGGGCATTCCCGTGGTGGTGGCAGGCCATGACACCCAGTTTGCCATTTTTGGTTCAGGTGCCGAAGAGAATGAGCCGGTGCTCAGCTCCGGAACGTGGGAGATCCTGATGGTTCGCACTTCCCGGGCCCAGCCCGGTCCTGAACTTCTGCAAAAGGGTGTCACCCACGAACTGGACGTACTGCCGGGACTGGTGAATACGGGCATTCAGTGGATCGCCTCCGGTATGCTCGAATGGATACGCAGGAATTTCTATCTTCCCGAAAAAGACCGGAAAGATATTTATGAGATCATGATCGATGAGGCACGACAGATAGAGGCAGGCAGTAAAGGTGTCCGGATCGATCCCTCTTTTTACGGTTCCGGCGGCGGTTCGATCACGGGACTTACGATGGACACTCCCCGGGCAGCCATCTACCGTGCAGCCTTGGAATCACTCGTATGCAAGACCAAACACAGTCTGAACATCCTGGAGGATGCAGGGGGTTTTCAGTCGCGTCAGCTTTTGCTGGTGGGTGGAGGAGCCAAGAACAGGCTGTGGAATCAGCTGAGGGCCGACATTCTGGGTATCCCTGTCAAAGTGGTCAAACAGAAAGAAACCACCGTTCTCGGTGCGGCCCTTTTTGCCCTGGCCGGCACAGGTCTCTATGCATCCCCGGAACAAGCACGCGCAAATGTTCAGTATGAGACCGAAGACTATTCTCCTACAGAGAAAGACCGGAAACTTTATGAATCGCTCTATGAGCGTTATCTTGAGATCTTCGAAGGTTCCTGATGAGAAATGAAAAAGGCCGGGATCCCGGCCTTTTTCATCATCATTCAAACCAACATTACCTGTACAACGGGCCATAGGTTTTGCAGGCCCTGAAATCGGCGCCTTCTACATCGGCGGTACCGAACATCGACCAGGCTGCCGGACGATAGATGCGCTCTGGCTCTACGTTGTGCATGTTCACGGGGATACGCAGCATCGATGCCAGTGTGATCAGTTTGTCGCCAATATGGCCGTAACTGATCGCTCCGTGATTGGCTCCCCAGTTGGCCATAACGGTATAGACATCACGGAACGCCCCCTGTCCAGTCAGTTTGGGTACGAACCAGGTGGTCGGCCAGGTGGGATTGGTCCTTTGGTCAAGGATGCGATGTACCTCAGGGTCCAGGTCCACCGTATACCCTTCGGCGATCTGCAGAACAGGGCCTAATCCCTTGACGATATTGATCCGCGACATCGTCACGGGCATCTCACCCTGGGTCAGGAACTGCGAAGAGAATCCGCCGCCGCGGAAATACTCATAGGCGGCCGGCGGCCAGTGGGTGTTGGCCAGACATCTTTCCACATCCTCCCGGGTCACTTCCCAGAAAGGCTTCATCACAGAATTCCCATGCTCGTCCTTCATCTGGCCCGTAGCATCGAGCGTGGTCGAACCGGAGTTGATAAGATGGATGATGCCATGGGCGGCCCTTCCTCTCAGCTCCTTGCCTGTCACCCGTTTCACGGCTTCCGGGCTCCAGTAGGTACGCACATCAGAAAAGATCTGAGCCGTATTGGTCAGAAGATGACCAAACAACATGGAGATACCATTGAGACTGTCGTTCTCGGTAGCCATAATGAAAGGTTCGCGGATGCCGTTCCAGTCGAACGACGAGTTCAGGATGGCTTCCATGAAGTCGCCGTTGGGAAAATGATCGGTCCACTGTCGCTGCCCCTGGAAACCAGCAGCAATGGCATTGTGACCCATGGCCTCCTCCTCGAACCCCATCTCTGCCAGACGAGGATTACCCACCATCAGGTCGCGGGCGATGAGGGTCATCTTGACCACCACTTCCCATTCCCAGTCTTTGCGTTTTCTATCGCGCCGCAATTCGGGAGGGTTGACGTCCTCTCCTTCCTTACAATATTTTTTCACCCATTTCATGGCACGCTCGAACTCTTCCTTGTCGTAGATCCCTTCTTCCATCCTGCGTACCAGTTCGACCATGTCGACCACTTCGGTGCGCATGCCGAGGTAGTCGAGCAGGAACTCCTGGTCGACCACGGAGCCGACGATGCCCATGGACATCCCTCCGATGGAGAGGTAGGATTTGTTTCTCATCTCAGCCACGGCGAGTCCTGCCTTGGCAAAACGCAGCAGTTTTTCCCTGACATCTTCGGGGATGGTCTCGTCGTCGGCATCCTGCACGTCACGGCCGTAGATACTGAATGCCGGCAGTCCCTTCTGGTTATAACCCGCTTGAGCGGCAGCAAGATAGACGGCACCGGGGCGTTCCGTCCCGTTGAAGCCCCAGATGGCTTTGGGTCGCAGGGGATGGGTATCCATCACCTCTGTCCCGTAGCACCAGCATGGGGTAACGGTAAGGCTCACCCCCACCCCTTCTCTTTCAAACTTTTCATCGCAGCGCACTGCTTCTGCCACTCCTCCGATGGTCGTATCCGCTATGATCACTTCCACCGGCATACCATTGGGATGCCGGAGGTTCTGGCGCAAGAACTCTGCCGCACGACGCGCCATCCCCATCGTCTGGTTCTCCAATGACTCACGTACGCCTTTGCGTCGTCCGTCGATGACGGGGCGGATCCCTATCTTGGGCAGGCTGCCCTGCAGCCTTTTGGTCCCTTTGATCTCTTCCATGTTTCTGCTTTTTTTTTGTAATGAACGTTCGAAATTATCACAATTTTTCAAAATAGCGGTCAGCCTCAAGCTTTTCTCCACCCGGTTCCTTCAGGGTCCACCTCAGCCCGTTACCCCCGGTGGCCTCAAAATATTCCAAACGAAAAGGCAGCATGCCCTTTTTCAGGTACACCTCTTTCTCACGGGCCGTGAACCCGTGCAATCCGTCATGATCGATCACCAAGCTGTCATCCAGGAACAGACGGGCCCCGTCATCCGACCAGAGCGAAAGCAGGTATTTCCCGGCACGGGGGATCTCGAGGAGTCCCGTGAACACAATGGCATAATGATCGGCCCGGGGTGCCACTGCCTGCAATGAGACATTCTCCACATAACCTTCTCTGAGAGGCTTCAGCTGCTTGAAATCAGGCAGGGAATCCCATTCGCCTTCGTAATAGCGGTACCTGACGGCCGGGAGATGTTCTTCACGGGCATTCAGCAGATGTACCGTCCCCGTGAAACTTTTTTTGACACCCTGAGCATTCAGTTGTTTCACGCGCATGATCGAGGAATGAGTTATACGGATGGGTGCTTCATAAACGGGAGAACCGGGGCCGGGCACACCATCGTCAAGCGTATAATGGATCTTCCCCGCTGTACTGTCTCCTTCGATGCACACGGTGACGGTGTCGACGAAAAGGATCCGGTCACCCCGATGACCAGAAAGAGTGCGGACGGCGGGTGCCGGCACCAGCGGGAATGCTTTTCCTTTCACCTTGAGTGCCCAGGCATACCGGCAGGGACGCGCCAGTGAGTCTTGCAGAGCTTCCGGAAAAAGGATGCGAAGATCCTTCAATGGGGTCTCCTCCCACTGCAGAGGATCTTTCCAGCCCAACAGCATGATCCTGCTCTCCTGCTCCGGGACCACACTTTCCAGCACAAGTTCACGACCTGGCCATTCAGTAAGCAGAGGATACACGAAAATACTGTCTTTTGACATTGTAAAACGCACATGGTCACCCTCTCCACTATACCGGAACGAACGAGTGTTGTAGACGGCTTCACCATTGATCTTCATCCAGGCTCCCATTTCACGCAGACGCGCGGCGCTGGGTGCGGGGATCACTCCTTTTTCATCCGGCCCCACGTTCAGGAGGAAATTCCCGCCTTTTGAGACGATGTCGATCAGATAACCGATGAGCTGGTCCGTGCTTTTCCAGTTGTGGTCGTTTTTCTTATATCCCCAGGAACCGTTCATTGTCATGCAGGTTTCCCAGGGGTATCCCGGATCGTGGTCGGGGATGCCTTGTTCGGGGGTCCCGAAATCACCTGCATAACCTTTGCCTTTGTTCAGTCCCTGCATCCCGAGGCGTCCTTTGCCCACACGGTTGTTGACGATGATATCGGGTTGCAGGTCCCTCACAAAATCGTAAAGTTCCCGCCCCTGTTCCTCGGTCCATTCGGGGATCCATTCACCGTCGAACCACAGGACAGCCACCTTGCCGTAACGGGTGAGCAGCTCCCGCAGTTGGGGTTTCATGTATTCCTCCCTGTATCTTGGGAAACTGTCTCCCCGGGCCCACGGATGGTGCCAGTCCATGATGGAATAATAGAAACCCAGGGGCATTTCCTCTTCCTCACATGCATCCGCCAGCTCTTTGAGCACATCCCGATGGAAAGAAGTGAAATCCACGATGTTGTATAGAGAGAGACGTGTGTGCCACATACAAAAGCCATCGTGGTGTTTGGCGGTTATGATGATGTAACGCATCCCGGCCTCTTTGGCCAGCCGCACCCAGCGCCGCGCGTCAAAATCAACGGGATTGAACCGACGAGCAGCCTCTTCATACTCCTCTTTCGGTATTTTCATTGTGTACATGATCCATTCTGCTCCTCCCGGAGCGGTCCGGCCTTTGTATTCCCCACCGAACACAGCATACGGCCCCCAGTGGATGAACATCCCAAAACGGGCATCATGCCACCATTCCATACGTTCATCACCGGAAAATGCCGTAGACCGATGATCACAGGAGAACAAAAGGGAAATGAACAGAAGAACGCCCGGTAATGTCAAGAATCTTTTCATGGTGTCTGATGGTTTTTCCGTTCAAGAATCTTTTGGAGCATATTTTCAAAGTTGTTGGCATAATCGATCCACTCGTGGATGATCTTTTTCAATGACGAGGTCAGATTGTTCTGCAAGGTCAGGGTGCGGTATGACATCTCTTTCAGGAGACGGACCGTCTCCAGTTGTTTTTCCGAATAAACTTTCGGAAGATTTCCTGTCAGGAAGAAGTAGCGTTTTCTTTTCCCGCTGATCGTTCTGTAATCGACCAGTTTGTTGTCGATGAGATATTTGAGAGAGTTGCTCACCGTACTTTTGCTGGTCCCGAAAAAAGCAACGATCTCGTCAAAGGTTTTTTCGGGCTCACTGCCGGCCGAAAGATAGCCCATGATCCTCCCCTGCATGGGGTTGAACCCCATCAAATCAAATAATTTACCCATTTCTTCCACATACTGCCTCAAGGGCAATTGATCTCTGTTTTCCATATATATCTATATGTCAGTTTGTTGTAGATTTGATCCAAAATTAAT
Source organism: uncultured Rikenellaceae bacterium (assembly GCA_964599235.1). Lineage (GTDB taxonomy): Bacteria > Bacteroidota > Bacteroidia > Bacteroidales > VadinHA17 > DRPN01. The sequence continues at coordinate 71,950 of CAZRDX010000040.1, forward strand.
GCATTTATCTCAGTTCTCCTAATTTAGAACCAATAATACAGAAAAACTTTTGAGGTTTTGAACAAAACTTATACATTTACGACGTTTTTCAAGAGGGTATGCATACGAAATAAAGCCATAAGAAAATGGAAAAAGAGAAAGCGAAAAAGAAGAAAGGTGTCCGCAGGCGCGATTTCATGAAGAAGAGCGTATTGAGCGGAGCCGCACTCTCCATGGTGCCGAATTTCACCTATGCCCGTTCACTGAGCAAGAACAAGAAAAAAGAGGAAGGGAAAGTCTCCATTGCGTTCATAGGTGTGGGAGGACGTGGCCGTTCTCATTTGCGTAATATCATGAAAAGGGATGATGTAATCATCCCTGCCATATGTGATATTGATCCTGAAGCGATCCGTCTCTCTCTCAACATGATGAAGAAGGCCGGTTATCCCAAGCCGGAAGTGTATGATCAGGGGGAATACGCATTCCTGAAGCTGCTGGAGCGGGAGGATGTTGACGGTGTGGTGATCGCCACACCCTGGAACTGGCACACCCCCATGGCCGTAGCTTCCATGAAAGCCGGAAAGTATGCCGGTGTCGAGGTTTCGGCCGCCACCACAATGCAGGAGTGTTGGGATCTGGTGGACACATATGAAGAGACCGGGGTTCCTACCATGATCCTGGAGAATGTGTGTTACCGCAGGGATGTGATGGCCGTGCTCAACATGGTCCGTCAGAACGTTTTCGGGGAACTGACCCATATGCGTTGCGGCTACCGTCACGATCTTCGTGCGGTAAAATTCAATCCGGGCGTCACTTTCGGGGAAGGGGCCCGTGGTGAAGCCCGTTGGAGGACGCAGCATTCGCTCAAGCGCAACGCCGATCTTTATCCCACCCATGGTGTCGGGCCGGTGGCCACATGGCTCAACATCAACCGGGGCAACCGTTTTCTTTATCTCACCTCGCATGCCACCAAGAGCAGGGGACTGCACCGTTACATTGTCAACAACCCGGCCGGCGGACCCGATCACCCCAATGCCAAGCTGAAATGGCGGCTGGGAGACATCGTCACCTCTCTGATCACCACCTACAACGGCGAAACCATCCTGGTCACTCACGACACCAACTCACCCAAACCCTATTCGCTCGATTTCAGCATTCAGGGTACCAACGGTCTGGCTGATTTCGATTACAACCGCCAGCGCATCTACATTGAAGGCAAGTCTCCCAAGCACGATCAGTGGGAAGCCATGAACGAATGGTTCAAGAAATATGATCATCCCCTCTGGAAACGGTTCGGTGAGTATGCAGCCGGATCGGGCCATGGCGGGATGGACTTTTTCGTTGACAGGGCGTTCGTAGAGTCGGTGAAACGCAAGGTCGAACCGCCCCTTGATGTATACGATGCAGCTGCATGGAGCGCCATCACACCGCTCTCGGAAAGATCTCTGGCAGAAGGCAGCGCCCCCCAGTACTTCCCCGATTTCACCCGTGGGCGCTGGATCAACAGAAAACCGGTATTCGCCCTCAACGACGACTACTGATCCTTTTTTAAACCCTATCTCTGAATCTGAACACAACTAAACAACCAATCATGACAGACGTCCAGAACGGAAACAAAAAGGATTATACCATTGCGATCACCATTATCGGTATCCTCTTTTTCATCTTCGGGTTCGTGACATGGCTCAATGCCACGCTCATCCCTTATTTACGCACAGCCTGCGAACTGACCTCTTTTGAGTCGTATCTGGTCACCTTCGCATTCTATATTTCCTATTTTGTGATGGCCATTCCCTCGTCGAAGGTCTTGCAATGGACCGGTTTCAAGAAGGGGATGTCGTTAGGTCTGCTGATCATGGCCATGGGGGCACTCATTTTCATTCCCGCAGCCATGACGCGCACTTACGTATGGTTTCTTCTGGGACTTTTTGTTCAGGGAACGGGACTGGCCATTCTTCAGACGGCTTCCAATCCCTATGTGACCATCCTGGGACCGATCGAAAGTGCGGCCAAAAGGATCAGTATCATGGGGGTGGCCAATAAATTCGCGGGTATTTTAAGCCCCATCATCCTGGGATCGATTCTCTTGAAAGGCATCGGAGAATTCGAGAAGAATCTGGCCACTCTCCAGGGTCCGGCACGGGAAGCCGCCCTCAACCAGTTAGCTGAAAAAGTGATCGGCCCATACATCATCATGGCCGTCGTCCTGGTCCTGCTGGCTCTGCTCATCATCTTCTCTCCCCTTCCTGAAGTGGAAGCCGAAGAGGAGGAAGTAGCCGAAGGAGAGACCCGTCGGACCAGCCTGTTGCAGTTCCCCTATTTTTGGCTGGGCGTCATCACGCTTTTTTTCTATGTAGGTGCAGAGGTGATCGCCGTGGATACCCTGATCAACTACGGCCTTTCGCTGGGTTTTGACATCAAGGTAGCCAAATATTTCTCATCGCTCACCCTGGTGGCCATGATCGTGGGCTATATCGTCGGGATCATCACCATTCCCAAATATCTTTCGCAGCAAAAAGCGTTGCAGTATTTTTCCATCTTGGGGCTTATCTTCACAACAATTGCTGTCATGACCACAGGATACACCTCGGTACTGTTCATTGCACTGTTAGGTTTTGCCAACTCGATCATGTGGCCTGCCATCTGGCCTCTGGCCATTCACGGACTGGGTCGTTTCCTGAAGCTGGGCTCGGCCATCATGATCATGGCCATCGCTGGCGGCGCCCTCATACCCTTGCTGTATGGTTACCTCGCTGGACTGCCGGGAGAAAAAAGTCCCACCCACGCCTATGCTATCCTGCTGGTCTGTTATACGGTGATCCTCTATTTCGCATCCCACGGATACAAGGTAGGGAGAAGAGAAAAAGAATAGTTCCAATCAATTTGCCGGGAAATGGAAGAGAAAGATCTTCAAAAGATATATGCGCAGTTCAAAGCAAATGATCCTTTCCTCAAAGGATATCCTTTTGGTTCAGGACATATTCACGACACCTACCGTATCGAGGTCGAAGGCACCGGGCCGGGGTACATCCTTCAACGGATCAACACCCATATCTTTCCTGACGTAGAGCATCTGCAGCAAAACATCCTTCAGGTCACACAGCATATCCGCCGGAAACTGGAAAAGATCCCGGGCAGTGATCCGGATCGTGAGACCCTCACCCTGATCCCGACGAAGGCAGAAAAGCTTTATTTTCATGACGATTCCGGGTACTGGCGTCTGTATCTGTTCATTGACCGGCATCGCAGTTACGACCGTGTTGAGACAACGGAACAGGCCTACCAGGGGGGGCGGGCCATCGGCCGTTTCGAACAGCTCATCGCAGGCCTTGACCCGAAGGGTATCTATGAAGTGCTGCCCGCCTTCCACGACATGGAGGTCAGACTTAACAACTTTTTCCGCGTGCTTGAGAAAGATCCCGCGGGACGGGCAGCCTCTGTGCACGAGGATATCCGTTTCGTCGAGGAACGTGCCGAAAAGATGATGACCATCCAGCATCTGGGCCGCGACGGGAAGATCCCCTTGCGTATCACCCATAACGACACCAAGTTTAACAATGTTCTCCTCGATGAGAACGATCAGGCACTCTGTGTCATTGACCTCGACACGGTGATGCCGGGATACATCCACTATGATTTCGGTGATGCCATCCGCACCTCTGCTAATTCAGCCTTTGAAGACGAAAAGGATCTTTCCAAGGTGTTCGTCCGACTGGACCTCTTCGAAGCGTTCTCCCGTGGTTTCCTTGAAGAAACAAAGGACGAACTGACCGCCATGGAGAAAGAACACCTGGCCTTTTCCGCCCAGGTGATGACCTTTATCATCGGGGTACGTTTTCTTACTGACTATCTGGATGGTGATCATTATTTCAAGATCCACCATCCCGGTCATAACCTGGAAAGGGCCCGGGTGCAGTTCAGGCTCGTAGCCAGCATGGAGGAGCACCGGGAAGAGATGGAAAAAGTGATCCGGCAGTTAAGCTGAGCCAAGGCACACACTTCTCCGTCACACCTTATAATACTCTCTGTACCACTCCACAAAGCGGTGTATGCCTGTGTATACGTCGGTGGAAGGACGGTAGCCGGTGAGGCGGGTCAGCTCGGAGACATCCGCCCAGGTAGCGGGAACATCCCCCGGCTGCATGGGCATCTTGTTCAGCACGGCTTTCTTCCCCAACGCTTCTTCCAGGGCTCGGATAAAATCCATCAAAGGCACTGGACTACTGTGACCAATGTTGAGTATACGGTATGGGGCTGACGAACGGGCAGGGTCGACAGGAGACGCATCCCAGGCATCATTTCTTTCCGGGGGCAGGTAGGAGACGGCTTCCACACCTTTCACGATGTCCTCCACATAGGTAAAGTCCCGTTCCATCTTTCCATGATTGTAGACATCGATCGGCTTCCCGCGAAGGATCCGCTCCGTGAAGAGAAAGAGTGCCATATCCGGCCGTCCCCAGGGGCCGTATACCGTAAAAAAACGCAGGCCCGTGGTGGGAATACCAAAAAGATGGCTGTAGGTATGAGCCATCAGTTCGTTGGCTCTTTTGGTGGTGGCATACAAACTGACGGGATGGTCCACCGGCACATGTTCGGAAAAGGGCATCTTCTTGTTGAGCCCGTATACGCTCGAACTGCTGGCATACACCAGATGCTCCACAGGGAAGGTCCGGCATGCCTCCAGGATATTGAGAAAACCCTCCATGTTACTTGACAGATAGACATGGGGATGTGTGAGGCTGTAACGCACACCTGCCTGAGCAGCAAGGTGGACCACGATCTGTGGACGATGTTCCTCAAAGAGCCGCATCACCCCTTTTTTGTCTTCCAGATCCATCTGCAGAAAGTTATATGCCGGGTATTTCCTGCTTTTCACCATGACCCCCGGCTGCACCTGTTCGCGAGGTATGCCGGCACTCTCCAGTCGGGCGTACTTCAGATCGGGATCGTAATAATCGTTGATCTGATCAAGGCCCGTAACCCTGTGTCCCCCCTCCAGCAGCAGGTTGGCCAGATGGAAACCGATGAAACCCGCTGTCCCGGTAACAAGAAAATGTTTTTCAGGATGTTCCATGATCATTGCTGAAAAGTTCCAGTATCCTGTCAATCATGAAATAGGCTGTTTTCCCGTCCCCGTAAAAGGCCGGGAAGGTAAGGTCCTCACGTCCGAAGAACCTGCGAAACCCTTCCAAGATCCTGTTCTCATCGGCATCCACAAGGAGGGCCGTCCCGTTCTCCACCAGCTCGATCCATTCGGTGTGGGGACGCAATACCAGACAAGGCTTCCTGAAAAAGTGGGATTCCTTTTGTACTCCTCCTGAGTCGGTAATGATCAGGGCCGCCGTTTTCTCCAGGAGGATCATTTCCAGAAAAGAAACCGGAGGCAGTATTTTCAGTCCTTCAAGCAGCTCTTCCTTCTCATTCATCTGTTCCAGGACATGCAGCGTTCTGGGATGGAGCGGCAGCACCACGGGGATGCCTTCCCCTAAGGCGATGTTCCGGAGCCCCCGAAGAATGGAACGGAGACGTTCCGGGTCATCGGTATTGGAATCCCTGTGGATGGTAGAGAGCACGAAACGCCCCTCCTCCACTTCGAGTTGTGTCAGGAGCGATCTTTTGCTCTCCGCACGTTCGCCAAAGTATAGCGAATTGTCGTACATGATGTCGCCGGAATGAAAGATACGGGGGTTGTTTATGTGATAGGGCGGCGAAGGATCCGGTGCAAAACCTTCCCTCACCAGGTTCCTGAAACCGGCCTCGGTGGGTGAGAAAAGGAGCGTAGAGACGTGATCCGTCATGATGCGGTTCACTTCTTCCGGCATGTTCTTGTCGAAGCTGCGCATGCCTGCCTCGATATGGATCACCGGGATATGCATCTTCACGGCCGCCAGTGCTCCGGCCAGTGTGGAGTTCGTATCACCGTAAACCACCACCACGTCGGGGTGTTCGCGGGAGAACAGCTCTTCCAGACGTTCCAGCATCCAGGCGGTCTGACGTCCGTGAGGACCGGATCCCACCCCTAGGTTGATGTGCGGTGGCTGTATGCCCAACTCATCGAAAAAGACCTGCGACATCCCGGGATCATAATGCTGGCCCGTATGGACCACCCTTTCCAGGACATGTGAAGCATATTGATCTTTCAAAGCCCGGCTGACAGCCGATGCCTTGATGATCTGAGGACGAGCCCCTACCAGGTTGACAAGGCGGATCATCGGCAAATGTCCTACTTGGCGTAATTGACCGCCCGTGTTTCGCGGATCACCGTGATCTTCACCTGACCGGGATAGGTCATCTCGTTCTGAATCCTACGGGCGATCTCATAGGAGAGCTTCTCCGCCTCCTGATCGGACACCTGCTCGGAACCCACGATCACCCGCAGCTCCCTGCCGGCCTGGATGGCATAGGTTTTGGTAACACCGGGGTACTCCAGAGCCAGTTCTTCCAGATCCTTCAGACGCTTGATGTACGACTCCACCACCTCACGGCGGGCACCGGGACGCGCACCGGAGATCGCATCGCACACCTGTACAATGGGTGCCAGAAGCGTGGTCATCTCGATCTCATCATGGTGGGCACCGATGGCGTTGACCACTTCCGGCTTTTCCTTGTACTTCTCAGCCAGTTTCATTCCCAGAATGGCATGGGGAAGTTCCGGCTCATCATCGGGGACCTTGCCGATGTCGTGCAAGAGGCCTGCACGTTTGGCCAGCTTGGGATTGAGTCCCAGTTCCGATGCCATGATAGCACTCAGATTGGCCACCTCACGGGAATGCTGAAGGAGGTTCTGTCCGTAGGAGGAACGGTATTTCATCTTGCCCACCAGGCGGATCAGCTCGGGATGGAGCCCGTGAATGCCGAGGTCGATGGCGGTACGTTTGCCCACTTCCACGATCTCCTCTTCGATCTGTTTGCGTGTCTTGGCCACGACCTCTTCGATGCGGGCGGGATGGATACGTCCGTCCACCACCAGCTGATGAAGGGAAAGACGGGCGATCTCACGCCTTACCGGATCGAAGCAGGAGAGCAGGATCGCCTCGGGCGTATCGTCGACAATGATCTCCACTCCTGTGGCAGCCTCGAGAGCACGGATATTTCGGCCTTCACGACCGATGATACGGCCTTTGATCTCGTCTGATTCGATATTGAAGACCGTCACCGCGTTCTCGATGGTGGTTTCCGAAGCAACACGCTGGATGGTCTGCACCACGATACGCTTGGCCTCTTTTGTGGCGGTCATCTTGGCTTCGTCGATGATCTCATTGATGTAGGACATGGCCTCTGTACGGGCTTCGTCCTTCAGTGAGGTGATCAGCTGGGCTTTGGCTTCTTCAGCCGAAAGACCGGAAATGGCTTCCAGCTGTTCCACCTGCCTTTTGTGCATACGGGTCAGTTCTTCGTTCTTTTTCTCTACCATCTGCAGCTGCTGGGCCACGTTGTTCCGCATCTCTTCCAGTTCCTTCTCTCGCCGGCGGTTCTCTTCGATCCTCTGGTTGAGGGCACTTTCTTTTTGCTTGAAACGCTGTTCGGCCTGGGCCAGCTTGTTGTTCCGCTCGTTGATGTATTTCTCATGTTCGGCTTTGAGCTGGATGAATTTTTCTTTGGCCTGCAGGATCTTGTCTTTTTTGATCACCTCCGCTTCCGTTTCAGCCTCTTCGATGATCCTGCGCTGTTTCTTTCTCAAAGCCCGGGTGTAAATAAAAAAGGCCACCCCGGCACCGGCCAGGAAAGCCACCACGACCAGGATCTCCAGAAGGATCAGGGAGACCTGGGTCCCTTGTGTTGCCAGTATTGTCATGACGTTCATGTTTTTAGGTCCTTACCATTGAAAATATTGTCTCTTCCCACAAAATTCAACAAAAAAGCCCGCCCATTCCTATAAGTCTATCAAAAACCCCTGTCAGACATGGGTGGAGCTGCCACCGGTTTTCCGGCTTCCCCTGCCTTCATGCGAAGGATCCGCACGAAGCGGACCGGGGCCTGTCGTACGACCCGTGAGCGGGGCTCCAATTTGAATAGTGTTGAGTTTTCAGCAGAGTTATAGAAATGGAGCGGGCTATAACTGTTTTTTATGTAAAAGAACGTTCACATCTGGCTGAGGTATCCTTCCAGCTCTCGGGTCACTTCCCGGATGCTGTCCCTGAGGGATGAGATATCGGCATTCTCCTCACACTCCAGTAGTTTAACACCATATTGCAGCAGCACCATCGCCAAAAAATCCTGACTGTCCATCTCCGCATAACGTTTCTCGTACTGCATCAGCCGGTCGTTGATCCCCTGTGCTGCCCTGCGGACTTTCTCCTCATCCGTTCTGCGTATCCTCAGCGGATAATATCTGTCAGCCACTTTTACCCTTATCGTGAACTCCTCACCTTCCATAACTCTTTCTCAACACTTTCAGACGATCACCGGTTCAACAGGCCGATACACCTGTCTATGTCCCGGATGATCAGATTTATCTTGTTGCGGGCTTCCTCCCTGTCGGGAGTAATGCCCGTAAGTGACTTGGCCACTTTTAAAGTTTCATACCTGACTTCCAGCTCCTTCAGTTCCTGTTCCCTGGCGGCAAGAGCTTTCCGGGCCTCCTCCAGCTGCTGTTGCAGCTCCTCTTTTTCTTCATTCAGCCTTTTCAGCAAGGCCCCCGTTCTCCCCACGGCATCCCTCAATTCTTCTATGAAACGCTCATCCGCCATTCAAACATCGTTCCTTTGTCCAACACAAAGTTAATATTGCTGCCCGAAATAAAAAAATTCACCTTTCCTTTTTAGGGGGGTAGAGGATAAATTTTTAGTTTTGCCGATCAAATAAACAGGTGAATGTTGCACAGCGGAGGAAACGGGATGTGGCGCAAGATAGTGGCAGGTTTGGGGTTGTTCGTTCTGACATTCACCGGAACGCCGGCTCAGATCAATACCCGGGGAGTTCATTTCATTCCTCCCGTACGTTTTCCTATCTATTTGTCATCCAATTTTGGCGAGATACGCCCCTCACATTTCCATTCCGGGATCGATATCAAAACCCGGGGTCGTATCGGTGAACCAATCCATGTCATCGACAACGGGTACATTTCCCGTATCAAGGTGGCTACGGGAGGTTACGGCAAAGCGGTCTATGTGACCCATCCCAACGGGTTTACGTCGGTATATTGCCATCTGAGCCGTTTCACGCCGGCTGTTGAAGCCTGGGTAAAAGAACAACAATACCGGCAAAAGAGTTATACGGTCAACCTTTTTCCTTCGCGTGGTCTTTTCCCCGTGAAGCAGGGCGACCTGATCGGCTGGTCCGGGAACACCGGCAATTCTTTTGGCCCCCATCTGCATTTTGAGATAAGGGAAACCCGACGGGAGGCACCGGTCAACCCCCTGCTGTTCGACTTTCCGGTAAAAGACACCTTGTGTCCCCGCATATACCGGCTGTACCTCTATCCTGAATCCCGTTCCACATTCATAGCACAACGACCCGGGAAGCAGATCTTCGAGGTTTTCCCTCTGGCCCATGGGGAGTACCGTACGCGTGATACTCTTATACAGATAAGTGGTCCTTTTTCCGTGGGTCTGGAGGTCCTTGACAGAATGAACGGTACGCGCAACCATTTCGGTGTTTACTCTTTCCGTGCACTGCTCGATGGCAGGACTTTCTTCTATTACACGATGGATGAGTTCACCTATGCCGAGACCCGCTACATCAACAGTTACATCGACTACGAAGAGAAGGTCCGACACAACCGCAATGTGATCCGGACGATCATCCTCCCCAACAACCGCCTGGACATATACCGTGAGGTGAGGGACCGTGGGGTTCTGGTCCTCACCGACACATTGCCCCATCTCCTCGAGTTTGTCGTAGGGGATATTCACGGAAACGTTTCACGTCTGCGCACCCGGGTCGTAAAAACCCCACGTCCACTCATGCTCGTCCCCGCTCCTCCTTCTCCGAGACCACTGGCCCGTATGAACTGGGAGCGGGACAATTATTACACTTTCGACGGATTCCGGCTTTACATACCCAAAGGAGCATTGTACGACACTCTCGATTTCACGATGGAGATCGACCCTCCTCTGCGGGACAGCTATGCACCCGTTTACGGGATCCACAATCCTTATGTACCCCTACAGAAAGCTTACACGGTATGGATTCGGCCCGACCATTTTCCTGAGGGGCTTGAAGAGAAACTTCTGATCGCCGAGGTGAGCGATCCCGGCACTCCTTCAGCACGTGGAGGAGATTGGAACGGCAAAGAAGTGACGGGAAAACTGATTACTTTCGGAAAGTACACCTTGTTGCTCGATACCACTCCGCCGGTCATCCGGCCTCTTTTTGATCCCTCACGGAAAGATGTCGCTTCACTGGGACGCATCGCTTTCCTGATCCGGGATGATCTTTCAGGGATCGCTTCGTATGAGGGCTCCATCGACGGAGAATGGGCTCTCTTTGCCTACGAACCCAAAAGAAAACGGATCGAGTATATTTTCGACAGATCACGTATTCCTGCCGGCAAGGACCACCTTGTCCGGGTCAAGGTCACGGACGACCGGGGCAATACGGCGGTATTTGAGAAAGTGCTCTACTGGTGACATCCCCGTGGTTCCCTTATTTATTGCTTCAGGAGCGAGGCAAGAATGCCGGCCATCTTTTCATAGCCTGTGCTGTTGGGATGCAAACCATCTGACAGAAAGCATGAAGGCTGTATCTTTCCGTTGTCATCGAGAAGTTTTTGACCGATATCCCCGTAGTCCGCACCGAGTTGTCCGGCCAGGAGGGCAATACGCAGATTCAGTTTCCTGATCCGTTCTTCCATCCCTTTTCGCGGGAGGATCCCCAGCAACAGGATCCTCGCATGGGGCTGATGCATGCGAACCGTTCTCACGAGCATATCAAGCCCCCGCAGGATCTCATCATCATCATCGCGGAAGAGATTGTTGGTCCCGATGAGCAGGATCACCTGCTTTGCTTCATAACCGTCGAGTTCATCATGTTCCACACGCCAAAGGACGTTCTCGATGCGGTCCCATCCACAGCCCATGTTCTTTACCCCCAGGGGGGCAAGATGCTTTTCCCATGATGCTGTTCCCCGACTGTAAGGGCTTCCGGGCACACCTCCCCAGTAATGGGTGATGGAGTTACCGAGGAAAACGATCCTGGGTGGATGCAAGGCGTTCTCAGCCAGGATCTGTTCATGCCTTTTCTCCCACACATAATGCTGGGGTTCCCTGTCCTGGGTGACAGGACGGGTAGCCGGGGTCTCTCCTGAAGGCTCTTTCAGGATCCTGCGAATGATCCGTTCATAACCACGCGTATAGTTCACCATTCCCAAAGCATTGGGATGCGTCCCGTCAGTCTGGCTGTCAAGATCCTGTCCAAGATCCTCCCTTTCCAACAACCACAAGTCGCTGACACCTTCTTCTTTCAATCGGGCATAGACTTCATGGAGGATGGTGTTGAGCTTTTCATAATCTTTTTTTCGAACGGGCTGGATCGCTCCGTCGGCATAACCGTCGTGATCGACAAGGAGGATGGGTGTGTGGGGTCTGCATTTCCGCAGTCGACGCACGGTCATGAAGAGTCGCTCTCTCACCTCTTCCCCCGTAAAACGGGGCGGCAGCATGTTGGGAAGACAGTCGATGATGTAAAGTTTGGGGTCGAGCTCACACAGCAGATCGATGACTTCTTTTTCCAGGCGTCCGTTGCCTGAAAAGCCCAGGTTGATCACCGGCCGGTCGAGGTAACGTTCCAGGAGGTTGCTCCATGCCAGTCCGGCTCTGGGCGCACAGGCTCCCTGGGCGATGGAGGTACCATAGATCACGAGCGGTTTCTCCCGGCGCACAGGCAAGGGCTCGAAAAGTGCCGTGTCTGGCACTCCGATCCGAAGCCAGGTAACATGGTTGTAAAGGGGCAGATATAGCCGGTACTCCCTTCCCAGATGATGATACTTGTCGTTGGGCCGTATACCCTTGAAGTCGTACACGACCGTGTCCCCGAAAGAATAACGGCCACGCACCCACATCCATTTCCCTTCACTGTCACGGGCGTAAAGATCGATCCCGCTCTTTCCCGTAGCCGGCATATGGGGATAGGAAAAAGCACCCTCCACTCCGTACCGGACGACGATCCGGGAGGCGTTGCTCCGGAAACGGATCACCAGGCCGGCCGCATGACGCGAAAGCTCCCAGACATGCTTTCTGACCTTTTCTTTGGCACGGGCAGGGAAACGGTCATAGAAACTTTCCGTCTCTCCCGGCCACCCTTGTCCCTCCAGCACGGGGTACGATGCCGTAGCCGGATCCCACCAGCTCATACGCGCAGGCAGGGACATGGTGAACAGGAACAAAAAAAGAACCAGGGAATACCGCAAGAAGGTGCTTCCCTGTTCCTGAGGCTCCGGATGTTTCCCTTCCCTTTTCATTCTGTTCTATTCACCGATGATCTTCACCAGGACACGTTTGCGGCGCATACCGTCGAACTCACCGTAAAACACCTGCTCCCAGGGACCAAAGTCGAGCTTGCCGTCGGTGATGGCGATCACCACCTCACGTCCCATGATGGTGCGTTTGAGATGAGCATCGGCATTGTCCTCAAAACCGTTGTGTCGATACTGCGAATAAGGCTTCTCAGGAGCCAGTTTCTCGAGCCACACTTCAAAATCATGGTGCAGGCCCGGCTCATCATCGTTGATGAAGACACTGGCCGTGATGTGCATGGCATTGCACAGCATCAGCCCTTCCTTGATACCGCTCTCGCGCAGACATTCGTTGAGCTGCGGCGTGATATTGATCAGTTCACGCCGTTTGCTGGTCTCAAACCAAAGCTCTTTTCTGTAACTCTTCATGGTCGTACGTTTTTCCAGGTTTTGTTCAGGTTTTCGAGAAATGTTTTATCGGATCCTTGCAGATTTTTCCCGGCCGCTCAGATAAGGTCCAGGTCTTTCTTGATGGCCTCGATCCTTGCATCCAGTTCGGCTTCCACCTTATCAAAATCAGCCGGATCCTTCAGCTCTTTACGTACACTGAAATAGAACTTGATCTTCGGCTCGGTGCCCGAAGGACGCACAGAGATCTTCGAACCGTCGTGAAGGATGAACTGCAGAACGTTCGATTTCGGGAGGGTGATACGGTAACGCAGGTCGGAGATAAGATCGATGGTCTGCTGTTTGAGATAATCGTGGATGAGCATCACGTTGGAGCCGTTGATGGTCTCCGGATAATTGCTGCGGAATTTGTCCATCATGGCCTGGATCTCCTCGGCCCCTTTTTTCCCTTTTTTTACGATATTGAGCAGATCTTCCTTGTAAAAGGCGAACTCGGTATAGATCCTCTTGAGCAGCCCCATCAGGCTGCTTCCCTGGTCCCTGGCCCAGGCAGCCGTTTCAGCGACCATCACGGCGGTGCTCACCGAGTCTTTGTCACGCACGAAGTCGCCCACCATGAAACCATAGCTCTCCTCCCCGCCGGCAATGAAGGTCATCTTTCCTTCGTTGCGACGGATGACATCGGCGATCCACTTGAAGCCCGTAAGCACATCGTAGTGATGTACGCCGAAATGCTTCGCGATCTCGGACAGCAGGTCGGTGGTAACGATGGTTTTGACAATATATTCTTTTCCGGTGATCTTTTTCTTCTCTTTCCATCGTGTCAGCAGGTAATAGGTAAGCAGGGTAGCTGTCTGGTTGCCGTTGAGCAGACGCATCCTGCCGTCATCATCCCGTACGGCCACACCCAGGCGGTCGCCGTCGGGGTCGGAGGCCATCACCAGCTCGGCACCGGTCTCGTCGGCCCGTTTGAGCGCCATCTCCAGGGCGGCATGCTCTTCGGGGTTGGGTGAGATGACGGTAGGGAAATTACCATCCACCACATCCTGTTCCGGCACATGGATGATGTTGGTAAAGCCGAAGCGTTCCAGGGCGGCGGGCACCATCTTCACACCCGTCCCGTGAATGGGGGTATAGACGATCTTCATGTCGTGATGCCGCTTCACGGCTTCGGGTGTGAGGGAGAGCGAAGCGACCGCCTTGAGGTAGGCCTCGTCCACTTCCTTGCCGATGATGGTGATCCGCTCCTTGGGGCCGTTGAACTTCACCTCGGAAGGATCCTTGATCTTCTTCACCTCCTCGATGATGGCCTTGTCGTGAGGCGGGATCACCTGGGCACCATCCTCCCAGTAGGCCTTGTAGCCATTGTATTCCTTGGGATTGTGCGAGGCGGTGATCATCACGCCGCTCTGGCAGCCCAGATGACGGATGGCAAAAGAGAGCTCCGGCGTAGGACGGAGATCTTCGAACAGAAAGACCTCGAATCCGTTGCCGGCGAAGATGCCGGCGGTGGTCTCCGCAAAAAGACGGCTGTTATTGCGACAGTCGTGCGAGATGACAACACGGATGGTCTCACGACCGGCGAACTGTCGCTTCAGGTAGTTGGCCAGCCCTTGGGTGGCCATTCCCACGGTATAGATGTTCATCCTGTTGGTGCCGGCCCCCATCACCCCGCGCAGTCCGCCGGTGCCAAACTCCAGATCCTTGTAAAAAGCATCGATCAGCTGCTCGGGGTCGCCTTCCAACAATTCGCGTACCTGGCGTTTGGTGTCCTCATCGTAGTCACCCTCCAGCCACTGACGGGCCCGGGCTTTTACCTGTTCAAGCAGATCGGTCTGTTCCATATCGTCGTTCTTTATCTGTTTCAGACATTTGTAAAGACTCTTCTTCCAGTGGGGAATGGTGATCCCCCAGGTTTTCTTGATCTTTTCCTTGGCCAGCACACTGTAATGCGGCCGTGGGGCCGGGCGTCTGAACTCCTCCGAGGTAACGGGTATCACACGCGTATGTATTCCCTTGGCGGAGAGCACCTCGAGAGCCAGATCATACCAGCTGCATACCCCTTCGTTGGAGTAGTGATAGATGCCGGGATGCCATCTCCCCTCCTCCCCTCTGCGCACTATGGTGAGCAGGGCACCGGCCAGGTCGCCCGCCCAGGTGGGAGAGCCCACCTGATCGTATACCACTTTCAGCTCCTGATGATCACGGGCGAGCCGCAGGATGGTCTTCACAAAATTACTGCCATGGGCCGAATAGAGCCAGGCCGTCCGTACCACCACGGTGTGCGGATAGCCCAGGGCCACCCGCTCCCCATCGTACTTGCTGCTCCCGTAGACCGACACTGGAGAAGGAGGATCCTCCTCGCGATAAGGTCGGTAGTGCCGACCATCAAACACATAATCGGTGGAGATATGGATGAACCGGAAAGTGTGCTCGCCAGCAGCAGCCAGGAGATTTTTCACTGCACCTGCGTTGAGTGCGAAGGCCTGTTCCCTTTCCTCTTCGGCCCTGTCGACAGCGGTATACGCCGCACAGTTGATCACATAGTCGGGCCGCTCATCCAACAGAAAAGCCTTTACGCTCCCGGCATCGAGCAGGTCCAGCTCCTCCACGTCGGTGAAGAGGAAAGTCCAGCCCGGCTCCAGCCGTGCACGTTCCCGCAATAAACGACCCAACTGACCGTCAGCACCCGTGACCAGGATCTTGGGCATATTCCTTTTTTACGTTTGGCTGTGTAAAGATACACAGAGTAACGGAAAAAACATACCGCTTTCCCTCTCCCCCGCTCACGCTTTACCGGTACTGAAAACAAGCCCCTTGAGACGGTCGGTCGGCCAGGGGCGGGTGAACACGGTAACCCCGGCAGTGATCAGCACGGTGCCCACGAACGACCACCAGGAGACATAAAGGAAAGGATCTTCGATGGTAAACAACCGGCTCTTGAACAGATAAAGCACAGCTGCCAGGAGGATACCTCCCAGCAGACCAGTCAGCCCGCCCCACTGGGTTGTTCGGCGCCATATCATCCCCAGCAGGATCACACCGAAGATAGGCCCCTGGATAAAAGAAAGCATCGTCTGGATAGCCACGTAGATGCCGGGAAAGCTGCGGCTCACCGGCGACGTGGCCACAGCCAGAAGAAGCAGCACCATCGTGGTGATCTTGCCCGTCCGAAGATAATGTTCATCGCCGGCCTCCTTACGAAGATACTTCCTGTATATATCGTTGGTCCAAAGCGTGGCGGTGGAATTGAGCGTGGAATCGATGGTCGACATCAGGGCCGCGAAGAAAGCGGCAAAGAGAAGACCCATCAGACCGGGCGGAATGAAATGACGGATGAGCAATGGCACTGCCTGGTCGCCGTCGGCAAGCCCCGGATGGGTGACCACCGCGATCAGACCCGGGAAGATGATGAGTACGGGAATGAACATCTTCAGTCCTGCCCCCATGATGAGACTTGCCTTGGCATGCCACTCGTTGCGTGCACCCAGACAGCGCTGGGCAATGCTCTGGTTGCCGATCCAGTAGGCATTGGCCATCACGAAGGTCAGGCCAAAAAGAATGCCGGTCCAAGGATAGGGTGTGTCGGTATCTGCAGTACGCACCAGCCGGAAATGATGTTCATAATCACCACCCATGGCCGTCACCTTTTCCATCAGACCATTCCATCCTCCCACATGATGGAGCCCCAGCACCAGCAGGGCTCCGGCGCCGATGAACATGATGATCATCTGCACCACATCGGTCATGACCACAGCCGACAGGCCACCCGAGATGGTATAAAAACCCACGACCCCTGCCGTCACGAGTATGGCCAGCCATACGGGCCATCCCATCAGAGTGTGCAGCATCACGCCGCTGGCCCAAAAAGTGACACCGAGACCGAACGTATAAAAAATGATCCACGTGACGGAGGCTATGAGCTGGGTCCAAGCATTGTAACGACGTCCCAGATATTCAGGGATGGTATACACACCACTGCGCCAGTAAAAAGGGATAAATACGAAAGCAGCCAGGAGCATTCCCGGCACCGACCCCAGCCAGTCGAAGTTGGCCACCACAATTCCATAGCGGTAGGCCTGCCCCGCCGTCCCGACAAAATCGACCGCACCGATGTCTGAAACGATCAGAGACATGGCTATGGCCCAGAAAGGGAGAGAACGTCCTGCCAGGAAATAATCGCCGGAGGAGCTGACAAAACGCCTGAAGTAATATCCCAGGATGAGCATGCCCAGCAGATAGGCGATGATGATGAAATAGTCGATGCCGTGCAACATGGTATCAGGTATTGAACGTCACTCCCCCGGAACTTTTCCTTTTTCCCCAAAGAACTGAGGGATGTATTTCTTTTCTTCTTCCAGGAACTCTCTGAGCAGGCTGCGGGCTACCTCGAGATCGTCGACCATAGGGTCGAGGGCGAGGGCCTGGAGGGCTATTTCTCTGCTGCCGCTCACGGCAGCCTCCACGGCAAGGCTGGCCACAGCCATCTCACGCCGGCACAGTTCCGCAATGGCCTCTGGCAGGGCTCCCACCTTCTCACCGTGGATGCCCTGCGCATCGAGGGTGGCAGGCACTTCCACTATACCTCCTTCGGGTAGATTGTCGATGTATCCTTTGTTGGGAACGTTAACCGCCTCCTCGCAGGCGCCGCTGTTCCCCGTGATGGCTGCGATGATCGCCTCCGCCCGTTCGGAAGGCACCGTCTTGAGACTTTCCAGGGAGACCTTGCCCTCGACCATCCCCCGGACCATCTGCCACATCTTTTCCCTTTCCTGCGTGGCCAGATGGAACGGATACATCTGGATATGGTACCGTTCCCAACCTCCGCGATGAAGATGGTGGGTGTATGGCAGGTACTCGATCAGGTGGTTGTCACCGCTTACCGGATAAAGACCGAAGGTACGCCACAGGTCGCGTGAAAAAGGTTCGAAGGAAGGGTTATGACGTGCAAGCCTTTCCCGGAAAAGGGGATAGAGGTCCTCCCCCGTCTCCCTGTCCGTGAGGGAAAGGATCCATGTGAAATGATTGATGCCTGCAGCCTTGATCTTCACCTTTCTGGCTGCGGCACCACCCAGTGCGTAAGTACGTCCGTGGGCGAACTCATCTTCCCAGGTGAAGGTATAATGGGGAGGTACGTCCAGACCCAGCTTATCGCCCAGGACCACCCCCACCTGCAGATAACCGAAGATGATCTGATGACAGACACCCACGGTTCTTATCCCGTAATGACGGGTAGCCAGCAGGCTGAGCCGTGGCACAGGATTGGTAAAGTTGAGAAGAAGGGCGCCGGGAGCCAGCTCGCGGATATCTTCCAGGAGAGGCATGAACAAAGCGGCGTTGCGTGCGGTATGGAAGAAACCACCCGGCCCGCCGTTCTCTCCATAGTGCAGGATGCCGTGACGCAGTGCGATCCTTCTGTCCAGCTCCCACATCCGTTCTCTGTCGACGGCCAGTGCGGTGATCACAAAATCTGCACCGCCGAGCATCTCACGTCGCCGCGTGCTGCTGCTTACTGTAAAACCGCTTTCCCAGGCTTCATTGGCCTGTTCTGCCAAACGAGTGACCCATTCCAGCGCTTCGGCATCCTTGTCCACCAGACAGAGCTCCGACCCCCTCAGGGCAGGCTCACGCAACATCGCTCCCAGCGTCGAAAGACCAAAAGAAGCACTGCCCGCACCGATGACCACGATCTTCGACATCATCGAAAAGTTGATACCGAAAGGTCGTAATTTTCATCTTAGCGGCCAAAACTCATCATCTTTCTTGTGAAAATGGTAAAAATTTCAGTATCTGCAGCCGTCCACGGGCTTCGGGGAGCTCTTCCCGCAACAGAACAGAAAGGGGGATGAACGGATGCATCCGAAAGGCTGTCCCGCTCTCCTGTTCACAAAGAGTAGTTCATCGGATCAGGAGTTTTTTCACCTGACGGCCCTGATCATCATCCACCACAAACAGATAGATGCCCGGAGGCTGTCTGAGCAGCAGCGTCCATGTGGTCCCGCCCTGCCATCGCAGCTGCTTTACCAGGATCCCCTCAGAACGGTAGATACGCAAAGACAGTGGCTGCCCCGGTCCCTCATACTTCATGGTCACATGGTCAGAAGCAGGATTGGGGAAAAGACGGAACCTGTTTTCTGCTTTCACAGCAGGCACACCCACTCCGGATACGGTATAGCAAGACGAAATGACCGTAAAACCGTTCTTACTGATCTCCACAGCATAACATCCGTCATGCCCGGGGGTATAACCTCTTTCCGTAGCACCCGGAATGGGGTTGAGAAGCAGGGAACAATCCAGCCACCGGTACTGTGCTCCAGACTCTGCGGCCGTCAAGGTGATCCCGTCGACCGTAACACGGTCGTCAAGCGGGATCTTTCCGTCCATGGAGGGGGGCCACCCGCGCCACACCTCATAGAAAAAGGACCGGTATTCCAGATTCGTGAGGATAAGATGGTCACGGGCCTCATTCTGGCGTGCGATAAGGGCCTGGTTCAGGGCATAAGCTTCCGCATCTTTTCCTCCGATGTATTTCTCGACATCCACTTTATAATCGCCATTGTCCGGTCCCTGGTAATAGCCTCCCAGCCTGTATTGTGTTCCCTCGGCCGTACGCTGATAATCGCTTCCGATGAGTTCGATGAGACGGGTCTCAAGATCATAGGTCACCGAATCAATGGCATGTGTCAGGGTCAGGATCGACGGGATTCCGTCGCTTTTTCCTTTGTTGAGCAGAGTCCGGGTAAGTATATTCAGATCAATGGTCGAGGTGGTACGGGAAGAGTAACTTTCATTGTGCAGACGTTCACCGGGCCAGAGGGAAAGATCCATCACGGGATCGTCATAAAAGAAACGTGTCAGTCCCATTTTGTCGAGATACGCTCCTCCTCCCTCCACAACAAGGGTATATTGAGCATTCTGAAGCTCTCCCGTCCAGGCAAGATCAAGCTCTTCGTTCAGCAAACGGGGTGAGTTGAGGGTCACGGGCTCGCTCTCCACAACAAAACTGCCGTCGGAGCTAACACCTTCAAATACGAAACGGACTTTCACCGTATCGTCCGGGACGATGTATGCCAGGAAATCGGTTTTGCCCGGTCCGTTGTTGGCGAGGGCAAGGGTCACGTCCTGGCTGACAGCGATGCCTCCTGCATCGGGCACCACCCGCCAGGCATGTTCGCCGCCAAGCAATACTCGTGAGGCCGTTCCGCCTTCGTATGACCATGCTCCTTCTTCCTGTTCAAAACCAGGATCACTGAGCAGGTTCCACCAGACATCAGGTCCGGCGGTAAGGGTATCCACCAGTCCCGGCCACGACCATTCATCATAGATGCCATTGCCGTTGTGGTCGCGCTGGGCATCAAAAATACCGGTTCCCCCGTCGAACATCATCAGATAGGCCGAGGGGATCCCCCGGTCGATAAAACGACGCGTACCATGGATGGCTATGGGCATGGCATACCACATCTCCGTGTCGTCGGTCTTGGAAGCCCATGCTCCCGACCAGACCGCTCTCTTGGCAGAATCACTATATTCCCAAGCCTGATCAATGAGCCGGAGATCGTCGCGGGCATTGTCTTTCAGCACATGAAAATCCCACATGTACCAGATACCCGCCTCGGGAGGGACGGGATCAAAATCACGGGTAATGAACCAGTCCTCACCGGGACCGAAAAGATTATCCTTATAATTCTGCGGAGGCACCTTGAAGTAGATCAACAATCTGTCCGGATTGGTCTTACGGATCTCTTTTGTGATCTCCCGGTAATAGACTGCGATGCGTTGCGGATCGTCATTGAGGACAAGCTTCCATGGTTCGACGAACAGGTCGAACAACAGCCGATGGCTCTTGTTCTTGAAACGCTCTGCCACGAATCCCCACCAGCTCACCATTTTCTCCAGGTCCCCGGGTTCATCCTCTGTGAGGCCATAAAATGTGATGACCACTGCCAGCCCTTTGCCCAGCAGGTCGTCGACGATCCCTTCCAGTTCATCCAGAAGGGCCTCATCATCCGCATCGTAAGGAGGCCCCTGTTTTATGGCCTGAATCATGGGGTTCCGGCTCCCCTGATAGCGGATCCTGACACTGGTAAACCCTGCTTCCCTGATCAGATCGCCGTATTCGGGCTTGTAGGGTGCCGATACCTGAAGATCGACATTCCCTGCCTGAGGTTCGAAAAGAATTCCTTTCCCCAGCATGGAAACTGCCTCGACGGGCGATACCGGGTCATCAGGCGGCTGGGACCACAAGGACAAAGCCATCAGCATAAAACAAGTCAACAACCATGTTTTTCTCATCGATTCTGTTCCTTTCTTCCCCCTCATTGTTCCGTGTATCCTTTGATCAGATTCTTGACAGCGAAATAGGCAGGTTTGGGATTCAGATCGTTGTCAAAGAGACAACCGTCCCGGTCAGGATGTTGCGTGTCGGAACTCTTTACCTGCCAGAAGTTGATCCGTACGGGACCGTTGGTATACTGATCAAGCAACACCTTCATGACAGCCGTGAAGGTGGCCGCCTGTTCCTCCAGATGTCCTTCGGTCCCATTCCGTAACCAGACATTGAACTCGGTGATGTGGAACTCAAGATCCCGGTCGTGGCACCACCGTACGAGACCGGCCAGTCGATCCAGGTTACCCGGTTCTTTTTCCCATCCCACATCGATATGTGCCTGCCATCCTATACCGTCCACGCGGATGCCCTTGCTTCGAAGGTAACCCACCAGTGCTTTCATCTTTTCCCATACAGCCTCTTCGAGTGCCCCATGCTGGTTGATGATCAGCCGGATATGCGGTGCATGTTCCTCTGCCAGCCGAAAAGCCTTTTCAATGTAAAGGGGTGGGGCCAGGGGGGTGGTGGTATCATACCCGATCTTCGGCCAGGGATTTTCCCATTTGTCGGTCCCGGCCTTAGGCCCGAACCACTCTGCCGTCTTGGTATCGATGGTCTCGTTGACCACATCGAGCCAATGTACCGGCTCCTGACCGTCGTAACGTCGGCACAGGGCTGTGACATATTCCTTGAGCAGGGCATCCAGATCTTCGGCCGTCCGGTCGTCCTCCTTGGCCCATTTTGAGCATTGCGGACCAATGGGTGCATGCAATCGCAGGAGCTGGCGGTGGTGAAGCGCATGTTCGATCCAGGCATCAGACCTATCCCACCGCCAAATACCGGGACGGGGATGGATATAGGTCTGTTTGAAATCGTTGGCAGGTGTGACATAACCGAACTCGGCATCCACGGTATCCATCGTGGGAGTCCCGAAAAGACGGTAATGGCTGGCCACCCCCACCTGTACTTCGCCGCCCGGAAAGGTACGTGCCACCAGCTCCCTCAGAGGCAGGTCCGAAGTTATTCGGGAAGGAAACGGTTCCTGCGGCCTTTTTTGCTTGTTACATGCAACAAGCAAAAAGGGAAGAAGCATCCACCCTACCATGAAAAAAATTACCCTGCCTTTCACACCCATTCCCATCATATCATTTCTCAAGGATCTTCCCAATGGTATCCGCCAGTGCTTTACCCAGACGGGATGCTCCGTTCACGTTCAGATGCACCACATCGTCGGGTGGATTGTTCAGGTCGTCGTGTCCCGTGAAAAGGGCAGCATTGATATACCATATTCTGTCATCCCCTTCCCGCTGCATCTGGTTTACCACTTCTTCCTGGACATGCCTCCAGTCGTCAAAATCGAGCGACCCACCGGCCCGGTTGGTGGTGGTCTCCGTGTAGGTCTGTCCCAGGACGAAGATGTGGGTCTCCGGATGTCCTTCACGCACCGTACGGAGAAAAGCGTGGAGGCGTGCATGATAAACAGACGTGTCGATCATCTGGAACACGGCATCGTTGTAACCGATCAGGAGTGAAAGAAAGTCCACATGATAAGGTATTTCATCCGCGATCATCCCGGCAAGAGGAACGGAGGTACTGGCCCCACCCACGGCGAGGTTGAACAGCTGCCATCCCATTTCCCGGGCCAGGACGGCAGGATAGGTCTGATCACCCGAACACTGGCCGCGGCCATGCGTGATGGAGTTACCGCAGGCCAGGTACACCGGTTTGTCCTCCGGAGGCAGGGGCAGCAGAGAAGGGTTGTCGCCGTGGAGGGTGAGGCCGGCAAAAGCCAGGGTATTGAGCGTCGGCATCACCAGACGGTAGGTGTGTGGCCGCCCGTCCTGCGGAACCCGGGGCACTACACGGAACAGACTGTCCCCGCGCTCCTCCAGCACAGCCTTGCGCAGGATGTACATCCCCAGACTGTCCCCGTCCACATACCAGGGGATACAGATCTGCCAGTTGTTGAAACCGTTCAGCATACGAAAACGTACTTCCACCTTCTGAGCATCGGTACGAAAGGTCACTGCCACACCCGAAGAGGTACGCGCCTTCTCCGCATTGGTATAGGACACCATCCTCGGCAATGCCAGAAAAGCATCGCTGTGTCGCTGGAAGATCAACAGTGTATCCGATTCCTTGTTGAAAAGCGCTCCCGTGACACGAATGGCGGGGTGCGAGGGCGGTACCTCACGGACCGAGTGTCCACCCACCACACACCCCGTGAGCCATACAGAAGCGAAAAGGATCATCCAACGTCCCATGGATCAGAATTTCATTTTTACGATCTCACTTTCCCTGTACCCGATCCGCTGGGCCATGAGATAAAGGTATTTCCCTTTGGGCACCGACAGCGGACGGGAATAGACCAGCCAGCGGTCACCGATGCGGGGTATCTCGTCACGGTCGCTGATGATATAACCGATCGAGGCACCTTCGGTATCACATGTCACGAACAGCTGTTTGCCCTTTTTTTCGACACGGGGTGGCAGGGTGACCGGCTGTTTTCCTCCGGGCCACATCTGCATCACCATCTGTTTTTCGGGGATGGCACCTTTATCCCCCACCCGTGCCAGCCAGTCATCCAGTGCCTGCCGCAGTTCCTTCACTTTCGCGGCATAGGCCGGATCATCTATGATGTTGCGCACATTTTCCGGATCATTGACACAATCATACAATTCCTCGGGAGTTTTGTACATCCTGAACCAGTAGTTCTGTGCCGGGTTGAGACGGCCCAGTCGATGCAAACGGAGCAGGTCGTTCATCATCGGGATGTTCTTCCTGTAAGCAATGTCTTTGTAGGCCGGAAGTTCCGGATGATAATTCCTCACATAAAGGAAACGGTGGTCACGCACCACCCGGTTGCGGTCGGTATGTTCGTCGAAGCGGTCGCCCGATCCGAAGATGTACCTGCGGGGTTCCTTCACACGCTGCGGCCCCATAAAAGCTCGTCCCTGCATATAATCCGGGATCCTGACCCCCGCGATGGAAAGGATGGTCGGTGCCAGATCGACAAAAGAGATCAGCGCCTCCACCCTGCCATCCTTCACCCAGGAAGGATCGACCCCGTATTTGTCACGATACCGTTCCGGGATCCGCACGATGAAAGGCACACGCAATCCCGAATCGTAGTGGAGTCTTTTGCCGCGGGGCAGAGGTCCCCCATGATCACTGAAAAAGAAAATGATGGTCTTTTCATACAGACCGGCATCTTTCAGTGCCTGCAGTTTTTCCCCGATCTGCTTGTCCAGCACTTCGATGTTCGAATAGTTGCGGGCCACATCGGTACGTACGATGCTGTCGTCCGGATAATAGGACGGCAGAGGCACCACCGCCGGTGAGACTGTCTGTGGCTTGTTACGCCGCAGCCAGATACGCGATTCGTGCGTCACATTATGGTTGTACACGGAAAAGAAGGGCATCCCTTTGGGTGCATGGCTCCATTCTGCATTCTTATCGTTCTCGTCCCATACCGTTACCGGCGCAGCGAACTGATAGTCTGTCTTGAAATTGTTCGTGCAGAAATAACCCGATTCACGAAGATATTCCGGAAAACATTTCACATAGGGAGGGATCACGGCCGCATAGAGCGGCACGTTATCTCCGTTGATGTCGACGGCATTGCTCGGTCCGGAATATTTCCGGCTGCCCCATGACATCACGTCGTGTGCCGTGCGCATGTGCATTGTGCCAATGGAAGTAGGATACATGCCCGTGATCAGGGAGGAACGGCTGGGTGCACATACCGCCACCACCGCGAACACATTGTCAAACACCAGACCCTCGGAAGCGAGACGGTCCAGGTTCGGCGTACGGGCGGTCGAGTCTCCGTAGACCGCGAGGGTGGGACTGATATCTTCACAGGTGAGCCAGAGGATGTTCGGCCGCTCCTCCTGTGCCGTCACGAAAGTCAGAAGAAGAAAAAACATCCCGATAAAAAAGACACCTTTTTTCATATTGTGTTTTTCTAATTAGTCAGTTTCCCAATCATTTCCCTGTTGTCAGATCAACATGCAGCGACAGATCATCCACGAATGCCTTTCCCGGTGCAGGTGTCCACTTCTGAACATAGACCGTGACCTTTCCTGAGGATGGCATCGTGAATGCAATACGAGCGGGCACGTAAGTCGAAGAGGAGACCTTCTTGACAAGCGGCTTTTCCTGACCCGGGAGTACCACTTTCATGTTCACCATATCGCCTTCCTGGCAGCGCAGCCACCCGGTAAAGACATAATGCCCCCCTTTTTGAAGTTCAACTTCCTGTTTCACTCCCGATCGTGGTGGCAGGATCAGACAATTGCCTTCGCCATTGCGGGCCCCATCACGGGTGACCTCTGCACCTCCCCAGTATTTCCATCCACGGAGACCTTCCTCAAACCCGCCGTTGACAAGAAGTTCCTCTGCATTTTCCTCCATCTTCCGGGAAACCGGAAAGACCGGCTCCAACTCGTCAGGATGCGCCAGTACCTGCTGCACGGCGTAGTAGGCAGGTTTGGCACGAAGTTGTTCGTCGAACATATAACGATGTCCGTCGGTATACTGGGTGTTCCCATCCGCTATCCCCCAGGTATTCCAGGCCACCACCCCTTCGTCCCGGTGACGCAGCAACACTTTCAGTACATTGGCATAAACGATGGCCTGACGTTGTGCTTTTTCAGCATTCCATGTCCCTTTCTGCCGGAAATCGAACTCTGTGATATGAAATTCCATGCCGTGTGCGTGGGCCCAGCTGATCAGACTGTCAAGGTATGCCAGGGCTGCGGGATCAAGTCCCACCCCATCCCGTTCACGCAGATGTGCCTGCCATCCGATGGCATCCACGCGGTAACCTTTCTTTTTCAGATACAGGACCGTAGCCTTCACCTTTTCCCACATCACCGGCTGCATGGCCAGATGCTGGTTGTATACCAGGCGAATGTTCGGATCGGCCAGGCGTGTTGCCAGTTCGAAAGCTTTATCAATGTAACGGGGGATCCCGTCCTTGTTCAACCCGATGGTCAGCCAGGGATTCTCCCAATGATCCGTCCCTTCCTTAGGTCCGAACCATCTTCCCTGATCATCGACCGTCTCATTCACGACATCCATCCATCGCACCGTTGGGTTGCCATGGAAATGCTTGCATAGGGCCGACACATATTCAGTCATGTTTTGCATCAGCTCTTCCGGGGTACGTCGGTCGTCCTTGGCCCATTTAGAACACTGGGGGCTTACGGGCGCATGCAGACGGACCACCATGTCGTGGCTTTGTGCAAAACGCACCATGGCATCGATCTTCTTCCACGACCATACCCCTGGACGGGGATGGACAACACTCTGTTTGGCGGCATTGGCAGGTGTGGTATAGGAGAACTGGGAAGCCAAAAGCTCGGTCTTGGGGGTTCCCAGGTCAGCATAATAGAAGGTTGCCCCCACAAAGACATTGCCGTCGGGGATGTTCCTGGCCACCAGGTCTCTGAGGGCCGGGCCACGGGGATGCCCGGGTATCTCTTCCTGTTCCGTCATTTCTGCCTGCGGCGGCTGTTCTTTACGCTGGGTATCCAGGAACACATGAAGCTTGTCCTGCATCTCTTGCAGGACCTGTGCATATCTTTTGTTGTGTGCCAGGTTCTTCGTCTCGAGAGGATCCTCCTGGTAGTCGTACAGTTCTACCGCCACCGGGCGACTGCCTTGGCGAGGCAGGGTACTGCGATAGGTGTCGTACCATTCGGTGAGCCGGTAACGAACAGTACGTATAGAGTACCCCATTCCTCCCTTGCCTTTTCGGGTAGGCCATTGCGAGATGGCAAAATCTTTATCGCGCGTCTCCCCTTCCATCAGGGGCACCAGGCTCTCACCCTGCACATCCTCAGGCACATCGAGACCCGCCAGCTCACACACCGTCGGGAAGATATCCACCGACTCGACCGGCACTTCTGTCCGGCCCGGCTCATTCCCGGGAGAGGCAATAATGAGGGGCAAGCGGGTGGCCTGTTCAAAATTGGTATGTTTTGTCCAAAGACCATGATCCCCCAGATGCCAGCCATGGTCTCCCCACAAAACGACGATGGTGTTCTTGTCCAGCCCCGTCTTTTCCAGCTGATCGAGCAACTTTCCGATCTGGGCATCGATGTAAGACACACATGCATAATAACCGTGGATCAATTCGCGCTGCTTCTCGGTATCAAGCACATCCATTTCATTGAATGCCTCCGGAATATCCGAATAGGAACGCAATTCCGGACTGTTGTGATAGGCGATCTGCGGGCTGCCTTTGGCATGACGTTGAAAACGTGCCAGAGGAATTTTTTTATGATCGTAGAGCTGCCAGTATCTTTCCGGTGCCACAAAAGGAAGATGCGGTTTTTTGAAGCCCACCATCAATACAAAAGGTTTGCCTTCTTTCGAAAACAGTTCCAGTTTCTTCACTGCCTCGGAAGCCAGGGCCCCATCGAGATAGGCTTCGTCAGGCACGTCGCATCTCTCCGTGGAAGGCTTATAGTTCTTGCGTACAAATTCTTTGGCGGCATTTCCTTTCAGTCCCCTCGATGCGGCGATCGCCTCATAGAAACGTACTTTCTCCACATGAGCGGGAAGCTGATAGTAACCCATTTTGGGCAAAGGCTCATAATCCATGAGGTGAAAAGGCTGGACGTAAGGAACGCTCCAGGAGCGACGGTCATGACCATGGTCCACACTCCGTGGATCGAATACCTTGCCTATACCATAGGTAGTATACCCATTCTCACGGAACAGCTGCGGCAGGGTGATCACATCAGGGACACGGTCACGTATCCTGGTTTTTAGATCCCATACCCGGGTATAGTCAGGCCGCAGGCCCGTCAGCATACTGGCCCGGGAGGGTGCGCACACCGCCTGCTGGGCATAGGCATGCTCAAAAAGGAATCCTCTGGCCGCCAAACGGTCGATCTGAGGTGTCACGGCATAAGGGTCACCGTAAGCACCCAACAGCGGCTTCAGATCATCCACCAGGATGAACAAGACATTCTTCCGCTGAGCAAAGAGCGTGCCCGCAAAAAGGACCGCCCAAAAGGTCAGAAAGATTTTTTTCATCATCTCATCCTGTTCCTCCCTGCGGGCAGGGTATCATCAATTCAGATTGCCGAAGTCGGTATCGGTGATCTTCCGGAAATCATCCAGACTTCCTGTATCTCCAACCTCTTTCATCAGTTTCCTCAGTTCTCTCCGCAGGCTGTCAAACAATGGGGCATAAGCCGGATCGTTGGCCACATTGTTCAGTTCATCGGGATCTTTCTCAAGGTCGTACAGTTCCCAGACATCGATGTTGTAATAAAAATGGGCGATCTTGAACTTTTCCGTCCGCATCCCGTAATGAGGCTGGACATGATGCCAGAAAGGCCATTCATAGTAGTGGTAATAGACCGCCTTGCGCCACGGCACCTCTTTCTCTCCCCGGATGATGCGCCGGAAGCTCATTCCCTGCACCTCGTCAGGTGCAGCAATACCAGCAAAGTCGAGTAAGGTGGGTGCAAAATCGATATTGGAGATCAGGGTGCTGTCCACCACACCCGCCGGGAGCTCCCTGGGGTAACGCATCAGGAAGGGCATCCTGAACGAAGGTTCATAGATGAAACGTTTGTCGAAAAAGCCATGATCACCGAGGTAGAAGCCCTGGTCCGAGGTATAGACCACGACCGTATTCTCCTTCAGTCCGTTTTGGTCGAGAAAATCCAGCACACGACCCACCTGATCGTCGACCGACCGGACACATGCCAGATAATCCTTGATGAACCGCTGGTATTTCCATTTCCTGGCCTCTTCCAATGTCTTGCACCCGGGGGGCATCCATGCTTCACCTTTCTTGTTGCCGTAGGAATACCAGGCACGCAGAGCTTTTCCTTTCAGTCCGGGTGGTGGTGTCAGTTTCATATCCCTTCTGTTGAGGAAGTCCATCGTCATCCAAGTATCGCCAGCGGTCTTCTCCCTCGTCTTGTAATCATCGTTGAAGGTAGGAGGATAGGGCATCTCGGTATCGGGATACATATTCCGGTAGATGGAATCAGGATCCCAGTTACGGTGAGGCGCCTTGAAATGGAGCAGCAAGAGAAAGGGTTTGCCTGAGTCCTTCACCCTGCTGAGCCAGGCCAGAGCCGTATCGGCCGTGATATTGGTGGCATAGCCACTGATATGCACCTGCCTGCCGTTGTAGTTATATACGGGATTCCAATAATAACCCTGTTGTCCGGGATTGTTATGGTACATGAAGAAGTCGAACCCTCTCGGCCGGGTGCCCAGATGCCATTTACCCACCATGGCCGTGACATAACCATGACGATGAAGCTCTTCCGGAAAGGTCCATTGGTCGGGGTTGAACTTGCCCCCGCCCTCGTTCTTGTAATAACCGTTCTTGTGGCTGTATTTCCCCGTGAGGATGATCGCCCGGCTCGGACCACAGATCGCATTGGCACAATAAACCCGGTCGAAACGGACTCCCTCCTGCGCAATACGGTCGATATTGGGCGTGGGGAAATATTTCGCATACCGGTCGTTGTATGCACTGATGGCCTGCGTGGTATGGTCATCGGCCATGATGTAGATGATGTTGGGTCGTCGGGTCTTTTCGGCCACATCACTTTTTTTACTGCCCCCGCTGCATGAAGACAGCATCCCGACCAGAAACAGCAACGGCAGTACCGGAATAAAATTGGATCTTTTCATGTTCGACGATTTATGGTTCCACCGTGAAAGGTACGAAAAAAGTATCTTCATTGTACCACCTCCACTTTGGCTTTCAGCAACACTTTGTCTTTCGAGGATGGCCCGGCCATCAGTGTGAAGGTTCCCGGCTCGACCACATAGTGGTTGTCGGCATTGTAATATCCCATCCGCTGCACAGGGATACGAAAACTGACCTCAGTCGATTCGCCTTTGGCAAGATGGATCCTCCGGAAAGCGATAAGTTCCTTTACGGGTCGTGTGGCCGATGAATAGTCGTCACGCAGATACACCTGGACGATCTCATCTCCGTCGCGACCGCCGTCGTTCCTGACCGTCACCCTGACGGAAACCGTATCTTTCCGTCCGACCCTGTCTGTCACAGTCATATCCGAATAGGAAAAGGAGGTATAGCTTATTCCCTCTCCAAAGTACCAGAGGGGTTCGGAAGGGATGTCGATGTAATGGTGCAGATAACAGGATGGCAGGTGGTTGTAGACCATGTGGATCTGACCCACATCGTAAGGGATGGTGATGGGGAGTTTACCCGAGGGGTTCACGATCCCTTTCACCACTTCGGCGATGGCCTGACCGCCCATGGCACCGGGTTCCCAAGCTTCCAGGATGGCGGGTATGTGTTCTTTCACCCAGGGCTCGGCAAGAGGCCTTCCGTTGATGAAGACCACGATGGTGTTCCTGTTTTTCGCATAGAGACCCTGGATAAGTCTGAGCTGGTTCCCCTGCAGGTTGATGTGTGCTCTGTCGATGTTCTCCCCGCAGTTCTTTTCCTTGTTGTCGTAACGCAGGGAGTTGGATCCCACCACCACGACGACGGCGTCATAATCTGCCGCCTTAGCGATGGGAGCTTTCATCTTGGTATCATCCGGATGGCGGAGGCTCTCGCCGCTGTTGATGAAATCGACCTGTGTCTCCCCAAAGATCTGACGGAACCCTTCGTAGACGGTGGTCACATGATCCTCCGGCTGCTGCAGAGCCCAATCACCCAGCAACCTGTGATTGTGGGCATTGGGTCCGGTCACCAGGATCCTTGAAGAGCTTTTCAACGGCAGCAATCCGTCGTTCTTGAGGAGAATGATGGCCTTGCGGGCCGCTTCCAGAGCCAGCTCCCGATGGGCGGGTGTGAAAAGGGCTTTCTCCGCTTGTTTCTCGTCCCGTACCGGGTCTTCAAAAAGCCCAAGCATGAACTTGGCACGCAGGATATGCCGTACCGCCCGGTCGATGTATTCTTCCCGTAGGCGTCCTTCCATGACTGACTTTTTGACCGATTCCAGGAAGCCCGGACCATGCATGTGCATGTCGACGCCGGCCTCGATGGCTTCAATAAAAGCTTCATCATATGTAGGGGCTGCATGATGAAGATCATGGATACGTTCAATATCCATCCAGTCGGAGACAACAAAGCCATCGAAACCCCATTCTTTTCGCAATATTTCCGTGAGCAAAAAACGGTTTTTGTGCATAGGGGTTCCCGACACTTCATTGTGGGCTGCCATAAACGTTTGGACGCCGGCTTTCACCTGGGCGTGGAAAGGTCGCAGCCACAGGTTCCGCAGTTGCCGTACCGAAGCGTCGAGGGGAGCAGCATTGAGGCCGTTGAAAGGCTCCCCGCCACCCACGAAATGTTTCGCACAGGCGATGACGTTGTCCGGTCCCAGCTTTCCCTGATATCCCTGGGTGAAGGCCACCCCCATCACTGAGACGAGGAAGGGATCCTCACCGAAGGTCTCCCCTGTCCTGCCCCACCGCGGGTCACGGGAGATCTCCACATTGGGTGAGAAGGTCCAATGCATGCCGGTGGCCCGCATCTCCTCGGCGGTAGCGCGGGCAATCCTCCGCACCAGAGCCGTATCCCATGTGCCGGCCAGGGCCAGTTCCGTAGGATAGACCGTTGCACCGTAAATGTGCGCATGGCCATGAATGGCATCAATACCGATGATCAGAGGAACCTTCAACCGCGAAGCCATCGCCAGACGCTGCAGTTCATTGGCTTCCTTCACATCCTTCACGTGCAGAAAGGAACCGATCTTGCCCTCTTTCACCATTTCCTTCAGATCCAATGCACTCAGCCCCGGATACATGCCATACTGATCATCCCCCTTTTTCAGCTTATGGTTCCTGCGATACATCTCCCTGCTCTTGCGAATGTGCTCAGGAGCCACATATTGACACATCTGTCCTATCTTCTCCTCGAGGGTCATCCGTGCCATCAGATCGTCCACCCGCTGCTCCACGGGCAGCGACGGATCCAGATAGGGCAACCTTTCCGAAGATCCTTCGTCAGGTCTGTTGCAGCCATAAAAGAAAAAGAGATCTACCGGCAACAGCATCAACAACCACGCCGAAAACAAGAAACTTTTCTTCATGATGATCTGAATAAGGTTACAAAAAATGGATCATCGCCATGATGAGGATCACCAGGAAAATGACCAACGCGGTCTGTATCAGCAGATACCTGCGAACTTCACGTTCTTTTTTCATTCCTGATCCTGTGAAAAGGTCTGCCATACCTGGTATGGCAGACCTTGTTCCTATTCTTCGATCACGGCGTAATCAACCGTATAACGGAATCTGAGGTTGTCCAGCATCCACACCGATTTGGTTTTCGTGGCGGAAGCCGAGTTATCGTAGTACCACTTGAAATAGAGCCTGGACTGGGTAAGGTCAACGCTTCCCATGCTTTGGTCGTTCACTGACACGAATGATCCTGCACCAGTCTGCGGCCAGTCGGCATCATCGGCGGCCATCAGGTCGACCCATGTCGTGCTGTCGTAAGAATACTGCAAAGTACGCACGAACTCCTGATAGACAGGATCCTGCTTGGGTCCCCAACCGTTCCGTTCCTCGAACGACACGGTCATTTCCACGCCGTTCCAGTTGTTATGAATATCGACGGCCGCGACAAACCAGGAGATGAAGGTGGCATCGGGACCGTGGTAACCTTTCGCATATCCGCCCCCATCCCCGAATTTAGCGGCTGAGGTAGGATCTTTATAATAGGAAATGGTGTCGCTGCTGAACTCGGTATCATCGTAGATCACCTCTTCCCATTTGGTCACCAGACGAAGGGTGAACAATTCTTTGAAATCGTACGAGATGTTGGAGGAGTTGGTGACCCTGACACCGATGACGTATTCTCCGTCGGGAAGGCCGGCCGTACCTGTGAAGGTGATCACGCCCTGGTCGTCGACGGAGAGAGCGTCTTTCACTTCTTGCGGCACACTGTCGGGGAGCACCATCATCCAGCCATTGTCATCGTTCATGCCCGTGAGCTGAGGTACCTGTGAGGTCCAGGTAGTCGTGGGGGCCAATGTGACCCTGTGGAGTGTGTCGCTGCCGTTGCTCTGATGATAGAGGATGGTCGGCGGCGGCCCCACATGTACGGTCAGCACGTCGGAGAAGTTCTTGGTCCCCAGGTTGGTGTTCACCTGCAACGAGAGGTGAAGGGTGGTGTCGGCAGGAGCACTGGTGGTCTTGAGGACCTTACCGGCCGTGTCGATACTGAAACCCGGAACAGGCGGCACAATAGCGAAAGACACGGTGGTAATCTCCTGTCCGGGAGATTCGTCGGTCCAGGTGACCTCAGCCACCTCTCCCTGCTGCAAGGCACCCGTGTTCACCTCTTCCGGGGTGACGGTAATGGATACCGGCACATCCAGCACGGTGAACTTCCAGGCTTCCGGCATCCGCACCAGGCTGTTGACCGTATGAATGGATACATCTACCGAGTAATGTCCGGGATTGATGGTACCATTCTTATTGTCATAGGAGATCACACCAGATGCATCGTCGATGGAAAAATCCCCCTTCACATAGGAACCGCCATCCGAGGCATGCACGGAATCGATGAGCAAACGATAGACCCCTTCGATGGAGAAAACCGGCGTGTCAGAAGCCAGAACGGCACGACGAGGGTAAAATGTGGCATCGGGATAGGTGAAAGGGGACGGAGCCGCAGGATCATAAGGTGTATACTCCAGCATGGCCCGCTCCTCACAGGAGGTGATCAGGAACAACACCCCCGCAAAAAGGGTGATCAGCGAAAATATCTTTTTTATCCTTTTCATGGTTCTCAGATTAATTGTTGATCTCCTGGTTCGTATTGATCTCGGAGGAAGGTATGGGAAGCCGCATCACGATCTCCTCATCTTCTTCCTGCAGAACATCGATCTTGGGATCAAAGGTAGGTGCGTTGTTATGTTTGTCGATCACGTGGGTCTTGAACCACTGGTACCCCCTCCGTCGGACATTGAAGACCTCCTGCAGTTCTCCCAGCAGTTCATACCGGTACTCTTTCATGATCGCCTCCCGGAAAGCCTCTTTTCCGTTGTAGTACTGAGGTTGCGGGGTGAGTCCCACCCGGGCCAGGACCTCTTCGACGTAGGAGAACTGTTCGCCATTGTCCAGTTCATTGGATATTTCGGCGAGCATCAGCAGCAGGTCGGCATACCGGTAAACGATGAAGTTCTTCAGGTCGGTGATGCTCATGAGGTTGACATTCTTTTCCCAGTACTTGTATGGCCAGGGATAGGCGACATTGAAGTTCGTACGGCTTTTCAGAGGATAGGTCTCGATGGTTTTGTTCTTCACGACATTGAAGTAGGAGCTGATGTAAGTGGCCTGGATCCGCGGGTCTCCGGGATAGGTGGCCACATGGTCATCGTACACCTCCACATTGACATTGATCCTGCCCCAGGTGTTGTTGCCCTTGGTGGCGCCACGGGGGGTATAGAGTCGCGGCATCCCCGAACCGGCCACATCGTTGTACTGAATCTCGAAAATGTTTTCCGGCGTATTGTCGCCGCTGGTCTCACCCCACAGGCTGGCATAGTCAGCCACAAGCGAATATTTTCCGTAAACCTGGATCGCCTCGTCATAGGCCATCTGCCAGTATTCGGCCTCGGAGTGTTCCTGAAGTTCGGGATCAGCCGTGGCGAGGGTCATGTAAACCTTGGCCAGGAGCATACATGCCGCCTCCCTGCCCGGGTAACCGATGCGCTGCTCACTGTGGGGGAACATCAGCTCTTTGGCCTTGTTGGCATCTTCGATGATCTGAGCATAGACCTCCTTGGCCGGTGATTTGGGCTTGTGGATGTTGGAGGTGTTCATGGGCTCGAGCCGTAAAGGCACCTCTTTCCACAACCTTACCAGATCGAAGTATTCAAAAGCCCGAATGAAATAGGCCTGGCCCAGAACATCGTTCAGTCCTTTCTCTTCGTTGGTCTGTGGATCTTCTCGCGGGACGATCGAAGCGATCACATCATTAGCCCGCGAGATGGTGGTGTAATGGAACCGCCACACGCCTTCCACCTCCTTCGAATTGGGCTGCGGCTTGAGAGCATAGAGGGTCTTGTTGTTCTGGGAGTTCAGTCCACGCCAGTTACGCTCTGTGAAAAGGCCGGAATAACCTGAGAACAACACATGCGACTGGAACGAGAACTGGTTCCAGTTACTCAGTCCCAGGTAGACCCCGTCGAGTCCGTTACGTGCATTCTCCAGATTCCCGAAAACATTCTCCCGGGAAAGAAAAGGCGGGTTCTCCTCCAGGCTGCATGACGCCAGAAGGATTCCCAGGATGAACAGGTTGAGGATCGTTATCTTTTTCATGATCACTGTATTTTTCAGTTAAAAGGTAATGTTCACCCCCAACACGTAGGTACGTGCATTGGGGAACGGGTTCCAGTCGACCCCGATGATGTTGGGGTTCCAGAGGAAACTGGTGATGTTGGGGTCGTAGCCGCTGTACCGTGTGAAGGTGAGAAGGTTCTTCCCCGTGGCATAGAGATGGATCCGTTCGAACACTTTACCAGTGGGCACGTCATAACCGATGGTCAGGTTGTTGAGCCGCAGGTAGCTGCCATCCTCCACCAGCCGGTCGGTTACGGCAATGGCATTGGTCTCCCGGTAGTTGATCCGGGGATACAGATTGGTGGGACGGTCCGGACGCCAGGCCTCATGGTACGCCGCCGGGTGGATGTTCTCCTGGTAACCGTTGGCATAGTAATAGTTCAGACCAAAACCGTTGATGATCTCATTGCCGTAAACGCCGTTCCAGTCCATGGATATCGTGAGGCGCTTGTAAGAGAAGGACATATTGAAGCCATATACGAAATCCGGATTGGGATCACCGATGAAGGTACGGTCATGTTCATCGATCCTGCCGTCATGGTTCAGGTCGATGATCTTCACGTCACCCGGCTGGGCGCCGTTGAGGAAAAGTGTGTCTGAGGTCTGATAGATGCCGTCGGTACGAAAACCCCAGAACATTCCGACCGGCTCACCCGCCATAAAGATGTTGGCCGGGCATTTGAAATAGTTGCCTGTGGAGACATTGTCGCCCAGGTAATAGGAACGCATCTGTTCCTCGCCGTTGATATAAACGGGAGCGTCCGGTATACCCAGTTCCAGCACCTTGTTGCGGTTGGACGAGAAGTTGAGCCCCAGGGTGAGGGACATATCCTTTTTCTCTATGGCCACACCCTGGATCATCAGGTCGATCCCTTTGTTGGAGATGGAGCCTCTGTTGATGTACATCCGCTGATAGCCGGTGGAAGTAGGCAAAGCCACCTGCTGGAGCAAGTCGATGGTCTCCTTGTAGTAGAGGTCGACGGTAGCGGTCAGCCTGTTCTGGAAGAAGCCCATATCTACCCCGACGTTGGTCTGGGTGGTGGTTTCCCAGGTCAGGTCGGGGTTGGCGATGTTGGCCGGCACGAAAGCATTGCCTGTGGAGTTGTCCGGATTGGCATAGAGCCCTACGCTGTAAGTGGTGACGGTCTGGTAGGGACGTATGGCCTGGTTTCCTGTCATCCCCCAGCCTGCACGCAACTTGAGGGATGAGAAGAGATTGAGATCGCGGATGAACTGTTCCTGCGAAGCCCTCCAGGCCAGTGAAAAGGAGGGGAAATAACCATATCTGTTGCCTTTGGCGAATTTGGATGATCCGTCGGCCCGCATCGTCACCGTGGCAATATACTTGTCCCGGTAGGAATAGTTGGCACGGGCCAGGAAAGAGTTCATCACCTCCGTACGGGGATAGGTGATCAGAGGACGCGTGATCAGCGTTCCGTATTCCGGGCCGTCGGTCATGAACTCCGTGGTGGAAAAGTTCTGCACCGTATAACTGCCGTCCTCCATGTAATTCCCGTCGTACACGTATCCCACTGTGGCATTGACCCTGTGGATCTTCTTGAAGACGCGGTTGTACATCAACAGGTTGTTGATGTTCCATGACCATTTTTCCTGGGTTCCCATGGCCAGTTTTCCGTTCGTGGTCGCTCCCTGGTAGGTGGTCAGACCGTAGAACTTGCGACGGTCTTTGATCCGGTTGTTCCCGGCAGCTCTGACCTGGAACTTCAATCCCTTGACGGGCAACGTATAAGTCAGTGCCAGCGACATCATCGCCCGGAACTCTTTGGATTTCTCTTCATAATCATGGATCCAGGCCATAGGGTTGGAGGTTCTCAGTTCGCTCATAAAATCCTCCACATTGGCTCCCACCAGTGGATTGAAGACCACGGTACTCCGCACGAAACTGCCGTTGGTCCCCAGCTTGGTTCCGCTCTGGGGGTATTTGCCGTTGCTGTAGAAAAGGGAGATACGGCCGTCGAGCTTCAGTTTACTGTTCAGCTGCTGAATGACATTGATACGCAGGTCTCCGTTCTGGAGGTGGGAGTTCTCGGCCACTCCTTTGATATCATTGAAGCTGGAGGAAACGTAATAGCTCCCTTTGTCGGTCCCGCCGCTGAGCGACAGACCGGCCGTATGGGTCACCCCCAGCCGGTAAGCGTAGTCCTGCCAGTTGATCTCCTGATAGGGTTCGTCACTGATCACCCCGTTGTTGTCAATACCATACACCTTGTCACCGTCAATGTAATAATTGGGCATGGAATAGTTCAGGAGCGAGATCTCGTTCTGGTACTGGGCATATTCCACACCATCAAGCACTTCGAGTTTTTTGCTGATCTCGTTCATTCCCACATTGTAATAGGCTTCCACTTTGCCTTTTCCTTCCTTTCCTTTTTTGGTGGTGATCAGGATCACACCGTTGGCACCCCGCGAACCGTAAATGGCGGTAGCTGAAGCATCTTTCAGCACTTCGATGCTTTCGATATCTTTCGGGTTGATGCCCATCAGCCCGTTCTGGTTCTCGGAATAGTCGTTGAAGTCAGCGGTTGGAGTAGCGTCTTCGGCTGCAGTGGTCACGATGATGCCATCCACCACGTAAAGAGGTTCGTTGTTGGCACGGAGGCTGTTGGTTCCCCGTATGCGCACGCTGATCCCCATTCCGGGGTTCCCTTCGTTGCTGATCACCTGGACACCTGCAGCACGACCTTGCAGGAGCTGGTCCACCGTACCGTATTGTCTGGTCAGGTCATCTTCTAGCCTCACCGAGGAAGTCGCACCGGTGATGTCGCTCTTGCGCATGGTCCCGTAACCTACGACCACCACATCTTCCAGTTTTTTGGCTTGTTCCTGCAGGACCACATTGATGACCCGGCGGTCACCCACGTGAACCTCCTGCGTTTGATAGCCGATGAAGCGGAACAACAAAGTGTCCCGGCTTTCAGCCTGGATACTGTAAGTACCGTCCATACCGGTAATGGTGCCGGTATGAGTACCCTTGATCAGGATGTTCACGCCGGGCATGGGTTGCCCCGAAGCATCGGTCACCTTTCCCGTGACGGTCACCTGGGCGGTTGCCACCAGGATGCTCATCCCGAACAGCAGAATGAAAAACAAAGATCTCATAGGCATGAATTTTGGAGTTCAGTTTTCTGCCGGCAAAATACCCCTTTCCCGCCAGGACGGGATCCGTTCCTTTTCATTTTTGGTTCGATCATGTCCTTGTTTCGGCAAATAAGGATCTTCCGGATAGCACGAAAACGGAACAAACGTTTTACCATCCTCTTAGCATCAGGAACACAGAATGATGCGGAGATCCCTGCAGGTTTGTTCCCGTACAAAAAGGTTGAAAATCGTCCGGCAAGGCAGGATCATCCGTTCTTTTTACCGAGGTAGGAGGAAGGAGATTCCCCGAACTGTTTCTTGAAAGCGGTACTGAAATATTTGGCATCCGAGAAGCCGCAGCGGTAGGCCACCTCACTCACGTTGTAACGTCCTGTTCGGAGCATTTCACGAGCTTTGTTGAGTCGTACCATGCGGATGAACTCAGCGGGAGAAAGGTCGATGAGTGAACGGAGCTTGTGGTAGAAGGCTGTGCGGCTCATCCCCGCAGCCGTATAAAGCATTCTCACGGAGAGATCGGGATCCGCGATGTTCTCTTCCACCACACGGGTGATCTTTTCCACGAACCGGCGGTCGTGTTCGTTCCGGAAGGAGGGGGCATCCCCTTCCCTTCCCTGTTGCATAAGGCGTTCTCTCAGCTGACGTCTGAGCTGGATCATGCTTTCGATACGGGCACTCAGGAGGGAGGTGTCGAACGGTTTGGTGATGTAGTCGTCGGCACCGGCTTCGAGACCCTTGAGGATATGATCCTTATCATCCAGTCCCGACAGGAGGATCACAGGGATGTGAGAGGTGGCCGGATCGTTCTTGATGCGTGCACATAGCTGACGGCCGTTCATACGTGGCATGGCCACATCGGCCAGTACCAGATCGGGTAGTTCCCGCATCGTCAGATGATACGCTTCCTGCCCGTCCGCTGCCGTGATCACCCTGTATTGGTCACCCAGTTCCTTTGCGATATATGCACGCATCTCCTGATCATCTTCAGCCACCAGCACGGTAAAAGCCTTCTTTTTCGGTTCCCCGGATGTTCCATTGGTCCCCGCATCCGTTCCCTCTGCAACGGAAGGGAATGAATCATCCATCTGGCCGGACATGCCGACAGGGACTTTCAGCACGAAAGTGGTTCCACCTCCCTCTCGGCTTGTAAAAGCGATGGTGCCACCCAATGCCTTCACCATATCGTAAACAAGAGCCAGACCGATACCGCTTCCCGGTATGCCGGCACGAACGGCATTCCCCGCCCGGAAGAAGGGACGGAAGATCTTCTTTTTTTCCCGTGCAGGGATCCCGATCCCCGAATCGGTCACCTTCAACAACCAAAACTCCCCCTCCCGCTCGAGCCTAACATTCACAAACCCTCCCCGTTTGTTGAACTTCACGGCATTCGAAAGGAGGTTGCTGAGAATACGGTCCAACAGATCAGGATCACACAGGACTTCCAGTGAATCCGGAACACTTTCATAATGGATCTTCACCTCCCTGGCCCTGGCGATCAGGTCGAAAGCGAACACTTTGTTGCGTACGAAAGCCACCAGGTCCAACCGTTCGGGGTGGACCTGTCCTGGTTTTTCGATGCGGCGGAAGTCCAGGAACTGTCC
Organism: uncultured Rikenellaceae bacterium; assembly: GCA_964599235.1. Classification (GTDB taxonomy): domain Bacteria; phylum Bacteroidota; class Bacteroidia; order Bacteroidales; family VadinHA17; genus DRPN01. The sequence goes on from CAZRDX010000040.1 coordinate 112,094, forward strand.
GATCTTTCTCTGGAGCTTGTCCAGGTTATGCAGTGCCAGGGAAAGCTTTTCCTCCGTCTTTTTGTTTTTTTCCTGCCGTACCAGATCACTGATCGGTGCCCGGATCAGTGTCAGGGGGGTTTTGATCTCATGAGCCATGTTGGCGATGTATCTTAACTTCTCGCGGGCACTGCGTACATCGTGCATCAGCCGGTTGTAATAGAGTACCAGGAGCACCAGGGACACGATCATCACTCCGTAGAGGAGAAATGCCACGGGCGTCTTCCAGAAAGGCGGTGTGATCACGATCGCCAGGGAACGTTCGGGGGGAGGTTCGCCAGCAAGAAGGGGGGTGATCAGCCGGACACGAAAGGTATACCTGCCGGGAGGAAGGTTGGTGTACACGGCCCGTCCCTGTCTGACCGGCTCCGACCAGTCATGATCGTATCCTTCCAGCATCCAGCTGAAAGCAGCCTGTCCGGGATGGAAAAGATCGATGTTGGTAAAGCCGATGGAGAAAGCGTTCTCGTTGTACCGCAGGCGGATGAACGAAGTGCGGTCGAGCATCTCCTCCCGCAACACATGGCTGTGACCCGGGACTTTTCGCTGGTTGACATACAGGTCGGTAAAGACCAGGTTCACCGCCACGCGGGGTCGTCCGAGGGCTAAGGGGTCGAAGAGGGTGGCACCGTTGGTGCCTCCAGCGATCATCTCTCCCGAGGAGAGAAGGCAAATGGCGTGGTACTTGAAATCACCGGATAAGAGTCCGTCGCTGGGAAAATAATTGACGATCTCACCCCGCACAGGATCGATCCGGGAAAGACCCTGGTCGGTGAGTGCCCAGGCGCGTCCGGTCTTATCGCAACGGAGGGCCAGCACCTTATCGGAAGCCATGCCACGGCTCATGTCAAAACGGATGAGGGTATCCCGGCCCGGGAGGAAGAGTGCCACCCCCCCCATTTCACTTCCCACCCATAAGGCTGTATCGCCGGAAGATTCCAGCGTGCTCACCCTGCGCAAGGAGGCGGGCAGTATCCCCAGAGGTGCCAGATCAAGCCCTCCCTTCTGCTGGCGATAGAGCCCCTGAACCGTCCCCACCACCACCGTATTGCCAAAGTCGGTGATCGCCGCAACAGGAGGAATGAGATAACGGTTGAGCGACCGGGCCTCGAAATCGTAAGCCAGCAACCGCACCTTCCCTCCCTGATGATCCGACCACAGGGTACGGTCTTCTTCGACGAAGAACAAAGCCTTGGCATTGCGGCAGGAGGCCATCTCACGGGGAAGATAACGGTACCGGGGAGAGGCGGAAAAAACCTTCATTCTACGGATGAAGTAAGCCACCCAGAAGGTACCGTCCCGGGCATGCGTGATGGCGGTGACGACCTGGTTGCGTCCCTCCTTTTCCCCTCTCTCCAGTCTCTCCCACCGCTCTTCATCGCGGTACCACAGCGAGACTCCCCGGTCGGTACCAAAGGCCACTACACCCGGACGCACCTCGTCGATGGCATGAATAACATTGTTCCTCAGGCTGTTCCGATTCCCTTTGACATGCCGGATGGTCACGAACGGCAAACGGTGAGGGTCGTAGATGTTGACCCCCCCAATATCCGTCATGATGAAATATAGGTCTTCGCGGGTTCTCAGGATGCCATGAACCACATTGGAACTGAGGGAGGCTTCCTTTTCCTGATCGTATACGAATCTTTGCTCGACCCGGCCGGGTTCGGGATCATACAGGAACAGGCCGGCACCGTTGGTCCCGATCATCAGTCTGCTGCTGTCGCATAACGTGAGGTCCCAGATCGGGAAGTCTTGCAGCTGCATGTTGTTGCCGGCCTCATGGAAGGAGGTGTCCCGGATATCCAGGTACCAGAGCCCGCGTTCACGTGTAGCAAGCCACAGCCGTTGCCTCTTTTTGTCCAACAACATAATGTTGACGGACATGGTCTTTCCCTCAGGAAACCGTGCAAAGGGTTGCGGCTGAAGAAGATCCGGACGGCAAAAAAAGACGCCGCTCTTTTTCCCTACCAGGAAACCGTCGTGATACGGTAAAAGAGAATAAACATCCCGTACCAACTGAGGGGAATAATTGCGTTGAACGGTATCCATACCGTGACGATAATAAAAGAACGAGGCGGGTGTGGCCACCAGGATATCCCCGTCGGGCGTGACCGTAGCGGCCAACACATATCGACCATGGTAAGGTCTGAAGGCATTGATCTGAACAAAACGGTCGCCGGACCGGTCGAAGCGGTAAACATAGTTCCGGTTGGAGACCACGTAGATACCGTTCCGCGCATCGCGGAAGATACGGTTGAACTGGTAACCCATGCCGGCGAACTCACTTTGTCCTTCCAAAGGATAGTGAACCACGTTCTTACCGTCGTAACGGTCCACCCCTTCATCGGTAGTGATCCAGACAAAGCCCGTACTGTCCTGCACAGCCTGGTAGGTGCGGTTGGAACTGAGTCCCTCCCGAACGGTGAGATGACGAAAATCACCTTCTGCCATGACCGCACGGGTAAAAAATAATAAAAAGACGATCGCCCCTGTATAGTAAACAGACCTTTTCAGCATTTCCCTCCCTCTCTCCTGCAAAGATACCAAAACTCCCAAGATACCCCGGTCCGCTTCCTTGTTACCACGGCATCACTCCATGTACCCCAGGAAAACCAAAGAGCAATTTAGTCGATCTTATCATCCATATACTCTTGTTCCTCTGAGTATTATAATGCCATATCTACGTAGCATACTACGTAGATAATTACGTAGCAGGCACAAAACATTATTATATTCATCTGAACCTGAACAGGATACGGTCTTCTCCGTCGCAAGGCTCATCTGAAGGTTAAGCAAAGGGTTCATTTTTGCCTGGCAGCTGAAAAAACACACAACAGGCTCACAGGGAGGGACGGCATTCTTCAACCATCTGGTACACTGACGGATACTCAGGCAGGAAGGAAGTTCATCGGAACGGACGGGCACAAGGCTTCCGGATCACATATCCCATAATTTTTCCGGATAGATGCCTTTTTCCACGAGTTCCCGGATCTTCCGTATGACCACCGGTTTGTCTTCCTTGTAAGTGACCCCGAACCATTCCTCGCTGTTGGGTAGGACCTTCATGCGTATCTTTTCTTCCCTGATAAGGCGGGAGACCGGCAGGGGAATGAAGAATTCGGCCTTGGGATCATGGGCATGTTCCCGCACGAACTCGGTGAACTGTTTTTCCAGCTCATCAAAGATGCCCGGTTTGAAGCACCAGAAATTCATCGAGACCGGCTCATCTCCTTTGAGTTCGATGATCGAGCCGTCTTCCTGACGGGAAAGGATCTTTCCTCCTTCACGGTAGATCCGGGTATGTTCGGTGACCTCCAGAAGATAGCCGTCGGTACTGGTACGGCAAATCCCACGTGCCACGGAACCGTGGTCCGAAAGGGTGTTCTCAAGGCGATAGCCGACCATGGCATATTCATTCTCGTCATGGCTGCTGGCAAAAAACCGGACGGTCTGCCGGTAGGCTCCCGGACCGTAAAAATCATCAGCATTGATCACGGCAAAGGGAGTATCGATCTTTTCACGTGCGACCATCACCGCATGGCCGGTACCCCATGGTTTTTTGCGTTCGGGCGGCACCACCGTCCCTGGGGGAACCATCTCAAGTTCCTGATGTACAAAGTCGATCGGGATACGACCTTGCAGACGGGGCTCAAAGAAGGCTCTCACATCTTTCTCGATCTCCCGGCGCACCACAAAGACCACCCGCCCGTATCCGGCGCGTATGGCATCATAGATGGAATAGTCGATGATGGCCTCACCCGAAGGGCCCACCTGGTCGATCTGTTTGAGACCTCCGTACCGGCTACCCATCCCGGCAGCCAGGACAAGCAATACAGGTTTTTCCATGACATAAGGGTTGTTTGGATCCGGGGCAAAAGTAAGAAATCGTCAGCATTTTATTAAATTTACCCTTCAAAATCGGATGAACACAGCACGGGAATACAGGATGGCCGGGATGATGTCGGGTACCTCGCTTGACGGGGTCGATCTGGTTCTGGCCCGTTTTATGGAAGAAGAAGGCCGTTGGTCCTGGGATATCGAGAAAGCGGAGACCCGCCCTTATACCCTTTCCTGGCGTGACCGTCTGCGTGAGGCCATTCACCTCGAGGGACGCGGTCTGATCCACTTGCACATTGAGTATGGCCGTTATCTCGGAGATCTTGTCCGAGCTTTTCTAAAGGAGGAGGAGCCGCCTTTGGCGGTGGTTTCGCATGGTCATACCCTTTTCCATCGTCCGGATGAGGGTTATACCTTCCAGCTGGGTGAGGGGCAGACGCTGGCTGTGACCAGCGGTCTGCCGGTGGTATACGATCTGCGTACGGCCGACGTGGCAGCCGGAGGAGAGGGAGCCCCGCTCGTCCCTGTCGGTGACCGTCATCTGTTCAGGGATTATGCCCTGTGTCTCAACCTGGGCGGCTTCGCCAACATCTCCTACGAAGAGAAAGGCCGGCGGATCGCCTATGATCTTTCTCCCGCCAACCTGGCCATGCAGCATGTGACACGTCCCCTGGGAAAAGATTACGATGAGGATGGGCGGATGGGAGCGCAGGGAAAGGTGGATCAGACTCTCCTGGAGGCCCTGAACACCCTGGAGTATTATCATCTCCCCCCACCCCGGTCACTGGGCACGGAATGGCTCGAGACCCGTTTTTTTCCCGTGCTGGACCGTTTCCGGATCAGGCCCGAGGACAAGCTTCGCACACTTTATGAGCATATCGCTTTTCAGATCGTACGTCAGACCTCAGCCGTACCGCCGGGCCGCATGCTGGTCACGGGAGGCGGGGCCCACAACCTTTTTCTCGTGGGTCTGCTCCGGGAGAAATATCCCGGGGAAGTGGTGGTCCCCGACAAAATGATTGTCGATTTCAAGGAGGCACTCATTTTCGCTTTCCTCGGTCTGTTACGGCTGCTGTCCCGTCCCAATACCCTTGCTTCGGTCACCGGTGCCCGTTTTGACAGCGTTGCTGGCACCCTCGCCGATCCTTACGGAAGGCTGCAACTTTTCCTTACATAACGAACCAAAAACCAGGTGAAGATGAAAAACTTTGAAGCTTATAATCCGGTCCATCTCCATTTTGGTAAAGGTGTCGTCGAAGATCTGGGAACGGTCACGGCAGAATACGGTCAGCATGTTCTGTTGGTTTGCGGCCGTGGTTCCGTGAAGAAGTACGGGTACTACGATCAGGTCAGGGATTCCCTGCAGAAGGCCGGGCTCCGCATTACCGAGTTCGGGGGTATCCGTCCCAATCCGTTAGCTGCGGATGTCGATAAGGCGGTAGAGCTGGCCCGCCGCGAAAAGGTGGAAGTGATCGTCGCTTTGGGCGGGGGCAGTGTCATCGACTCGGCCAAGGTGATGTCTGTATGCATTCCGGAAAACCTGAAAGCCTGGGATGTCATGACCATGAAAGCACGACCTTCCGCGGCTCTTCCACTCATCGATGTGCTCACGGTTGCCGCCACCGGCACAGAGATGAATGCTGCGGCCGTTCTGCAGGACCCCGTGGCCGGTATGAAAAAAGGCCTGAAGATCCCTCTTTTCTATCCCAAACATTCATTCCTCGATCCTACCTATACCTTTACCGTGAACAGGGAATATACGGCTTACGGTATCGTCGATCTGATCGCTCATGCCCTGGAAGCTTTTTTCGATGGGGAAGTAGCACTCACCGACCGTTTTGTCGGCGAGATCATCCGGGATGCGATGCACTGGGCTCCGCTGGTCCTTGAGGAACCGGACAACTACGAATACCGCGCCAACATCATGCTGGATGCCACCTTCGCACTCAACGGCGTGACCATGTACGGTCGTGCAGGAGGGGACTGGGGCGTTCATGCCATCGGACACGTGCTCTCGTTGCTGTATGATGTGCCCCATGGCGCTTCCCTTTCGATCGTCTATCCGGCATGGATGAAGCTCATGAAGAAAAGGATCCCGGAACGGATCGCCCGGCTCGGCGAAATGGTCTTCGGGGTCAGCAATCCCGACAAGACCATCGAAGAGTTCATTAAATTCTTCGTATTCATCAAGTCACCCGTTTATCTTGCTGACATAGGCATCGACAACGCCAGGAAAGCTGAGATCCTCGACCGGCTGATCCGTAACGGCGCTTCCGGCATGGCCCATCCTCTGAGCCCGGACGACCTGGAACGTATCGTCAGTTACATGATGTGAAGAGAGGACCCTTCTTTTGCTGCCTCCCTTCTTTTTTTACCTTTGCAGCATAACCTGAAATTGTTAAGATGATGCGAAGGAAGATCTTCACTTTTGTTCTTATGGGTATGTTCTCCATTTTCCTTCCGAGGGAGGCGGACAGCTGTACCAATTTCCTGATCACGCGGGGTGCAACGGTGGATGGTTCCACGATGATCTCGTATGCGGCCGACAGTCATGTGCTGTACGGGGAGCTTTATTTTTGGCCGGCGGCCGATCATGCTCCCGGTACGATGCTGGATGTATGGGAATGGGATACCGGCAAGCATCTGGGCCAGATCCCGCAGGCAACTCATACGTACAGTGTGGTAGGCAACATGAACGAGCACCAGGTGGCCATTGGTGAGACCACCTTCGGCGGCCGGCATGAGCTGCGCGACACCACGGCCATCATCGACTACGGCAGTCTGATGTACCTGGCCCTGCAACGGGCACGCACCGCCCGCGAGGCTATCCGGGTCATGGCCGGTCTGGTCGACCGTTACGGATATTACAGCACAGGTGAATCATTCTCCATCTCCGACCCCAAAGAGGTGTGGATCATGGAGATGATCGGCAAAGGTCCCGGTCGTAAGGGTGCCGTCTGGGTGGCCCGTCGGGTGCCCGACGGCTACATCTGCGGTCATGCCAACCAGGCCCGTATCACCACCTTTCCTCTAAAAGGCAAGCATACCATTTCTTCGAAAGAGCTGGACCGCATCCTGGACACCACCATCACCACGGTCTATGAGAAGGATGTGATCAGGATCGCCCGCGAGCACGGATGGTTCAAAGGCAAAGACAAGGAATTCAGCTTCGCCGATGCCTATGCCCCCCTCGACTTCGGAGCTGCCCGTTTCTGTGAGGCACGCGTCTGGTCGGGTTTCCGTAAGGTGACCCACGGTATGGACAAATACACCGACTATGCCATGGGCATCAATCTGCAGAACAGGATGCCGCTGTGGGTAAAGCCCGACAGGAAACTCTCGGTACAGGACGTGATGGAGATGATGCGCGATCACTATGAAGGCACTCCCCTGGACATGACGCAGGATCTCGGTGCCGGACCGTTCGGCTGTGGCTACCGCTGGCGTCCCCTGGTATGGGAGGTCGACGGCAAAAAATACTTCAACGAACGGGCCATCTCCACCCAGCAGACCGGTTTCTCTTTCGTGGCACAGAGCCGCAGTTATCTTCCCGACCCTATCGGAGGCATCCTGTGGTTCGGTGTCGACGACACCTATTCAACCGTTTACACTCCCATGTACTGCGGGATCACCGAGGTACCTCATGAGTTCGCCGTGGGCAACGGCGACATGATGACCTTCAGCGATGATGCCGCCTTCTGGGTCTTCAATCAGGTATCCAACTTCGCCTATACGCGCTACAACGTGATCATCCCCGAGATACGTCTTATCCAGCATGAGCTCGAGAGCAAGTACGTACGTGAAGTGAAGGCCATCGACATCGCAGCCTCCGAGCTGTATGCAAAGGATCCCGAGGCCGCCCGGAAGTTCCTCACCGATTATTCGGTATTGCAGGGAGCCAACACGGTGAAGGTGTGGAAGAAGCTGTACACATACCTTTTCACCAAATACATGGACGGCAACATCAAGGAAAAGGCAGAAGTACCTCCCGGCTACAAGTATCACAATCCGAAGCTGCAGCAGCCGGGGTACGGTGAGGCCTGGTACCGCCGCATCGTAGAAGAGACGGGCGACAAGTTCCTCTATCCCGCCGGCAACACCGGGCATTGATGAAAAGATGATGGGCTGGACACGCCGGATATGGAGGATGGTCGCGTTCATCCTGCCGGCAACGGCAGCTGCCTGCAGCAGCTCACCCCGTTGCGTGGAGGATACCGATGTTTATCTGAACGCCGGCATTTACACGGTCAGGGAAGGGAAAGAAGAGGATGCGTTCCTGCAGGATGTGAAGGTCTACGGCCTTGGCCGTGAGGATTCCGTTCTTGTCAAGGGCAGCGTGAGTCGTCTGCATCTTCCGCTCGATGCACGTCAGGACAGCTGTGCCTGGGTGTTGCAGGGCGACACGTGGCGCGACACCCTCTTTTTCCGTTACCGGCGCACCACCCGCCTGCTTTCCTTCGAATGCGGTTTCATTGCCGAGTTCAAGGACCTTCATGCGGAAAGCACGTACCATCATCTCGACTCCCTGGCTGTGAAAGCACCTGTTGTGACGAACACCCATGAAGAGAACCTGCGTCTTTATATCGATCTTCCTTAGCCTCGTGGTACCGTTGCGGGCCCAGGAGGATCAGCCGCACGACACCATGCGGCTGGGAGGGGTACGCCTCGGCATGGACCTCCTTCCTTTCGCAGGCTTTCTTTTCGATCCTCCGATGAAAGGTTACGAGCTGTTCCTGGATGCCGAGTTCTCCGACGGCTGGTACCTCGTGGCAGAAGGAGGGCGTCTTAAGTACGACAAGACCGAACCCGGCTATTCCTACTCGATGAAAGGATCCTACATGAAAATGGGCATCGATCACAACTTCCTGAAAAGGCTTCCGGAAGAGAACGAAAGCCTTTTCTGGGGTCTGCGTGTGGCTGCGGCCGATCTCACACACGAGGCACCGGAGGTCACCATCCGCGACGGCTACTGGGGCGACCTGAACACTGCTATCCCGGCAGCGAACCTGCGTCCTTTCTGGTTCGAGGTCACCGCTGGCATCAAGGCCGAAGTGCTGAAGAACCTCTTCCTGGGCTGGAACGTACGGGGACATTTTCTTCTCATCTATCCCAAGGAGGTGATGCAGCCTTACATCATACCCGGCTACGGCAATGCCGAGAAAAAGTTTCCTGTCACATTCAACTATGTGATCAGCTACCGCTTTCCTTACAAGCTGCGTGTACGTGAGAAGAAGAGACGCATGGTTCCGGGAGGCTGATCCCTAGACGTCGATCCGTTTTCCGTGTTGCAGAAGGTAGGTCTCCGCCTCCACAGACCATCGTCCGTTATGGCGTCGGGTGATCTCGGCGAGTGTGGCAAAAAGCGGATCCTTTTTCCCCAGACGTTCAAAATCGTCTATGGCCGTGAGCGGCATGCTCAGGTGGGTATAGATAAGTTTTTTTCCGCCGGGGATCTCCGGCAAACGGAGGGTGGTGTCGATGACCGCATCCAGTCCGCCAATGTGGGTAACCAGCCCCGACGGATCGAGTCCCCGGGAGAAGAGCTCCAGGGCTTCCAGCATGTCCTGGTTGTTGCCGCCGCTGGTACCTGTGATGTGGGTGGAAGCATAGTGCACGTTGTAAAAATTGAGACGGGCCGAGAAAGCCGGGTCGGTAGGACCCGCGAAAAAGTTGAGGCATCCGTCGCGACCCAGCAGCTGGTCGCCCTGCTCGACGACCGCGGCCACCGGAGCAAAGACGAACACATCGTCATAGGCTCCTCCTGCCAGCTCTTTCAGGTAGGCCACCGGATCATCGAGGGAAGCCGTGTTCACATACCGCAGTTCCACCCCTCTTTCTTTTGCCGTTTCCGGTGAATAAAGACGCGAAGCGCGGGAGAGACGTGTCTCGTCGATGTCGGTGACCACCATGAAGGCAGGAGGTTTTTCGTTGAAGAGGGCATAAGCGATGGCGGCCAGTCCCATGGGGCCGGCCCCGGCCAGGATGGCCAGACGTCCGCCTTCCCGGATGCCCATGATATGCTCGTAACTGCCCGGCCGTGTATGATAACTGGCATGGAAAGCTCCGATGACACATGACATGGGCTCCGCCAGCGAGGCAGGATAGTATCCTTCCCCCTCATAAGGAAGAAGACAATCCATCTCCATCACCTCATTGGGAATGAGGATATGGGTGGCATCGCCGCCAATGTAGCGGTACGAGTAACCGGGAGCATCGAGACTGCCCTTGTAGTTGAGGGCCGGCTGGATGGAGAATTTCTGCCCCGGCCGGAAACGATGCCTCCACTTCTCCCCCACCTCCAGGATCCTTCCGCTGAACTCATGACCGATGATGGTGGGGTTCTCATGCACATCATCGGGGATGCGTTTGTGGTCGGGGCCCTGGATCGCCGCCTTATAGGTCGACATACAGATGCTGTCGGAGATCACCTCCGCAAGGATCTCGTCCTCTTTCATTTCCGGGAGTTCGAACTCTTCCAGACGCAAATCCTTCTTCCCGTAGATCCTCACCGCTTTAGTTTTCATTCTCATTTTCCGGTTATGTTTCGTTGCTTGTTCAATCATCGCAGCATTACCTGGCCGCCTGTCACGGGGAGGGCCTGTCCTGTCTCATATTCTTGTTCTATGAGGTAACGGACGGCCCGGTAGACATCCAGGACGGTGGTCCCTCGACCCATGGGGACGAGGCTTTCGTAATGACGCCGCACATCCTCGATGGTTTTGGCACCTTCCACCTTACCTGCCTCGAGGTATTGTCTGAAAAGTCCCGTTTTCGGATCCGACCACAGGGGGCCGTCGAAGAAATTTCCCGGGCAAACGGCATTCACCTTGATGTTGTCCTGCACCAGTTCCAGGGCGAACGACTGGACCAGGCCGATGCTTCCGAACTTGCTGCCGGCATAGGCGAAGTTGCGCTTGCTGCCCTGCAGACCCGACTTGGAGTTGATCTGGATGATGTCCATGAAACGTCCGGGAGCTGCCTCGTGCTGTTTCTTCATCACCCTGGAAGCATATTTCACGCCCAGATAAAAACCTTTGTAGTTCACATGGGTGACAAAATCGAAGGCCTTTTCCTCGAGCACATCCAGACCTCCTGCTTTGAGGACACCGGCATTGCTGACGAAAAGGTCGAGGCCGCCGAAGGCAAAGACAGTCTGACGGACCATGAGGTCGACGGAGGCGCTGTCGGAGACGTCGGCCCGGACGAAGGTGATGGCGTGGTTTCCGGTTTTTTCTTTGAGCTCTTCGACTGCAGCCTGTCCTGTCCGCTCATTGATGTCGGCGATCATGACGCAGGCGCCGTCGGCGGCGAGGTGTTCGGCCAGGCCTTTGCCGAAGCCCTGGGCAGCGCCGGTGATGAGGGCGATGCGGCCGGCCAGCGGCCCCGCCGGAGCCGGCCCCTCGTCAGGAAGGGGCTTCCCCTGCAGGAGGGCTTCCGTCCCCTCCACCGTGGGGGCCCAGACAAGAAGAGCCTTTCCCCCTATGCTGATCAGCCCGTACTCCTTAGCTCCTTCCCGTGCGTTCATCATAAGGATCTCTATCCGGATCTTCTCTGCATCACCTGCAGGACTGAGCGTTCTTAGCAGCACCTTTTCCGGCTCAGGGATCTCGGCCTCCCTGTGTTCCCCGCCCGTCACCAGGCGCAGTACAGGCGGTCGTTCTTTTCCCTTGCCCAGCTCCATCCGAAGAAGGGGCATGGTTTCATAGGCCATGCCCGGGAAAAAATATTCGTCCATCATATAGGTGCTTTGTTGATCTTCCTGAAATAACCGATCACGGCAGCGCCGAGGGCGGTAAGTATGCCTCGCTGTTCGCTGTTGGCGAAGCCGTCGGGATCGACGATGCCGGTCTTGCCACGGGAGATCTGATACTGGTGGGCTGCGACGATGCAGGCCGAGTTCCATGCGATCTCCCGCAGTCTGGGAGTGAGCGGAACCCCGCCACGTGAGGTGACACGCAAGGGCTGCATCGCAGGAGTGTTGTGCTCCGTACCGAAAAGTACCAAGAAGCCCCGGCGGTCAAAGTACTCGGCATAATCTTCCAGGATACGCAGATCGTTGCGGCCGGGGATGAACTCCACGGCAAAGACATTCAGCTCCTCCAGCGAGGCAGCCAGTCTTATTTTGTCCTCCTCATAAGGAGTGATGTATCCCGACGGGTTGTCCAGCAGGACAGGATAACACGGTATTCCACCGGCTTTGAGGATGTAACTTATGATGCGCGGGACGGGAAGGAAAGCGTCGGGATCTTCCGGGATGAAGGCCGGACCTCCTTTTTTCAGGAGACGCGCCCGGATCTCATTCTCCAGGGCTGCGATATCGTGCAAAGCGGCACGGGGGGGGTCGCCCCCGAACATCCTCGTATAGATCTCCCGCTGACGCTGCTCATCACCCAGTTGCTGCACCTCCATCCGTATGGCCTTGGCCACATGACGCTCCCGCACCACTCCGCGGGCCAGCTCCCCGACGATCCGCTCAAAGGAGAGTTGTACCTCGGGCACCTGCTCGCGGAAATAGGCATTGGCTTTTTCCACCATCCTGCGTACCTGGTCGTTACCCTTGTCTCTCAGGTCGTCCAGAAGATGTTCCTCGTCCGGCGGCGGCACGAAAGGATAGCGTAACCCTTTGCCGCTGAAGTAGGTCCTTCCGGGATTGTTGGGATCGTTGACCAGAACACCTTCCCGCTGCTCTTTCTCCAGCAATCCGATGAACTCAATGTTGAAAAGAGGGAAAACGGAATAGGTCCCGGCCAGACGGAAGAACTCGTCGTATCCCCTGACCGTATTAAAATCGTTGATACCCAGAGCTTCGACCCCTTCTTCCCTCGCCATCCGGAAAGGCTCCTCCAGATCCCGGAAAGCGCTGAAAGAATAGGGAGTGTGTATATGAGCGTTCACTTCACGGATGCCCGTCACCTTGTAGGGCATCATCTCCTCCCATTCGGGATAATCCTTGAACAATTTCATACTCGTTTTCATTACCATTCGATTGCATCGTCCGGCACGTGGGCCAGGTCGGGTGCGATCCAGTCGGCATCTCTCAGCTCTTCTTCGCCGAAGCTGGTGGTGAGGGCCAGGACGCGAGCCCCCGCCCTTTTCCCTGCAGTGATGCCTGCGGGTGCATCCTCGACGACGAGGCAGTTGGCAGGAGGCAGGCCGAGTCTTTCTGCGGCCTTAAGGTAGATATCAGGTGCCGGTTTTTTGTGGGTCACGTCCTCGGCCGTCACCAGGGCATCGAACCCTTCGGCAGACAAACCCCCTTCACGGAGGTTGATGAGCATCTTCACCCTGTCGGCGCTGGTGGCCACCGCCATTTTCAGGCCTTGTTCACGACAGCGCTCTATGAAATCTTTCACCCCCGGCAACAGCTGCAAGTTACCATGGGCCAGCCGGTCATAGATCTCATAGACACGTCTCTTGGCCTCCTGAAGGTCAAGAGGAAAACCATATTTTTCAGCAACACCTCCCAGGTAGCGCACCTCACCGGTCCCCACAAAAGGCAGGAAATCCTCCTCCTTCACCTCCAGTCCCCTTTCCCGGAACATCTCCACCGATGCACAGGCGATCAGCTCCTCGGTATCGACGAGGACACCGTCCATGTCGAACAAAACACCTTTGAGCATGTCTCCCATGGTCATGATACGATCTCTCCCACCCCTTTCAGGACAAATTTCGGAAGATAGGGGAACTCACGGATGGTCTCCTGCGTAGAGATCCCGCTGAGCACCAGCAGGGTATCGATCTCCGACTCAATGCCGGCGATGACATCGGTATCCATGCGGTCGCCAATGATGATGGTCTCCTCAGGAGGTACGCCCAGTTTTTTGAGGGCGATACGCATCATGAGAGGGTTGGGTTTACCTACGAAATAAGCCTGCCGGCCGGTGGCCAGCTCAATAGGAGCGATGAGCGCCTTGGTGGAAGGCGCGATCCCCTTTTCCACGGGACCGGACACATCAGGGTTGGTGCCGATGAGCTTGGCGCCTTTCAGAACCAGGTTGACCGCCTGCTCCAGTTTTTCATAGCTGTAGTTTCGCGTATCCCCCACCACCACATAGTCGGGATCGATATTGTTCATCGTATACCCCACGTTGTACATGGCGTTGATGAGGCCAGCCTCGCCGATGATGAAAGCCGTGCCATGGGGTTTCTGCGACGAGAGGAACTGAGCTGTGGCCAATGCGCTCGTATAAAACACGTTCCTGTCGACGTCAATGCCCAGACGGTGCAGTTTTTCCTGCAGTTCACGCGGTGTGCGTTCGCTGGAGTTGGTGAGAAAGAGGAAATGCTTTTTCTCTTTTTTCAGCCACCGCACGAAATCCTTCACCCCCGGCAGGAGAGTATCACCATGGTAGATCACACCGTCCATGTCCGAGATGAAGCCCTTTTTGGTACGGATCAGGGCTTTTACTTTTTCAATATCCATGAGAAATTTTTTCGCTAAAATAACAATTCCCGCGCAGGGAAGAAAGCTCCTCAGACCCCTTCCCTTTTCTGTCGAAGCAGCGTATCGTTGGTATAATCTTGCTGCACCTTGTGTCCCGGAAGAGGTACGATCCGTTCATGGATGGCATCGATGATCCAGGAGGGTTGCGGGAAGAAGAAATGCTCCAGTTCATGAGCCGGCGTGATCCAGTTGCGAGAGCCGACGACGACAGGAGGTGCATCGAGGTCGTCGAAGGCCAGGTCGGCCACCGACTGGGCCATCTCTTTGAGGAAAGACCCTCGTTCGGTGGCGTCACCGGTCACCAGCAAACGTCCCGTTTTCCGCACTGATTCCAGTACGAGGCTGTAGTCGAAGGGCACGAGACTGCGTGCATCGATCACCTCGGCCGACATGTTGTATTCCTCCTGCAGGATATCGGCCGCCTCGAGGGCTCGGTAGAGCGTAGCTCCGACGCTCAGGATGGTGATGTCTTTTCCTTTTCGTTTGATATCCGGCTGACCTATGGGCACCTCGTAGTATCCTTCAGGCACCCCTCCTTCGTGGAAATATTCGCCGATATCGTATATGCGCTGGCTCTCGAAGAAGATGACGGGGTCGGTACCCTGCAGGGCGGCATTCATGAGCCCTTTTGCGTCGTAGGGGGTGGCGGGGAAGACCACCTTCAGGCCGGGGATGTGGGCCACCAGGGAGGTCCAGTCCTGGGAATGCTGTGCCCCGTATTTCGACCCTACCGAGACACGCAGCACCACCGGCATCTTGAGCACCTGTCCGCTCATGGCCTGCCATTTGGGCATCTGGTTGAACACCTCATCGCCGGCACGTCCCAGGAAATCACAGTACATGATCTCCGGGATGACCCGTCCTCCGCACATGGCATATCCGATGGCTGTGCCCACGATGGCACCTTCTGAGATGGAAGTATTGAACAGCCGGTGATAAGGCAGCGATTCGGTCAAGCCGCGGTATACGGCAAAGGCCCCGCCCCAGTCGCGGTTCTCCTCGCCGTAGGCGATGAGTGTGGGATCCTTGTAAAAACGGTCGATGATCGCCTCGAAGATGGCATCCCGGAGCTGGAAGGTCTTCACCTTGGAGAAAGGCTTGCCGTTCTTGTCGAGGCCGAAACGCTCCTTGCGTTTGAGTTGCTGGACCCGCGGGTTCTCTTCCAGGGGCATCAGCACTTCCGGCTCACGGTCTTCCATCTTTTCGACCGAGCCGTTGGAGAACATCAGATCGGCTATCTCATCAGGATGTTTGACGAGGTCCATGCGTGGCGACAGCTCACCGTCGACGGTCCAGCGAAGGATGCGGACAAGCCTTTCGACGATGCTTTCCCGCAGGGCGGCCACTTCATCCTCGGTGGTGATACCGTTGGCCACAAGATCACGTTCGAAGGCCCTGAGCGAGTCCTGGGCCATCCAGGCTTCCAGCTCTTCTTTGGTGCGATAGGTGGAAGCATCGGAAGGAGAATGGCCGCTGTAACGGTAGGTGAGGGTATCGAGGAGGACAGGACCTTTTTTCTCCTCGAGGATCTTTTTCTTGCGGCGGAAAGCGTCGATGACGGCGAGCGGGTTGTAGCCGTCGACACGTTCGGCATGCATCATCTCGGGGTTGACACCTGCGCCCACACGGGCCAGGATGCCATAGCCCATCGTCTCACCTGAGGTCTGGCCGCCCATGCCGTATTGGTTGTTCATGAAGTTGAAGATGACCGGCAGTCCTCCCCGATAAGGTTCTTCCCACAGGGTCCTGAACTGGTCCATCGTGGCGAAGGTGATGCCTTCCCATACCGGCCCGCAACCCATGGAAGCATCGCCGATGTTGACCACCACGATGCCGGGTTTGCGGTTGACCTTCTTGTAGAGGGCTGCTCCCACGCCGATATCGCCCGAGCCGCCCACGATGGCGTTGTTGGGATAGATGCCGAAAGGCGGGAAAAAGGCGTGCATCGAACCGCCCAGACCTTTGTTGAAGCCGGTCCTTTTTGCGAAGATCTCCGCCAGGGTACCGTACAACAGGAAGTCGAGGGCCAGGTCGAAAGTATGGTCATGCTCCTGCCGCTCCACCACACGGAGGGTCACACCGTCCATATACCCCTTCATGATGTTCAGGAGTTTCTCCTCGTTCAGCTTGCGGATGGCCGACATTCCCTTGGCCAGGATCTCACCATGCGAACGGTGCGAACCGAAGATGTAATCGTCAGGGTCCAGCAGGAACGCCATCCCCACGGCCGCAGCCTCCTGACCTATGGAAAGATGGGCAGGACCCGGGTGGTTGTACCGGATGCCGTGGTATTCATTGGTGGTCTTGATCTTGTTGAGCATGGTCTCGAACTCACGGATGACCACCATGTCGCGGTAGATCTCCATGAGCTCCTCCCTGGTATAGTTCTCCTTTTCTTCTGCCAGTGTTTTCTGGTATTGGTTGATCGGGATCTCCCCAAAGGTGATCTTTCCGGGTTTTCTGACCTTTTGGGGGTCGATGAAAAGCTGTTTAGGCATGGCTTTCAGTATTTTTGATGTTCTTATTCGTTTTCAGGGAATTCGATACCAGGATCAAATTCGGCGATCTCCCGGCAGAGGGTCTGGAGGAAGCGGGAGGCGGGGGCGCCGTCGACGGCCCGGTGATCGTAGGTAAGAGACAGCCCGAGACGCGGGAGGAATGCCACCGACCCGTCTTCCATCTGCCAGGGTCGCAGGGTGATGGTATTGACCCCAAGGATACCGATCTGGGGGATATTAAGCACGGGAGTGAAATATTCGATGCCGAAAGCGCCGAGGTTGGAGACGGTGAAAGAAGCACTTTCGGCCGCCAGGAGGTCGGGGCTGATGTTGCCGTTGTGGCAGGCTGTGGCCAGCTCTTTCATGCGCAGGCTGAGCCCTTCCAGCGTGAGCAGGTTGGCTTCGCGCACCACGGGGACCATCAGGCCCCGTTCGGTATCCACCGCAAAGCCAAGATGCACGTTCCTGAAAAGACGCACCCTGTCTTCCAGGAAGTGACCGTTCATTTCAGGGTGTTTCATCAGGGCCTTCACCACCGCATAGCTGATCATGTCGTTGAGTGTAATATCGGGCAGCCGTCCGGCCCGTGCCAGGGGTTTCACTTTCTTTCTCAGGGCCATCAGTCTGCGTGCATCGGCACTGGTATGATGGGTAAGCTGGGCGGAGTTCTGCAGCGAGCGGTACATGCCGTCGGCAATAAGACGGCGCATTCGGGAAAGGGGTTCGTCACGATATTCTTCGTCGCCGCGGGAAAACGCTGCGGCAGAAGGCTCTACCAGGTCAGCCGCCGTGATACGTTCATGTCGTGCCACCTTGTCCGGCGGAGGAACGAGGTGTTCTTTTTTCATCTTTTCACGTGCCAGGGGAGTCATGCGCGGGCTGTGTTCGAGTGACTGCAGCACGTCCCTTTCGATGATCCTGCCTCCCGGGCCTGTTCCGGTCAGGTCGTGCAGGTCGACACCTTCAGCTTCGGCCCGGCGCCGGGCCCGCGGCGAAGCTTTCAGTAAACCTTTCCCGCCGGCGGGTGCTGCGGCAGGAGGAACATGCGTCACCTGTTCCTCGCCGGCTTGCTCTTGCTCATCTTTTTCCTTCCCGGTCTCCGCGGTCGGCGAAGGTTCCCCGCCGGCAGGAGTTTCATCTTTGTTCCTTGCCCCTTCCTTGATGAGAGCGGAGATATCCTCACCTTTTTCACCGATCACGGCCACTGTCTGCAATACCGGCACCTCATCACCTTCCTCGAAAAGCCGTGCCAGCAGGATGCCCGACACTTTGGCTTCCTCGTCGAACGCGGCCTTGTCGGTCTCATAGGAGAACAGCAGATCACCCTCTTCGACCCTCTCTCCTACCTCTTTGTGCCACTTGGTGATCACACAGGTCTCCACGCTTTGCCCCTGACGGGGCATGATCACTGCTTCAGCCATTTCAGATCCTTTTTGGTGCAAATATAGGAAAGTCAACTTGTAAATACAAGTTAACAACAAGAAAGATCTTAAAAAACAGATATTATCCTCAATATCAATACACAAAAACAAGCTTCACACTCCATTCACACATTTAGATCATACAATATGTTTATACATCTTTATGGCTTTGTCCAAAAAAATACCTATTTTTGCAGGGAAAGACGGAGATGCTGATGGTTCAGGAAAAGAGAGGCAGCGGAGAGATGGAGGGGGATTCCGGATTGCCGCAGTACCGGCGGCTGTATGAGATCCTTCGTCGTCATATATTGACGGGCATTTACAGAGAAGGGGATCTGTTACCTTCCGAGAATGAGCTGTGCACCACCTATGGACTGACGCGGCCAACGGTCCGGCATGCTCTGGACCTGCTTGTCAAGGAAGGGCTGATCAAGAAACAGAAGGGCAAAGGGAGCATCGTGCATCCCATGCGGAAAGGGATAGGCATCCTTTCGGTTGCGGGCACCACCCGTGCACTGGGGGATCAGAATCTGGAGACGCGGATCATCACAGGTCCGGAGATAAGGCGCTGGCCGGAGGATTTTTTCTTCTCCCTTCCGGAGCATATCCGCGAATCAGGCTATATTCACATGGAGCGACTTCGACTGGTGGAAGGGAAACCTCTTTTTTACGACATCACCTACCTGCCGAACATCAACCTGCCGCGTTTCACAAGCCGGACTTTTGAAAACCGGTCGTTGTTCGACACCCTTCGGCGTTATTATCAGATCGAGGTGACAGGCGGGGAGCAGCGTTTGTGGGCCATTCCTGCCTCGGACGAGATCGCCCGTTTTCTCGGAATGGCTCCCGGTGAGCCGGTGCTTCACCTGGAGCGCAAGATCGACACCAACCGTGTGGGATACAGTTTCTATTCCTCGCTGTATTGCAACACCTCCGAACATGCCCTGTTTGGCCGGTTCTGAATCGCTTTCCGCATTCACCATTTTTTCCTATTTTTACAAGGTCAACCATCATTATCGTTTCAGGGGAACATGTCACGAAGGGCCCTTTTTCTTTTTATTCTCAGCATTCTTCCCTTTTTGTCCCATCCGATATCAGCCCAAAAAAGGAAGGAGGGGGACCTGCCGCGGGTAGGGCTGGTCCTCAGTGGCGGAGGAGCGAAGGGTTTTGCTCATCTGGGTGTCATCAAGGTTCTGGAGGAGGAAGGGATCCCCATCGACTACATCGGGGGCACCAGCATGGGGTCCATCGTAGGGGGACTAATGGCGGCAGGGCTGTCCGTCGACAGCATCATCGCCATCGTAAAACGGCAGGACTGGACCTATCTCCTTTCCGATGCCATCCGCAGGGAGGATCTTTCCGTGCTGGAACAGCACGACCGCGACCGTTTCATTCTTGCCCTGCCCCTTACGCGGAAGGGTATTCAACTTCCGGAAGGGATCATCCGCGGCCAGCATATTGAGAACCTTTTTCATGCGCTCAATGCACCAGTGTATGATATCAACGATTTCTACAAACTCCCTATCCCCTATCTGTGTGTTGCCCTGGACATTGACAACAACCGGGAGAAAGTGTTCCACAGCGGGGATCTTTCCGATGCCATGCGAGCCAGCATGTCGATCCCGACCGCCTTCGAACCGATGGTCATCGACGGGATACGGTACGTCGACGGAGGGCTGGTGGACAACTTTCCCGTACAGCATGTAAAAGACATGGGGGCCGACATCATCATCGGCGTGGACGTGGGGCATACGAAAGAGGGTGAGAACAAGAAAAAAGACATGATCTCGGTGATGGAGGATGCTGTCTTCTATTACTCCAGCATTGTCCGTGAGCAGAGCCTCAAGATGGTGGACATCTACATCAATCCCGATCTGCATGGGCTAGGTGTTTCGAGCTTTACGGAGGCGGATTCTCTGATCCAATACGGGGAGGTGGCAGCGCGTGAAGCATTGCCAGAAATACGCAGACTTGCAGACTCCCTTCACCGTCTGGGCCGTTACCCCTCCCCCGTAAAAGCGCCTAAAAGGGATTCTCTTTTTATCAAGAGTATCCGTCTTACCGGACTGGAACGTATCCCCATCAAGCTGATCGACGGACTCATCTCTTACAGGGTCCTTACCTGGGTGACCCCCGAAGAGATACGGCAATCGGCCGAGAACTTCTATGCCACGAACTATTTTGAGAAGGTAGTATTCGATCTTGAGCCTGATGGCGACGGGGTGCGTGTCAACTACCGTTTCCGCGAGAAAAAGGACGGCCTTATGAATGTGGGACTATATTACGACACAGACTACAAGACGGTCATCTCGCTCAATGCCACTTTCCTCAACCAACTGATCAAGGGTACGAAGCTGTCCGCCAGCGTGAACATCGGCAAGAACCCCGGTGCCGACATCTACTATTTCATAGACAAAGGGCGTATCCTTTCCCCCGGCATGCAGCTGAAGGCCCATGTACTGGAGGCCTATGAATATGATGACACGCGGCACCGCACAGCCAGTTACAAATATTTCATGAACTACGTAGATGTGTTCCTTCAGTCGCGTTTTACGAACCGCTGGGTGTTCCGTGTCGGGGGGGAACTGAACCATACCTCGATCTCTTCCAAGGTTTCGGAGATCAATTTCGGTAATATCCGTGACAACTTTTACGGAGGTTACCTGGAATTACTGTTTGATTCCAGGGACAGGCTGGTGCTTCCCACCCGGGGTGCCTATTTTCATGGTACTGCCCGTTATTTCAGCAATCCCAACTACCATCCCGTCGGTTATCTGGCTGCCGACTACGAGCACGCCCATCCCGCAGGCAAGAAGGTATCCATGGTCCACAAGCTGTTCACCGGGATCGTGGCCGGTGACACCATCCCCTATCAATATGTCTTCTGGTTCGGTGGACAAACTCATTCCACCAATTTCGGCAACGTTCCGTTCTCCGGATACAAGTTCCTGGAAACGGGTGGCGAATCGATCGCATTCTATCACCTGGACATTCAGTACAATCTGGTCAAAAACCTTTACGTCGGGATAGACGGCAATGTAGGGGTCTATTCGGAGAACATGGCCGACATTTTCCGTAATTTCAAGATGATCTCGGGTATGGGAGCAAGCAGTACGATCGTGACCAGGATCGGTCCTTTACGGGCTCACCTCTCCTGGTCGCCGGAAAAGAAGGGAGTGGTTGGTTATTTCCAACTGGGATATACCTTCTGAAAGTATGTTTATCAACATATCCGTCCGTTCTCCTCGGATCATTATTTCCTGACGAACTGCAACTTATATGGTTGATGGATTGAACAGTTCTGAACCATGGTAAAAATTACGGGTCTCACAAGGAAATATATTTTCTATTTTTGCCCCCTGTAAATTTTGTCAGTACAAATAGCTCATCGGGAATGAACAAGATCGTAGAAAAAGAGTTCTTTTCGGAGAATGTCTGCAAAATGGTGATCGAGGCACCGGAGATCGCTGTTTCGCGTAAGCCGGGCAATTTCGTCATTGTAAGGCTGGATGAGAAAGGGGAACGGATCCCATTGACCATAGCCGCTGCGGACGAGAAGCGGGGGACGATCACGCTGGTGATCCAGCGGGTCGGAGTAACGACGGCCAAAATGCTGGCCATGGAACCCGGCGACACGATCCTGGACGTAGCAGGACCACTGGGACGTCCCACCCACATTGAAAAAGTAGGAACGGTCCTTTGTGCCGGGGGCGGGGTAGGCATTGCCCCCCTGCTGCCCATTGCCGAGGGGTTCAAGGCTGCCGGAAACAAGGTGGTCTCGGTGCTGGCCGCACGTTCGAAAGACCTCATCATTCTGGAGAAGGAGATGCGGGCCTGTTCCGACGAGGTGATCGTCATGACCGATGACGGCTCCTACGGCAAGAAAGGCCTGGTAACCGAAGGGATGGAAGAGGTGTTGCAAAGGGAACAGGTGGATCTTTCGGTGGTGATCGGGCCGGCCGTGATGATGAAGTACGCGGCTCTGACGACAAAAAAATACAATGTGAAGACGTATGCGAGCCTGAACACCATCATGGTCGACGGTACGGGGATGTGCGGAGCGTGCCGCGTGACGGTGGGCGGAAAGACCCGTTTCGTCTGCATCGACGGTCCCGAGTTTGATGCCCATGAGGTCGATTTCGATGAGATGATCCAGCGTCTGGGTGCTTTCAGGGAACAGGAACAGGAAGCTTATGAGCGCTATTTAAAAACCGTCAGCTGAAATGGAAAACATCGCGGAATATCTGAAACAGGAGCGCAGCCAGCCGTGGCGCGAGGAGCTGCGCAAGTCGATGAAGGCCAAGGAGCGCACGGCCATTGAGCGTGTGAAGATGCCTGAACAGGATCCCGAGGAGCGCAGCCACAACTATCTGGAAGTGAACCTCGGGCTCACGGAAGAGATGGCCATTACGGAGGCGCACCGTTGTCTGGACTGTCCTGATCCCACGTGTATCTCCGGATGTCCCGTGGGCATCAATATCCCCAAGTTCATCAAGAAGATCGAGGCCGGGGATTTCCTGGGTGCCGCGAAGGTACTGAAGGAGACCAACGCCCTGCCGGCCGTCTGCGGCCGGGTATGTCCGCAGGAGGTACAGTGTGAGAACAGTTGTTTTTACACGG
Source organism: uncultured Rikenellaceae bacterium (assembly GCA_964599235.1). Lineage (GTDB taxonomy): Bacteria > Bacteroidota > Bacteroidia > Bacteroidales > VadinHA17 > DRPN01. The sequence goes on from CAZRDX010000040.1 coordinate 134,956, forward strand.
TCAAGCTGAAGAAGCCGCCCATTGCCATCGGCAACCTGGAGCGTTTTGCTGCCGATTACGAGCGCAACAGCGGAAAGATCTCCGTTCCCGAGATCGCCGAACGCAACGGCATCAAGGTGGCGGTCATAGGCAGCGGCCCGGCGGGCCTGGCTGCCGCCGGCGATCTTATCAAACTGGGTTACGACGTAACGGTCTTCGAGGCACTCCATGATGTAGGGGGTGTGCTGAAGTACGGCATCCCGGAATACCGTCTGCCCAATGAGATCGTAGACGTGGAGATCGAGAACCTCAGGAAGATGGGGGTCAAGTTCCGCACCAACTTCATTGTAGGCAAGACCGCCACGCTCGACATGCTGCGGGAAGAAGGTTATGAGGCTTTCTTCGTGGGCAGCGGGGCCGGACTACCCCGGTTCATGAACATCCCGGGCGAGAACAGTGTAGGCATCTATTCATCGAACGAGTACCTCACCCGCATCAACCTGATGCATGCCACTGATCCCGAATATGACACGCCGGTGCACGAAGGCGAGACGGTGGCAATCATCGGGGGCGGCAACACGGCCATGGACTCGGTGCGTACGGCACGTCGCATGGGTGCCAAGCGTGCCATGCTGGTCTACCGTCGTTCCGAAGCGGAGATGCCGGCCCGTCTGGAGGAGGTGAAACATGCCAAGGAAGAAGGCGTGGAGTTCCTCACCCTGCACAACCCCGTACGTTACATCGCAGACGATCAGGGACGTGTCAGGAAGATGATCCTGCAGAGAATGGAGCTGGGCGAGCCCGACGCTTCGGGCAGGAGAAGGCCGGTACCCATTGAGGGCTCGGAGTTCGAGGTGGATGTGGACGTGGTGGTGGTGGCCATCGGGGTCTCCCCCAACCCCCTCATCCCGCATGCCGTGCCCGGGCTGGAGGTGTCACGCTGGGGGACCATCATCGTGGACAAGGAGACAATGCAGTCGTCCATCCCCGACATTTTCGCCGGTGGCGACATCGTACGGGGCGGTGCTACGGTCATCCTCGCCATGGGCGACGGACGCCGGGCCGCTGCCGGGATCCACAAATATCTGCAGGAAAAAGTAAAAAAATAACATTTTTTACTTCACCACGCAACCTTTCCTTTTTCAACTTCATCCTAAAGATGAGGTTTGACACTTTGGTAACCGTCCATTTGCTCTTGATGTTACCATGTTTCTGCGGGAAGCCGCTCTTTTTTGGTTGTATGGTTTCTCGAAAAAACGGCCTACCGCAGGTTTGACAGTGTATTAGGGTTAGTGGAGTAAATGCCCCTGCGAAGCGGGGGCATTTCACTTTTACAGCCAAGAGAAAAGGCCGGAGGTTCCGGCCTTTTCTCTTGTTTCTGTGACGGAGATCAGGAGTGTCCGCCCACCACGATACGCATGATCTTGAGGTTCAGCACAAAGAACCTGACGATCTGGTACAGGACACACCTTCGGCGGAAGCGTGTGAAACGCGTCGGCAAAGGCGGATAGGCTTCATCGAAATAAACTTTGATCTTGTTGTATCCCATGGTTGGTATTTTGTTTGGTTACGGAACTAAAAATCATTCAGGCAGCAGCCACCAGAAGGGATATCCCTTGGCTTTGTGCAGGAACATATAGTGGAGGAAAAGTTTAAGCCAGTGTCCTGCGAGGCCCACTTCGCCCACGGTATAGCTGAGATCACGGCCATAGTCAGGGTATTTCTCCCAGTCGGGCACGATGGGGAAGACCGTCATGGTGGCGGCCATTCCTTTGAGCAGGCCGAAGCCGGCCGAGACGATACAGGCTGCGCCCATCCGTGCCATCGAGGCTTTGTGGCGGAACTTCTTCTTTTTCCCTTTCACCAGGTCCACGATGTTGAGAGCGACCACCTTCCCCATCACGCCCGAAGGCATGCCGGTCCTCGGGGGTGCCGGGAAAATGGGTGTGCCCTTTTTACTGGTCATGGGCTTGGAGATGGAGTGCGGAGGAGCGAAAGCGATACCTGGGGCAAAGATGTTCTCATACACCGGGGACTGATAGATGCTGGGCCAGTCGTCGGCGCTCCATTCCTCGAAAGGTTTCTGTGTATAGTCGGCGTCGACGAACATCAGGCCATTGGGTGCGAAGAGCCTGTCCGTGATATCCGCCCCTTCGCGGTCGTAGGCCTGGATGCCGGCTCCTGCAAAGGCGGGGATGAGCATGGCAAAATCGAACTCGAGCGTACCTTCCTCACCGTCAAGGTTCTCGTAAAGGATCCTCCCCTCCTCCACTTTTTTCACACCGGCCCGTTTCACCCATCTTATCTCGTGTTCCGCGAGGATCGATTCTGTGAACACCTTGGTGGGAGTGATGTAACCTCCCCTTTTGATGAAGGCGCCCCCCATTCCAAAGTCACCGAGCTCATATTCGTTGGTCAGCCAGGTGATGTCGGCCATGTGCTGGAGGCCGCGCTTGCGGATCTCCCATGCCACATTGAGCGTGTACTCGAAAGCCGCTCCCTGGCAGGTGGCCAGAGGATGGCCGGTACCGATCACGATCTTCTGTTTTTCACCTTTTTCCATTTTCCTGAACACTTCCTGGAGTTTTTCCCAGGCATGTTCGGCATGCTGGTAGGTACATATGGAGACGGTACGGCGGACGGGATCCAGGCCTTCTGTGGCTGCGAAGTTGAGGCGGGGCCCCGTTGCGTTCACCAGGTAGTCGTACGGGACCTCATCTGTCTGGCCCTCCTTCCCGGGCTCTGTATAGCGGATACGCACAAAGGGCCGGCTTTCCCTGCCTTCGCCTTCGGGGTGGATCGATTCGGCCAGTGCCTGTCTGAAGTCGATTTTCCAACGACGGTACACTTTCCGGAGTTCGAAAGTCACCTGAGAAGGTTTCATTTTTCCTATCCCCACCCAGATGTTGGAAGGGACCCATTGGTACTTGCTGTTCGGGCTCACCACCACCACACTGTGCTGTTTTCCCAGCTTTTTGCGAATGAATGCAGCAGCAGTGTGCCCGGAGATCCCCGCTCCTAAAACTACGATCTGTGCCATATGGTCAATAAGGATTGGTTAAGCGGATTTTTTTTCCATCATCTCCCTGAAGTCGTCGAGCTGTCGTTCGATGTCGCGGCGAATGACCGGCTTCATCCAAGGCAACAACAACCTCATCCACCAGGTCCTGCCACGAAGGTCATAGGTGCCCTTGATCACCGTACTCTCATCTATCTGAAAAAAGATCAGATCAGCCGTCATGTCCATATTCTCAAGGGACATTTTCATTGTCAGCCTTTTTTTCCAGGTTATTCTGATGATCTCTTCCATTACTTTGACATTCCTGCCCTTCAGGTTAAGGGTCATCCGGTAGGTGCTGCCCTCACAGAAAGGCATGCCCCGGACGTGTTCGATCTTCTCAAAACCGTTCATCCAGCGGGCCAGACGGGAGGGATCTCCCATGGTGATGTAAACCGAGCTCAGCGGTTTACGAACGGTGGTATCGGTGGTGAAAGTGATCTTTGGTGTAAAGAGTCCCGGAAGGATGAACACCAGCAATGCAATCCCCACGAAACCTGCCGCGATCTTACGTGTCCACTTCATCATCCTCCTGTTATCCGCCTTAAAGATAAGAAAAATCTTTACGGTGTCCGGTTTCTCCGTACGTTCAGGAACGGGATCGGAAAAGCCTTTTTCTTCTTTTTTTCTTCTTGGTGCCTTTGGGTGTGGCTTTTTGCTCGGATTTTTCAGGCTGGTAGGGTTCAAAAGTAAAATTCTGTTGGATCTCTTCGAGGGCGGAACGTGTACTTTCCACTTCATCCTGCAACTGTTCGATCTTTTCCTGTAGGCTTTCGATCTCCGTCTGGCGTTCATACAGGATCCTTTCGGCTTTTTCCTGCCATTTCTTCAGTTGTTCGAAATCTGGCTCCTGTTGTCGGGGGACGGTATCCTCAGCAGGGATCTCTGTCAACATGTCGGCGAGCATGCGCAAATAGTTCCCGTTGCGTACTTCGTCAAGGCCCACGGAGATCTCTCCAAGGAGTACAGGCGCATGTTCCAGAGAATCGAGAGCTTTCAGGAGGTCTCTTTGTTCAGCCGCGGAAGCGGAGAGGCGGGCTTTCAGTTTTTTTTTCTGTAGCAAGAGATCAAAGAGATGAGGGACCAGTTCCTCATATTCTTCGGGGGGTACCTCTCTTCCCGCGCGATGTACCGAGAGGATCACGGTATCCAGGATCCGCACTTCCACAGGATCGAATTTGTCTCCTCCGGCAGGTACAGAGTCTCTGAAAATGCTGATGTATACCTTGCCATCATCAGGCGGGGGCAGATCGCCTGTCCGGGTGCAGGGGCATTCCGTTTCCTGTGCTTTTCCCGTGGGAAGCAGAAGAAGGAACAGAACGAATGAGAGAAGAAGATGTTTTCTTGGCATGTTCGGGGACCTCACTTTTCGGGATCATACACCTGCAGGTCGATCTCTCCTTTGAGATAGAGATAGGCGTAATAAGCCAGGCCTTCGAGTTCGTCATCACCGGGATAGACATGGACATCAGCCACCTTGGGCAGTCTCCGCATGAGAGCTTTCATGAGGAACTGGCTGTTGGCCATGGGGCCAGTGACGAGGATGGCATCCACATCCTCGGTGATGGTCATGTACATGGCCCCCACCTCCTTGGCCACCTGGTAAGCCATGGCTTCAAAGATGAACAGGGCGCGGTGGTCGCCGGCTTCCGCCAGTTTTTCTGCCTCGTATCCGTTCCGTGTTCCGAGGTAGGCTACCATGCCGCCCTTTCCTCTGACCATGGAGAGCATCTCCTCCAGTGTATATTTTCCGCTGAAAGCGGCACGGATGACATCCCCCACGGGAAGCGAACCGCTTCCGATGGCCGAGAAGGGGCCGTCCCCATCGTAGCCATACGTAGCATCGACGACCTTGCCGTGATGATGCATCCCTACGGTGATCCCTCCTCCAAGGTTCACTACGATCAGGTTCATCTCCTCATATTTTCTCCCAATGCTCCGGGCATACATCCTGGCGACATATTTCTGGTTCAGAGCGTGGAAGATCGACTTGCGCTCAAAATCGGGATGCCCGGAGATGCGGGCGATCTCCTCGAACTCATCCACCACCACGGGATCGGCAATGTATGCTCTGGCATGGGGAAAATGTCCGGCCAGGTTGTCCGCTATGAGCCCTCCCAGGTTGACCACATCCTCCACCAGTTCGTTGAAGTTACGCAGATCCCGTTTCATCTTCTCATTGACCTCATACAAGCCCGACCGCACGGGACGTATCAGACCTCCCCTGCCCAGAACCATGATGATGTCATCAAAGGGGATCTCGTTCTCTTCAAGGGCATGGAGGATCTCCTTCACACGGTATTCTTCCTGATCCAGGATATGGGGGAAACGTGCCAGCTCATCCTGGGGGTGCCGTATCATTTTGAGAAAGATGACCTTCTCAAGACGGTACACTGCGATCTTGGTATAATCCGGTCTAGGATTGACGGTGAGCACCAGTACGCGGGAGAGGTCGATGCCGTTACGTGCCATGGTGTGCAATGGTTTAGGTCAGGTAAAGTTAAAAAAAAAGTTTTTCCCGGCGCGGAGGCCGGGAAAAACCTTTTCATGGGGTACTTCATACGTTATTTCAGACCTGCGGCGAAGGGAACTTTTTGAGGTCGGCAGTGAACTTTTCCAGTTCCTCTTCGCTGAGGGCATAATCATGGAGTCTTCCGTGGATGTAGTTGTCGTAACCCACGAGGTCCATGAGGCCATGACCGCTGAAGTTGAAGACGATGACCTTTTCCTTACCTTCTTCTTTAGCTTTTTTGGCCTCCCGGATGGTCTGGGCTATGGCGTGGCTTGTTTCGGGTGCCGGGATGATCCCTTCGGTACGGGCAAAAAGCATAGCTGCCTCATAGCATTCGAGCTGGTGGAGTGCCACCGGGCTGGCCAGGCCCAGGTTGACGGCGTGGCTGACCAGAGGGGCCATGCCGTGATAACGGAGGCCGCCGGCATGGATGGGCGGCGGGATGAATCCATGTCCCAGCGTATGCATGGCCAGCAAGGGGGTTAGGCCTGCATTGTCACCAAAATCGTAATGATAGGGAGCTTTGGTGAGTGTCGGGCAGGAAGCCGGTTCTACAGGGATGATCTCAATCTCATCGCCGTGGATCTTGTCGTGGATGAAGGGGAAAGCAAGACCGGCGAAGTTGCTTCCGCCACCCACACATCCGATCACCACGTCCGGCTTTTTCTCGCCGGCTTTTTGCAGCTGTTTTTTGGTTTCCAGGCCGATCACGGTCTGATGGAGCAACACATGGTTGAGGACGCTGCCGAGGGAGTATTTGGTCTTTCCGCTTTTGTCGGTCACGGCCTCTTCGACGGCTTCGCTGATGGCGATGCCGAGGCTGCCGGGGGTGTCGGGGTCTTTTTCCAGCACCGCCCTGCCGGCCTGGGTTTCGTTGCTGGGGCTGGCCACGCAGGTAGCTCCCCAGGTCTGCATCATCATTTTTCGGAAAGGTTTCTGGTCGAAGCTGATGCGAACCATATAGACCTTGGCCTCGAGGCCGACGAGCGAGCAGGCAAAAGCGAGTGCGCTGCCCCACTGGCCGGCACCGGTCTCGGTGGTGATCTTCTTCACCCCTGCCACCTTGTTGTAATAGGCCTGGGCCACGGCGGTGTTGGGTTTATGGCTGCCGGCAGGGGAGACACTCTCATTCTTGTAATAGATCCTGGCAGGGGTATCGAGCACCTTTTCGAGGGCATAAGCACGGTGCAGCGGGGAGGGTCTCCAGCGCACCAGCATCTCCAGCACCTCTTCAGGGATATCGACCCAGCGCTGGGGGGTCATCTCCTGCTCGATCAGGTTCATCGGAAAAACTGCCGACAGCTGTTCGGGAGACAACGGTTTTCCGTCAGGTCCCAACGGCGGTGGCGGAGGTTTGGGAAGATCGGCCGCCAGGTTGTACCATTGCCGCGGCATTTCAGATTCATCCAGCAAGATCTTGGTTCTTTTGGTCATGTTACGTAAAATTTTTATAGGTTAAAACATCAATAAAAAAACGGGGCATGATGGTAACCCTCATGCCCCGCAGGATCGTCTTGTTCACTCGGACATACCGGTTACCCTCCCCTCGTACGGGAACGCCACCACCATTCATATGTCCGTTCGTTTCTTTTCATTTCCGTCGCTAAAATAAAAAAAATCCTGACCGGCAACAAGTCTCCCCTGATTTTTTGTCAGAGCGTTCAGAACACGTCAAGGATGGTGAACTTCTGACCGTTGAACTCATATGTATCTCCCTTTTTAAGGCCTCTCATCTTCTCAAAAAGGGGCACTTTGGGGGAGATGGCGTACCATGTTTCCCCGCAGCATTCGAATTTCCCGAGGCCAATGGAGACGAACAACCTTTGTTTATCGGTGATCACGGCCGATCCCACATCGATATGGTCCCGGCTTTTGAGGGTGGCCAGTTTCTCGAGCACCTGTTTTTCCTGAAGGGCTTTCTCGTACTGAGCCGCCAGAAGGTCACGCTTGCTGAGCAACTGGATGCGGTAAGGATCGTACAGATCCCTGGTCTGGTCATCTTCATTGGCACTTTCCTGTACCTCCTCGACAGCCAGGCGTGCCGTGTTGACCACCTGTTCCTGTTTTTCCAGGCAAAGCCGGATGATCTCCTTTTTTATGTTTTCCTTTTCCTTGTCCATGATCAAAAAAATCCTTTCTCCTCCTTCGCCCTCCTTTTTGCGAAGTCATTCCGGAAAATATCTACATTTGCTGAGAGGGAAGGAATGTTAGTGGTATAAAATTAAAAAAAATCACAGAAAACAAAGAATATCCGCAAAAAATAATGGTGATGGGTTACGGGAAACATCCAAGGGGGTTTGCGAGTGACAACAATGCGGCGGTTCATCCCCGCATTCTGGAGGCATTGGGACGTGTGAACACGGGGCATGCGATCGGTTACGGAGATGATCCCTGGACGGAGGAGGCTGTGAAGAAGATAGCATCGTTGTTCGGTCAAGAGGCTGAAGTGTATTTTGTTTTCACGGGTACGGGGGCCAATGTATTGTCGCTGGCTGCGGCCCTGCATCCCTGGGAGTCGGTCCTTTGTGCTTCCACGGCCCATCTTCATGAGGATGAATGCGGTGCTCCCGAGCGGTTCACCGGCAGCAAGGTGATCCCTTTGCCGCACCATCACGGCAAGCTGACGCCGGAGATCGTCCGGAAGGAACTGGTGGGTTTTGGTTTTGAGCATCATGCCCAGCCCAAGGTGCTCAGCATCAGCCAGACCACCGAACGGGGGACGGTATACACGCCTGAAGAGATCACCCAGCTGGCAGAACTGGTCCACCGGCACGGGATGTACCTCCATGTGGACGGGGCCCGCATTGCCAATGCCGCGGCTGCGCTCAACGTGTCGCTCAGCGAGATGATCACGGACACAGGGGTCGATATGCTCTCTTTTGGCGGTACGAAGAACGGGATGATGTACGGAGAGGCGATCATTCTTCTCAACCGCCGGCTCTCCGTGAACATGAAATACATCCGGAAACAGGGGATGCAACTGGCTTCCAAGATGCGCTATATTGCCGCCCAGTTCCTGGCCTATCTGGAAGATGATCTCTGGCTGCAGAATGCCCGTCATGCCAACAGAATGGCAAAAAAACTGGCTACAGGCATTGGTAAGACCGGAAATGTCACCCTGCTTCATCCCGTTGAGGCCAACGGCATTTTTGCCAAGATCCCCAGAGAAAAAATACAGCCGCTTCAGGAAGAATATTTCTTCTATCTTTTCGATGAAGAACTCCCTGCCGTACGGTGGATGACCTCCTGGGACACTACCGAAGAAGATGTCACGGGCTTCCTTGAGGCCCTGACCAGAACCCTCAACACCTGAGAACCGGTCTGTTGCGTGACAAAAAAAAATCCGGAAAAACAGAAACTTTTATTTCCTTCCGACGTACAAAAAGATGAAAGTTTAAGTTAGTAGTCAGTCAGTCGGTCAAAAAGGTCAAGCAGTTGACCTTTTTTTTATCTCAACAGTATCCTTTTCCCTTCTTTTGCGCTTTCCGGGACTGCCGCGAGGACCCTCAGGTTATTGACGGCATCTTCGAGGGGGAGGGGCACAGGTTTGTTTTCCAGGATGGCCCGGGCAAAAGCGTCGGCCATCCGTGCATATTGATCTGCCGGGGGAATCCGGATCTCCCTGTTTCCTTCCGAGGTGATCAGTAAGAGCTGCTGGACCTGATCAGGAGAGGGATTGAAAGGACGTTCCATCACCAGGGTCCCTTTCTCACCTAGGATGCGGACATGTTGTTCATCATTCATCCTGATACTGCAAGTGAAGGCCGAAGTTCCTCCTGTGAAGCGCATCACCCCTGTTGAGGTGATATCTATGCCCGACGAGGCATCGTAAGAGACCTCGCCCATCACAGAAAGCGGCTCTTCGTCAAAAAGAAAACGTGCCAGGGAAACGTTGTAATACCCGATATCCAGCAGGGCGCCGCCGCCGTAATCTTTTCTGTTCACGATGGAACGGGGATCATCGTCGTAGAAAGCAAAGAGGGAAACAACATTTCTGAGCTTTCCCAGGCTCCCTTCGAGCACCATTTTTCTGGCGGTCTGCCACTGGGGATGGAAGCGGTACATACCGCCTTCCATGACCTTGAGGCCGGGATGGAGGGACAACTCTTCCAGCAAAAGAAGCGCTTCCTCGACGTGGGTGGTGAGGGGTTTCTCACAAAGCACGTGCTTGCCGGCCTTCAGGGCTTTCAGGGTCCAGGGCAGGTGGAGATGGTTGGGCAGCGGGATATACACAGCCTCCACCTGCGGATCTTCCAACAGTTTTTCGTAAGAGCTGTAATACTTCGGCACATCTGTTCTGCTTGCCCATTCCCGGGCTTTTTCAGGGTCACGGGAAGCCAGTGCGACCGGCTCACACAAAGATGAGGCATGCAGAGCTGCGATCATGCTCTCGCGTGCAATGATCGCCGTACCCAGGATGCCAAAACGAACCTTTTTCTTCATGCAAAAAAAAAACGTAGTCACCTCATTCCAAGACTCCGGGAAGCGGATAGGGTACCTTTTGTATGGTATAATCTTCCCTGTATTCCAGCATCTCCATCGAGGTGTTCATGAAACCACTGAACCAGCCGGTTCTCCGGAAACGGAAAGTACGCACTCCGAGGGACGTGTCGAAGTAGCCGGTACATTCTTCGAAGGCTTTACCATATTTGCGGAGCAGGGAGAGAAAATAGACCATCTCGTCGTAGCCGTACCATGCAAAGCTCATCTCATCCGGGTCGGTACCGAAATAACGACGGAAGATCCTGATCACGCCCTTTTCCTTTTCCGCATCCATCTGCACCCGGCCCGTGGTGAACAGACGCAGGTTCATCTTATAGAAGAATTCCAGTTCCAGATTGCGAAAATAACGCCAGGTGGAGTTACCCACCAGATGGATGGGATACTCTTCGCTGTAAGTGTTGAGGCGTGCCACGACCTCGCTCACAAAACCTTCCTCATCCGAAAGGACCCAAACCAGGTTGTCCCTGTATTTCTCCAGGGAAAGCCGGATGTTGTTCATCGTATCGTGGGGGGCAATGACATTGGGGACCATTACCTCCCTGACCACCAGATCCTCGGAACGGATGAAAGGGGGCAGATACTGAAAAATATAGTTTTTGGCCCTTTCATAGCGCTGGCATGAAAGGGAGTCGTCGGCATGGATGATCACGATGTTCTTTTCCGTACCGGAAGCCAGGAAAGAGGAGACGTAGTGATCTTCGAGGTCGCGTGAAGGACGACACTGAAAAGCATAGGGGTTGAATCTCAGGAAATCACTTGACCTGGAAAGGGGAGATATGAGAGGGACCCCTTTCTCCCGCAAATACTCAGATACCAAGCTGAGCAACGACGGATAAACAGGACCGATCACCAAGTCCATGCTGTCGAGAGCTCCGCTCCTCAGGATGGAGTCGACCACCGACAGGTCCTTTTCCGTGTCGAAGATCGAGATCTCAGCCCGGTAGCCCAGTTTTCCGAGGGTATCCAGTGCCACCACCACACCTTCGTAATAGGGCAACAATGCTTTGGTGGGAGGAAAGATCCAGTTGGGATCCCGGTAGATAATCTTTTTGATGCGTTTGCCAGTAACGGGGTCGATACGACTGGAATCGACATAGCTTCGTTGGGCATTTTCCCGCAAATAGAGAGGCATCAGCAAGGCGATCTTCCATGACCGCGATTCCCCCATCACCACAGGAGTATCACATGGGAAAGCGGATACGAATGTGGAGGCTGTCGCGGCACTGTCGGGGGAAGGTCCGGGGCCAGCAACGGGGAGGGTGGCAGAGGGCCGAACCGAAGGGGCAAGCGGGATGCGGACCTGCTGGCCGGGCCGGATACGGTTATGAAGGCCTTTGTTGGCTTTCTTCAGTTCCCGCACCGACAGGCCATAAGTCCTGGCAATGCTGAAAAGGGTCTCACCGGGCTGAACTTCGTGAATGCGGTATTCACCCTGGGGGGGCAGGAAATCGATCTTTTCAGGCAGGACCTTCTTCCGTGGGATCCGGATGACCGTACCCAGCGGGATATCCTCAGGATGAAGCCCGGGGTTCTCCTCCAGGATCTCCTCCACGCTCACATGGTACTGCCTGGAGAGAGAAAAAAGAGTTTCCCCTTCCTTCATGGTATGAAGGATATAACTTCCTTCTTCGGTGCCCGGAGCTACCCGGGAGATCTCCTCCTCCGTGGTCTTTTCGGGAGGCACATAGGGGATCTTCAGCACCATCCCGGGCTGCAGGCCGGTCACCAGCACCGGGTTTTCCCGGGAGATCTCTTTTTCAGGGACACCATAAGCCTTGCTGATGGAATAGAGGGTCTGACCCTGTCGGACGATGTGGATGTAATAGACCTTACCGCCGATGACCACTTTTTCGGAGGATCTTTCCACTCGGGGTGTCTGTTCCTGGGCCGCCAGATGCCGGGGAGCCAGTGACCCGCAAAGGAAAAGAAGAAGAGAGAGAAAATATAAGATCCTGCCTTTCAACTTTTTCTGTTTTTTGTCCACTCAGAACAAAAGTAATAAAATAATGGGGTGGACAAAAAGAAAGCGGGACGATCGTCCCGCTTCCGCTGTTCTCAGCCTAAAGTAACCGGTGTTGTTCATTTTTCAGGGCCGGCGTTGTCCGTCCAGCGGGGTGCCATACTCATGGGAGTACGGCCGCTCCAGAGGCGGGGTCCCATGCCGCAGGGTCCCGGTCCCGGACCTTTACCATAGCGGTAGGGTACCCCCCGCATGCCTTTACCTCTCATGCCCCGGTGGGTCTGGATCATCAGCCACTGCTCTTCGGTAAGCACCTCACGCATTTTCAGCGCATACTTCATGCCTGTTTTCTTCATTTTGTTCATCAGGGCAGTCTGCTTGTCGATGTTGGCACTGAGTTCTTTCTCGGAAGGTTTCTCAGCAGCCATGAGTTTGCGATACTCTGCTTTCAGGACTGCCATTTCATTGCGCAGCGGCAGCATTTCTTTTGTCCTGTCCAGGGCGATCTGTTTCATTTGTTCTTTCTGTTCATCCGTAAGGTTCAGCATCCCCTGCATCATCCCGTATGCGGGACGGTTCGCCGGACCCGGTTTACCCATGGGAGGCTGTGCGAGCAAGACCCCTCCGCTCATCAGTAAGGCGATCATCATCGCCATCCATTTGGTTCCCTTTGTTTTCATAGTTGTCATACTTTTGGGTTCAACATTCGTGTTTCGTTCTTGTTCACACATTTGACATCTTTTCCCGTCTTTTTATTCCTTGGTCTCAAAAAAAAAGCCCGTACACAGACGGGCCAGGCGGGAGGTATGTTCCATTACGGAAGGTCACAAGGTTTTTTTCCCGAAGGCATGGGAGGACCACCCGGGCCGGGACCTTTTCCGCGGCGGGGTCCCCGTCCTGGACGGTGCGGGCGGGTCATGTTTTCCAGTTTATTGATCTGTTCCGGTGTCAGCAGTGGATAGAGCTCGTTACGGTAGTCCTTCATCAGACGGATGAACTCTTCACGATACTTGCGGCGGAGGTCCAGGTTCTTTTCCGCATATTTCTCAACCACCGGCAGGATCTTCTCTTTCTGTTCGGGTGTGGGATCGATGACATGGATCGTCCAGGCAGCAAAACCGTCACGTGAAGCGAAGGTCCTGTACTTCTTGATGTGCGCATTGCGTATCTGAGCCGAAGTGAGCAATCCCAGGAAGAAGCCCAGCAGCAGGGTTCCTGTCAGCACCAGCACGATCTTCAGTTTGGTCGTTCTCATTTTCAGTTCTTTCAAAGGTTCATTCATTGAAATCTTCATAGAGCAAATAGCTCACAAGGTTATCCTCGGAGAAGCTCTCCACCCCGAAAAGGGTTTCTTTGTCGAGCGTACCGCTGGTAAAGTAGATCGATATCAACAAGATCATCAGGGCAGCCACCCCTGCGAGCGCCATCCTCCTGAAGACGGTGAAGTACTGACGCACCGGTTCCATTTCCACCACTTTTTCTTTTGCGAGGCGTTGGAGTACTTTTCCAGCAAAGTCATCCCCGTAATCCCAGGAAGTTTTACCCAGCATTTCCCGCATGTTCCGGATCTCCACAGCTTCAGCCTCCATTTCAGGGTCACTGAGAGCCTGCTTCAGCTGTTCCTGCTCTGCTTTCTTCAGTTTCCTGTCGAAAGAGGCATACAGGAGATCCATCATCTTTTCCCTTTCTTCCTTGTTCATATCCTTGAATTTTTCAAAATTTCCATCAGTTGTTTCTGGGCGCGGGAGAGCCTTGACAGGACGGTCCCGAGCGGAATGCCGAGCAGTTCGGCCGTTTCTTTGGTACTGTATCCTTCGATGAGGCGGAGGACCACGACGGCGCGATATCCATCTTCAAGTTGTTGGAGGGCTTTTTCCACTACTTCCCTGGTATCTCTTTTTTCTTCAGGACGTCCTTCGTCTGACACTTCCGGCCATCGCTGTTCCTCGCCGTCCTCCCGGTAAAGCGAATAGGTTCTTTTTTTTCGTTTCAGTTCATTGAGGCTCAAATTAATAGCGATGCGTGTCAGATATGTGGCCAATGACGATTCCCCCCGGAAGCGGTCGAGCGAATTATAGAACCGGATAAAAACCTCCTGTCCGACATCTTCCGCTTCCGGCACATCGCCCATCATCCCTTTCACCACATTGGCCACGCGTCCTTTGTATTTTTCGACGATCTCAGCGAATGCCCGCTGGTCTCCCCCGCGGGCCATCTCCAACAGTTCCAGGTCGCCGGCGTTCTTCTCCACCCTGTCTCCTATCTTCTTTTTAACCTTTGACACCCCATTCTCTCACTTTATTCCCACAGCCTTTTACAAAGGTAAAAAAAGAGATGTACCAAAGGCAGAGGAAAAGAATACGGATATTCATTATCTTTCCGTCTGAGCAGTTTTGTTGGGGGATGAGAACTCTGGAAGGACTTTTCGACGGGATCCGCAGGTGTGATGCCTGCGGGTTGCATCGTTACCGGGATCAGGCCGTACTGCCGGAAGGGAACCTTTCTTCCCGGATCATGATGATCGCCCAGTCGCCGGGTGAGACGGAGAACCGTACGGGCAGGATGTTCACCGGTCCTTCGGGCCGCATTTTTGACATGCTTCTGGAGGCCTCCGGTGTCCGGCGTGAGGATTTTTATCTGACCAATCTCATCAAATGCATGCTGCCCGGGGCGCGTCGTCCGTCGCGTCAGGAGAGGAAGAGCTGCGCTGTCTGGCTGGAGGAGGAGATTCGGCTCGTACAGCCCCGCATTCTCATCCCCCTGGGGTTCCATGCTCTGCGTCACCTGCTGATACGGGAGGATCATCCCCGTCCTCCCAAGAATGAATACCACCGGTTGTTCGGGCGATACCTTTCCACCAGGCATTTCCTACTCTATCCGCTCCGTCATCCCACCGCACTCCTTTTCAATCCGGAGATGAAGGAGATGATGCTTAGCCAGTATGCCGAGCTCAGGAAGATCGTCGAAAAATACGGGCCGGAAAGTGAGAGATGATCCTTTCCGATCGATCGAACAACCAGAGAACCCATCTGTGGCAGCGGCGGGCGGGACGAAGCTTTTCACTCCACCTCCTTTGACGCTGCCGGCCTTCAAGAGTTTTCCCGTGCGGGGATCAAGCCAGCGTATGAGCATCCTGCCTCCGGCATGAGAAAGATCCACCCGCCGGGGTATCGCCTCTTTTACTGTAGATCACATCTTCTCCACCAGGCCGGGCAGCCAGGATGGCATCTTTGCTGTCGCACAGCAGTTCATCGTGACATCGTGAGGTTGCAGGAGGCGCTGTCGGCGAAGAGCCCGCTGGCCACACAGAGGGAACGCCCCTCATGACCGTCCAGGTCCGCATCCCCGCATGAGGTACGGTACCGCCATTCCCCCTTCTCATCCGACAGGAAACTGACCTTCCAGCAACTGTCGCCGGCATAATAACCGAACTGCCGCAACACCCTGCCCGAAGGGAAAAAGAACAAGGCTGTGAACAACCGTTCAAAGGGATTGCCTTCCCACGACGAGCCCGCGAAAGCGATCTCGATTCTTTTCCACTTCCCTACCTTTTCCCACTTACTCCCCTCGGCCCGCACAGGGAGGAGAGAAAGGAAAAGCACCGGCAGGAACTCCCGGACCCGGATGACAGACCGCATCCCCTTTTCGGAATGCACAGTTTTAAAGATAATATGATCATTGGTGCTTTCATATGCCTTTCCAGCCTGAGACTATGAACGGATATTTTTCATTATGTTTGTATGTTTCCGGGTTGTTCCGGGCAACCTTTGCGGCAAAAGATGAGCGCTTCCAAAAGAACTTTCGGTACGGCACCAGTCTTTTTCACGGCCATTTCCACCATCCTGGGGGCCATTCTTTTCCTGCGTTTCGGTTATGCGGTAGGGATGCTGGGGTTCGTTGGGGTGGTGCTGATCATTCTCACCGGTCATCTTGTAACGATTCCCACCGCCCTGGCGATCTCCGAGCTGGCCACCAATGAGAAGGTGGAAGGGGGAGGCGAATATTTCATCATTTCCCGTTCGTTCGGTCTGAACATCGGGGCCACCATCGGTGTGGCACTCTATTTTTCCCAGGCCATCAGCATTGCCTTTTACATCATTGCTTTCACCGAGGCTTTTTCTCCCCTGTTCGATTATGTCCGTGAGCATTACGGGCTGGTGCTCCCCCGGCAGGTGGTGAGCATTCCGTCGATGCTCCTGCTGGCCTTGCTGATGCTGAAGAAAGGGGCGAGTCTGGGTGTCCGCACCCTTTATCTCATCGTGGCGATCCTCTTCACGGCGATCCTGTTCTTTTTTCTGGGCAAGACCCAGTATCAGCTTTCGGGGGCATATGAAGCTTTTTCTCTGCGTAACATGGACAAGTTCTTCGTGGTGCTGGCCATCATCTTTCCTGCCTTCACGGGGATGACGGCCGGTGTGGGTCTTTCGGGCGACCTGAGGGATCCTTCCCGTTCGATCCCCGTAGGGACGATCCTGGCCACGGTATCCGGGATGATCGTCTACATCTTCATTGCCTGGAAGATGAACATCTCGGCTCCGCCGGAGGAGCTGGTATCCGACCAGCTGATCATGATGAAGATCGCCTTGTACGGCAAGGTGGTGGTTCCTTTGGGGCTGGCGGCTTCGACCCTTTCGTCGGCGCTGGGGTCGATCATGGTGGCACCCCGCACGTTGCAGGCTCTGGCGGGGGACCGCTCTTTTCCCTCGGAGCGGCTCAATCGTTTTTTCGCCCGCGGCAAAGGCGAGAACAACGAGCCGGTGAACGCCACCCTTGTCACCTCGCTCATCGCCCTGGGGTTCGTGGCCATCGGAAGCATCAACTCGGTAGCCACCGTCATCACCATGTTCTTCATGGTGACTTACGGCTCTTTATGCCTTATCTCCTTCCTTTACCATTTCGGGGCCGACCCTTCGTACCGTCCCTCGTTCCGATCCAAATGGTACATCTCGCTGATAGGGTTTCTGATGGCCCTGATCCTGATGTTCGAGATCAATGTCCTGTATGCTTTGACGGCATTGGTACTGATCGTGCTCACGTATCTTTTTTTCGACCGTTATCATCAGAACCGCCGGGGTTTCGAGGCGATCTTCCAGGCAGCCTTTTATCAGGTGAACCGCAATCTGCAGGTCTTTCTGCAGCGTCGCAGCCGCATTGCCCGCAAGCGCCGCTGGCGTCCTTCGGTGGTGTGTATCAGCAAGGACAGTTTCCAGCGCGACCACGCCTTCCGGCTGCTCACGTGGATCTCTTACCGTTATGGTTTCGGCACCTATATCCACCTTCTTGAAGGCTATTTCTCCACTCAGACACGGGAACAGGCAGCCCGGCAGCTGAAACTGCTCATACGCAAATCGGACACCGAACGGTCGAACGTCTATATCGACACCCTCATCTCTCCCTCCTACACCTCGGCCATCGCACAGACCATCCAGCTGCCGGGGATCTCGGGGATGGAGAACAACACGATCCTTTTCGAGTTCGACAAGAAGGACCCGGTCAACCTGGCACAGATCATCGACAACTATTCGCTGGTCCGGGCAGCCGAATATGATGTTCTGGTCCTGGGAAGCGCTCCCGGGCCCTTTCGTTTCGGCAATGACATCCATATCTGGATCACCCCCTATGATCAGGACAACGTCAATCTGATGATCCTGCTGGGATACATCATTTCGGGCCATCCCGACTGGTCGAAGAGCACCCTGAGGCTCTTTGCCACGAGCAGCCACGAGGATGCCGAAAAGACACGCAGCAGTCTGCTGGGAAAGATCGCGGAAGGACGTCTGCCCATCAGCAGGAAAAATGTACGTATCATCGAAAAAGATGAAGAGACTCCCTTCCGTGAGCTGGTCAATGAACATTCGTCCGAAGCCGGCCTGGTCATGTGCGGGTTCCTGGCCTCCCAGCTGAAACATGAAAAAGAAAAGATCTTCCTGGGATACGACGGGGTCGGTGACATCCTTTTCGTGAACGCTTACGGCCCCAAATCACTGACATGAACATTACACCATGAACCAAACAGCTCTAAAGGACCTGTTCATCTTTCCCTCCGGCATCACGCATCTCTACCTTTTGCATCATGAGGGGAAATATCTTCTTGTAGATGCCGGAATGAAGAAGAAGGTCAAGGCCTTCTTTTCTCTTCTCCTTGACAGGAAGATCTCACCGGAACAGATCACACATGTAGTTTTGACGCACACTCATTACGATCACACGGGAGGCTTGCCGCTGATCCGTGAGCTGACCCATGCGCGTGTGGTGGTGCATGCGGCGGAGGCGGATCATCTGCGTCAGGGATATACGCCGGCGCCTTACGGCACCCGTTTTTCCACCCGAGTGATCTCTTTTCTGGGCAGGAAGGTTTTTCCGGGATACAGTCGTTACGATCCTGTTGAGCCGGATGTGGTATGGGAAGGGGACTCTTTCCAGCCGGGCGGTTTCCCTGCCGAGATCATCCACACGCCCGGGCATACCGACGGTTCGGCGAGCCTGATCTGGAAGGGAGAGCTGGCCTTCGTAGGCGACACCCTGTTCGGCTATGAGAAGGACGACTGTCTTCCCTGGTTCGCCAACGATCTGGACGAACTGGCCCGCAGCTGGCAGCGGTTGCTCGACACCGGATGTAGGGTCTTTTATCCGGCACACGGTCGTCCTGTCAGGCGGGAACTGCTCGAGAAAGCCTACCGGCAGCACTTCGGCCGGTGAACCCTGCAATTTTGTCACTGGCATCCCTTTTGACAATCACTCGCCGGCCGGTCTGACGAAAGACCGGAGAAAGGAGGGAATGATGATGAAAAAGACCATGTTGCTGACCCTGCTTCTGGGAACATTCCTGCTCACGGGTTGCGGCTCCCGCCAGGAAGGAGTGAGCAAGGAAGAGAAACAGGTCCGGCAGAAAGAGAACACCCCAGTCGTACACGTACAGGTGAAAAAGATCTATGACGACCAGGGCAACCTGATCGGGATGGACTCGGTGTACGTCTGGAGTTACAGCAATGTGAAAGGCGACACCGTGACGATCGACCCGGACAGCCTGATGGCCCTGTTCCGTCCTTTCACCGCAGGAATCCTTCCGGACAGCCTGGCCGTGCCTTCCATGCCGTTTTTCCTGGAGGATTCGCTTTTCATGCATGATTTCTTCCGGGACGATTACTTTTTCGGACGGTTCGGCAACGATTATGTCGGTTTGGAGCGGATGTTCCATGAGCTGGATTCTTTGAAAGAGCGGTTCCTGAAAGCACATTTCCCGGAACTGTATCTTCCCTGATCCCAGGAGCAGAAAAAGAAAAGGGCTTCGGCCCTTTTTTTCATACCTTTGCGTATATGGTACGCAACAAGAGATTCCGGTTCCCGGTGAACACCCTGTGCGGGAGTGGTTTCCGCAATTTCCTGAAGGCCACGCGGGGACACCGTATCGACCGGAAGGGGATGTACCTGCTCACGGGTGTTTCCTCTTTTTTTCTCAGTGTGTTGGGCCGGCCGATGGAGCTGCGGGACCTGCGACGCACAAGAGGACTGGCGTCAGCGTCTCCCCCTGTGTTCATCATTGGTTTCTGGCGCAGCGGCACCACACTTCTGCACAATCTTTTGTGTTGTCATCCCGATGCAGCATACGTATCAACGTTCCAGAGCATTTTCCCGCACCATTCACCAGGGAATGAGTGGTGGCTGCGTCCTCTGGTCACGCCGCTTCTTCCGCGCAAACGTCCTGCCGACGGGGTGAGTCTGGATTTCGACCTGCCTCAGGAGGAGGAGATCGCCCTGGGCAACCTGCAGGCCCTGAGCTTCTACTATTTCATGTATTTTCCGGATGAGATCAGGGATCTTATCCCACGTCATCTCCTTCTGCAAGAGGTATCTCCGCAGGAGCTTTCAGCCTGGCAGTGTGCCTACGAACGGCTCATCGGTGCAACACAGCTGCGTACAGGGCGTACCACCTTCATCTCGAAGAACCCGCCCAATGCCTTCCGCATCCCCCTGCTGCTGGAGATGTTCCCCGGCGCCCGTTTTATCTCCATCTTCCGAAATAGGGAAGAGGTGATCCCCTCGTTCCACCGCTTCGTCACGGAAGTGTTCCGCGGCATCAGCCTGCAGCGATGGGATGACGGAAAGGTCCTGCACGACCTTGAGGAACTTTACCACCTCTACCAGAAAAAGTACGAGCACGACAGAAAGCTGATCCCTGCCGGGAGGCTCCTGGAACTGCAGTATGAAGAGTTGCTCGAGGATAAAAGGGATGTTTCACGGCGTCTGTTCCGCTTCCTGGAAAGTACGCCAGAAGAGGAGGCACAGGCGATGAGATGTGTAAGTTCTTTCCTGGGAAAGATGGATGAGTTCCACGGCGGGAGTGACCAAAAATGATTTTTCTTATCTTTACGCTTCCTCACAAAAGCGTTCCTGCGCACGATGGAGATCACCCAACAGATCCCACACGACCTGGTCAATTTTCTGGTGGTGGCCGCATTTTCGCTGATCATCGGACTTGAGCAGCGCAGCCACCATATCGACAAGGAGTTCGGCACCCTT
Source organism: uncultured Rikenellaceae bacterium (assembly GCA_964599235.1). Lineage (GTDB taxonomy): Bacteria > Bacteroidota > Bacteroidia > Bacteroidales > VadinHA17 > DRPN01. The sequence continues at coordinate 155,488 of CAZRDX010000040.1, forward strand.
TTCGGTACCGACAGGACCTTCACGCTGATAGGCATTCTGGGGTACATCCTCTATGTCATCGCGCCGGTCACGATGGTGCCTTTCCTCGTGGGAGCCATCGTGCTGTCGCTTCTGCTGGGGATTTATTATTTCTACAAGATCAAAGTCCACCAGCAGTTCGGGCTCACCTCGATCATTGTGGCGCTGATCACCTATTCGCTCACGCCGCTGATCTATCTTCAGCCGATGTGGATGGCCCTGCTCATCGGGGTCAGCGTGCTCATCCTGATCGAGATCAAGGAGGAGCTTTTCCGTTTCTCCAGCAAGTTCAGCAGCGACGAGTTTCTCACTCTTTCGAAGTTCATCATCGTTGCAGGCATCATTCTGCCGTTGCTTTCCAACAAGCCGATCTCCGAGAACCTGCCCATTACGCCGTATCAGATCTGGTTGTCCATCGTAGCTGTTTCCTCGATCTCTTATTTCAGCTATTTACTGAAGAAATTCGCCTTCCCTTCCAGCGGTACGATCATCACGGCGATACTGGGAGGCATCTACAGCAGTACGGCGACGACCATCGTGCTGGCCCGCAAGAGCAACGTGGAGAGGACCAATGAGAAGATCCCGGCCGGCATCATTGCGGCTACCACCATGATGTATCTGCGGCTACTGCTTTTGGCTTTTATCTTCAACCGCAAGGTGGCGCAGCAGCTGGCCCTTCCCTTTCTTTCCCTTTTTGCAGCTGGGGCGGTGGTCACCTATCTCATGCTGCGAAAGACCCGCACGAACAGCGACGAACATTATGAGGTCAAGGAGGGCCAGAACCCTCTGGAGTTCAAGACGGCCATCATTTTCGGTCTGCTCTTCGCCTTTTTCTCCGTCCTCACGCATTTCGTGATGCAACGGTACGGCAATGTGGGTGTGAGCGTGCTGTCGTTCATCGTGGGGGTCACCGACATCGACCCCTATATCCTGAGCCTGTTCCAGGGCACCGGCATCACCCTGACGGTGGAGACCATCGCCCGGGCCACCCTCATCGCCACCATCAGCAACAACCTGATCAAGATGATCTATGCCCTCATCCTGGGGAAGAAAGTGTTCCGTACCCGCATCGTGGCAGGCTTCATGGTCTTCATTGTGCTGAGCATCCTGTTCGTTATCCTTGTTTAATCCACACCCGACGTTCATGAAGAAAATCCTCCATTTGTCGTGTATTTTCCTTTTTGCTGGTGTCATGGCCGTATCCGGGCAGAATGATGTCCCGGCGGGTTTTGACGTGTCTTCGTTCAACCGCAAGTTTGCTACGGCGCGCTGGCTCACTGATTACGACCGGGCTTTCTGGGCGGCGATGCAGATGCTTGAGAACGCCACCTCATGTCCAGGCCATGAGGCGATCAATGATTGGTTCTGCTATACCGACGCTGACACGCTGTGGCATGTGGTCTTTCTCTCTTTCCGTGCTCCGGACGGACCATGCGAAGTGCTCTGTTCCTACTCTCTTGACAAGGCCTTCTCACCTCATCCCGATCCACAGGCACCCGGGCCGGATTTCGCACGGCCCTACGCCCTGGCCCTATATACTGCTTCGCAAAGGCTCATGCGCGACCACCCCGACCTTCCTGTGGAGATGAACCGGTACGTCCGTCGTGAAGAAGACGGCAAGTTACGGGTCTGGTTCTTCCCTTCCCCCTTCCAGAACGACCGGGCCGTATACGGGGGTGAGTTCTCTTTCCTTCTTTCCGGCGACGGGAAAGAGATCCTTTCCTCCACCGGTTATTATGCCGGGACATTCCGCAGTTTTCCTCTGGAGGGGGGTCCTTCGGAGATCTCGCTCGACTATACGGATGTTGATGCTCCCACGCTCGGCGGCATTCTTTTCGTCTGGCAGTACAAGGAGTTGTTCGACAAGATCCGGCTGGTGACCGCCCGCAGTGTCAGCACGGTGCTGCGCGACCATACTGGCGAATATTACTGGATACATGTAGAGCGCTGAAAAAAAAGCCCGGTGTCAGCCGAGCTTTCCTTTTTTCCACATTTCGATGATGCGCATCTGTCTTCGCGCCATGGACGGCGTGAAGGGTCCGGCATTGAGCAGGGCCAGACGGTAGGCGGTCTCCGAGAGCCGCCAGATGCGCAGGCATTCTCCGTGAGCTCCCGTCATGTAGGTAGCCCGCACATGCTCCCGCGGCACCAGGCCGGCCAGACGCAACGCCCTGCTGGCCCGACCCACTGCACGGTCGATCTCCACATAGGAACGTATCCCCTCACGAAACAGATCGGCCGTCGTATATCGTAAATGACGCTCATACAGCGCATCCAGATACCGGTCGATCATCTCCGGTATCGATTCATCCCTGTATATCAGTGTGGTCATGACTTCTCTCCTTTCTTTTCTTTGTAGGTTTCCTTTTCACCCAACAGTTCCCTGATCTCCTGGTAGTCGATCACCTCTTTTTCCAGCAACACGCTCGCCATTTTCTCCAGCTTCTCCTTTTTCTCCACGAGCAGGTCTTTGGCATCCCGGTAGCAGGTGTTGATGATCTGGGTGACCTCTTCGTCGATGAGGCGTTCGACATATTCCGACCGTCTTTCCAGTCCGGGGCCTTCGCCCAGGAAGCCGGGGCCTCCGTGGGTCACCAGGGAGATGTTGGGCAGTTTTTCGCTCATGCCGTATACGGTGATCATGTTCTTTGCCAATTGGGTGGCTTTCTCCAGGTCGTTGGAAGCGCCTGTGGATATCTCTCCGAAGACGATCTCCTCCGCTGCCCGGCCTCCCAGCAGACCGCGTATCTTGCCCAGCAGTTCGCTCTTCGACATCAGGTAGCGGTCTTCGAGCGGCATCTGCAGGGTATAACCCAGGGCTCCTATGCCGCGCGGTACGATGGAGACCTTCTGCACCTCGTCGGCGCCGGGGGTGAAATATCCCACGATGGCATGGCCCGATTCGTGATAGGCGACGATCCTGCGTTCTTTTTCGTTGATGAGTTTGTTCTTTTTCTCCAGGCCGGCGATGACCCTTTCGATGGCCGCTTCGAAGTCGGCCATGGTCACCTCATCGTGGTTGTTGCGCACGGCGAGGATGGCCGCCTCGTTACAGACGTGGGCTATCTCGGCGCCGGCGAAGCCGGGTGTCTGGGCTGCCAGCCGGCGCAGGTCGACGTCGGCAGCCAGTTTCAGCTCGCGGGTATGGACGCGGAAGATGGCCTCCCGACCTTTCATATCGGGTTTGTCGACCAGCACCTGACGGTCGAACCTGCCGGGGCGCAGCAGTGCCGGGTCGAGGACGTCGGGTCTGTTGGTGGCCCCCATGATGATCACACCGATGCTGGCATCGAAGCCGTCCATTTCCACCAGCAGCTGGTTAAGCGTGTTCTCCCGCTCGTCATAGCCGCCGCCGTAGACGGCGTTCTGGGCACGGCTTTTGCCGATGGCATCGATCTCATCGATGAAGATGATGCATGGGGCATGGCTTTTGGCCTGGTTGAAGAGGTCGCGCACGCGCGCGGCCCCCACCCCGACGAACATCTCCACAAAATCGGAACCGCTGAGGCTGAAGAAAGGCACGCCGGCTTCGCCGGCCACCGCCTTGGCCAGCAGGGTCTTGCCCGTCCCCGGAGGGCCTACCAGCAACACTCCTTTGGGCAGCTTACCCCCGAGACGGGTGTACTTCTCCGGTGTACGAAGGAAGTCGACCAGCTCCTTCACCTCCTCGACCGCCTCGTCGATACCGGCCACATCCTTGAAACGCACCTTGTTGTTGGGCGTCTCCGAGAGGATCTTGGCCTTGTTACGGCCGATCTCCAGCATGGGATTACCGGTGCCCATCCTTTTCATGATGAATCCCCAGATGACCATAAGGAAAAGGAAAGGCAGGATCCAATCGAGGAAGAAGTTGCGTAATCCGTTGGAGCGGAAGCGTCCCTGCACCTCCACCCCGGCAGCCAGCAGCCGCTCCAGCAACTGGTCGTCACTCACATCGGGCAACCTGTCGACGATGAACTGATGTTTCACCTGCTCCTCGATCGATTCGATGCGCAGACGCCAGGGAGTCGTGGGGGCTTTGGTGATCTCCCCTACCCCTTTCTTCGTTTCATCTTTCAGTTCACCAATGATCTTGTCGGGAAAGATCACCACCCGTTCCACCCGACCTGAGTCGATCTTGTGGATGAAATCACTGTAAGTCAAAAATTTCGTTCCTGAAGAAGCAGGAAAGAAAAGCGTATCCATGAGGATGAACATCATGATCATCCCCAGGAAATAATAAAGTGAGAATTTGTCTTTCTTTTTCATGAGCAGTCGTTAAATTCCGTTACTCCCATCTTATGCGAACTGTTTGTCGAGTTCTCTCATTTTTTTGAGCAGGTCTTTCTGTTCCGGGGTCAGGTGTTCGGGCAGGACGATCTTCACCCTGGCGAAGAGGTCGCCGTGGCCTTGTTTGCCATAGTGGGGCATTCCTTTGCCGCGCAGGCGCAGGAGCTGGCCGTTCCTGACCCCTTCCGGCACTTTCATGTTGACCATACCGTCGAGGGTGCGTACCTGTACCTTGCCGCCCAGCAGGGCGGTGTACATGTCGACCGGCAGGTCGACGTAGAGGTCGTCGCCTTTTCTTTCGAAGACGGGATGGTCGGCCACCCGTACGGTCAGGTAGAGGTCGCCTGCCCGGCCGCCGCGGCCTTTCTCGCCTTTGCCGCGGACCCTCAGTTTGAGGCCGTCGTAGGCACCCGGCTTGATGCGCACGCGTATCTTCTCATCGCCCACCTGGACGATGCGCGAGGTGCCGTGGTAAGCCTCTTCGAGGGAGATGTGCAGTTCTCCTTCCAGGTCACTGCCGCTCATGGCTCCGCCCCCGAAAGGAGTGCCATAAGCCCCGGCACCTGTCCCGGTACCACGTGAGGTGCGGCGTCCAGAACGGCCCGAAAAACCGCCTCCGCCGAAGAAAGCCTCGAAGAAATCGGAGAAACCTCCTCCGAAAAGATCAGACGGGTCCCCTTCAAAAGTGTAATAATAGGTCCCTCCGCCGGGGCCGGCACCCCGGCCACTGAAACCTCCGAACCCGTCGAATCCGGTCTGCTGGAAATGTTTCCAGTTGGCTCCCAGCTCATCGTATTTCTTCCGCTTCTCCGGGTCACCCAGCACCTCGTAGGCTTCGCTGATCTCCTTGAACTTTTCCTCGGCGGCCTTGTCCCCCTGGTTCTTGTCGGGGTGATACTTCACCGCCAGCTTACGGTAAGCCTTCTTGATCTCGTCCTGCGTAGCGTTCTTACTGACCCCCAGTATCTTATAATAATCTTTGTATTCCATGTTACCCTCCTTCCTTTTTCCGGTCTCATGATCCGGAAAAATTCCGCACCGTAGGTATCAAAAACCCTGCCAACGACCGGACACGACAAAATTTCCGATGGAATATCCGCGGGAAATGTTTATTTTGTCCGGTGTAAGATAATCAAAATCCATATAATAATGAGAACGTACAACATCCGCCGAAGCCTGTTTCTGTTCACGGTCGTATTTTTCTTTTTTTTCGTTACCGTTCCCTTTTCGCGGGGATGCACGTCGGCAGTGGTCTCGGGAAAATACACGTCCAGCGGCCGCCCCCTGTTATGGAAGAACCGGGATACGAAAGCGGTCAACAACAAAGTGGTCTATTTCAATTACGGGAAATATCCCTTTGTTGGGGTGGTCAACTCGGGAGACACGCTCAACCGATCCGTATGGATGGGCATGAACAGTGCGGGTTTTGCGATCATCAACACGGTATCGTACAATCTCAATCTGGCCGACACCGGCATTGAGCAGTCGGGACACGAAGGGATGCTGATGAAGGCGGCTTTGGCCTATTGCGGTTCGCTGGAAGACTTTGAGCACATGCTGGACACCATGGCGAAGCCCACGCGGATGACCACCAACCTCGGGGTGATCGACGCTTATGGGGGTGCGGCCTATTATGAGCTGGGTTTTTTCGGTTACACCAAACTGGATGCCAACGATCCCAAAGTGGCTCCGCTGGGATACATCGTACATACCAACTATTCTTTCACGGGTGAGCAGGGTGTGGGTGCCGGCTATATACGTTACACCACCATTGAGAGGGAGTTCAGGGATGCGGCGCTGCGTAACGAGCTCTCGGCCCGTTTCATTCTGCAGGAGGGCAGCCGCTGTCTGAAGCATTCGCTCACGGGGGTCGATCTCTCCGTACCTGACCAGGAGGATCCCGCCCGGGAGAAGATGGTCTGGTTTGAGGATTTCATTCCCCGCAAGAGCAGTGTGGCGGCTGTGGTGATCGAAGGAGTGAAGCCCGGCGAAGACCCGTCGCTAACGACGATGTGGACGGTCATGGGTTTCCCGCTCACCTCCGTCGTCATCCCCGTATGGATCACACCCAACGGCCGGTTGCCCTCCCTTCTGCAATACGACAGTCAGCTGAAAGACTCGCCCATGTGCAACATGGCCCTGCAGCTCAAAGAACGCTGCTATCCGGTGAGATGGGGCTCCAGCGCACGGAAGTACATCAACATCCACGCCCTGGTCAACCGCGACCATACCGGCATCATGCAGGTCATCCGCCCCCTCGAAGACCGTATCTTCGATGCTACCGAAGAACAACTCTCCCTGTGGCATAAAACGGGGATCCGGGAAAAGGAAGTGACAGGCTTCTACAGCTGGGTCGAAACAAAGATCCTCGAGCTGTACGGCAAGCATTTCGATGTCCGGCCGGAGCGGCAGCTTTGACACCTTTTTCCTGTCCCAATAAGGGTCCCCGTGGATGACAGCAGAGAGGAAGATACTGGACGAACGGATGCTGGAGCAGCTCTACCGTGAGCACTTCAGCGGGCTTTCGCTTTATGCCCTGCGATACGTCGGCGATGCCGACACCGCCCGGGAGATCGTCCAGAATGTCTTCATCGCCCTGTGGGAACGACGCGGCCAGGTGGATGTGAGCCGTCCGTTGCGCAGTTTCCTGTACACTTCGGTACGCAACCGCTGTCTCAACCATCTCCGGGACACGGTGAGGTTCGAGGAGCTGGAGAGCGCCGGGGAAAAGCCTCACCCGGAGGAAGAGGACGGAGAAAGTCTGCACCGTGAGACGCTCCAGAGCCGGCTGTATGAGGCCATCGCCGGGCTCCCGGAACGCAGCCGCCAGATCTTTGAGATGAACCGTTTTGAGGGACTCACCTACCGGCAGATCGCAGAGCGGCTGGATATCTCGCCCAAGACCGTCGAGACGCTCATGTCACGCACCCTGCGCACGTTGCGTGAACAACTGCGCGACCTGCTGGCGCTGCTGACCGGAATGTTCATGATCTTAAAACAATTTCTGTAAGGGTATTGACGGGAAGATGTGTGTAATGAGTGAAAAGCACGAACATGGCACCTGATTACGGACAACGTGAACCTTACCGCCTGATGGCGCGTGTGCTGTCGGGGGAGGCCACTCCGGCCGAGCGGCAGGAACTGCAGCGGTGGCTGGAAGAAGATGCAGAGCACCGGCGTCTCTACCGTGATATGGAACGTCTGTGGGACGAGGCCGGGAAGGTGGGTGCTCTTGCCGATCCCGATCTGGACCGCGAGTGGTCGCTGTTGCGGCGGCGGCTTTCCTTTGCCGGCACGCGCGAGCGGGCCCTGCTAAAGGTGGTACGCCGGAAACGCCGGACCACTATGCTGCTGCGTATGGCCGCGGCCGTGGTCTTCCTCCTCTTTGTCGGGGGGATGATGCAGATGTTCTTCGGTCTTTCCGGCCAGGCCACCGTCACCGCCGGCCGCAGCGCCGAAGAGATCACACTGAGCGACGGCACCCGTATCGTGCTGGCTCCCGGCAGCCGGCTGGTCCATCCCCGTCATTTCCGGGAAGGATCCCGGGAAGTGGAACTGCAGGGCATTGCCCTTTTCGAGGTATCGCGCGACACCACACGCCCTTTTCTGGTCCATGCCGGTGAGGTGGACGTCAGGGTGCTGGGCACGCGTTTCACGGTACGGATGATCCCCGAAGAACGGGTCGCCGTCGATCTGCTGGAAGGATCAGTTGCCGTAAGCACGAAACAAGGGGACGAGCTACGCCTCCGGCCCGGCGAGGAAGCGGTATGGAGCCGGGAACAGCTCCTACACAGGAAGGGCCAGGACCCCAATTTCCTGGCATGGAAAACCCAAAGGATGGTCTTTGATGCCACCCCCCTGCGGGATGTGCTGCAGATCCTGCGGGAAGTGTACGACACACCTTTTACCATGGTCTCCCGCGATGCCGGGGCATGCCGTGTGACCGCCATCTTCGACGGGGCATCCCTCGACGAGGTGCTCGCCACCCTGTCCGGCATCCTCGACATCACATTCCGGAAAGAAGGAAAAGGTTACCGGGTCACGGGTGCAGGCTGCCACAGCCGATAAGAGAGCTTTCCCTGATTTTTTCCTATTTTCGGGAAAAATTCATCCGTCCGCCATGTCCAGATACGACCTTTACGTCTCGAGTCTCATCACAGGTACGCTTCTCATCCTGCTCGGCATCTATTACCAGGTCCGGCATCTTCCTGGTTCAGGGGATATTCTAGGCACAGGCCTGCTCATCAGTCTTTACTGGTTCATCTCCGGTCTGGCGGGGATCCTGCGCAGCAGCCATCTTTCAGGAAGGAAGCGGGCAGGCTGGATCCTTTTTTTCCTTTTTCTTCCTTGGATAGCGGGTGTGACCTATTACCTCAGGGAGATGAAGCCGGAGAAAGCTGCAGGAAAGGATCACGAAAAAGAATCGTGAGCCGCTGATGGATCCCAGGCAAGGCAAGGGAACGAGTACGCTGCAGGTGGTCACCGTCCTGCTGGTGTATTTTTTTGTTTTCTACTTCTCTGTTCCTGTCGTGGCCCAGGCTCCTCTCCGGCAGCCGGTCACCCTGCATGCCGAGGGGGTACGGCTGGACACGCTTTTTGAACGGCTCTCCCGTCTCACGGGAATACCTTTTGCCTACAGTCCCGACCGTATCGATGCCGCCAGACGGCTGGATGTGACCGCTCTGGAGGAGCCGCTGGGCCATCTGTTGGACCGTCTGGGAGAAGAGGCTGCTTTCCGTTACCGCTATACCGGCTCCCATCTGCTCATTCTGCCGGCCAAAGGGGCTCATTCCCTCACCACCCGTTTCCTCCTGGCCGGATATGTCGTCGACAGTGTGACGGGAGAGCGTCTGCCCTACGCTTCGGTGCGTCTACGCAGCGGTACCGGTCAGGCCGCCAACGCATACGGCTTCTTCTCTTTTTCCCTCCCAGGTCCTGACGACACACTGACGGTGAGCCATGTAGGCTATGCTGTCAGGGATCTGCCGCTCCGTCTTGACGGGGACACCCTGATCACGGTCTCGCTGGCTCCGGCAGCCCCTCTGAAGGAGGTGAAGGTGGTGCTGCCGCAGGAGCTCTCCCCTCTCCTGAGCCGGGACGGCATGCTCTCGCTGGCTCCCTCTGTCCTGCAGGAGATGCCTTCTTTCCTGGGTGAGAGCGATGTGATGAAGTCGCTGGAGATGATGCCGGGCATCACCTTTTTCGGCGACGGCTCCACCTTTTTCTTCGTACGGGGAGGCAACCGCGACCAGAACCTGGTGCTCATCGACGATGCTCCCGTCTACAATCCCTCTCACATGTTCGGTGTTTTCTCTTCGGTGACACCCGAGGCGGTCAAGTCGCTGCGGATATACAAAGGTTATTTTCCGGCCGGGCTGGGAGGACGTCTCTCTTCGGTAGTGGACATCCGTACGCGTACGGGCGACCGTTCCCATGTCGGAGCGGAAGGGAGCTTCTCGCCGGCGACGGTGCGGGTGGCCGTACAGGGGCCGGCCGTCGCGGGGCGCAGCACCTTTTTTCTGGCGGGCCGCCGCTCTTGGTTCGGCTGGTTCCCCCGCAAACAGAACCCCTCGGTGGAACGCCTGCGTTTCTACGACCTCAACGGACGTTTCACCTTCACCCTGGATGAACGGAATCGTTTTTCGTTCTCATTCTACAAAGGCAACGATCTCTACCGCCAGCGCTCAGAAGACGGCACCAACACTTCGGGCATCACCTGGGGCAATCTGGCCGGCAGTCTGAGATGGAACCATCTGATCGGGAAAAAGCTCTTTCTCAACACCACCGTGTACGGAGGGAGCTACGACTATGATCTAGTCTCCTCGTTCGAGAATGATTTCACCTGGCATTCCCATGTGGCAGACTTCGGTCTGCGCAGCGATCTGTCATGGTTCCGCCGGCGTGGCGACAGGATACGTGGCGGGCTGGTCGTGAGCGGTCATAACTTCAACCCTGGCAACATCTATTACCGCGGTCGCATTGCGGGCGGCCCCTATCCGGTGGTGCCGGTGAAGAACACGGTGGGGCTGGCCGCCTATGTCAGCCGGCGTCAGCATTTTCTTCCCCGTCTTACGGTGGAATACGGTTTACGGCTGAGCAGCTGGTCGAATGCCGGGGGGACATGGGAGTTCCGTTACGATGAGGCGCACCGGCCTGTGGATTCCGTTTATCATGCTGCCGGCACCCTTTACCACACCTGCTGGTCGCTGTCACCCCGTCTCTCGGTCAGTTATGCCGCGGCGGCGGGGCGTTTCAGTCTGGCTTACGGCCATACCGCCCAGTACATGCATCTGTTGACCAACCAGGTGACCCCTTTCAGCTCATTCGAGATCTGGGTGCCGGCAGGGCCTTCCTTACGACCGCAAAGAGCCGACCATCTGCAGGGAGGATGGACCCGTTCCTTCGGACAAGACAAGTTCCTCATCGATGTGGAGGCTTATCTCAGGAAGATCCGGGGACAGATCGACTATGTCGACCATGCTTCCCTGTTGCTCACCCCCACCCTGGAGCGGGACCTGCGGCAGGGTACGGCACAGGCCTGGGGGAGCGAGGTGTTACTCCGCAAAGAGGGCGAACGTCTCTCGGGGTGGCTCTCTTATGCCTACAGCCGCATCTTTCTAAAGACGGCAGGTATCAATGAGGGCATCCGCTATCCGGCCTCGTGGGACCGGCCTCACCGGATGACCCTGGCCCTGATGTGGCATTTCTCCGGACATTGGACGGCCGGCAGCAACCTGCTGGCGGCCAGCGGAGCTCCCTTTTCCTCACCCACGGCCTTTTTCACTTACCGGGGTGTTACCGTGCCGTGGTACGGCAGCCGTAACAACGATCGTTTCCCCCCCTACTTCCGTCTCGACTTTTCTCTCACGTGGCGTTATGCACGTCCCGGGAAACGTTTCCGCCAGGAAGTGATCTTCGCTCTCTTCAACGCCACGGGAAGGAAGAATCCTTTCGAGATCAACTTCAACAAGAGCGTGGCTCCGGACGGATCGCTGGTGGTGCCGGCCGATCTCTATACCCCGCCCGTGCTGGTCCCCACCCGTATGTACCTGTACCGTATGATCCCGTCGGTCACTTACCGTTTCAAGATCTGAACCATGAAGAACCCGGCTATGACAACCATGTTCATGCGATGGTCCGTAATGATGGCAGGAGTTTTCCTTGTCCTGCTTGTTTCCTGCGAAGAGGAGACACAGTGGCCGCTGCCTGAAGGCGGCACGGGACCGCTGGTGGTCGAGGGGATGATCACCAACGAGGCGGGTCCTCACCGGGTGGTTCTTTCCCTGCCCTTTGCATCGCTGAACGGTCAGGCATTGCCTGTCAGCGGTGCGCAGGTGACGGTGGATGACGGTGAAAGGGTGTGGGTCTTCACGGAGAGCGACACTCTTCCCGGAACCTATCTCTCGCCGGCGGCTTTGCAGGGTGTTCTGGGCCGTACCTACCGTCTGAGGATCGGGTGGGACGGCAGGGAGTACACGGCCTCGGCCCACATGGTCCCGGTGACGCCGCTCGAGCCCATGGCCTGGCATCCTCTGCCCGGAGTGGACACCCTCTATGTCCTGGATCCCGTGGAAAGCAATATCCCTGCGATGACGGAAGTGTATGCCGACTGGTCTTTCCTGCCGGGATGGCAAGGTCTTCCCGACACGCTCACCCATGCTTTCTTCAGGTATTACACCCTCACCACGGTGGACCCCAATGCACTCTTTCCTCCTACGCAAGAGGAGGTGGCCGTCCCGGCGGGAGCGTTGCTGACCAGGCGTAAGTACTCTCTGGCACCGGGTTATGAGGAGTATCTCCGCACCCTTCTCTCTGAGACAGCCTGGCGCGGCAGCATCTTCGACGTGCTGGCAGGCAATGTCCACACCAATCTCTCGAAGGGGGCCACCGGGTATTTTGCCGTCTGCACCGTCACGGGAGAGCGGACAGTCTTCCGTCCGGAATGATCCACGGGAGAGAAAAAGTAAGCGCCAGTCGCCGGTGCGGAAAGGGTATGCCGGCAGACCGGCCTTGTTGAAGAGGTTGGGCCGGGCATCGTCGGTGAAAGCATAACGCTCGGCCACAGGATCCCTGACCTGGATGCTCCGGACGACCATCTCTTCGCCGGATGAAGGTGAAAATACGGCAAAGGATCTGGTCAACAATCATTGTCGGTGATGCGTCAGCAAGCTATGTTCATCTGGTCTCTAACGGAAAATACATCAGAACATAGCAAATAGCCTACGTAGTTCTTTCTACATGCCAGGACTGACTGCCGAAGGATGCGGATGTGGAAGAAGGCAATGACCGGAAGGTCTGTTCAATACAGCAGGGACAAGCCGAGCCCCCTTCTCTCAATGTATTTCGCGTAAGGAATAGAGTTTCCTGATATGGCTGTTTACGACACCTCCCTGGTCCATGGTCATGATGCCGCTGTATTTCAGCCATTTTCCTTGAGTCACCGAGAAGGTTCCTTTTCCACGGTAGTCGAACTTCAGGGTGATCCCGACTGAGCCTCCATCCTTTTGTTGAGTGGAAGGAATGAACAGTTGTCCGCTGAGATATTCCATATAGTCGTATCGCAGATCGGCAAGTGTATCTTCCTCTGTTGTCCGGACACCGGTAAGGGTCACCCGGTTCTCTCTGGCGGAAGAGTCACATACAAAGTTCTGGTCCGCCTGGATAAGATGGACCTCGAGCGGCCACGACTGGCCGATCCTGACAGGATGATCGGGCAGTTGAAAGAAAAGGGCTAGAATGTTTTTCTGGTCTCGGTCGAGCCAGAAACTGTGTATACCTCCTCCGGCATAGACCGAGCCTCTCAGCAGCACTTCGGGGATCATGGAACGGATCTTTTCCATGAGTGTCTCCATGTTCTGTTCATCCTTTTTCTTCTTCCTTCCATTCTTTTCTTTTCCTGCGGAGGGGACATCCGTGTTTTCTTTTTCTTTGAGCATCCGTACGGTCACATGGACAATGTCGTTGCGGCCGGGCACCAGATCGGTCACAAAACGAATGTCCCTCAACGTACGGTTCAGGGCTTCCTCAGCCGCCTCGAAGAGCTCTTCGAGGTCTTTCGCTTTGCTTTTCTTCATCGGGACATCGGAGATGTTGGGAGCCAATATCAGGGTATCGATCTGCTGCATGACCGTCAGATAATGCAGTGTATCTCCTGCCGGGATCTTCCAGCGCAGGTCGACGGCGAACGGTGTCTGGGCCATGACACTGAACGGCATGATACAGAAAAGAAGCAACAGGGGATGTTTCATTTCCGGAAATATTTGAGATTCTAAATGGTTAAGTTACAAAAAATATCCTTCCCTCTCTTCATGTATCCGCTGTTTTCTTCCTCTCCCGGCCAATCTTTTTTGTCGAACCGGAAAGATCATTCCTGAAGGGTCTTCACTCTTCATACATCCGGATCAGCAGGCGGGCGATGATGCCGTCCCAGATGTAGTTGGAAGGACAGTCAAGAGGGAAGAGATCCGGACTGTAGGATTCCCAGAAATTATGATTGATCTTCAGCTGGGTGGTCACAGCCAGCAGCATCTTTTCTCCCACGTGGCGGGCGATACGATCGTAGCCGTATTTTCTGAGGCCTTCGTACACCATGTAGTTCCAGAGGAGCCACACGGGGCCGTTCCATTTGCAGCAATAGTCGACATAAGGGTCATAAAAAGGGTCGTCGGCACTGAGGGTGGGGATGCCGTATCTTCGCCAGAACCTGGCCGTATCGGTGAGGGTAGCGACGAGGCGGGCTGCACGGAGGCTGTCGGCCACCCCCGCCCAGAGAGGCAGAAAACCGATAATCTCCCGGTGCCGCAGGTCGCGGTCCAGAAAACGGAAAGTATGATCCCGCATGTCCACATGGTAATAAAAACCTGTGCTGTCGTCCCACATGGTCTCGTTGATAAGCCGGCTGAGGAGGCCTGCCTTCCGTTCCCACTCCCGAGCCTCGGTCTCTCTGTCCAGGATACGTGCCATCGCAGCCAGGCTGCGCTGCTCACGGACCACCATCAAAGAGAGGTCCAGGCATTCCAGCTCATCGGAGATATCTTCTTTGTCGACGTCGAGATGTCTTTCCTCAGAGACCTGGAAGATGACGTTGTACCAGTCGCGTACGTTCTCGATCAGCCCGTAGGGTCCCCATTCGTAAAGCCCGTCATGGTCCTTGTCGCGGTGCTCTTTCAGCCATTGAAGATAGCGTACGCCGGCCCGGTAGGCATCCTCCAGGAAAAGGGTGTCATGACTGATCCGGAAGATCTCAAGGTTGGTCCATGAGAAAAAAGGTGCGGAGGTCGTGGGCTCTCCTTTATGGGGATAGGTTTGCGGACCGCGGGGTCCCACCCGGTAGGGGATCACACCGTTCTCTCCCTGCTGGTCGATGAAGATACGCTGTGAGCCTTCTGCCGACCCAGGATCGAGCCAGGCATAGGCCATCATCACCAGCGATTCGTGCTGAACCTGATGTCCGTGTCCCCAGCCCCAAAGAGGATTGCGGGAAAAGACATAAAAGTTGTGCCGTGCCTTTCCCGATGGGGGAAGCATGGATCCCCGCATCAGGTTGAACGCTCCAAGATAGACCAGTTTCTCTTCCTCCGTCCGGAAAGGAAGGCGCGGGATACGGGAAAACAGACGCACATTGTCGTCGAGGTAACGTTGCAGCCCCTCCTTTTTCAGGGTGCTGACGGCATCGAAGATTGCCTGCGGGGATTCTTTCACCTCCTGACATCCCCGAAAGACCATGATCGTCTTGCTCTCGCCGGGTGCCAGCCGGAAGCGTGTTTCCAGGACCACCCTTTCTGCTGGGCCTTCCTTCACCCCGTTGAGCGAATCCCGGCGATGGGAGGCATACCAGTCGGTCTTGACGGCCTGGACGAGGGCCTTCTCATCACCACGGTAAGCCCCGTATGACCAGGGTTTTTCATCGAGGACGAAAAGATCCCTCATGTGTGTGGGATAGGGTGCGTTCGCATAGAGATCGCTGATAAGACGTTCTTTCGTCTCCTCATGACGTGCAATGTATGCATGATGATCCGGATCATATCCCACCACCGTCACAGAGTCGCGTCCGGGCACCAGGACGGGAAAGAGCTGTACTTCGTGTGTGCGGTCGCTCCGGTTTGTCACCAGGAGGTGCAGGACAGCCAGTGTAGAGCTGTAGACCAGAAATGTTTGCCTCACCTGGAGGCCAGGGAAAAGCTCGTACTCCAGGATGTTCATGTCCGGAAAGGAAAAAGTGACGACCGGCGGGGAAGCATAGCGTCTGATCCTGTCGAGGGCGACCCGGTTGACGAGCCAGAGGAGGTAGATCCTCCCGGCCTGGTCGGAAGTGTAATGAACGGGTTCTCCCGGCTCATCGTAAACCATCTTGTACGCTTTGTCGCCATAAAGCCGGGAACGTTCCATCGCCGCCGCATAGGTGGTATAGAGCGGTGCTCCGGCACCGGCATTCAGACGCAGCCAGGGATCGTCGACGCGCAGCGGGACGATCGTATCCCCTTCGGCACGAAAAAAGAACGCCATGAACAGGATGAAAGAGAGGACACAGGCTCGCATGGGATCAACCTTTTTTTCTAAAAATAGCGAATTCCTGCAAAAGAGTCGCAAGTCACTGCTGCCCGGCCAGTGAAAATGCTTAATTTTGCTTGAAAAAGCCAATAATCACGACCATGAGAACCATATCCTCTTTTCTGATGCTGATCCTGGCGGGGATGATCTTCTTGTCCGGGTGCGGGAAAGAACACCGTCGTCCCCGCTATCTGAGGGAAGATCTCTCCGTGGAGGAGCGTGTGAACGATCTGCTGCGTCGCATGACGCTGGAGGAGAAGATCCGGCAGATGGACATGTGGGCTGCCGCCGACCTGACCACCAACAAGCTGTGGGACGAGACGAAGATGGCCCGGGTGATCGGCACCACAGGCATTGGTGCGGTGCACGATCTTTATCCCGACGACATTGAGATGGTGAACATGATGCAGCGGTATGCCATCGAACATTCCCGCCTGCATATCCCCATCCTGTTCATTGAGGAGGGGCTGCACGGTTACCAGGGCAAGGGGTCGACGGTCTTTCCTCAGGCGATCGCTCTGGCTTCGACATGGGACACGGCGCTGGTGCGTCAGGCGGGACATGTGTTCGCCCGCGAGGCTCGTTGCCACGGTGTACATATGCTTTTGTCGCCTGTGCTGGGGCTGGCGCGTGATCCGCGCTGGGGGCGTGTGGAAGAGACCTATGGTGAGGATCCGTGGCTGGCGGCGATGACCGGCCTGGCGATGGTACGGGGGATGCAGGGCGACACCGTCAGTGCCGACGATGCCGTGGTGGCCGAACCCAAGCATTTCGGTGTGCACAGCATCCCCGAAGGGGGTGCCAACACCTCGCCCGTATATATAGGTGAGCGGGAGGCACGCAGCTCTTTCCTGAAGGTGTTCGGCACGGTCGCGCAGCAGGGTGGTGCCCTGGGCATCATGGCCGCCTATCACGAGATCGACGGCATTCCTTCGGTAGCCAACCGCTGGCTGCTCACCGAGGTGCTGCGCCGGGAATGGGGTTTCCGGGGCTTTGTGCTGAGCGATCTGGGGGCCATCGCCATGCTGGAGAACACCCATCACACGGCCGGCACCCCCGCCGAGGCGCTGAGCCAGGCGGTGGAGGCAGGCACCGACATGCAGTTCTATGATTACGACCACGAGGTTTTTCTCGAGGCGCTCAGGCAGGCCGTCGAGAGCGGGCGCCTGCCCATGGAGGCCATCGACAGGGCGGCAGCATCGGTGCTTCGTGTCAAGTTCCTCCTGGGTCTGTTCGACCATCCCTATACCGACACGTCGCTGGTACGCCGGCGCTTCGCCACGAAAGAACACAGGGCGCTGGC
Source organism: uncultured Rikenellaceae bacterium (assembly GCA_964599235.1). Lineage (GTDB taxonomy): Bacteria > Bacteroidota > Bacteroidia > Bacteroidales > VadinHA17 > DRPN01. The sequence goes on from CAZRDX010000040.1 coordinate 172,628, forward strand.
CCTGCAGGCCGCCCGCGAGGGGGTGGTGCTGCTGAAGAACGACGGGCCGACGCTGCCTTTCGGCAGGGAGGTGAAGACCCTGGCGGTGGTC
>CAZRDX010000041.1:0-36327 GCA_964599235.1 uncultured Rikenellaceae bacterium
TTACGGTCGCGTCCGCCCCTCACAGATCAAAGTGCTGAGGGAGAAATACACCATCGTCATGTGGGACATCATGCCCGGCGACTACAACCCCGACATCCCCCTCCACACCCTCTCTCGCCGCCTGCACAAACACCTGCAGCCGGGAAGTGTGGTGGTGGGGCATGAATTTAAAAATAGTTTTAAATGAGATATATTTTCATAGTAGGGTGTGGCAGATCTGGAACTCATTTTCTGAGAAATATTTTAAATAAGCATTCCAAAATATGGATATCGGGGGAGTTGCATTATTTTGATCGTTTAATACACAGAGGAGTAATAAAAGCAACAAAACACTTATACCCTTTTAATAATGAAAAGAAAATTGATCAACTATTTGAATTGTTACAATCTGGAAAAATGTTCAGCCCTTTTTGGGAAAACCCAAATATTCAATATAAAAAAATCAAAAAAGACTTTTTAAAATCACAGAAAACATACAAGGATCTTTACAGAATCGTGCTAGATGAGCGAGCATTATCAAATAATAAAATTTTCGGCGGAGAAAAAACTCCATTGAATATTTTTCATCTAAAAAAGATATTTAGGTGGTTTCCAGAAGCTAAAGCGATTCATATTATTAGAGATCCAAGAGCCATTTTTGTTTCCGAATTGCATAAAAAAAGGAATTTTAAAGTGCCTGTAAATAAAATCAATTTCTTTTATAGCATAATCATCTTTTTTTATGTTGTAATTGAATGTGCCATTGCATATAGAATATCTGATTCCTTAAAAAAAAGACACACTAATAACTTTTTCCAGGTAAAATATTCAGACTTAGTATTGGAACAGGAATTAATTACAAAATCTATTTGCAATTTCTTAAATATCGATTTCGAATCAAACATGTTAAACACGAAAAATGTGAATTCAAGTTTTGAAAAAGGCTATGATACAGTTAATGGATGGAAGTACAAAATCCCAAAGATCTACAATATGCTTCTGACTTATATTTTTAAGAAAAGAATATTCCAAAATAAATAACTATACTTAAATTAATCACCACCAGCAGTATTACAATCAACTTGCACCAATTATTTTAACTGTAAGAATTTTATTTATGTTTTGGACTTGATTTTCATGGATTACCCGGTTAAAATATTCGAACATTTCTCAGTTTTTCTTAATATAGTAGTTTAATCCTGCCGTTGTTAAAAACGTTGCATTGTTACCCTTGCATAATAAGAATGAAAAAATACTTATCTGCAGTGCTTTCCTGCCGCCCGTACGCACAGGAAGCGGCAACAATGCATATCGTTTTGCCCTGTTCCTCAGCCAGCAGGGATATCCTGTGATCCTTCTGACGGTCAACAGAGGGAGACGATACCCTTCATTTGAGAAAAAAGAACGTATGACCATCCGGCGCATCGCGTACTGGAACCGTAATCTCTTCACCAAGCTGCTTTCGCTGTTCACAATCCTTCTCCCTGCCTATTGGCTGAAAGTATTACAGAACGACTTGATCCTTGTTTACGGAGGGAATCTGATCGGATGGGAATTCCTGTTGTTGTTTGGTCGTTTTTTCGGAAAAAAGGTGGTTTTCCGTTCCACCTTATTCGGTTTCGATGACGCGGCTTCCCTTGCGCAAGACCATTTGCTCGGGAAGTTCCGGAAACTTGCTCTGCAAAGTGTGGACATCTATCTTGCAATCAATAAGGATTTCGCACATTCCTGGGAAAACGTACTCGGTGATGACCGGAAAATACTTGTCCATCCGCAAGGAGTGGACATTTTCCTTTTTTCACCACTGGTCCCCCATGAAAAGTCAAAGATCAGGAAGGCCCTGGATCTTCCGGAGGATCGTTTCCTGATCCTTTCCGTGGGATATCTTATCCATCGCAAAGGTTACGTTTCGGTGTTCAGGGCACTTTCCCGCCTTCCCTTTCCTTTCCTCTATGTGATAGTCGGCGACCTTTCACTTCCCACAGGTCATCATCTCTCTCCATTGGAACAAGAGACCATGGAGTTGCGGAAGATGGGAAACGAACTTTTGCAAGAAAAGATCCTTTTTGCCGGACCATCTGTTCATCCCGAAAATTATTACAGAGCTGCCGATCTCTTTATCCTTTTTTCCATACAGGAAGGTTTCCCACCAAATAGTGTGCTCGAGGCTCTGGCATGCGGTCTGCCTGTGATCACCCGGGATATCGACGGGTCCGTAACGGGGACGGTACTGGACGAATTGATCATCAGGGAAAAGGATGAATCCGGCCTGCAGAGAGCCGTGACCCGGATTTACGAGGACTCAGGACTCCGCATGAGCCTCAGTGAAAAAGCCCGCCAATCCATTTTGGCCACAGCCTCGTATGAATCACTGTGGAACGGAATAAAAAACCGCCTCAAGTGAACAGAAAAAAGATACTCTATCTCATCCAGCTACCACCTCCCGTCCACGGGGTGAGTATGCTCAACGAGATCGTCTACCACAGCAGCAAGATCGCAGCCGGCCATGAAAAATATCTGGTGAGGATCGATATGTCCAGAGACCTGAAAGAGATCCGGAGATTCTCGCTGAACAAGCTTCTGCGGATGATACATCTCTCCTTACGGCTCTGGAGAACGGTCCGCAAGACCCGCCCCGATCTTATCTACTTTTCTTTCATGCCGGTTGGCAAGGGATTCCTGCGGGATGCCTGGTTCTTTTTCCTGATAAAAAGGCATGGGAAAAGGATTCTTCTGCATCTCAACAACCGTGGCATCGACAGATACAGAAAACGCCTGCTCTACCGCACTCTTTATCCCTATATCTTCAACCGGTCACTGGTCATCCATGTCTCACAACGTCTGATGGAGCAGGAGATCCTTGATCAACGGCTCAGGCCTCTCCGTACTTTTGTAGTCAGCAACACCGTCCGTCCTTTCACAGTGCGGAAGGGGAAAAACGTACGTGATCCAAGACCTTGGCTTAGATTCCTTTTCATTTCCAACTACCTGAAGGAAAAAGGGCTGGGAGTGCTGCTGGAAGCTCTTCGTCACTTACATGACAAGGGGATCGGATTCCGCCTGGACACTTACGGATCTGTCCATGACCCGCTTGTTTTTCGCAGGTACCAGGAACAGGTCCGGGAGGGCGGACTTCGCTCCGTGGTGCAGCTGCACGGCCCCGTGTTCGGGACTGAGAAAGAGCGGGTACTGATGGATGCCGATCTTTTCATTTTTCCCAGTTTCTTTCAGGAAGAATGTTTCCCGCTGGTGCTCTTGGAGGCCATGCAGGCAGGACTCCCCATCGTGGCCACGAGCATCGGGGCTGTTCCCGAGATGGTGAAGAACGAACAGGAAGCTTTACTGGTAAAACCCGGCGACAGCATTGCCCTTGCTCAGGCACTGGAGAAAATCTCCCTCTCCGCACCCCTTCGTTACAACTTGGGAGAAAACGCAAAAAAACGGTTCGAAAAAGAGTTCTCCCTGCCTGTATTCGAAAAAAAGATGGAACATATTTTTTCGGTATCTTTGAAATAGTTCCAATCTCCGTACGCCATTGCGATACCTCCTTCTGACATACGTGAACCGGTCGGGATCAACTTACCTCTCTCACATCCTGAGCCGCTCTCAGGAGATAGCAGTCTGTCCGGAAGGAGAAGCTCTGTCCGATCTGTTGCTGACACGTCCGGAACAGAAGGTTGAAAAGGACCTGAAGAAGAAGCTCAGACACCTTTTCCACCACGATCCCAAACTGCGATTGTGGCCTTATGATGACAAGGAGATGACAGAGGTCCTTTCTGCCTCGTCCAACCAACTGGAAGTTTTCCTCAGGATCCTGGAATGGCAGGCAAGGCGGATCAAGCCTGCTGCCACATGGGTTCTTTTCAAAGCAGAACGTCTTGCCGATCTTTTCCCTGATCTCATGTCCCTTTCCTCACGAAAGGGATATCCCCTTGAATACATGGCTATCATACGGGATGTAAGAGGTGTATATGCCTCTCAGCAGGAAACTCTATTCCCAGGTACCGACAGGCCTATGAGCTCCCATGCCGTATTTACCGCTTTATTCTGGAAAAGGCATCTAAAAAGAATACGAAGCATTGGAGAAAAGGTTCACATCCTGCACTATGAGGATCTATTACGTCAACCTGATGTACTCCTTGAGCAGCTGTTCCGGCTTCTGGAAGTGAACCCTTTCGATCCGTTTTCCGGAGAGGGAGATCTTTTTGACCGGCTTCCCGATGACCATAAAAAGATCCATTCCCTGACCACCGATGTCCCTGACGTTCGACGCATAGACAGATGGAAGGAAACTCTTCGACCTCATGAAAAGACAACCCTTGTCCTATTGTGCCAGCATGAGCTCAAAAGAGAAGGTTACAGACCCGAAAAACCCCGTTTCACCCTCAAAGGAGACATCTATCTCACCTTGGGGATAATTCAGTATCTTTGTCACCGTCTTTACAAAAAATTTGCAGATTTTTTCATAACCCATACCCATAAGAGAGGTCTCTCGTGATGAAAGAGTTTCTGATCAAGGTCCTCAAGAAATTCAGGTTCTGGTACCAATATACCAGGTCAGGTGTAATGGGTCTGATCCACCGGAAGAAATTCCGGGACGTGAAGGGTTTCATTCTTTTTGTTGGATATCCACGCAGCGGCCACAGCATAGTGGGGGCCCTTCTCGATGCCCATCCCAATATCATCATCGGAATGGAATGGAACGTCCTGGCCCATTTGAAAGCGGGTTACCGGAAGAACCAGATCTTTTATTCCCTGATGCTCAGATCAAAAATATTCCGGGAAAAAGAAAAGAATGTTTGGACAGGTTATTCTTACCGTATTGAAGATTCCTATCAGGGGAGATTTACAACGATCCGTTTTTTCGGGGACAAATTAGGAGGCTTCGTATCGCGGTATCTGGTTTCCGATCCGGATCTGTTCCCCCTCCTCCGCAAAGAGGTGGGCGTGCCTGTTTATCACATCCATGTGATCCGCAATCCTTTCGATGTTATTTCGACAATGACGAACAGGTATTATGAAAAAATACGCCCGCCAGATTACCGGGTAACCCATCTCGATCTTCTTAACTCTGTTGAACGTTTTTTCAGATGGGCTTACGCCATCCTGGATTACCGGCAAAACAACGATCTGCTGTGGATCGATATCTATCATGAAGAGATGATCCGGGACAGTCATGCTGTTCTTCGAAAGCTAATGGATTTTTTTGGGCTCGAAGCCGGGGAGGGTTATTACCGTTCTTGCCGGGAACTGATCTACCGGTCCCCTCACAAAAGCAGGTCCACCGTGCCCTGGACACCTGAATTGATCCGCTTTGTGGAAGAAGAGATCAAAAAGATCCCCTTCCTGGCACGTTACAGTTTTGATGATTGATCCACGGGCAGGATCCCCTGACGACTGATCACAAACCGGGAAGAAGGAGTATTTATATTCTTCAGGAAAACCGGTTCCCTTTTACTCAAAAGGAAATGGAAATGCAATAATTCTTCGTTGTTGGTCAGATCATACAGTTTACCCTTTTCCCAAAGCACTTCCCATTCCATGACGTTTCTGTCAGAGAACCATTTGTCCGAACGGACCAGGTCCTTATGGAACCAACGAACCTCCCCTTTTTTTTCAAGACTTTGCAACAGGGTGGTCATATCACGAACCGGATTCCCAAAAATATGCTTGAAATGATATCGCATGGAATTATACCAGGCAGGAAAAGGATTCCTCTCCAGAGGTTTTCCTGCTATCCTTGAACGCTCATCCAATGCATAATGGAGGCCGGTGCGGAAAAATACTTTCTTAACCCCGGGGATCTTCCAAAATAAACGGTTGATCATTGGGATGTTCCTGTAAACGGCAAAATGTCCTGTCATGTAATTTTTCCTTACTGAAAAAACATCATAACGCTCTAGCCTCTCGGGAGTGAGGAACTTTTTCACATCTCCCAGGATGATGTCCAGGTCGTTATAACCCCAAAACGGATGATCGCCGATAAGATCCTTGAAAATTTCCCCGAAAGCCGGGCGATAGTCACAGATCTTGTAAGGATGTGTGATTTGCACCCTTTTACCGATGATCTCCGACACTTTTTCCGAGATTTCCTCAAGATCGGCAGGATACCAATTTACATTGCCGGGAAGGTTCACCGGTTTCGGGGCATCCGATATCAACACCCATGAAAAGGAAGGATTCTCCCGGCACGAGTTGAGGAAATGACCCAACCAGGGAGGCCATTCCCCGAAATAAGGGACAAGGAAGAGAATACTGTGCTTTTCATTCATACGAGAATCCTTGTGGAGTAATGAAAAAAGTATCCTTATCAGGTTGAAAGGGGGGAATACGGAAACTCCGTCGTCCCTTCAAGAGCTGAAAATGGAAATGGAGGAGCTCCCGTCCGCTAAGCTCTTCGATAAGGGTACCTTGATGCCATTTCATCCGCCATTTTTTTATGCCTCTTTTCTTCAGCGCCAGGTCGGACAGATCCTCATGCCGTGAAAGAAGACGCAATGTACCTCTTTCTGCCGCCCGATGGACCACCGATGAAAAATCTTTCGGAGCCTTCTCAATCTGCGGATTTTCTTTCTTTTTCTTCCCCTGAAATATATTACTGAAGCCAATCTTTTTCATTCCCTGAATAGTACGATAAAGGGGAACACTTCCTTCTACCCTTACCCGGCGTATGAAGCGTTGGACCCATTCCGGGCCCGGTGGACAAAAACGGAAAAGACGCTCATCAAAACCACAGTAGTACGGCCGGGAAAAGTGTTCCCTGAAGCTTTCCACTTTTTTGAAAAGTACCCTCATTTGCTTCTCATTTTTCAGGACAACCAAAGGTGCCGGAACAAAATCAGGATGGGTAGAAAAAAGATCATAGCCGGAAAGAATCTCAGGTCTGAAATATTCCGAGAGATTGCCGTAAATCAGATCAAGATCTCCATATCCCCAGTAGGGATAAGGCTTGAGAAATTCTTGAAAGATCAGCCCGAAAGCAGGCTTCAGATCACACAGTTTGTAAGGGTCATGCAAAGGAACCTCCACTCCTGCCTTTTCCCTGATCAATCGTCCCAATTTTTCAAGGGGCAAGCTGACAAAATGTACATTTTCCGGGACCCAGGAAGGTACTTGCTGGTCATGGAAAAGGAACCAGTCCCATTCTTTGTGTACCGAACAGCTTTTCAGGAAAAAGGGGAGCCACTCCGGCCATGGTCCGTAATAGGGGATAATGATTGCAATATGTTTCTTTTTTGGGGTCATCCCACCGTCACACTTTCAGGGCCGATCACAATCCTTTGAAATCCCAGTGATCTACTCAGACCCTCCAAATGAAAACTTTTCTTAAGATCGATCATATGAAAGCCGGCTATTTCCTTTCCTTTTTCATTGATCATCCTTCCGTTTTCCCAGATGAATATCCAATTCTTTTTCTTCATTCGCTGCATGTACCTGCAGGAAAAAAGCAAATCACTGAAACAAGCGTGCAGTTCACCTTTTCGTTCCGCGGCCCATACCGCTTCGGTCAGGTCCGCCGGTCTGACCGGATCCATCGTTGCCGCTTTCCGGTACCATTGGCAGCGGAACCTCAGATGTGGCAGGGCAGACCTGCCATGAAACATTTCCATTAAGATCCCTCGCAGACAGGAAGGCCATAGCCGCCAAAAAGTTCCTTTTCTTTCGTTTTTCCTGAGGATGTTCTCATCCATCCCGTAATGATCGGGATCCCCAAGGATCTTCTCAAGATCTGTTATTTTCAAGAAAAGGGTATTCACATCTTTCCTGTTGCGAAACAAAGACAAAGGTCCCGACATAAAACTACCGTAAAAACTGATCACATCCGCTTCTTCTTTGTAAGGTCGCTCCAAAAAATGAGGCAGATCACCTAGGACCAGATCCGTATCCGAATAACCCCAATAGGCATAATCCCGTATCAAATCCTCAAAGATGAACCCCAACAGCGGTTTCAGATCACAGATCTTGTATCCCTCTCTGATTGCTACAGGGAAACCCAGTTTTCTCGAAGCCCTTTCAGAAATTTCCTCAAGCGAAAATGATAAAAAATGAATATGCGAAAATCCAGAAGTTAGAGCATGCAATTCAGGCTGGTCACTCAGAATATACCAATCATATGACGAAAGAAACGATATACTTTTCAGAAAAAGTAAAAAACCGGGTGGATACTTCCCAAAATAGGGAACCATAATGGCGGTTCGTTTAAGATTTTGACGAATATTCATTTCCTGTACATTACATTTTTCCGATTTTTTCCTAACTTTGACTAATGTACGAAATTGTGTGGTAACTATTACGAAGAATTAAAACCTGCTCACATGAGACCTCAGTTCGCCACTGTTCTCCTTTTCTTCTTTATTTATGCACATGTCCAAGCTCAAAATTGGACCTTGGGCCAGCAATTTGAAAGCAACGGTAACGTTGTTGTGACCAGTGTCATCGTTGATGACCAGGACAACAGCTATGTGTTGGGAACTTTTGATACGGATGACCTGATTATCTCAGGGCATACCTTTACCCTGAAAGGAGATGTTGATATTTTCCTTTGCAGCTTTACGTCCGACGGCACCTACCGATGGGGCGTGACCATGGGCGGACTCGGAAAAGAAGCTGTAGGGAATATCTCCCTTGACGGATCAGGGAACATTTATGTAGGTGGAAGTTTCCGGGATTACGCAATTTATTTCACTCCTTCCGATTCTCTGGAAAACGTGAATAATTTTGATGCTTTTGTAGCTGTATACACCACTTCGGGCACTTTTCAGTGGGCCAAGCATCTTTTTTGGGGAACCAATACAGAAAAGATACTCGACATTGAATTCAACCGGTCCAAGAATACCTTTGCAGTTGTTGGGAATTTCAAAACAGAACTGATCTATTCTGACGGCACCAATGACCAGACCATTACAGCTGTTGGTCCAAAAGATCAGTACATTGCCGAGTTCAATGCTTCTGGTGACTTTATCAATATCAAGCACTATGTGGTCACTGTCAAATATACAGCATTGAAAGACATATCCATTTGTGCGGCAGGAGGTTATTTCATAGGGGGTGACTTGGTGGACAAGATCTATTTCACGCAGGATGATTCTGCCGTAGTCAACCCTACACAGATGGATATTCTTGTGCTCAGAGTGGACGATAATCTGAATTTCCTGTGGAGCAGGACTGCAACCGGTACCGGCTATGACCATGTCAATTCCGCCGGTTCTGACATCTACAGCAACTATTATTTCACAGGAAAAACAGGAGCCGACCCGCTTATCTTTGACAGTACGGCCACGTTGAAAGCAGCACCTTTGCCAGGTTTCGGAGGTATGGATCTCTATCTTGCCAAATACAACCGTGACGGGGACCTGCAGTGGGTAAGAAGGAACGGCTCTCCCGGAGCGGACAATGCTTACGGCATTGCACTTCACGAGAACCTGGTCGAATTCGCAGGAATGTATTCCGGACAGATTATTTTCAACCAGGACACTCTGGATAGTGGTTCCAGTTCCAATATCAACACAGGATTTGCCGTTTACAGTACCTCCGGGCAAACCATCGGGGCTCAGGAGATCAAAGGGGACCTGGAAGATATCGGCACTACCGTTACCATCGATCAAACGGGTCAGACCCTCATCGGAGGATATTTCACTTCCACCCAGATCACGGCCGGCACTTTCACTTTCACCAACACCAACAGCCCGAACAGCGACGGATTCCTTTTCCATTATGAATATCCGCTTTCGGTAACGGTCAAGACCTCTTCCGTAACCTGCAACGGCGGGTCCGACGGGTCGGCTACAGTTACCCCATATTTCGGGACCTCGCCTTATACATATGAATGGAGCTACGATGACGGCACGGCCGACTCCACCCTGACCAATGTGCCGGCCGGGGACTACTGGGTCAAGGTAACCGATGCCAACAACAAGACCGATTCGGTGGCTTTCACCATCTCCGAACCCACTGCCATCCGTGTGACGGCCTCCATCACTGATGTCACATGTCCCCACGGTACCGATGGGGCTATCGACATCACCGTTACGGGCGGGTCCCAACCCTATTCTTACCTTTGGACCACCACCAACGGTTCCGGTGTCAATCAGACATTGGAAGATCAGAACGGTCTGACTGCAGGTGATTATTCCCTGACAATCACAGATGATCATGGATGTACCCTGGACACGAGTTTCACCGTGGAGCAGCCCGATCCCATCACTTTTGCAGGCTCCTCGGTTACCGATATTGTCCGGCCTCCCGGAGCCAACGGGGCCATCGACCTGAACGTACAGGGAGGTACACCTGCTTACACATATTCCTGGGAAGGACCATCCGGGTTCAGTGCCACCACCGAAGATCTCTCAGGACTGGATGTGGGTGGCGACTATAAAGTAACCGTCAAGGACCAGGCCGGATGTCTTCAGGATACGACTTTCCTGGTAGGAGATAACACCGCCCTGATCGCTTCCATCGATTCGGTAAAAGATGTTTCATGTTACAACGGAAGCGACGGATACGCCCACGTTACGGTAACGGGAGGTTCGGGAGATTACGTCTACGCCTGGACCAACAGCGTTGGAGCCTCGGTCGGCAGCAATTCTCCTTCGCTCTCGGATGTCCCGATGGGTACTTATAATGTCACGGTCACTGATCAAACGGACAATAGGACGGCCAGTACCTCGGTTCGTATCGCACAACCCAGCGAAGAGTTAACTGTTCAGGTACCCAACATACAAAACGTTACCTGCAATGGCAAAAATGACGGAAAAATCGATATCACGGTCACGGGCGGCTGGGTTCCTTACACCTATTCCTGGATCGGTCCGAACGGTTTTACCGCTACCACGGAAGATATTGCCAATCTTGCTCCCGGAAACTACAGCGTGACGGTCATAGACAACAACAACTGCGTAGTGAAAAAGACAGATATCACCATCAGTGAACCACCGGCATTGACGGTGAGCATTGATGTGATCCAGGGGATCCTTTGCAACGGGGATCTTACGGGAGAACTGGAGGCCCAACCTTTGGGAGGTACCCTCCCTTATGCTTACCAGTGGGATGACCCCGGTGCCCAAACCACCAAAACGGCCAGTTACCTCGAAGCAGGCACCTATACCGTGATGGTCACCGACGGCAACGGTTGTACGGCCCAGGCCACGAAAACGCTCAGCGAACCCCTGCCCATTGAGGTAAATGCAATCATCAACGACGTCACATGTCCCGGTAACAGCGACGGTTCCATCATCACCACTGTTTCCGGTGGAACCGCTCCTTTCAATTATCTATGGACACCCGGAAACGTGACAGGTAAAGATCTTTCCGATGTTCCGGCCGGGGATTACACGCTCACGGTTACGGATGCCAACAACTGTACATCTACTTTCGATTTTACGATCTCAGAGCCTCCTGCTCTTGTGATCGATTCGGCAGCTGTGACCGATGTATCAGGTTGTTTCGGGGATGCCAATGGTGCCATTACCGTTTACGCTTCTGGAGGTACGTCTCCGCTGGAATATTCCATCGACGGAGGCACAACCTTCCAGAGCGACAGCCATTTCACCGGCCTGGCCTCCGGCGATTACACGGTCGCCGTTCGCGACGCCAACGGCTGTCTTCTGAACGGTAACACATATACGGTAGCCGGTCCTTCCCAGCTCTCTATCCTGATCGTTGAGATGAACGATCCCACCTGTGCTTCCGGCAACGACGGTTCACTGGTGATCCACGCCGGCGGGGGGACCCTCCCCTATCAGTTCTCCATCGACGGAGGGTCCACTTTCCAGGATGACAGCACTTTCCAGGGTCTGGCTGCAGGAACGTATTCCCTCCGTGTAAAGGATGCACACGGTTGTACTGCCGAATCCTCAGCACAGCTGAACGCTCCTCCGGGCCTTACCCTTGATGAGCAGGTGACCGACATCTCCTGCCACGGAGAAACCGACGGAAAGATCGTCATCCTCGCCTCAGGAGGGACCAGGCCTTACAGCTATTCCATTGACGGTGGGACCACCTTCCAGAACGACAGCGCCTTCGTTGATCTTTCCGCAGGGGATTACGATATCGCCGTACAAGACGGCAACGGATGTGTCACGGCAGGCAATACGGTACGTGTCAACGAACCGGATGCTCTGGTCATTGTCAGTACGGATGCCACACCTACCTGTCCGTCCGACAAAGATGGCACGATCAGTGTCACCGCTGCCGGAGGTACACCTCCTCTTTCGTACCTGCTGATGACCACCGAAGGGGCCCGTGTGGACAGCAGTACAGATGGTTCTTTCACTTCCCTGGAGATCGGCACTTACCAGGTGATGGTGAACGATGCCAACGGCTGCGGCCCCGTTACCAGCGAAACCATCACCGTAGAAGAAGGCTCCGACTGCTCGCTGATCATCTACAACGCGTTCAGCCCCAATGGCGATGGCAAGAACGACGTATGGAACATCCGCGGCATCCAGGGATATCCCGACTGTATCGTGAAGGTCTTCAATGTGTGGGGCAAGCAGGTCTTCTCATCCAAAGGATATACCGAACCGTGGGACGGCACCTATGAAGGCAAAGAACTGCCTGCCGGCACCTATTATTACATCATCGAACTGGGCCCCGGAGAAAAAACCTACTCCGGCACGGTCAATATCGTCAAATAAGAATTTGTGAAAAGCAACTGAACCATGAAAAAGTTCATCTTTCCTGTCATACTGTTCCTGCTGACCGGCCTGTGGGTGGCAGCCCAGCAGTTCCCCGTGGTTTCCCAATACAACTGGGACCAGTACCTGGTCAACCCCGCTGCAGCAGGAAGCACCGACTATGCTCCGATCACACTGATGATCAGAAAAATGTGGGTAGGCATCGACGACTCCCCTTCCATCCAGACGCTCAGCGGGAACATCGCTGTGGCCGACGGAATGGGCGCAGGACTGAAGCTTTTCAATTTCTCTCAGGGGCCATTGCGCAACACAGGTTTTGAGATGACTTACGCTTATCACATCCCTCTCAGCGAGAACGGCCCTCATCTCTCTTTTGGCCTGACCGGTTCGTTCTATCAATATTATCTGGCCAAAGATGAATTGTCAATGGAAGACCCCACCGACCCGATCCTTTTGGGTGACACCAAAAAGTTCGTCCCCGATGCCGACTTCGGGACCTTGCTTTACGGGGAAAACTACTTTGTCGGCCTGACAGTGGCCAGTCTTTTCCAGGGCAAGATCAACATCGGGGAAGAAGGGGTATCAGAACAAAAAAAAGTACGGCATTACTACCTCAACGGTGGTTATCGTTTCGACGTGAATGAAAACATATCCCTTCAGCCGGCGGTAATGATGAAACTGATCGAAGCCGGCGTTTTCCAGGCAGACATCCAGATGACAGCTGTGTTCAGCAAAATGATCCATTTCGGCCTGATGTACCGTACGGGAGATGCTTTGGGCATTCAGGTAGGTTACCAGAACGACAATCTCATTTTCGGCTATAACTACGATCTGGCCGTATCCGATATCCGGACCCAGACGAGTGGAAGTCATGAGATCGTTTTCATTTACAAGCTTCCGAATTTCATCATGAAAAAATGATCTCCGGTCTCGGAAACCTGTAAAAAGGATGCTTTCACAGGCATCCTTTTTTTGTTCATGTCGAGGGCTTTCTGTAAGGAAACGTTCGAAATTCGGACAATAATCATTAAGTTTATCCCCCGAACGAAACTCATTGAAAGATGAACGTTTTGGTATTGGGATCCGGAGGCCGGGAACATGCCCTGGCCTGGAAGATAGCGCAAAGTCCGTTGAGCGATGATCTTTACATCGCACCAGGGAATGCAGGAACCGCCACACTGGGAGAGAATGTCCAGCTTGATCCTCTTGATTTCCCTGCCATCGAAGGGTTCATCCTGGATCATGATATCCAGATGCTGGTCGTCGGGCCGGAAGCCCCGCTGGTAAGAGGCATTTACGATTATTTCAGAAGCCAATACCGTTTTTCCGGCTTATTCATCATCGGCCCTTCCAGAGAAGGAGCGCTGCTTGAAGGAAGCAAAGCTTTTGCCAAGTCTTTCATGGAAGAAGAGGGTATCCCTACGGCACGTCATCGTACTTTCACAAAAAATTCTGAACAGGAGGCTTTGGCGTTCCTGCGCGAAATGGAACCTCCTTATGTCCTGAAAGCGGACGGGCTGGCTGCCGGGAAAGGTGTTCTTATTCCCGAGACCTTGCCGGAAGCGGAGAAGATCTTGCGTGAAATGTTCAGAGGCAAATTCGGTGAAGCAAGCAACCAGGTTGTGATCGAAGAGTATATGAAAGGGATCGAATGCTCGGTCTTCGTTCTCACCGACGGGTCCACCTATCTCCTCCTCCCCGAGGCAAAAGACTACAAAAGAGTGGGTGAAGGAGATACCGGTCTGAACACGGGCGGCATGGGGGCGGTCTCTCCTGTTCCCTTTGCCGACGGAGAGTTTCTCTCCAAGGTGGAAGAGCGCATCATCCGCCCCACCATCGAAGGGTTGAAAAAAAGAAAGATCATCTACCGGGGTTTTCTCTATTTCGGCCTGATGAACGTGGAAGGTGATCCCTATGTAGTGGAATACAATGTTCGCCTGGGGGATCCGGAAGCAGAGGCCGTGATCCCCCGCATCGATCAGGATATCATTCCCTTGTTCCAGGCCCTGGCCACGGGCAACCTGGAATCCCTGGAGATCAGGATCAGGGAGGAGGCGGTAGCTACCGTGATGCTCGTATCGGGTGGCTATCCGGGTTCCTACGAAAAGGGCAAGAAAATAACGATTCCCGACAACATCCCCGATCATACCGTCCTCTTCCATGCAGGTACGCAGCTGACCGACGAGGGGGTCGTCACGGCCGGCGGCAGGGTCCTGGCCGTCAGCTCATACGGGAAGGATATGGAACAGGCCCTGGGACGTGCCTATGAGTTCGCGGAAAAGATCGACTTTGAAGGGAAATATTACCGTAAAGACATTGGTTTTGATCTGAGATAGCAAAGATGCTGAAAAGTCTTCAGGGGTACCATCCCCGTCAGATGATATGGATCATCTTTCTTTCCATCCTTTCTTGGATGCCGGCTTTTGTCCGGCCGGATCTTTTCCCTTTGCGTTGCGTCTTTTCTCCGGCACCTTTTGAGGGACTGTTCAGGTCGCTTCAGCATCTTCCTGTAACAGCAACGACACTTCTTTTTTTTGCTGTATTCCTGATCTCCGGTTATCTTTTGGTGATTCTCAACAATCAATATCTCTTCCTCAAGAGCCGCACCTTCCTTCCCCTGTTCTTTCTGGCGAGTCTGACCTCTCCCGTTCTGGGGCTGGCAGCCATGAGTGATCTGGCCTTCACCGTGCCGCTTTTTCTTGGTGCGATCTTCCTTGCTTTCCGCACTTACCGAAACAACCGTATTGATCTTTCCTATTTCCCTGCCGCCCTATGGGTGGGTATTGCTTCTCTTTTCTCGATCAAGGCAATCTTTTTCTTACCTATCCTGTGGATCGCCCTGATCACCCTACGCCCCTTTTATCCTCGTGAATGGCTGGTGAGCCTCCTGGGTTTTCTCACTCCTTGGTACCTTTATCTGGCTACAGCCTATCTTTTCGGTCTTGATCCGGCAACCATTTTGAACAGGCTGATCCTGCCGGGTCTCACTGCCCAATGGTCTCCTTTCTCTCCTGATCGTTTTCAACACTTTATGGCCGGCTACCTCGCCCTGCTCATCCTCGTGACTTCGTTCCATGGCCTCTATGCCTTGTCGGGAATGAAGATCCGTTCCCGGAAGTTCCATATGATCTTCTTCTGGAATGCAGTGGTGGCGGTAATACTTATGATAATACACAAGGAGGATCCGGGGGCCGTATTCCCATACCTGGCTCTTTCCCTCTCTTTGCTTTTCTCACTTTTTTTTTCAGGGGAACGTATCACGCGTCTTAAGAGCGTGCTCTTCAACCTCTATCTTGCAGGGTTCCTGGGATTGCTGATCGCACGTATAATCCTTTGAAAAGGGACTCCTACTTCTTCACATAAGAGAGAATCCCTACGGCCATGCCTTGTTCACCGTCCTTGAATGAGATAAAAACGGTGTAAGGTCCGGTCTTTTTACAGATAAAATCGATCGAATTGTAGATCTTATCCTTTTGAGGGTCGTAGTTGGATGCGATCAGACCTTTGGTATCGTAGATCTTGATGATCCCCTTACCCGGATATTTTTCGGAATTACAGATGGTAAAACGGTAATGGGTATTTTTCACCAGCACCAGGGTATGTTTGGCTACCGGCACGCGATCTTTTGAAGTGGCTTTGGGGAGTTTCACCACATAATCTTTCAGGTAGGCAGCATCTTCGCCACTCTCCCTCACACACAGGCTCACCAGTTTATCCTGCTCCTGGCCGCGAAGCACTCCTGCCGGAAGTATGAGCATCAGGGAAAAAAGAAAAACCCAAAAGAAAGTCCTCTGACCCGAACCTTTCATGACCGCCGTATTTAGCCAAACAAATATAATGAATTCTCTGACATCCTTTTTTCTATATTTTGACCAATGGATAGAATTCATTCACCAAGGATCTCTCCTCTTATTTTTGAGAACTCAGCCACAATGTCATCGAGGAGGCTATCCGGATACTCCACCACGCTCTCTTCATGCTGGATGATGACGAGCCTTCCGTCTTTTTCCACGGTCTCCGGTTCTCCGGGGTTGACCGTGATCTTCACTCCGGAATAGAGTTGTTTGAGCGGTGCAAGCCTTGTCAGTAACTTTTCGATCTCCTTGTTGTCGCGATATCTGTCCAGGAGGGTGAAAAGGTCTTCCATGATGATCTTCTGCTCCCCGATCCTTTCCTTCAGCTCCGGACGGGGGTAGTTCTTCTGAAGTTGTGTGGCCAGGTACATCCCCTCGAGCCACAGTCCTGTGATGATCATGGCGCTCACCTCGCCACGATGCTGTTTACGGAGGTATTTGTCAATATCATTGAAGCTGCGGACCGCCATGTACATCAGGGAATCCAGGTTCGACTTGCTTTGGGAAAGCCGTTTCAGGGTGGAAAAGTCGAAGAACTGACCAATACGAAGATCCTCGGCCAGATCCTTGATGTTGGTGATATAGTCGAGGATCTGGGTATTTTTTCCGTACATGGCCTGATATCCCAAATCGGCTCCATAAAGACCCAGTCCGTAGGCCTTCTGGACATCCGTCTCCATCTCTTTTATCTTCCCGGCAGGAAAAAGAAAGCTGTTCGTGAAAGGGATCTCCAGCCGGTTGAGCAGATCGGCTATTTCAACCGGCGAAGCCAGGTTGTCGATGATATCCTCGGTCACTTCCTCCTCAAGAAGCGAAGGTTTTTCCGCTATCACCGAATCCGGGACCTCGAACGTGTCCTTTTCTTTTTTGCCGCTGCCTCCTTTGCATGAAGCAAAAAGAAGAACGGCTACAACGACCCAGCTGAAAAAGATTCTCATGATCCACCGTTTTGAAAGATTCGGGAACTAAATGTAACTAAACTATTTAAGAAAATCAAATTATTTTTTTCGCCATTTACGGTTCTCAAAGGTCTCAAGCACCTTCCTTGCAAGATCGGTATGAAGCAACAGATAGAGCATCATGATCATCACCCATACGACGGCCACATTGAAAACGAAAGTATCATAAAACCGGCCGGCAAAATATTTCCTGGGTGCAAAGAAATGGGCACGTATCCCCAGCCAGTGACGCGTATCGGGATCCTGGAAGATGGGATGATACTTCTGGATCAGATGATCGTGGTATTCGATGATCCGGTTTCTCTCGAAAACCTTCATGACGATGTCGGCCAGGCTCTCGTTGTAGTAATGATCCTTGAGGCGTCGGTACCGGGCCGGATCGGTATCCAGCATATATTGCAGCAATTTCTGTTTTTTTCCGTTGGCTTCCAACAGTTTCCTGTTGTAATAGGAGGCCAGCTCTTCAAGGTAATTCTTCACCTTAAGTGAAAGATCGATATCGAAGCTGTCGGGTTGGAGACGGCTGATCCACGGGAACTGCACCTCCTTGTTGAGCCTGTTCTCCTTGGACAGTTCATTGCGAAGCAGGGGAAGTTTACCGGGATCATCCCTGGAAAGCTTTTTCTGGTTGAGCAGGGTCACGGTCCGGTTGAGTGCTTCCTGCAACCTCGGGATACGGTATACCTGTTGAAAATCCGCCTGACTCTCCTGCTTGTCCAGATCGAAGAAATATCGCTCGTAGGCATTGTCCTTGAATTGTCTTACCATAAGGGCCTCATAGGTCCATTTGGTAGGCATCAGTTCAGCGATCACCGGTACTTTGTCGACGCTGCTGATGGTCCGGTTGAGCTTGTCGAAGCTGAACATGGCTCCACTGAGCACCATCATCGGAATGATGAGCAAAGGAACAACAATATAGATGGTGATGGGAGAATTAAATGTGGAAGAGATGATCAGTCCCAGCATGTTGGCACAGGCTGCCGTGGTGAACAGGGCCAGCCAGTAAGAAAAGTACATCCCCCGGATACCCAGGATGGAATTCCCGATCAGCACGAACACTCCCGCCTGGTAGGCAGAGATGAAGAACAGGACCGTGATCTTGGCAAAAAGGTAACTGCCCCTGGAAAGCATCAGAAAGCGTTCCCGCTCCAGGATCTTACGGTCGCGGAAGATCTCCTCGGCACTGATGATCAGCCCCAGAAAAAGGGCAACGATCAGGGACATGAAGATATAAATGGGAATGTTGTCGTTCTCCCGGTAAATATACACATCCGTCTGCGGGTCGGCCACATAACGGATGATATAGGACAGGATGAATGCCAGCATGGGAGCGATGAGCAGGTTCAGCAACACATACTGTCTGTTGGCCAGCTTGCTGAGAGCATCCCGCTGGACATACACAAGGAACTGTTTTATTTTGCCGGGCACACGGAGTGAGGAAGCCGGAGGTCGTCCCCCTTTTTCCGGACGGGGCATCGTGATCTTTTCCCTGAACCAGGCAGCCCACCGTTCCGGCGGGACCTTTCTCTTCTCCGTATAGCGGCCATACTCATCCACCACCCTGGCATCCAGAATGTTGAAGATGATCTCCGGATTGACATTGCCACATACCGGGCACTCCCCCACATCACTTTTGATCTGGGCGTCCTTTCTTTTGAAATAGACGACCGCCTCAATGGGGTTGCCATAATAAACGAGATAACCTCCCACGTCGAGGATCAGCACCTTGTCGAACATCTTATAGATGTCGGAAGAGGGCTGGTGGATATTCACGAAGATCATCTTTCCTTTGAGGGCAAGCTCACGCAGCAGGTCCATCACGTTCTCGGAATCGCGTGAGGAGAGCCCCGAGGTGGGCTCGTCCAGAAAGAGGATGGAAGGTTCGCGTATCAGTTCCAGGGCGATGTTGAGCCGTTTGCGCTGGCCCCCGCTGATGATGTTCTTTTTCGGCGACCCCACCTTGAGATCGCGCACATTGTAAAGATCAAGTTCCCGCAGTACACGGGTAATCAGCTCATCAAGTTCCTTTTCTTCCATGTCACGAAAACAGAGACGTCCGTTATACCACAGGTTCTGGTATACGGTAAGTTCCTCGATGAGCACATCATCCTGCGGGATGTATCCGATGATCCCTTTCAGTTTTTCCTGATCCCGGTAAAGATCGTATCCGTTGATGGTGATGGTCCCTTCCGTAGGTTCCTGGCTTCCGCTGAGCACGTTCATCAGGGTGGTTTTCCCGGCACCGCTGGCTCCCATGATGCCTACGAGCTTGCCATGGCTTTCGCTGAAAGTGATCTCCCGGATGCCGAACGTCCCGTTGGGGAAGCGGTAAGAGACCTGACGGACCTCGAAACTGATGGGGATGATGTCGTGGCCCGTCATGAACCGTGCGGAGACATCGCTGTAATAAACCGGTTTCCCGTGAGGAAGGTGCAGGCTGCTGCCAGGCGCGAAAAGGGAGACCGTTTCTTTCTTTACGGGCAGACCATTGAGATAAACATCGCCCGTGCAGGTGTGTTTCAGGAAATAAAACTCCACCTCAGGCACACGCATGAAATAGACATTCCCCTCCAGAGCCCGGCGGTACTGATACCGGGCCTTCATCAGCACCTTGCGCTCACCTGCGAGGATATAAATCTCTTCCTCGTCGAGCTTTTCCGGGTCATCGTACCTGACGAAACGTTCCATGAGATTACATACCTCAGGAGGGATACGGAACACTTCGGCCACGGTATTGACGATGTTCATCCGCTGAACGGTGAACTTCCCGGCGCTGTTTAGCAATTCAAAGAGACGCAACAGCACCACCACCTTTTGTTCCCTGTTGAGAGTTCGGTTGATCTTCTTGCAGATACCGAAGATCCGCACAGAATCCTTTACCGAAGGAGCACGCATCTGTTTCACCTGACCGATCCTGTCGGGATCGATCTCCGCGAACTCCTCGAAAAGCCGCAGGTATTCACCGGCTTCCTCTTCTCCCAACTGCCGAAAAAGGAACTGTTTGACGAAGTGGTATTCTTTCTCCTGCACACCCTCATCCTGTTTGACGATCAGGGCGAACAACTGCATCAGGGCCCGCAGGATCTCTTCGCTCATGGGAGAGGTGTTTCGTCAGTTGAATGTTCTAAGATAGAAAAAGGATAGGAAAAGGAAAAACAACAGAACATATGTGCAGGAAAATGAATCTTCCGGTATTCTTCCCGATTCAAGGAGAAGGCATGGAGGGAACGGTGTTCCCTCCCAGGGTATCACAACTGAAGGTAAGCATTACCGGCTGATGATCGCTGTAACGGAAACCCAGATCGATCCCCCGGACGTGCAAGGGTGTCGTGGCAGGCGAGAGCAGGAAGAAGTCGAGGATGGTGGTGGGGGTTTCCCCCGGCACGTATGGAGTAAGGTTGGCACGGTTGGTCTTCACGGTGGTATCTACCGCCCAGTGCCAGACCCCGGGCAGATAATCCTGCGGAATGCTCATGGCCAGGAAGTTGGAGTACCCCGATCGCTCGTTGAAAGCCTTGTCCTCATACCCCGGAGGGTTCTGATTCCAGTCTCCTCCCACCACGATCCTGTTCCCTTTCCCCGCCTCTTCCAACAGATATTCTTTCAGGTAGGCCATTTCCTTCTTTTTGAGCCTGCCTCCGTCGAAAGCTGAGTTATGGGTTACGATCACAAGCAGTTCATGACCATCGGAGAGAGGAAAGTGCGCTGCCAGGAAACAACGGTCGAGCATGAACAGACGTGTCGGCCAGTCATAACTGCCGGGGAAATCACGTCTTTCCACCAACGAAGGTTCGTAACGGGAAAAGATCACCAGACCGGACCTCACCTTTCCCATGGGCTCAGTGGGAGGTACTGGAACGAAAGCCACATTGTAGTTGAGAGCAGAGAAAGCCCGGTGCCGCGGCAAGATCCTCCGGAAGGTATCCAGCTCATTGATGTAATAGGTTCGCTTGGAATGGAAATCCACCTCCTCCAGAAGAAGGAAATCAAGGGTATCGACCGAGCTCAGGAAATCCTTCACCCCTTTCAGGTATTTGAGCGTGTTCTCCCGGCTGGCACGCACCTGTTTGCCTCCGTCATAGAAGAAATCCATCTCCTTGCCCAGACCGCAGTAACCAATGTTCCAGGTCATCACGGAAAAAGTGTCGGGGACGGTCAGTGTGTCGGGAGACTGCGACCGGTACACCACCTCCACCTCCGGAGGATCATAATCCGTGAGGGTCGCATACAACAGAAAAACCCCGAAAGCTACGACCAGCAATAACAGGAAATACACTAAAATTTTCAGGATCTTTTTCATGACGGGCAGATTTTTATCAAAGTTAATAAAATTCAGAAGCAGAGGACAGAGGAATTTTTTTGATGCAGCGGAAAATTCGATAACTTTGAGACTCAAAATCAAAGGGCTTGTCATGAAATTCGGTGTAGTGATCTTTCCCGGGTCCAACTGCGACATGGACACGGTCTATGTATTGCGGGACATTCTGGATCAGGAAGTTGTAGAGCTCTGGCACAAGGAAACCGATCTTCAGGATGTGGATGTGGTGGTGTTGCCGGGAGGATTCTCTTACGGTGACTATCTCCGTTCGGGAGCCATCGCGCGATATTCGCCCATTATGAACGAGGTGATCCGATTTGCCAAACGCGGAGGGTACGTCCTGGGCATCTGCAACGGGTTCCAGATCCTTTGCGAGGCGGGGCTTCTTCCCGGAGCACTTCTTCCCAATACCAATCAAAAGTTCATCTGCAAGAACGTCTATATCATTCCCGACAACACCAAGACCCCTCTGACGGCCAAGCTGGACAAGGAACGTCCCCTGAAGATCCCCATTGCCCACGGCGAAGGACGTTACTATGCACCGGAGGAGGTGATCGCCGAGATCCGGCAGAACGATCAGATTCTGTTCCGTTATTGTGGCAAGGACGGGATCATCTCCGAAGAATACAATCCCAACGGCTCGATGGACAACATCGCCGGCGTATGCAACGAGACGAAGAACGTCTTCGGCATGATGCCCCATCCCGAGAGGGCCTCGGACGATCTACTGGGAAACACCGACGGACGCATCATCTTTGAGTCGCTCATCGACACACTGATGGAGAAGAAGTTCAGCGTTTACAACTGATCCTCACCCGGTGAGGGTCCCGGAAAATGAGGAAGACATCACGTCATGGGGAAAGACCATCCAGGACATGGTTCCTGTCAGTGCTTTTTTTGCTGACACTGTCACACACGCCGGCCGCAGCACAAACGTCCTCTTTTCAGGGAGATTCCATCGATATCCTTCATTACAACCTCGACATCACCCTGACGCGTTTGAGAGAAGGTGTTCTCAGAGGAGGGGCAGACATCCAGGTGCATACCTTGCTCGACTCGGTCCGGACGGTCGGGCTGATGCTGGCACCTTCGCTTAGGATCGATACGGTCTGGATCGATGAGGAGCCTGCCTTTTTCCGACGGAAAGGGAAGCGGGTGGTGCTTTTTCTGCCCGAGGAAGAAGAGAAAGGCTCCACGGTGCTGGTCACTTTGCGATACCACGGTAAGCCGGCCAGGGATCCGTTCTGGGGCGGATTTTATTTTGTCCGGGACCGGGCATTCAACATGGGTGTAGGCATGAACGTGGTGCCCCATCCTTTTGGACGGGCCTGGTATCCATGCCGTGACAACTTCACGGACAAGGCCACTTACGATTATTTCATCACGGTACCCGACACCATGACGGCTGCCTGCCCAGGGATGCTCGAACAGGTCATCAACAACCGGGACGGCACACGCACTTTTCACTGGAACCTGTCCGACCCGATCCCCACCTATCTCTCTGCTGTGAGCGTATCGAATTACCACATCCTGCAGGACACCCTTCACTCCGAGCGTGGGTCTCTCCCGGCCCTCTATTTTGTCCCGCCCGACCGTACCACGGACGCGGTCACGACTTTCTCCCACGTTCAGGATTATCTCACAGTGTTTGAGCGACTGTTCGGCCCTTACCGGTGGGAAAAAATAGGTTATGCGACCGTACCTTTCCCGCATGGAGCGATGGAACATGCTACCTGTATCTTCATTCCGGAACCCACCGTCGACGGCACTAAGGACCACGAGGGACTGCTGGTGCATGAATTTTCCCACAGCTGGTTCGGTAACCTGGTCACCTGTGAGAAAGCCGAAGATATGTGGCTCAACGAAGGGTGGGCCACTTACTGTGAAGCCCTGTACCTGGAACAGACTTCAGGAAGAAAGCGTTACGATGATCACATGCGGACCCTTCACCGTAAAGTGCTGCAGTTCGCCCATGTACGCGACCGGGGTTACTTCGCCCTGGCCGGGATCCCTTCATCCGTCACCTATGGCATGACCGTCTATCAAAAAGGAGCTGACATCATTCACACTTTGCGGAATTTTCTGGGGGACGAACTTTTCTTCGCCGCCCTGAAAAAATATTTCCACGAGTATGCTTTTGGCAACATCTCTACCGAAGGGTTCGAAGCATTCCTCTCCGGGACCACCCATCAGCATCTTCAGGATTTCTTCAACAGTTGGATCTATAGCCCGGGATTCCCGCATTTCCGTCTTGACAGTACAGTCGTCATCCGGGACGGCGAGGATTACATCACGGGATTGTTCATTCGCCAGGACATGAAAGGTAGTGATCTCCCTGCCAATCATGTGAGGATAAGAGTGACCATGCTGGCACCAGACTGGAATGAAGAGAACTATTATATCACTGTTTCGGGCGAGCACCAGCGCCGGACACTCATCACTTCTTACCGTCCCCTGCTGGTGATGCTCAATACCGATCAGTTCGTTTCCGATGCCACCACTGCCCAGAGGCTGGTGGTACGCGGTCGGTGCGACACCCTCCTTTCCGACTGTTTTTTTCGGTTGCAGGCTGATCTGTCCGGAGATTCGGCCTACCTGAGGGTGATCCATCACTGGGTAGGGCCGGACACGAGCGATCTGGATCGCAGGTTCCGGGCTGCCGGGGAGCGTTACTGGAGCATTGAGGGGGTATCCTTAAAAAGATCGGTGATGCGGGGTGATTTCCATTATGACTTCACCCATTCCCTCCGTACCGGTTATCTCGACACCTCGGCTCCGCCTGCTGATCCTCATCAACTCCGGCTGCTGTACCGTGAAGGAGCGGGTAAACCATGGACACCTGTCGAGGCTGCGGTCCGCGGCACCACACTTCAGGGAGTCCTTCGCACCCAAACCATCCGCAGCGGTGACTATTGCATCGTCCTGTCCCGACGTCAATGACGAGGATTTTACAGAGTGATCCTCTTCCCTTTGGGATATTTCACCGAGAAACGAAGTGTTAGGCTTTTCTTCTCGCCGGGAGCCAGTTGCAGATCCCAGGTGCATTTACCCGTCTGACGGTCAAGCCTTGCACCGGACAGCTCCTCCGGTTCCACCACAATATCCTTCTGGGTCGATACCGGGATCTGGTCTTCCACGAACAAATGGACAGCAACCGGTTTGCCGTTCATGACGGTGATCTTCCACGCATGCGATTCCACCACGCTACCTCCCAGGCTTTTTCTCCGGGTCATGTCCTCTATTTTTTCCCTTTGGATCCGGATACGCTCATCCTGACCCAGGGTCAGATGGAGGGTATCCTCCGGCACGGAGGCATCGAGGTAGGCGTTCCCCACGAACGCACCTTCCAGGAAGAGGTTCATCTTTCCGGAGAGGAGTTCATGTTCTTTCCATCCTGTTACGGCAGCCGTCAGGAAAGCACGGGGAGAAAGTTTCGGTACAGCATAGTAAGCATAGGTTGCGGGCAGGGAAAGGTCGCGCAGGAGCACGGTCTCGCCCCTTTTGTCGGGATAGATCGTCACGGGCATGCTGATGTTGTAGAGGGTGGTGGTCAGTGCCGAGCGTTGTGTCACGGGCAGGGCGCTGGCAGGTGCTTCCTCGAATACGGCTGTCCGTCCTTTCTGTACCGGCATCACCTTGTAACGGACTTCCTGCACATAATCCAGATACCACGGACGCAGCTCGGGCTTGTTGCCTCCGCGCCGGGGGTCGCCCGTGGAGATCGTCAGGGGAATCTGGTCCCATACCTCGCCGGTGGTCTGGGTCACATAAGCCTTGTACAGGATCCTGACATCTCCCTTCAGGTCATGGACACGCACATCATAGCCCGGAGTCCATCCCGCCCGGGGCGTGTAATAGCTGATCCGCATCTTCCCTTTTACCGGAGCTTGGGCTTCCACACTGACGAGGATCTCTCCGGCAGCGTTCTTCTGGCGCCCGGAGAGCTGATCCATCTGTTTCTTCACCTGAGCGATCTCTTCGTCCTTCTTCTTGATCTTCTCAGCCACCTCCATCTGTTCCGTTTTGAGAACGCTCATTTTCTTCTCAAAATAAGCCAGAGCATTGCTCAGATCAGTGAGGTTCAGACCATTCTGACCTGCCACTTGCTGGTTCTTTTCCAGCATCGAGATCTCACCCTTGACCACTTCCATGCGCACATTCAGTAACTCACGTTCATGGCGGAGCTTCCGGAGCCTCTCATCCAACGCTTTCCATTCCGGGTTCATCTCCCTTGAGGCAAGGAAATTAACACCTTTTTTTACCGAGAGAATGGTAAAACCGCCTTCTCCACCGACCCGGATACTGCCTTCATTGATCTCCGAGGAGAGCCCTCTGAAAAGGAGCTGGTGTCTTCCCGCGGGGAGTGTCACAACCCCTTCGCGGGTGATCTCCGCACCACTGCGGTAAAGCGTGACATGAACGATTTTCGTGTTCACAGAGACTTCACGGGCATTCAATAAAAAGGGAAACACAAGGAACCACCCAGAAATGAGCGTTCCGAAAACGAACTTTTTCATCTTGAGAATGTTTTGGTTCAGTAAATTGGAAAGATACAAAAAACAGGCCACATCACGGCAAAGGGACCTTTTCCCACGAGATGCCGCGGGAAGAGACCGTAAGCATGAGGAAGGCATGCTCCCCTTTGTCCAGCCTGCCCGGATACATCGAACCGACAATGAAATGGTCCAGCTCTCCCAGCCTGCGATGCTGAAAAGTATGGAGATGACCCGAAATGAAAACATCCACATTGTATCTTCTGAAAAGCGACAACAGCTTGTATCGCTCTTCATGGTCCGGCAGCCGGTAGATCGAAGGGAACGGATCATCGTAGAGAGGATAATGGGTGACCACGATCTTGTATTGCTCTTTGCATTTCGTCAGTTGTTCTTCCAGCCAGCTGAACTGGCGGGCACCCAGGCTGCCTGTGGAGGTATCCAGGAAAAAGATCCGCAGCAAGGAAGAAGGACGGACAGTATAACAGGAAGGTCCAATAAAGTTCTTCCAGTTCTCCCAGCCATTTTTCTGGTACATGTCGTGATTGCCTATGGTCGCATACCAGGGAATGCCCAAGCGGTACAGGTCATCCCGCACGAGCCGGTATTCTTCCGCAAGACCATGATCGGTCAGGTCGCCTGCCACCACGAGCAGGTCGATATGCCGGGGAGCGATCTCGCGGGCGAAAGCATCCAACAGGTTTTTGTTCTCTTTGGTAATGTGGACATCGCTGAAAGCTGCCAGATGG
Organism: uncultured Rikenellaceae bacterium; assembly: GCA_964599235.1. GTDB lineage: Bacteria > Bacteroidota > Bacteroidia > Bacteroidales > VadinHA17 > DRPN01. Next base: position 26,988 of record CAZRDX010000041.1, read on the forward strand.
AGAGGTATGGTATCCGGGAAGGTCACCTCCGCAAAGGCAGGTCGCAGGGTCATGCTCTCTTCCTGCCGCCGGTCTGCCGATTCATGGAAGAAAAATGCAGCCGGTTCCTCCTCACATCCCGTCAGCGGGAGGAACAACATCACCAGGATCCCGATGCTCTTTCCGATGCCCTTCATAACCGCACCTCCCAACCAACGGTGATCCTCACCTCATTCACACTTAACACAAAGCCCGATATCCCTTTCACACCACTGAACACTTCGCCGTAAAAAGCATTCCTTCCTTTTTTGGCAAGGTATCTCCCTCTGAGACCGAACATCCAGTGATCAAGGGTGTTCATTTCCATGGGCAGATAATTGCCTGTGATAAAGTGAATACTTGCTCTTTCCCGCTGCATGAGTTGCCCGGTAAATCTGAAAAGGAAATATGCTTCATTCATCTCATGGTTCCAGTCGAAGGGAGAATGGAAATGTTTTTCCGAGATGTTGGCACTACGATAGCCGATACCCACCACGAAAGAGAGGGTCCGGCAGGGTAATATGTTCACCGATCCAGCTGCCAGGTTCTCTCCTATCCGGTAGTCTGAGAACTCCCTGTGCATCAGCTCTGCCTGGAATCTCATCCAGCGAAAAGGGCCCGGAATGTCCCTTGCGGCCAAAGAAATCGTCCCCAAACCTTTGTGCTCATTGAGATGGAAACGCATCCCCATTTCCAGGGAGGTCCCTCCATGCTTGCGGTAAATGATCACGTTCTGCAGAGACCATCTATTGGCCACACCCGCATCATAACGGTATACCATGGCGGGAATGGTCGTAACACCTTCCGCAGGTGACGGAGGTTCCTCGCCCCCCGCTCTCCCTGAGAACAGGAACAAACAGCAGATCAGGAATATTGTACTGTACCCTCGTACCATCCGCCAACAGGATTGCAGAACAAAAAGAAACATTTTTCACGGATTCTGCAAAATCATGAAGACGAATTGTTCCCGGACCTTACGAAAGGAAGTGATGAAAAAAGAAACTTTGTCTTGGTTACCGGACAAAAAAAACGACCCTGCACGGGCCGTTCCCTGTGGAGGCTAGGGGATTTGAACCCCTGACCTTCTGGCTGCCAGCCAGACGCTCTAGCCAACTGAGCTAAGCCCCCGAAAAGCGCCGTAAAAATACATATTTTCTTCCTTTCGGCAATTTGAAAAATCAATTTTTTTTGTTTTCTTTCGTCACTGTTTGTATTTGGTTCGTTTTTTGTGGTTTTTATGATGGAAATAAGGACAATAAAGCAATAAGACCATGGAAAAGAAAAAAGCGGACAAGGCAGATCTTGAGAAACGGTCTGTGATCTTTTTCGAGCTGGGTCTGGTAGTGGCCATTTCATTGGTACTGATCGCTTTTGAATGGACCAGCACGGGGATCAAGACCAACGAGTTCGATATCCAGCAGGCTGAGCAGGCCGAGCAGGAGATCATCCCGATCACGCGTCAGGAGAAACCCAAGCCCAAGCCACCGGAACCGCCGAAGGTGACCGAGATCCTGCAGATCGTCGATAACAACGTCGACCTCCAGGATGAGCTGCAGCTTGAAGATCTCGAGGCCGATATCAACACCGAAGTGGAACCTATCAATTACGATGTGGAGGATGAAGAGGATACCGGCGAAGGCGAGATCTTCTTCATTGTGGAGGACATGCCCACCTTCATGGGGAAAGATGTGAACGCTTTCCGCGACTGGGTGGCACAACACATCAAATATCCTGAGATCGCGGCCGAGAACGGCATCAGCGGACGTGTGTTCGTGCGTTTCGTGGTGGAACCCGACGGTCGTGTGGACAACGTCGAGGTGGTCAGGGGCGTCGACCCGGCCCTCGACGCCGAAGCCGTACGGGTGGTGAAATCCTCACCGCGCTGGTCACCCGGTAAACAAAGAGGAAAACCGGTACGTGTGGCCTATACCATTCCCATCGTCTTCATCCTGCAATAGGAGATACGGCCAACAAAAAGGAATCCCCGCATCGGGGATTTTTTTTTCTTTATTGGGTAACTCATTCTTCATTCCTTTGTAATTCGATCATATTTCACTACTTTTAGCGCCTTATTGACCTATTTTTTTGAACATGGAACTGAAGAAATCTGACAAAGTAAACCTGGAAAAAAGAAGTGCCATTTTTTTCGAGATAGGCCTGGTCGTTGCTGTGGCCTTGGTGCTCATTGCTTTTGAATGGACTTCTACCGGCATGAAGACCAATGAGTTCGATGTGGAACAGGCCGAAAATGCCGAGCAGGAGATCATCCCGATCACACGTCAGGAGAAACCCAAGCCCAAGCCGCCGGAACCGCCGAAGGTGACCGAGATCCTACAGATCGTCGACAACAATGTCGATCTTCAGGATGAGCTGCAGCTGGAAGATCTCGAGGCCGACATCAATACTGAGGTACAGGAGATCACTTACGACGTGGAGGACGAAGAGGACAGCGGCGACGAGATTTTCTTCATCGTGGAGGACATGCCCACCTTCATGGGAAAGGATGTGAACGCTTTCCGTGACTGGGTGGCCCAGCACATCAAATATCCTGAGATCGCGGCCGAGAACGGCATCAGCGGACGTGTGTTCGTGCGTTTTGTCGTAGAACCTGACGGACGTGTCGACAACGTACAGGTGGTCAGGGGGGTCGATCCGGCTCTCGATGCCGAAGCGGTCCGCGTGGTCAAATCCTCACCCCGCTGGGCCCCCGGTAAACAACGAGGCAAGGCGGTCAGGGTCGCCTATACCATCCCCATCGTTTTTATCCTGCAATGATCATAAGAAACCCCGGTCCGGGGTTTTTTTTGTAAATTTAAGCGTTCCCCAAAAGACCCGACAATGAAAAAGGCTGGAATCCTTTTGGTGGCCTTCCTTTTCCTGACCGGCTGCGGAAGTTCAAAGAACCAGTTCCAAAAAGGAAATTACGACGCAGCCATCGAGAAGGCGGTCAAACACCTCCTCAAACATCCCGGCGACCGGGACGATATCGACATCCTGGAAAAATCTTACAAACTGGCCAACGAAAAGGACCTGGAGGATATCAAATTCCTGCGCATGGAAGGGAAACCGGAAAACTGGGAAAAGATCCTTCAGCGCTACCAGGCCATCCGGCACCGCCAGGAAATGGTCAGGCCTGTGCTGGCGACCCATCCTGCCCTTCATCTGGAGATCCGTGACTACACCCGCGAGACGATCGAAGCCCAGCATAAAGCGGCGGAGTTCTTCTATGCCCATGCCCGCAAGCTCATGCAGAACGGCGATAAGAACTCTTACCGGAAAGCTTACGAGGAACTGCTGAAGGTCAAGGATTACTGGGGTGATTTCGAGAACATCGACCAGATGATCGCCGAAGCCCGGTATTACGGCACCAGCCGGGTGCTGGTGATCGTCCAGAACAATACGCCCATCAAGCTCTCTCCCAAATTCCTCGACGACCTTCTCGCCATCGATCCCACCAAGCTCAACACCGACTGGGTGGAATATTACACACGCGATCTCGATGACAGTATTCAATATGATTATCAGGTGACCGTCAACCTGGATCATATTGTCGTCTCTCCGGATATCGAAACGGAGATCGACACGATGTACAAAAAAGAGGTGGAGGACGGCTGGCAATATGTGTACGACAAGAACAAACAGGTGATGAAGGACTCGCTGGGGCGCGACATCAAGGTAAAGAAGTACAAGACGCTCACCTGTACGCTCATCAAGACTCTCCAGCGCAAGGATGCCCATATCGACGGAAATGTGGAGATCTACTCCCTGAAGCCGCTCAAGCTGCTGAAAAAAGACCCTGTGACAGCTGACAGTCACTGGGAATGGCTGTCGGCCCGGGCCGTGGGGGATGTGGAGATCCTCCCGCCGGAAGAGAAACAACTGCTCAAGAGAAAAAAAGTTCTCTTCCCCAGCGACGGGGAGATGATCATGCGCTGCACCGAGGGCCTGCGCGAGGCGATCCGCCAGGTGCTGATCCGTGACCGTCGTTACATCTATTGACCGCTCCTTGCCTATGGGAATGATCACAACAGAACAACAGCCCGACAAGGCTGTGCTGGTAGGAGTACAGATGCCGGGACAGTCGGCCCGTGACGTACAGGATTATCTCGACGAACTTGCTTTTCTCGCCAGAACGGCCGGTTGCCAGCCCGTCAAGACCTTTACCCAGCGGCTGGAGAGACCCAACCCCCGTTCTTTCATCGGCGCCGGGAAACTGAAAGAGATAAAAAATTTCATCGACGAGGAAGAGATCGACCTGGTGATCTTCGATGATGAGCTGAGCCCGGCCCAGATACGCAACATTGAGGAGGTGTTGCGTTGCCGCATTCTTGATCGTACCGATCTCATTCTCGACATCTTCGCCCGGCGGGCCAAAACGGCCCAGGCTCGAGCGCAGGTCGAACTTGCCCAGTACCAGCACCTGCTGCCCCGTCTCGCCGGCATGTGGACCCACTTGGAACGCCAGCGCGGCGGCATCGGCCTCCGCGGTCCCGGAGAAAGGGAGATCGAAACCGACCGCCGTATTGTTCGTGACCGCATCACCAGACTCAAGGAAGAACTACGGCGCATCGACAGCCGCATGGTCATCCAACGCAAGAACAGAGGCAAACTGGTACGCGTCTCCCTCATCGGTTACACCAACGTGGGGAAATCCACCCTGATGAACCTGTTGAGCAAATCGAACGTTCCCGAAGAGGACAAGCTCTTCGCCACCCTCGACACCACTGTCCGGCGGGTGGTGATCGACAACCTGAAGTTCCTGTTGTCCGATACCGTCGGATTCATCCGCAAACTCCCCCACCAGCTTATCGAATCCTTCAAGAGCACACTGGATGAAGTGCGGGAGGCCGATCTGCTGCTCCATGTGGTCGATATCTCCCATCCCGCTTTCGAGGAACAGATCCGGGTGGTCACGGAGACCCTCAGAGAGCTGAACGCCGCCGATAAACCCCAGATCCTTGTTTTCAACAAGACCGATGCCTACCATTACATTCCCAAGGATGAGGATGACCTCACACCCGCTACGCGGGAGAACCTCAGCCTTGAGGAGCTGGAACGTACCTGGATGGGACGCTCGGACACCCCGACCGTCTTCATCTCAGCCCTGAAAAAATGGAACATCGACAAGCTGCGGAAGATGATCTACGAGATCGCTTCCCGCATCCACGCCGAAAGGTATCCTTACGATGATTTTCTGTACTGAACCTCAGAGCAATTCGTGTGTCACCAGGTATTCGGCGATCTGCACGGCATTGGTGGCGGCGCCTTTCCTGAGGTTGTCGGCCACGATCCACATGTTGAGCGCTTTCTTACGTGAGAGATCCCGTCTGATCCTGCCCACGAACACCTCATCATAACCATGGGCCATCACCGGCATGGGGTATTTGTTATGGGCGGGATCATCCACCACCACCACGCCCGGGAAAGCATTCAAAAGATCATAAATATCTTCCAACTCGAACCCTTTCACGAACTGGACGTTCACCGATTCCGAATGCCCGCCGGTCACCGGCACGCGCACGGCAGTGGCGGAGATCTTCATCTTTTTGTCCCCCAGGATCTTGCGTGTCTCATCCACCAGTTTCATCTCCTCGCGGGTATAACCGTTCTCCAGGAATACGTCGCAGTGAGGTATGCAGTTCTTGTCGATCGGATGAGGGTAGACCCTGGGGCCTTCAATCCCCTTGCGTTCGTTCTCCAGCTGGTCGACAGCGGCTTTGCCCGTGCCGGTGACCGACTGGTAGGTAGAGACAATGATGCGTTTGATGCGGTAAGCCCGGTGCAAGGGTGCCAGGGCCATTACCATCTGGATGGTAGAACAGTTGGGGTTGGCGATGATACGATGCTCGCGGGTGAGCACCTCGCCGTTCACTTCGGGCACCACCAGCGGGATGTCCGGCTCCATCCGCCAGGCCGAGGAGTTGTCGATGACCACCGTTCCCTGCTCCGCAAAACGGGGAGCATACTCGCGCGAGACACTTCCTCCCGCAGAAAAGAGCGCTATGTCAGGTTTTCGTTCGAGGGCCTCCTCCATACGCATCACCGTCACTTCCCGGTTGCGGAACCGTACCTGTTTTCCTGCCGAACGCGCGGAGGCTACAGGAAAAAGCTTATCCACCGGGAAGCTGCGCTCCTCCAGCACTTTCAGCATGGTGCGCCCTACCAGCCCCGTAGCACCTACTACAGCGACTTTCATTTTTCGTGGTTTTTCTTTAAATTGCCTGACAGAGATCCGGAAAGCCCGGAACCGTTCAACCGGCAAAAATAAATCCATTTTCCGCAATAGAAAAAGAATTTTTCGGTAATCCCTGTTCTTCACCCCGGGCTTTCCGGACAGAACCTGCCCTCTCCGAGGGTGCAGAAGCGGAAAAGGATGAGATGGATGAGCCTGGCAGCGGCCCTGCTGTTCCCTGTGCTTGTCGAGGGGCAGTATTCCTTTGATTTCGAGGAAGGATCACTTGCAGTCTGGCATATGGTGCCGGAGGGACGGTGGCATGCCGACACGGTCGCTCCCCTCGCCGGGCACCATTCCCTGCATCATACCTTTGACAGCCCCTCTGCCGGCACCGACCGTCTTTCCTTCACGCCGGGACGCATACTTTTTTCCGCCGACACCTTGGTCTGGTGTTTTCTCATTCGTTATGTCTATCCCCCCTCTTCCGCCAACCACTGGGCTGTCTTCCTGGCAGCCGACCGGGATGCTTCGCTGATGCTGCCCGGTGCCGGCATCGAGGCTTTTGTGGCAGGGATCAACTTCTCCGGCCGGGACGACTTGCTGAAACTATGGTACCTGCACAACGGCACGTCCAAGGTAGTGCTCAACACTGCCTTCAACTGGGAAGAGGAGCTGGGCGACCGGCCGGCACTGGTCCGGATCATCCGCACCCCCACAGGCATTTGGAACATGATGATCGACACTACCCTCTCCGGCCAACACCTTCTTCCCCTGGGAAAAGCTCAGGATACGACCCGGTTCCCCGCCTACCACTTCGGGATCATGTATCAGTATACCTCTTCCCGCGACCGGGGTCTGTGGCTCGACAACATCCTCATCTCCGGCACTTTTGAAAAAGACACGCTGCCGCCTTCCCTGAGGTACGGAGAGGTCATTTCAGAACAGAGAATCCTCTTGAAGTTCTCCGAAAGGGTCATCACCGGTGATACCTCCTTTTCAATGCCCGGAAGGGAGATACTTCAGACGCAGGAATCGGCAGATGAGACCATCATGCTTTTCCTGCAGGACCCTCTTCAGGAAGAGGATACCGTCACCTTACTGATACGTTCCGTATACGATCTTTCCGGCAACAGGATGTCCGATACCACGCTTCATTTACTGTACAGGCCTCCCCGCTGGGGTGAGATCGTCATCCATGAGATCATGGCCGATCCTTCGCCGCCGGTAGGGCTCCCGGAAGCGGAATATGTGGAACTGTTCAATGCCTCATCCCGTGAACAATGGTTGGCCGGGGGTGAGCTGATCGCCGGCACACGGTCGTGTCCCCTTCCGCTCATCCATATGCCTGCCCACTCGTTCCTGATCCTGACTTCCGTGCAAAACGCTTCTCTGCTGGAACCCTATGGTGCAGTTCTCGGCCTGGAGGAGATGCCGGCACTGCTCAACGACGGGATGCCTCTCACCCTGAAGGACAGCCATGGCAGGATCCTTTCCCACATCACCTACTCAAAAGCATGGTACGGCGATCCCTTCAAAAGCGAAGGGGGATGGTCGCTCGAGCAGATCGATCCCTGGCATCCCTGTCCGCGCCGCGACAACTGGACGGCTGCCAGGACGTATCCCGGGGGATCGCCCGGACGGCAGAACACTGTTTTTGCCGAGAATCCCGATTTTTCTCCCGCCACCATCGAGGCACATTACCTCACCGGCGCCCGGATCCTCCATCTTCTTTTCAGCGAGCCTTACGACCCTGCCAGCCTCCTGAATGCTCGGCTTCACTGCGAGCCGGGGCACCTGGAACCCGACAGCGTCCTTGTGATGCCTCCCGAATACCTCGAAGCGGAGCTTTTCTTCCCGGCCGGATTCTCCCGTGGGATACGTTATACTCTTCACTTCTCCGGGCTGCACGACTGTTCCGGCAACATCATCCCCGACGAGGGAGGACTGCCTTTCGCCCTGCCCGACATGGTGCGGCCCGGCGAGATCGTCATCAATGAGATCCTGTACAATCCCCCGCCGGGGGGAGCTGATTTCGTGGAGCTGTACAACCGTTCTTCGAAGGTATTCGATCTGGGCACCCTTTTCTTCATGCACCGTGACACGGCCACCTATCGTCTGGACCGGCCTGTACCCCTGGTCCGTCATCCCCTTCTTTTCTTTCCCGGCGAATACCGCGTCTTCACCACCGATCCGGATGCAGTGGCAGCAGAATTTTTCACTTCCGATCCCGCAACTTTCACAGAAGTGCAGCATCTCCCCCCTATGCCCGACGACAGGGGGAACATCGTAGTGGTGCGTGATGATCTGACCGTGATCGACGAATTATGGTACGACGAGGATATGCAGTTTCCCTTGCTGCGCGAGACCGAGGGGGTAACCCTCGAACGGGTCAACCCAGATGGTCTCACCGCCGATCGTTTTAACTGGCATTCCGCATCTTCCGATGCTGGATACGGTACACCTGGGCTTCGCAACTCCCAGTACCTCGATGCTTCTGTTTCTGCTTCAGCATCCCGCATCACCACAGAGCCGGAGATCATTTCTCCCGACAACGACGGATATCACGACCTGCTCCATATCCGATACCATTTCGACCGCCCCGGCAATATCGCTTTTGTGTCTGTATACAATGCCGAAGGGAGACTGGTACGGGTAGTGGCCAACAATTACCTGCTGGGCACGAAAGGGGAGATCCTCTGGGACGGACTGGACGGGGAAGGACATCGTCCCCCCACCGGCATCTATCTCATCCTTATCGAGGTATACGATCTGAAAGGGAACGTCCGGCGCTACAAAAGGACCTGTATCGTGGCCGGACAGAAAGGATGACAGGTCTCATTCAAGACGATAGGCGAACCATACCGAAGGGAGGGCGAACAACATGGCGAACACATAGGTCACCTCGAGCCCGAAATTATCGGCCAGTGCTCCCACCGCCAGGACCATCAGCGAACCGATCACAAAAGCGATGGTCATGTAGATGCTGTTGAGGAAAAAGAGGTTTTTGCTGTCGGCTTCCTGGACCACGGCCATCATCACCGAGGTGGAAGAGATCAGGAAAGCTCCCGTCATGGCGAGCACCACCAGGGTGATCCAACCCGACGAGAGGAGGAACAACCCCATCAACAGGGGCGCCATCACGGTGAT
>CAZRDX010000042.1:0-5095 GCA_964599235.1 uncultured Rikenellaceae bacterium
CTCCCTGCCCGTCCTCTTCAACAAAGCTGCCTGGTTGCGTATCTTCGCCACCACCGTCTGCTGCCACAGGTTCTTTTTCAGCGGCAGGGATACCTCCGCCTGTCGCCGGAACAACTCCCCCTGCAGATGATGACCGTCGAGGTTGAGAACCATCGAAACCGGCATGTGACGACGGTCGCAGAAGATCACCGCCACGTTCCGGGCATTCAGCTCCTCAAGCAATGGCAGGGTGAGCGAGATCTGCGGATGGTCCAGCACCACATACCCCAGATCCTCCACCGGCACCCGCTTCACCTCCCCCTCTTCCTTCGGCTCGGCCACCAGCTGATGGTCCTCCACACGCAAACGGTACGGCCGGGCGAACAGGATCGTCCTCTTCAACATGGCTCAATGATTGATTTTGAGCTTTCCGGTACGGGTGATCCTAACCTTGATGGGATGCCATTTTTCCCAGGAACTGAAGCTTTGAATTCTTAGTTCACTGCTTTCATCCTCAAGATTGGAGGCCAGATGATGACGGAAGGTGTAGTACATACTTGATATCTTTTGCACACGGTACAGGTAGGGGGAAAGGGATTCCGGCGGTGCTTTTTCCGGCACTCCGGGGTCGCCCGGATAGCCCAGCAGGAACAGGTCGTTGATCTGCAGGGTGGTGACGATCTCCCTGCCTCCGGGAGGGAGCCGGAAGAGCGGTTCTTTCCGCTGCAGCCTGTTCACGGCCTCCCAAAAGGTCACTACCTCTTCCCGCAGGTTCCCCTCCTCATCCCTGTACAGGAGGATGTGATGGTTGTTGTAGGGGTTGACCCACACATTGTAGTTTTTCAGTTTCACTGCATTGCCGATACGTTCCTTCATCCTGACCTTCTTGACCGGTACCGGGTCGCCGTTCCGGTTGGGCAGGAAAAGGGTGGGACGGTTCTCCTGGTCGAAGAAGAACCCGTCGGGGATGGTGTAAGGTTTGCTGATGTCGACCCCCAGCTCCCGCAGTTTCTCACGTATCAGCTTTTTGATGCCCTCATCCACGATCTTTTCCACATGCTTGTGGTTCTTGATCTCGGAAATATCTTTTCTGACATGGAAGAACTTTTCTTCGATGCCTGGAGATTGTCGTCGGCCGAAATAGGTCTCTCTGTGGAGGGCTCCTCGTGCAGCGGTCCCTCTGGCCAGATACTGTTTCCCTTCTTTCTCGAAGCGTTTGCTGATGCGGGTGAGGACCCGCCGGTCCTGGCGGTAGGAGACCAGTATCCTTTCGGCCACATGCCTGACATCCTGGACGAAACCTTTCCACGGCAGATCGAAACGCGGGCGTTCCGCCGAGCTCTTTTCCCAGGCCTTACGCCGGGCATTGTAATTGCTGAGACGGTGCAGGTGCGACCGGGTGGTCAGCGCCACGGTGATGGCGTCGATGGCATGGTGACGATGGTCGTCCCTCGACTTTTTCGGGTCGAAACGTATCTCTCCGGTTTTGGTATCGACCCACAGGTCGCCTTCCACCACCTTCTGGCCTTTGTCTGTTGCCGGGGCAGGGTTCTCCATGGGGAAGAAATGACGGCTTTCTGCATCCACCCTGAACAGGGCCCGGTATTTCCCCTCCTTCTCGTCCGTATCCCAGAGAAAATCCTTGTCGGCATCGGGAACGAAAGTACCGGCCTGGTTGACCGTACCGGTGAGCAGGAGTTCGTCGTCGCCGGGTTCCGGGATCTCATGGTAGCGTGGCGTGAAGGTCCCGTGCTGCAGGTCGGTCTCCAGGACAACCCAGCAGGCACCGTCGGTCTCATGATGAGGTGCCTCGTAAATATAGGAACGGAACCGGCCTTCTCTGACATGTCCGAACAGCACCACCTTGTTGCCGCGGGCTTGCGGCTTCTCACCCGCCGGCAGGAACCGGTGGCTCAGCACGGGAAAAACACCCCAGTAAGGGCCATCGGGAAGATCCACCGCTACGGCACGGGGCAAAGTGTCGGAGGTGAATCTTCCCCTGGTCACCGTACCGGAAAGCACCAGATGTTTTTCATCGCCGGCAGGTCTTTCACGGAACACAGGAACGATCGAGGAGAGTCCTTCCATGCGTATCTTCATCCAGTACTTTCCGTTTTTCAGTCCCGGTGCTTCCCAAGTCTGTTCTTTGACACCTCTTTCACGGTAAAAGAACCGGTCGTTGATGATCTCTCCTGGCAGGAGCAGTTCGTCCGTACCCTTGCGGGGCCGCGGGTTCTTGATCCTGGTGACCTTCACCGGCCGGCCTTCGGCGTCGAGGACCAGATGATGGGGTTCGGGGGCTTCGGGCAGGTCGCTCACCTCCGGGATCTCCAAGGTGGTCTCGCTCAGCAGGTTGTTCAGCCCCCACAGGTGCCGCAGCTCGGCTGTGACCTGCCCCGGCATCACTCGTACGTCATCGGCGATCTCGGTGAGCAGCGAAGCCGCCTTGCGGCTGATGTAGCGGGTGTCGTTGAGCTGCCGCTCGATGAACCCTTCCCTGATGCGCGGGTCGGAAAGATCCTTTCTCATCACAAAACGCCGTGCCTTGGTATAAGGTAACAGCCGAAAAGCACGCTGCTCCACCTCCTCCCAGGAGCCAACACCCCATTTCCCGGGATCGGGATCCTTCTGGTAGTACTGGTAAGGTGTGAGTTCTCCCTTGTCGCGGTTGAAATTGGATTCGCAGAGGGTCTTGTTGGCAAAACTGTCATCCAGCGAGATGCTGAAAGGGATGATATGCTCGATCTGGATGCGGTTGTCAGGCCCCAGCAGATCGTTGATGCTGATCATTCTGCCCGTATAAGGACACTGGACTTTCCCCGCCCGTTCTTCTATCTCTTTGAACAGGAGGTATTTCTGGATGTTCTCCCGGGAGGGTCTCAGGCCATATTCCAGGATCCTTTCCCTGGCTTCCCGGTTCCTTTCTTCGTTCTCGCGGATGCGTCGCGTCATTTCCGCCCGTTGTTCCCGACTGAGCTTCAGGTCACGGGCAAACTCCACATGTACTTCGCTGAACTCGAAATCCTCACCGAAACGTTGGCGGTATTCGTCCAGCAGGTCGTTGACAAGCCTGCGCATTTCATTGAGCCCTTGCTGGACCACCGGATTGCGCAGGTTCTCCACGGGAGAGAGCCGTTTCTTGCGCTTTTTCTTCACCACTTCCTGGCTGGGATGGTAGAGCCGCAGGAAATGCTTGTCGTCGGCCGTGAAACCGAAATGGTTCCGCGGATCAGCCAGATACTCGCGAATGCGGCGGATGGTCTCCCCCTCGCTGTTGCCTTCCCGGAGAATGCTCAATACCCGCTGCTCGATCTCTTCATGGTGATCACGGAAATACCCCCAGCGCGCCCCGAAAGCGCTCCGCACACCACCCAGCAAAACAGCATGGCTGTAAGGATGACCCTTCTCAAGATAAGGAAGGATGTTCCGTATCGCTTTCAGGGAAAGACTGCCGTATCCTTCTTCCAGCCTGATCTTTGCGATCTTTTCGGGATCATCGGTGAGCAATCCGAAGTCATCTTTCAGCTTCCTGAAAAGGAGGTCGTTGTCGGTATAGAAATAGAAAGCATGCCAGATGTCATACTTTTTCTCTTCCCATACACGGGCGGGGAAGAGAGGTTTCAGTTTTCTGACCGTGGGATTCCCCTTTACCTGGAGATCATCTTCGTAGTTGAACTTCTCGTAGGAAAGGCCCAGCAGTTTGGGTATTTCGCGGAAACGAACCTTCTCTTTCCGGTCGAGCAGTTCCATGACCTTCTCCTTCTGTTCGGGGGTGAGACGGTAATTCTTTCCGTAAGAGATGTTGTTGATGAACTGCCATGCCCTGAAACGTTCATAATCGGGGTGGGAGACAGGACAGGGTTTCCTGCCCCGGAAGAGGTAGTGACCGTGCTCATCTTTCACGGTGGACTCATACCGGCATTCGCCCAGAAGGAATTTCTGCGATCTCAGCGGCCTCTGCCAGAAAAGCACGCTCTTGTCGCTCCGGTATCTGATCTTTCCGTTTTCGTAATGTATCTTTCCGCCGAGCAGTTCCTTGAGGGATATTTTCTCGACGGTGATGACCCAGTTGCCTTCCATGCGGACATTTTCTTCGCCGTACTTTCTTTTCAGTGCATCGATACGTTCTCTGTTCCTTTTGCTGTCAGGGTTTCCTTTCAGGTAACGTCGTTTCACCACTTCGCGTACCCTGTTGCTCAGACCCAGGCGAGGTGCCTGCTTTTCCCAGATCCTGTCGAACTCGGCAATGTACATTTCCCGCAGCGTATATCTGTTCCGCAGCCGGTAACCTTTTTCTTTTTCATGCTGATAGCTGTAAGGTTCGCCCTCCTTGTGGCTCATCTCGTAAAGGTACTCACCTAAGGTTTTGTCGCCGAGACGTGCTTTGAGGTCGAGGATACCTCTTTCTCCTTTGAATATCACCCCTTCTTCCTTGACATCTCCTTTCCGGCTCGACTGGAACCCCCGACGCTGGATCATGTGGTAGAGGGCCCTGCCCAGCTCTTCTTTCGTGATGGTGCCATGGATGGCCCGGTACCTTACCTCGTAGGGATTGATGCGCAGCCATTCCCGGAAAGCCGGAGAATCAGGAAAAACCCTTTTGCCCGATTTGCCCTCCGGATCCCAGTTCTTCCATTGCCGCAATTCTTCGTGGGTCAAGGGACACATGCCCTCCTCGATGAGCAGCTCCAGCAGTTTGATCTTGCGTAACCGTTTCCGGTAGAACATGCGCCGCATCATCCGCTGCATCCGTCTTTCGGCATTCTTCGAAAGTTCGCGCTCCCCCATTCCCAAAGTTTTCTCATTGATACCGGCAGGAAAGATCCTGACCCCTGCATCAAGGATCCGGTTCTCATCGGGAGCCACCACAGCCCAGCCCAGGCTGTTCACTCCCAGGTCAAGTCCTAAAACCGCCCGAAGGTTCTCCAGGTTATCCATAGGTCAAGTGTTTTTGATTTCAAAAATTTTTTCATAAATTTGCTACACCAAATTACATCTTATCACAATAAGGCTATATGCCGAAGGACATTTTTTGTCCTATACCGCCGCTTAGGCGGAGGTTTGTTTGTTCAGGGCGGTCAAAACCTCTTCAATGTCCCGGATCATACAGGTTCTT
>CAZRDX010000043.1:0-63308 GCA_964599235.1 uncultured Rikenellaceae bacterium
TACCCTCTGCTTGTATTTCCTTCGCAGGTTTAATTTTAACTCCGTATAAATACGATACACTCTTTTATGATTCCACCGGTAACCCAGATTACGGAAGTAATGGTGCATCATCCAAAAACCCCAGCACTTATTCAAATTAGCTACTTCTTTCAGTTTCTCAGCGATCATCTGATTTTCATCTCTTAACTTCGGCTTATACTAGTAAACCGATGTACTTATACTGAACAGGATACACGCCTGCCGCAGGCTCATTCTATGTTCCTTTCGGCTATAATCCACCAGCTCACGCTTCCCGGCAGGCGTTACAACTTTTTTTCGATGACATCTTTTAATACAGTGATCTGTAATGTTTGTTCGGCTACAATCTTTTTGTACTGACTCAGCTCTTTTTCCAACTCCCGTAATCTTTTTAGTTGGTTTACATCCATTCCCCCGTATTTGCTCTTCCAGTTGTAGAAAGTAGCCTGGCTGATGCCATGCTCCCTGCAGATCTCTGTTGTGGACCTGCCTTGTTCTTGTGATTGCAGAATCTTAATGATCTGCGTTTCTGTAAATTTTGTCTTTTTCATAATTCCCCAAATTTAACGGTTTTCTCTATTTTTACCCGTAGCTGTTTTTGGGGAAGCTTTCACTACTAGTAAAAGGTTTTCGGGAACTACACATTTTGCTTCTGATAGATGATTTCGTTTGATGTGTCCCATCGTAGTAGCTTTTCCTGAAGCAATACGGATAAACTCTGGTAAATGAATTTGAATCCAATGGTAATAAAACCATTTTGGATATTTTTTTGAAGTAACTTTGAATAAATGTTGATTAAGTGCAGCTTTTCCTCCGCACCAAATTTTTAAGAGTAAAGAACCTGACCATGAAAAAATAACATCTCCATTATTGATCACACAGTTTTTAGGAATATCTGCACTTGCCCATTCTTCACCATCCGCCTTACCGCTTCTAAGTTGTGCGATTTTTACGACTGGTAAACGTTGTTCTCCTGGTTTCGGGCGGTATTTTTGCAATGCCAATCCATTTTGAAAGTTTGCTATTTTGTCGATTGGCTTCACTTCCCATCCCTCCGGTATCGGACCCAGTTCAGAATCCATGAAGCGGTCGGGGAAGAGGCGCACGATGTGCTCGGGGAGGCCGAGGGCGTCGGGGTTTTTGCGGTAGTGGGCGGCCCGTTCGGCGAATTTGTCGGGGATGGGGTTCCCGGCTTTGAGAGCGTTGACCACCACCGGGTCGAAGTCCACGAACCACGACTTGAACAAGGTCTGTGCCATCGCCTCCAGCGTCTCGTTCATCCGCCGGTTCAGCTCGATCTTGTCGTCCAGCGTGCCGAGGATGCGGGCGATGGCACGCTGTTCGGGGAGAGGAGGAATGGGTACTTTAAAGCCAACAAGTGATTCAGTAGGAACTCTTTGTCTTCCAGAGCTTCCTGACATTTGGGATATTGCAAATGATCTGAATCTTTCCCAACAGGTTAAATAGAAAGAAAAAATATTGTCAGTTATATCTTCTTTGCCACGAATAACAATAAACTCTGTGGAGCCAAAAGCTGGTCCAGGGTATTGTTCACCTGGAATATATCGTGCTATTTTACCATTTTCGAGGCTGGGTGTAATTCTTGCCATTAATATGTCATTTGGTTCGAATTTGGAACCTCCTCCTGTGAATTTTTGTAATTTGGAAGGACCAACTTTTGCCATACTTGGGTCAAGCGATTGCATATCAACAAAAGGATACATTTTGCCCCGTTTGAGTTTAACGTGAGGGTTTACCTTTACTGCTTCTGTGAAAGGCATGTATTGCCAATTACTCTTCATACCCCAGCACTTTCAGGTTTTTCTTGATCTCTGCCTCCAGTTTGTGTGCTTCGTCGAACTGTCGGTACAGTTTCGCGGTCAGCTCTGCCATCTTCTGCTCGAAGGGCACGCCGTCGTCCTCGACATCTTCGGTCCCCACGTAGCGGCCGGGTGTGAGGACGTAGTCGTTGTTGCGGATCTCATCGAGGGTGGCCGACTTCCACCATCCGGCTTTGTCCTCGTAACCTTCGCCTTTTTTCCAGGCGTGATAGACGCCGGCGATTTGGCGTATCTCGTCGCCGGAGAGTTCGCGGTGGGTGCGGTCGACCAGGTGCCCCATGCGGCGGGCGTCGATGAAAAGGGTCTGTCCGCGCCGGTCGCGGAAGCCGCGCCTGGGATCGGCCTGCTTGTTGCGGGTGACGAACCACAGCGAGACGGGTATCTGGGTGGTGTAGAAGAGCTGCCCCGGCATGGCGATGATGCAGTCCACCAGGTCGTCCTCGATGATCCCTTTGCGTATGGCGAACTCATCCTTCGTGGAGGTGGAGAGCGAGCCGTTGGCCATCACGAAGCCGGTGACGCCGTTGGGCGCCAGATGGTAGATGAAGTGCTGGATCTAGGCATAGTTGGCATTGCTTGCCGGCGGCACACCGTACCTCCAGCGGGGGTCGTCGGTGAGCCGTTCGCCGCCCCAGTCGGAATCGTTGAAAGGCGGATTGGCCAGGATGTAATCGGCCCGTAGATCCTTGTGCAGGTCGTGATGGAAGGTGTCGGCATGGTGGGGCCCCAGGTCGGCGTCGATGCGGCGGATGGCCAGGTTCATCTTGGCCAGACGCCACGTGGTGGGGTTCGACTCCTGGCCGTAGATGGCGATGTCGCCGATGCGTCCGCCATGCTCTTCGACGAACTTCTCCGACTGGACGAACATGCCGCCCGAGCCGCAGCAGGGGTCGTACACCCTTCCCCGGTAAGGTTCGATCATCTCGACCAGCAGCTGCACCACGCTCTGGGGGGTGTAGAACTCGCCGCCGCCCTTGCCCTCGGCCGCGGCAAAACGTCCGAGGAAATATTCGTACACCCGTCCCAGGGGGTCCTTCACGCCGGAATCCCCGGCCTTGAGGTCGATATCGCTTACCACGTTCACCAGCTCGCCCAGACGGGTCTTGTCGAGCGTGGGACGGGAGTAATCTTTCGGCAGCACCCCCTTCAGGCTGGGGTTCTCGCGCTCGATGGCCGCCATCGCCTTGTCGATCACCTGGCCGATGTCGGGCTGGGGCGCCCGCGCCCGGATATGCTCCCAACGCGCCTCGGGCGGCACCCAGAAGATGTTGGCCGCCAGGTACTCGTCGCGGTCCTCCGGATCGGTGTAGTCGCTCTCCTGCCTGGCCTTGAGCTCCTCGTATTTCTCCCGGAAAGCATCGGAGATGTACTTCAGAAAGATCAGTCCCAGCACCACATGCTTGTACTCGGAAGGGTCCATGTGGCCGCGCAGCTTGTCGGCCATCTCCCAGAGCTTGTTCTCAAAACCCAGCTGGGCGCCGTTGTGGTTGTTCTCTGCCATCGATCATCGCGTATTTTAAGGTTTGCCTTCTGCCCTGACGGGGTCTCCCGCATTGGGTTCCTAAAGTTAAAAAACCTCGGCGAAAAAACATCCACGGCGGCGGGACCGGGAGAAATGTCCCGCTCAACGGCGGATCACCTTTCCTTCCCCTGTTCCACGGGCCGGAACATGTTTAGGCGTCGGGATATGAGAAGGGTGTGGCGTAGGGACGGGGTGTGTAACACTCAGAAAAATAATTAGATATTCGTTTATAAATGGATATAAACGCTTATTGACGTAAGTAAATGTAAAATATACGACTCTCCGGAAAAGGTGTTCGGATCTTTGCAATGGAGGTTCCGGAAAAGGGACCGGCTGACGAAGATCACGGATGTCTAACTTTAAAATTTCGGAGTCATGAACATTTTAAGGAATCGTGTGAATCTGATCGGGCGTCTGGGCAGCGACCCGAAGGTGAGCGTCCTGGAAGGGGGACGGAAGCGGGCCCGTTTCACGCTGGCCACCAACGATGTCTATCGCAACGGCCGGGGAGAGAAGATCGTGGACACCCAGTGGCACAACCTGGTGGCCTGGGGCAACAACGCCGCCTTTGCCGAGAAGTATCTCAGCAAGGGGATGGAGGTGACGGTGGAGGGTCGTCTCACCTACCGCGACTATGAGGACCGTGAGGGGGTGAAGCGCACACTCGCCGAGGTGGTGGTCGACCGTCTGCTGATCCTGCGCGGCAAGGTGCAGCGTCCGGCCGTCGAGGCCTGAGAACAGCGGGGTGAAGGGGCGGGAATGCCGGCGACGGAGGGCCGCCGGCACCCACCCCCGCTCTTCCCGTCTGAAAATGCATCACGCCGGGATAGCGAACGGAGACGCGAGAACATCAGAGCAAGAAGATCAGAAGAGACAGCCCTGCCGCCTTCCGGCACGGTGGTGACGGCCTGCCCGGAAAGCTGCTGCAGTGCAAAGGGGCAGGAAGGACTGTAATTTCAGGGATGTTGTAAATTGTTGTGGAACAAGGAAAAACAGTATATCTACGTAGGAAGCACTGTAGCCGGTTACGTAGACGGGTTTGGCCAAGTGATTGTTATACAGCTTAATATCGGGTTCTGTAAGGTGAAATTTTATTTAAGTTTTGTTCCGGGTTTGTTTTGTGATCTTTGTAAATACTTGAAGTATAGCCGGTTAGCGAAGATGGTCCTGAGGGTGAACCTTCGCCTTAACCTCCGGGTCGCAGGAGGCACTCCTCAGAGCAGGTGAGGTGGGTGGGGGAGAGGATCAGAGGACCCGGATGAGCTGTCCTGTTCTTTCGATCTGTTCCATGAGGTTTTTCAGTAATTTCTCCTTTTCCGTCTCCGGTGTCAGGAAGAGAGGGACCAGGGCCGGTTGGGAAGGAAGATCGAAAAGGCGGGGAGGATGATGCTGTTTGAGCGGGTTCAGCAGAACTTTCATCTTTTTTGTTTCATCGGGATTGTTCCATTCCTCCCCATAGATCTGCATCCATAAAGGAGTATTGGCCAGGGAGAACCAGAAGGGGGGAGAGAAGGACAGGGCGATCTGGATGTTCCCGAAATGGAGGTACTGGGAGTAACCCATTCTGTTACCTGCTGCACGCAGTCCGCGTGTGTTGAACCAGCCTCGTTCTTTGCCCAGCCGGGCGAGTTCGTCCACAAGCTGTACGAAGTCCATATATCTTTTGGCCATGTAGGGTGTCAGTTCTTCGGAGCGGAGGGGGATGAAGGCTTCCGTATCGATCTTGTCACAAAGGCCTTTCAGCTGGCGGAGGTCGTCGCGGGTTGTAAGGTCGCCGGCTTGCAGAGCCACATCGCTCAAATATTCCAGCAACTGGTCCCAGGAAAGAAGGATAAGGGCATGATGGGAGGTGATCCGGGCAAAGCGGGAGCCTGAGACGGGTGATCTCCGTTCTTCGGCTTCCATACCCTGGTGGCGGAGGCGTTCCAGCAGGTCGCCCCATAACGTGGGAAGACGCAGCCGGGGAGCCACAAAAAGAAGAGCTGCCGCCCTCCCCGGCGGGAGACGTTGCAGATATGTGACAGGTTGATGAGCGGTGAGCCCGGCCCAGAACTTACCCTCCAGGATACATACGGGTGTGTCGTCACTGTCGAACCCGATCAGGTCGGGCACGGCCCGGTCATCTTCTCCGGTCACCTGCGTGCGAAAGTGAAGGTCATCCTCCGCGTCGGGAAGAAAAGAGCGTAGCAGAGTGCCCATAGCACGGGTGACATGTTCCGAATGATCAAGGATATAACCCAGTGCCTCAGTGGCCAGCAGCTCCGGGGACGCTGAGAAACGGAAGGCCAACGAACCGAACAGGGAGGATGACATGACGGATAGGTATTTACGGGTCCTTTTCTTTCTTCTTCGGCGGGATGATGAGCCTTTCCTTGAAGGGGAGGAAGGTCATGAAGTCGGCGTGGTGGACGATGTAGGCTTCGGTGGAACGTTTCACCAGGTCGCCTTCGGCGGCGTGGGTGGCGATGATGTGGCAGACGGCGGGGGGTACGCCGCAGGCTTCGGCCAGGGCCACGCCCGAGAAGGGATGGCGCAGGTACTTGCCGTAGGTGCCCTGCACCGCCCGGCCCTGCTCGTCGAGCTCATATTCGAGCAGCTTGCCCACATCAGCCAGGATGGCGCCGGCGATGAGCACGTCCATGTCGACAGGCAGCTCGTCGCCGAAGAACTCGCGTATCTTCTCCCCGCTCTCGCGGGCGATGTGTACCACGGCCCTTTTGTGGGCCATGAAGGAGACCTTCATGTCCGGTCCTGCCAGCAGGGTGAAGGGGATGCGGTGCAGGTCGGCGGCGCTGAGGACGCTGCGCTCCAGGGCCAGCTGCCATGTGGCGGCCGTGCGCTCACGCAGATCCTCGTCCCCGATCCAGGCCAGCTCGGGCCACAGCTGATAGACCTCTTCTTTCAGTTTGTCCATGACGGTATTTTTTTGCGTGGTGTGAAAGGGCGTCCGCCCGCGTCATTCGTCCAGCTTGCGGATGATCTCGTCGGTCATCTGCTGCGTGGAGGCGGCGCCCCGCTGTATCACGTCGGGGCTGCCGGGCAGCTTGAGCATGTCGTAGGTGCGTACCCTGCCCTCGGCGATGACGCGGGCGATGGCCCGCCGGATGCGCGCGGCCGTCTCCTTCTCGCCGATGAAGTCGAGCATCATGCAGGCCGACTCGATCATGGCGATGGGATTGACGATGGAAACGGGATATTCGGCATACTTGGGTGCCGAGCCGTGCGTGGGCTCGAAGATGCCGATGCCTTCGCTGTTGAACTGGGCGCTGCAGGCAAAACCCAGCCCGCCGATGAGGCCAGCAAAACCGTCGGAGACAATGTCGCCGAACATGTTGCCTGCCACGATCACCCCGTACTGCTCGGGGTTCTTGGTGAGCCACATCATCTGGGCGTCGATGTTGGTGTTCCACAGCTCGATGTCGGGATAGTCGGCGGCCTGCAGTTCCCTGGCCATGCGGTACATCATCCCGGAGGTCTCACGGATGACGTTGGGTTTCTCGGCGAGGGTGACGGAACGGTAACCGTTCTCGCGGGCATACTCGAAAGCGGCCCGCAGGATGCGCTCGGTGGCGCGGCGGGTGAAGATGCGCGTCGAGACGGAAAGCTCCTCCTTGGGTACGTGGCCGAAGTTCTTGCGGAACTTGGGGTGGGTCATCAGCGCCCGGTGCACCTCCTCCGGCGGGTCGCTCCATTCCACGCCGCCATAAAGCCCTTCGGTGTTCTGACGGAAGATGACCACGTCGATCATCGGCTCTTCGATGGTGCCGCCGGGACCGCGACGGATGAAGTTGAGCGGGTTGCCTTGATAGCTGCGACAGGGCCGGATGCAGACATCGAGGTTGAAGTGCTGACGCAGCCCCACGATGGGACTGGAATAGACCAGCCCCTTGCCCTGCAGCGAAGGATCCAGCTCACGCGCCGCCTCGTCCTTGGGTTTCGAGGTGATGGCCCCGAAAAGACCGATCTTGTGCTTCGCGATCAGATCAAGGGTGCGCTGCGGCAAAGGATTGCCCTCTTTTTTCCAGAACTCCCAGCCGATATCGGCATGGACGTATTCCGCATCAAAGCCGGCCGCCTCCAGGACCCGCAGACTCTCGTTCAGGACGATGCCGCCGATCCCGTCGCCGGGCATGGTCACGATCGTGTGTTTTGCCATGTGCCTGGTGTTTTGGTTCGTTCAATGTATAAAAATTGTTTCACTGCATAAAAATAACCAAAATCCCGCAACGAAAACATCCGGCGCTGAAGGAATGATCCGGTTCCGGCCCGGGGAGAGGTTGTTGTCAAACATGCCGGAAATGTTCAAAAAATATCTACATTTGGGATCTGTTTCGGAAATACGGGAAGAAACCAGGCACAGAGATGAGAATCAGTGAAATAGGAGATCTTTTGATCTGGAAATATTTTGAGGATATCACGAAGATACCCCGTCCTTCGAAGCGGGAAGGGAAGATCCGTGATTATTTGTTGTCGTTCGGGCGGGCGCATGGTTTGGAGACCCTGACCGATGAGGTGGGCAATGTGTTGATCCGCAAGGGGGCCACCTCGGGGCTGGAGGATCGCACGCCGGTGGTGTTGCAGAGCCATATGGACATGGTGTGTGCGGTGGCGCCGGGGGTGAGGTTCGACTGTGAGCGGGATGCGGTGCCTGCCTATGTGGAGGGGGAGTGGATCCGGTCGCGGGGCACCACCTTGGGTGCCGACGACGGCATCGGTGTGGCGGCGGCCCTGGCGGTGCTGGCCTCCGGCGAGGTGGCCCACCCGCCTCTCGAGGCGCTCTTCACCGTCGACGAGGAGTCGGGCATGACCGGTGCACGTCACCTGCGGGGCGGATGGCTGCAGGGCAGGATGCTGCTGAACCTCGACTCAGAGGATGAAGGGGAGCTCTTCATCGGCTGTGCCGGCGGCATGGACACCACCGCCCATTTTCAGCTCTATTACGAGGGGGTGCCGGAAAACATGAGATCTTTCCGTCTGGTGGTCAACGGTCTCACCGGCGGCCATTCGGGTGATGAGATACACAAGGGGCATGCCAACGCCATCAAGGTGGCGGCGCGTTTCCTGCTGGAGGCTGCCGAGATGCTGGAGGTGCGTCTCTCGCGTCTGAAGGGCGGCACCTTGCGCAATGCCATCCCGCCCGAGGCGGAGGCCCTCTTTGTGGTGCCGACGGGAAGGGTGGCCGAGCTGGAGCATCTCTTCGACGAGTTCGCCGCGGCGGTGCGCAGTGAATATGCCCATACCGACCCTCATATGCTGCTGAAGCTGGAGGAGAGCGAGATGCCCGGCGAGGTGATGCCCGAGGTGCGGCAGCTGGAGATCCTGCGTGCCCTTATGGGCTGCTGGCACGGCGTCTACTCCTGGAGCCCCGCCATCGAAGGACTGGTGCAGACCTCCACCAACCTGGCCACGGTACACCAGGAGGGGGGGCGTATCACCGTAGGTACCAGCCAGCGCAGCTCACTGGAAACGGAAAAGATGGTCATGGCCACCACCGTGGCCAGCGTCTTCCGTCTTGCCGGCGCCGAGGTGGAACACAGCGACGGCTATCCCGGATGGACACCCAACCCCGATTCCCGCATCCTGCGGATCACACGCGAAAGCTACGAGCGTCTTTTCCACAGGGAACCGGCGGTCAAGGCCATCCATGCCGGACTGGAATGCGGTCTCTTCCTCGAACAATACCCCTCCATGGACATGATCTCCTTCGGACCCACCATCCGCGGGGCCCATACGCCGGAAGAGAGACTCCATATTCCCTCTACCCAAAGGTTCTGGGATCTGCTGGTGGAGGTGCTGAAGAACGTATGAGAAAAGATCAGTTCATTCCTCAAGAGGTTCAAAATCATCCTTGGTGACCCCGCACTCGGGGCAGGTCCAGTCGTCCGGAAGATCCTCGAAAGGAGTGCCGGGAGCGATGCCGTTGTCGGGATCGCCCTGGGCGGGATCGTAAATGTATCCGCAGACGGTGCATTCGTATTTCTTCATGATCAAAAAATTTATTTGTTTTCCTGTGGGAAAGATAGTGTATTTTTGTTTTTTGCAAAATCTGTGAGGTGAAAACGGGGAACGAACATAGAGAATCTGTGAACAAGGCTTTGCCGGAACTTCTGCAAGAGCTGGCGCCGGTGACGCTGGCCGAGCTGAGCGGCAACCTGCAGGACCGGTACGATGAGAAGTATCATGTGCCGGAGGAGCTGTTCATGGTGCTGTTGCGGCAGGCCGGTGATCATTACCGGGTTTTGGAGGTGCAGGGGGTGCGCGACTATGCTTATGTATCCACCTACCTGGATCTGCCCGGCCTGCCGATGTACCTGGCCCACCACAACGGACGCAGGGACCGTTACAAGGTGCGTTTCCGTCGTTATATCCACTCGGGCAAGGTGTACCTGGAGGTGAAACACAAGAGCAACAAGGGCAGGACGGTGAAGAAAAGAGTGGCACGTCCGGCCGAGGAGGAGCGTCTCACGGAGGTCTCGCAGCGTTTTATCCGGAGCCTTACCCCTTTTGATCCCGGGCTGTTATCTCCGGTGTTGCGGGTGGCTTTCTCGAGGATCACTCTCGCCTCACCCGACGGCACCGAACGCATCACCTGGGACCACGGGCTGCGCTTCGGCGCGCGGGGACATGAGGTGCAGCTGCACGGATTCGGGGTGATGGAGATCAAACATGCCGGCAGGAAACATGCCTCGCCCATGACCCGCCTGCTGCAACACTACCGCATCAACCCCTCGGGCTTCAGCAAATATTGCACGGGCATCGTCCTGCTTTATCCGCAGATGAAATACAACCGTTTCAAACCCCTCATACGCAAACTCAAAACAGAAAGCCATGATCTTGTCACAAGTGCTGCTGACGGCTGACGAACCGTTACGTTTCCTGGGCATCAAGCTGATCAACCCCGAAGACTTCACGGAGCTGATCATCCGCTTCACCTTCAACCTCTTGGTGGTCTATATCCTGGTGCGGCGGATCTATTTCCCCGTGGCGCGGCGCAAGGAGTATTTCTTCAACTACATGCTCATCAGCGTCATCCTTTTCTTGATGACCTACATGCTCATCAACGTGAAGGATCTCTCGGTGGGGGTGGCGCTGGGACTCTTCGCCCTCTTTGGCATTCTGCGCTTCCGTACGGCCCAGATCCCCATCAAGGAGATGACCTATCTTTTCCTGGTGATCGGTCTGTCGGTGATCAATGCGCTGGTGACGAAGAAGATCAGCTATGCGGAGATCCTCTTCATCAATGTGATCGTGCTGGTGGCGGCCTGGTACGGCGAGCATTTCTGGTTCTCGTCGAGGATGAGCCGCAAGTCGATCACTTACGAGCGTATCGATCTGATCAAGCCGGAGCGGCGTGAGGAGCTGCTGGCCGACCTGCGGGAGCGCACAGGCCTGGACATCACCCGCGTGGAGATCGGCAAGATCGATTTTCTGCGTGATGTGGCACAGATACGCATCTTCTACACCCATCAGGAGAACGCCCCTTACGTGGAGGAGGATGAGGAGACGATGGACAACGGTGATTAAGGCAGCAGGAGGGAGGCGTCGCCGTAGCTGAGGAAACGGTAGTCGTGGTGCAGGGCATGGTCGTAGATCCTGCGCCAGTCGTCGCCGGTGAAGGCGGCGATGAGCAGGAGGAGGGTGCTGCGGGGCATGTGGAAGTTGGTGATCATCCCCCGGACATAACGGAAACGGTATCCCGGCACGATCATGAGGCGGGTGGCGCCGTGCAGCTCGTCCTCGTCCCGGCGGTCGAGGTGTTCGAGCAGGAGGGTGGCCGCCTCGGCGGGTGTGAGGGTAGCTTTGCGGGTGTAGGGGTCCCACTGGCCCACGAGGGGCTCGGGCGGCAACTCTTTTTCCCGGTGGAGGCGTAGGGCCAGCCAGTAGAGGCTCTCGAGGGTACGCACGCTGGTGGTGCCCACGGCGATGATGCGGTGGCGGGCGTGGGCGAGGGTCTCCAGCAGCCGGCGTCCTGCGGAGAAATGCTCGGTATGCATCTCATGGGCGCGGATGGTGCTGCTGCTGATAGGGCGGAAGGTGCCGGCGCCCACGTGGAGGGTCACCTCGCGCAGCCGTCCCTGGCGGCGCAGCTCCCGCAGCATGGCGTCGGTGAAGTGCAGGCCGGCGGTGGGCGCCGCCACCGAGCCGTCGCGCCGGGCATAGACGGTCTGGTAGTCGGTCTGGTCGGAGGGCTCGCTCTCCCGTTTCAGATAGGGCGGGATGGGGATCCTGCCGGCAGCGTCGAGCAGCTGTCCGAAGGTGATGTCCGGCGCATCCCACGAGAAACGGATGTGGAAGGTGTTGTCGCGGCGCCGCAGACGCACGGCCGAGAAACGCACGTCGCGTCCTGCCACCTGCAGCGTGGCGGTGAGCTCCTCCTCCTTCCAGCGGCGGTTGTTGCCCACCAGACACTCCCACACCACCGGCCCCGGGGAGGCGAACACCTCGTCGTAGGAGCGCGGCTCCAGCGGCTCCAGGCAGAAGATCTCGATGCGGGCACCCGTGGGACGGCGGAACAGCAGACGGGCCCGGATCACCTTCGTGTCGTTGACCACCAGCAGATCGTCGTCATCCAGCAACGCCGGCAGCTCCCGGAAGATGTGGTCGGAGATCTCTCCTCCGCGGTACACCAGCAGCCTGGCCTCGTCACGCCGCGGAAGAGGATAGCGGGCGATGCGATCCTCGGGGAGATCGTAGCTGTAAAGCGAAGGATCGGTGTCGGGAATGTTCATCGCTCGGCATGTTGTGGGTGACAGAGCACCTGTGCCCGGCAAAATTAGTATTTTTGCATAAAAGCTATGATCATGAGGTTCCGACCGGGAGACAAGGTGAAGTTCAAGGATGAGCCCGGGATGGGCGTGGTGACGCGTGTCGACGGGAAAGGTCTGGTCTATGTGGAGACTTCCGACGGCTTTGAGCGGCCGGTCTATCCTTCCGACCTGATGCATACGGAGATGTATTCGCAGGAGGAGATGCTGCAGGCGGAGGAGCGCCGGGTGGGGGAGGCGTCTGCGGCTGAGGAGGGGTCTACTGTCGCCGAGGAGCGGGAGGACGCTCCGCCGGCAGGCAGCGAAGGGTCCACCGAGGTGCTGGTGGGGGTGGTGCAGCAGGGCGAGCGCTTCGCCTTCTACCTCATCAACGACAGTGCCTACGATCTGATGTTCCTCTTTGGCCGGATGAAAGGCCCTGCCGAGGCGCAGGTGCTGGAGCGGGGCGAGCTGGAGGCGGGGACGAAGTACCTCCTGGCCGAGCTGCTGCCCGAAGGGGAACAGGTGTTGTATGTGCAGTGTCTGTTGTACAGCGGACGGCGTTTTGTGCCGCGGCCCCCGCTCGACAGGCAGATACCCTTCGGCGTCACGGCCGTGCCGCGGGCACGTGAGTTCCGCGACAACCCCTACTTCGACGAAAAAGCCTGGCTGGTATCGCTGATGCCGCAGGTGCACCCCGCCCCGGAGGTGAGCGAGGAGCAAAAGGCCGAGGTGGTCAGGAGTAAAGGCGATGTGCGGCCGTACCGGCGCAAGGTGATGATACGGCCCCAGGTGGCGGGGAACGAACCCGTCGAGGAGGTCGACCTGCACATCGAGGCGATTGTGGAGGACAGCTCGGGCATGTCGAACGGCGAGATCCTGGAGGTGCAGCTGGCCCGCTTTGAAGTGGCCCTCGAGGGAGCCCTCCGCAGCGGAAGGAAAAAGATCGTCTTCATCCACGGACTGGGCCAGGGACGTCTGAAGAAAGAGATACGCAAACATCTCGACAAGCGCGGCATCACCTACCGCGACGCTCCCTTCAAGGAGTACGGCTACGGCGCCACACTCGCCATCCTGAAAGAGTGACGGAACACCGTACAGCCCCGAAGCTGACGGAAGAGAAGAGCGCCGGGCAGAATGAAGTGTCCCCGGGCGGGGATCGTACGTCCCGGCCGGTCAGCCGATGTATTCCTGCCGGTGGACGAGGAAATACATGTCGTTCTTCAGGGGCAGGTAGCCCATGTCGTAACAGAAGAAGTAGCGGCTGCCGTTGCGGGTCTCGTAGATGTTGGTGTGGTAGTTGAAGTTGAACCCTTTCTGCAGGAGCTGCTCCTTGTGCACCTTGGCCTTGCCGCCGGGGTTGAGCGCCGCCAGAATGTTGCGGTTCTTTTTCAGGATGGCGTTGATGCGGCGGATGTATTTGTTCGACTCGGCATGCAGGCGGTTGTGGTAGGTGGTGCGGCACTGGTCGGAACAGAACTTCTTGTCCGCGCGGCCGTGCAGGGGCTCACCGCATTCCAGACAATAGCGTACCGGTTCCATGACGGGAGGGTTTGGCTTCTTAAAGATAAGGATATGCCGGGAGAAAAGCAACGTTTCAGAAGAAGAGGAGCCATACGGTGAGGAGGGTGACAAGGAGGAAAGGGATGGAGAGGAGGTGGAAGGATCGCAGGGCGTGACGTCCGTGGAGGTAGCGCAGGGCGATGATGTTGGCGAAGGAGGCCACGAGGGTGCCGTTGCCGCCGGCGTTGACGGCCCAGGTGAGGGTGTGCAGGTCGGAGGTGTAGGGGGTGAGCAGCAGCGTGGCCGGCACGTTGCTGACGAGCTGTGAGAGTAAAGCGCCGGAGAAGAAGAGGCCCGTGGGGGTGTCGAGCGGCAGCGAGGCCAGGAGACGGTCGGCGGCCGGCAGACGCACCAGCAGACCGGTGTCGAGGAACAGGAAGAGGAAGAGGAGCAGCAGACCCCAGTCGGTGGTGCGCACCACGCGGGGGGCGACGGCGAGGTAGATGAGCAGGAGGAGGAGCAGGGCCGGCGCCTCGAGGTCGAGCTCGACGGCCGTGACGAAGGCGGCCAGCAGCAGCAGAGAGAGGAGAAAGAGCCGCCGGTCGACGGTGACGCGGTCGGCGGCGTGGCCGGCGGCGGGCACCGTCCCGCGGAACAGCAGGAGGGTGGCCCCCAGCAGCCAGGCCGTCAGCACCGCCACCAGCGGGGCCATACGCACCACAAAAAGCGGGAAGGAGAGATCCCACCGGTGCCAGAGGAAGATGTTCTGCGGGTTGCCGATGGGGGTGAGGGCCGAGCCGGCGTTGACGGCCAGCGCCTCGAGGAGGACCAGCAGGGTGAGGTGACCCCGCACATAACGCTCCAAGCTGAGGGTGAGCGGCACGACGATGAAGAGGGCGATGTCGTTGGTGAGGAAGGTGGCCAGGAGGGCTGCCAGCACCACCAGAAAAAGGGCGAGGAGACGCAGCGAGGTGATGCGGTGCGCCAGATGACAGGCCAGGGCGTCGAAGAAGCCGCTGAGGCGTATGGCGCCGGTGATCATCAGCAGGCCCGCCAGGGTGAAGAGCGTATCACGGTCGACCAGCGCGGGGAGCTGCCGTGACGGCACGCCGGGCACCACCAGCCACAACAACAACGCCAGCCCGCCGGTGACCAGCAAAGGCCACAGCCGCCCCGCCGCCGGCCACGCCCGGAGAGATCGCCGTAAATCAGGATAACGCATGGGGACGAAGTTACAAAAAAAGGAGGCGAAGGGGAACGAAACACCCAAGGTCAGTGAGAAAGGAAAAATATTGTTAATTTGTTGCAGGCAAACCTGACGGGCTGTGGTGAAAAAACGGAACATACGACACAGGGCGTTGTTGACGGTGATACTCTCGGGGACGTTCATGATGACAGCGGGGGGACAGTCGTATAACTACTGGGCCCGTAACTTCAACGAAGAGTCGTCGCTGGTCTCGGGTGCTGTGGTGGGTGGCGGGGCAGGCCCTTCGGCCATCTATTACAACCCGGCGGTCATCGGCGAGAAGAGCAACTCCCAGCTGTCGATCCATGCCAGTCTTTTTTCGGTGAACCTTTACAACATCCGGGATGCGCTGGGAGAGGGGGTTGATCTGTCGAACCAGCAGTTCCTTGTGGAGCCGCGTTTCATCTCTTACATGATGCGTCCGCATCACCGCTGGATGGTGGAGTTTGCTTTCCTGAACAACGAGAACTACCGGATCGACCTGAACAGTTCGCTCGACATGCAGACGGATGTGTTGACCCGTCTTACGGGGGAGGAGCGTTATTTTGCGCGTTTCCAGTATTCCGACCGTTACCGTGACGACTGGATAGGGGCGGGGGTGTCGTACCGGATCTCTGCCCGCTGGAAAGCGGGGTTGAGTATGATGATCCCCATCCGCGTGCTGGAGTACCGTTATCTTCTGGATCTTTCGGCGATGCCGCTCTCCGACACGGTGGAGACGCCGTCGGGGCCTGTGCCTTATTATTCGGCACGATATGAGGAGATGGATTACATTCATTTCAACAATTACCGTTTGCTGTGGAAGGGAGGGTTGTTCTACCACAGTGATCGTCTGGGGCTGGGCTTGTCTTTCACCACGCCTTCGGTGAATGTGTGGGCCGACGGCAAGCGGGTGGCGCGGCGGCGCAGCCGGGCCAACATCACCGCCCCGGACGGTTCGGGCATGCTGCCCGACCTCGACTGGGTGGATTACAAGGAGAAAAAGGATGTGACGGTGAACCTGCGGTCGCCTCTCTCGGTGGCGGTGGGAGCCACTTGCCGGCTGCCTACGCCACGCAAGCAGGTGCTTTATGTTACGGGCGAGTATTTTGCCTCGATGGCCCCCTATCGCGTTGTGGAAGCCGATGAGGAGTGGCCTTCCCTGCAGGGGAGGGAGTGGCTCACGTTCGTCTCGGGAGGCAGGGCCGTGTTCAACGTGGCGGCGGGATACAACATCTTCATCAGGGATAATCTGCAGCTGATGGGGGGCTTCCGCACCGACTTCAACGCGCGCAAGGACCTCGATCTTTCCCCCTTTGAGGATGCCAAGAAGATCAAAGGCCTCACGATCGATATTTACCGTTTCAGCGGGGGGGTGATCTTCACCTTCAGGGAGCAGGACATCATCATGGGATTGCAGTATTCGGTGGGGCGTGAGGCGGGCCAGGAGCAGTTCGCCAATCTCACCGATCCGCAGGAATACAACGAAGAGGTAGGGATGCCGCTGGTGGGGACGCCGCAGCCCGTGGTACAGACGGTGATCAACAACATCAACCTCTATTTCGGGGCTACCTTCAATTTCAATACGGGGCAATGACCTTTCATTCCTCGTCGTAGCCCCATTCTTTCCTGCGGCGGGTGAAGATCCATTCGGAGGTGTCGCGTGCCGGCGGGTTCTCTTCTGTGTTCCCGTCGTCCTCTTTGCTGAGGTCGGCATGGGTGAGCAGACGGTGGATGGTGCGCAGGACGTTGAGCAGTTTCTGGCCCCAGTATCTGTCGAAGTTCTCCCGCACCTCCCACAGGGCGTCGTTCATCACCTCGTAACTGCCTACCTGGAAGAGGGTGATAAAATCCTTCATGTCCTGGTAGATGTCGGCGCAGTCCTCGGAGATGCGGGCGGTGATGTCCTGTTCTTCGATGGGGTTGTTGGGGTCGTACACCTCGGGGTATTCGTCCCACCGGCCTGCTTTTCTGCGGACGGCCTGCAGGATGGTATTGTATTCCGTTTCGGTGACGAATTTCCGGTTACCTTCGGGGTATTGCGGTTCGACGGCGGGCAGGCGCAGGGCCTGGACGTAGAGGCCGGCGAGCAGGTCGCGCAGCTCGCCGAACCACTCCTTGCGGGGTTTGTCGCTACCCTGCTCAAGCAGGGCGCAGTAAGCTGCCGCCAGTTTGACGAATGTGATCACCTCCTGTGAGTAGAGCGGCTGTTCCTGAAGATCCTGGTCCATGATATGTGCCTTGTCGTGTGAGATACAAAGTTACGCAAATCATAGGCTTTTTTTGCCTTTTTTTACTTTTCCCGTGGCGGGGTTGACGGTGAGGTAGCCGTTGTCTGTGAGACGGCGAAGGGCCTGCCGGTGGCGTTCCGGCGGCAGCACCTCGAGCGTGGCCAGCCGGTCGGGTGGGAGCCCTTCCGGATGGTCGTCGAGCAGGCGCACCACGGCACGGTAAAGGGTGACGGTATCCTCGTCCGGAGAGTCTGCCTTCTCTTTTTTTGTCCGGCAGATGTCACAGATGCCGCATTCGGGAGAGTTCTCCTCGCCGAAATAGGAGAGGAGGAAGCGGCTGCGGCAGAGCGTGCTGTTACGGGCATACTCCACCACCTTCGCCTGTTTCTTTTGGTAGATCTCTTTCCTCAGGGCGTAATGTTCCCTTGAGATGCGGAGGTTCTTGTTGTCGAGCCTTTCCTCGGTGAAAATGATCATCGGGCTTTCCCGTCCGGGGATGTAGCGGATGATGTGGAGCTGGCTGAGCCTTTTCAGGTAGGTGACGATGGTCTCGGCGGGCACCCCGGCCTGACGGGCCAGCTGTTCTTCGCGGATGGGGACGTATTCGGTGAACAGGCCGGTGTAGGTGCGCAGGAGCAGCTTGATGAAGGCGTCGAATTTCTCGTTGGCGATCTGGAACTTGTACAGTTCGTCGCGGTTGACGGTGAAGTGGACACGCGACGGGTTGTGCACATCCTCGGCGAACTCGATGTAGCCTTCCCGTTCGAGGATCTTGAGGCTGTTGTATGCGGTGAGGACGTTGAAATGGTATCGGCTGACGAAGTCGCTGAGGTCGAAGTCGAAAGCCATGTTCTTTCCCGCGCCGACAGGCAGCTGGAAGTAGTTGCCGAGGGCTTCGTAGACCCTTTTGATCTCGTCGATTTCGGGGAAGTTGGTGCGGGCGCGGCGGGTGAAGCGTTGTTCGTCGGCCTCGTGGAAGAGGAGGACGGCCCAGGCTTTTTTTCCGTCGCGGCCGGCACGGCCGGCTTCCTGGAAGTAAGCCTCGAGCGAGTCGGGCGGGTCCATGTGGATGACGAAGCGCACGTCGGGTTTGTCGATGCCCATGCCGAAGGCGTTGGTGGCTACGATGATGCGGGTGGTGCCGCGTGTCCAGGCCTCCTGTTTGGCGTCGCGCAGCTCATGGCTCAGCCCGGCGTGATAGAGGTCGGCCGAGAGGCCGTGCTCGCGCAGCGTGAGGGTGAGGTCACGGGCATATTTGCGAGTGCGCACATACACGATGCCCTGACCCTTCACCTTCGAGAGGGTCTGCAGGAGGTAACCCTCCTTGTCGTCGGTATGGCGCACCACATAGGCCAGGTTGCTGCGGAAGAAAGAGCTGCGCAGGACGTTCTTCCTGCGGAAGAGCAGCTTCTCCTGGATGTCGTCGACCACGTCGGGGGTGGCGGTGGCGGTGAGGGCCAGTACCGGCACTTCGGGCAGCAGCTCCCGCAAGGCGGCGATGCGCAGGTACGAGGGACGGAAATCATACCCCCACTGCGAGATGCAATGGGCCTCGTCGACGGTGATGAGATTGACGTTCATCCGCTCCACACGCACACGGAACAGATCGCTCGTCAGCCGTTCGGGAGAGACGTAGAGGAACTTGTAGTCGCCGTAGATGCAATTGTCGAGGGTGATGTCGATCTCCTCGCGTGTCATGCCCGAAAAGATGGCGGCAGCCTTGATGTCCATCTTGCGGAGGCGTGCCACCTGGTCTTTCATCAGGGCGATCAGAGGGGTGATCACCAGACAGAT
Source organism: uncultured Rikenellaceae bacterium (assembly GCA_964599235.1). Lineage (GTDB taxonomy): Bacteria > Bacteroidota > Bacteroidia > Bacteroidales > VadinHA17 > DRPN01. The sequence goes on from CAZRDX010000043.1 coordinate 18,879, forward strand.
GCCTTCCTTGGCCAGGGCAGGGACCTGGAAAGTGACCGACTTGCCGCCGCCCGTGGGCATCAAGGCCAGCGTGTCATGACCGTTGGCCACAGAGAAGATGATCTCCTCCTGCAACGGACGGAAACGGGTATAGCCCCAGTATCTTTCCAGGATCTGGTGGTAGAGGTCGGAAGCCTCGGTTTTTTTGCCCATGGGAACCCTTCTGTCCGTTAATTTTTTGTAATTTGCGACCTTTAAATTTAACAAAATTCGAAGGAATGCCTTTTCCCAAAGAACGTCTTATAAATGAGGGGATCACGTTCGATGACGTATTGCTGGTCCCTGCCTATTCGGAGGTGTTGCCGCGGGAGGTGAGCACCCGCACCCGTTTTTCACGTCACATTGAGCTGAACATCCCGGTGGTGACGGCTGCCATGGACACGGTCACCGAGGCGGAGATGGCGATCGCCATTGCCCGTGAGGGGGGGGTGGGTGTGATCCACAAGAACATGCCGCCTGAGGAGCAGGCACGTCAGGTGCGTAAGGTGAAGCGGGCCGAGAATTTCATGATCATCGACCCCATCACCATCGGTCCGGACAGTACGGTAGCCGAGGCGTTGCACCTGATGCATGAATATGGCATCGGCGGCATCCCCGTGGTGGATGAGGAGAAGGTGCTCATCGGCATCGTCACCAACCGCGACCTGCGTTTCGAGAAAGACGGTCATCGTCGTGTGCGGGAGGTGATGACGCATGAGAAGCTGGTGACCACCAACGATAGCATCGATCTGGCCGAGGCGGCGCAGATCCTGCAGGAGCACAAGATCGAGAAGCTGCCTATTGTCGACAAGAAGAACCGGCTGGTGGGGCTGGTGACCTACAAGGACATCACGAAGGCGAAGGACCGTCCCAACTCGTGCAAGGACAGCAAAGGGCGTCTGCGTGTGGCGGCGGCGCTGGGCATAGCTGCCGACACGCTGGAGCGGGCGGCGGCGCTGGTGGAGGAGGATGTGGATGCGCTGGTCATCGACACGGCCCACGGCCATACGCGTGGCGTGATCGAGATGGTGCGGCGGGTCAAGGAGGCTTTCCCGCATGTCGACCTGGTGGCGGGCAACGTGGGTACGGCCGAGGGGGCGCTGGCCCTGGCCGAAGCGGGTGCCGACGCGGTGAAGGTGGGTATCGGCCCGGGGTCGATCTGTACCACCCGCATCATCGCCGGTGTGGGCGTGCCCCAGCTGACAGCCATCATGGACGTGGCCACGGCCCTCGAGGGGAGCGATATCCCCGTCATCGCCGACGGCGGCATCCGTTATTCGGGCGACATCGTCAAGGCCCTGGCCGCCGGCGCCTCGGTGGTCATGGCCGGCTCGCTCTTCGCCGGCGTGGAAGAGTCGCCCGGCGAAACGATCATCTACAACGGCCGGAAGTTCAAGTCGTACCGCGGCATGGGCTCCATCGAGGCGATGCAGAAAGGATCGAAAGACCGCTATTTCCAGGATGTGGAAGAGGATATCAAAAAGCTGGTGCCGGAGGGCATCGCCGCCCGTGTGCCATACAAGGGCAGCCTCGACGAGGTGGTCTTCCAGCTCATCGGCGGCCTGCGGGCCGGCATGGGCTACTGCGGCGCGGCCACCATCGCCGATCTGAAGAAGGCCCGTTTCATCAAGATCAGCCAGGCCGCCGTCATCGAGAGCCATCCCCACGACATCACCATCACCCGCGAAGCACCGAACTATTCACGTGAGATGTGATCCGCCCAAAAAAGTTTGACCATGGTACGCACCCTGACGATACTGATGTTCCTGTTGCTGGGAGGCCTGGTGCCCCTCACCGCCCAGGTGGATGACCGGGCGGTGCTCTTCACCGTCGACGGCGACACGGTCACCGTGGGAGAGTTCCGCAGGATGTACCTGAAAAACCTCGACCAGACGGGTGAGAACTACCAGAGCCCGGAGGAGTATCTGCAGCTGTATATCAACTTCAAGCTGAAGGTCCATGCGGCCAGGGAAGCGGGTTACGACACGTTGAAGAGCTACCGTCAGGAGCTGGCACGGTACCGTTCGCAGCTGGCCGGGCCTTATCTGGTGGATCCCGCTATCCTGGATTCGCTGGTCCGGGAGGGGTATGAACGTTTGACAAAAGAGCTGGATGTCTATCATATTCTGGTGCGTGTGGGGCCCGACGAGGATACCACGGAAGCATGGAACAAGATCATGGAGATCCGGAAAAAGCTGGTGGCGGGAGTTTCTTTCGGGGAGATGGCGCGGGCCGTCTCGGACGATCCTTCGGCCAAGACCAACGGCGGCCACATCGGCTATTTCACCGCCTTCCAGATGGTCTACCCTTTTGAGACGGCAGCCTATCATCTGAAACCGGGCGAGCTCTCGATGCCGGTGCGGACACGCTTCGGCTATCATCTGATACGCCTGGACAGCATCCAACCCAACCCCGGGCAGGTGCATGTGGCACATATCATGATCGCCGTGCCGCCGAATGCTTCGGAACAACAGAAGAAGGCTGCCAGGGATACCATTAACATGATACTGGACAAACTGAGAAACGGTGCTGATTTTTCGGAGATGGCCCAAAAGTATTCCCAGGACTACGGTACCGCACGGAAAGGGGGTGTTCTTCCCTGGTTCGGCCCCGGACGGATGATCCCCGACTTTGCTGATGCGGCATTTGCCCTTAAGGAAAAAGGGGAACTTTCAGGGCCGGTACGGACCCCTTATGGCTGGCATATCATCAAACTGCTTGACAAAAAGCCGTTGGGTACTTTCCAGGAGATGGAACCGGAGATCCGGAAAAAGGTGAAACGTTCCGATCGTCTCAGGATCGTCCGCGATCGATATCTTCTGGAGCAAATGAAAAGATCACATGCATGGGCGGATACGGCTCTTCTGGAGCAGTATGCAGCCCAGGCCACCATTGAGAAACATCATCTTGTCTGGTCTTTCCCCGAGGGAACAGGCGAAACGCCGGTCTTTACGTTCCGTTCACTGAAAGTGCCGTTCAAGGATTTCTATCAGTACATGCAGAAGGTCTATATCCGGGATGATCAGCCTGCGGATGCTTTTGTGAAGAAACATTTTGAGAAGTTTGCCTTGCAGAAAATGCTCGAATACCGGAAGGCTCATCTGGAAGAGGAGTATCCCGAGTTCGGGTCGCTGATGAAGGAATATGCGGAGGGGATCCTGATGTTCGACATCATGGACGACAAGGTATGGTCGAAGGCGGTGGAGGACACGGCCGGTTTGCGTAAGTTTTACGAGGAGCATCGCACGCGTTACATGACGCCGGAGAAGATGGTGGTGGGAGGCATGGAAGTGCTCGATGCTTCGCGTGTGGCACGTGTGGAGAAAGAGATCAGGAAAGCATTGCGGAAAGGTCGTTCATTGCGGACCGTGGCCGATAAGTTCGGTCGGACGGTGAAGATGCTGCCGGCGGACACCCTGAGCCGCGAGGGGAAGGATGTGCTGCAGGGACTGGCATGGGAGAAAGGAGCCGTGACGGTGGAAGACCATAACGGGAAGACGGTCGTCCGTTGGGTTGAGACGATCCTCCCGCCCCAGCCGAAACCCCTTGGCGAGGTGCTGGGAGTGGTCACCTCCGACTATCAGGATTATCTTGAGAAACAGTGGCTGCAAGAGCTGAAGCAGCGTTATCCCGTGAAGGTGAACCGGGAGGTGTTCGATCTCCTGAAAAAAGAGCTGGAGGCTGCAACGAAAAAGCGACAATGATGGAAGGTGTCAGATACCACAGGTCCCGGCTGCTGCGGCTCATGGGACTGTCCCTGGGGGTCGTGCTGTACGTGTGGCTGGCAGACGGCTGCCGGCAGGTGGAGATGCCGGCACAGAAAACACCCTTGGCACGCGTGGGCGAGACCTATCTCTACAAAGAAGACATACCGGTCTCGTTCCTTACCGAGATGTCTCCCGAGGACAGTATCAAGTACGTGGACAACTACGTGCGTTTGTGGGTGCACGAACAGCTCATCGTGGAGAAAGCCCGGAAATACCTTCCTCCCGAAGAGAAAAAAGCCGTGGAACGTCAGGTGGAACATACCCGCAACGACCTGATGGTCTATCGCTATGAACAGGCACTCATCCTGCAGAAACTCGATACCATCGTCGAGGATACGCTCATCGAACAGTTCTACAACGAACATCAGGAGCTGTTCAGCCTGGACGAGAACATTGTGAAGGTGTTGTTCATCAAGCTGCCGCTTTCGGCTCCCAAGATCGACCAGGTGCGACGCTGGTACCGTTCGAACAGGGAGAGCGACATGAAGAAACTGGAGAACTACTGCTATCAGTATGCGATGAAGTTCGACGATTTTGAGGATCAGTGGGTACCGTTTGATTTTTTGCTGGAGCAGATGCCCTTGAAGGTGACCAACCAGGAGCGTTATCTGCGGTATAATCATTACATCGAGGTGAGCGACAGCGTGGCCCACTATTTCGTACGTATCCACGAGTACCTGTTGCGCGGCACGACCGCCCCGCTCGAATATGTACGGAAAGAGATCGTGCGTACCCTGCTCAATGAGCGGAAGATGAAATTCCTCAGGGAACTTGAAAATAATATCTACCTGGAGGCGTTGAATGGAAAGAAATTCGAGATCTATAAATAGAACCTGATGGAAAAGACGGTGAGGCGAGGTCTGGGGCTGATGATGTTGTGGCTGGTGGCATGGGGAGTATGGGCCCAGCCCCAGCGGATGATCGTCGATAAGATCGTGGCGATCGTCGGGGAGAACATCATCCTGGAGTCGGATGTGCAGATGCAGTATGATCAGATGCGTCGTCAGGGGCTGGTGCCGCCGGGGCATGACAGCCGTTGCCGCATCCTGGAAGATGTCATGGTACAGAAACTGCTGTTGCATCAGGCCAAGCTGGACAGTCTGCAGGTAGATGCTGCCGATGTGGAACGTCAGCTGGATGCCCGGCTGCAGCGGTTCATCCAGATGGTGGGGTCGAAGGAGGCTCTGGAGAAATATTACCAGAAAAGCATCCTGGAGATCAAGGACGATCTGAGGGAGGGGGTACGTGAGCAACTCCTGGCCGGGATGGAGCAGGAGAACATCATCAAGGATGTCACGATGACCCCGGCCGAGGTGAAGGCTTACTACCGCAAGCTTCCCAAGGACAGTCTTCCCATGATCCCCGAGCAGTTCGTGATCCAGCAGATACAGATCAATCCCCCTTATTCGGAGGAGGCCAAGCTGGCGGCGCGGCAGAAATTGCTCGACCTGCGCAAGCGCATCCTCGAGGGAGAGCGTTTCTCCACCCTGGCCATCCTCTATTCCGAGGACCCGGGTACGGCACGCCGGGGGGGAGAGCTGGGCTATACGGCCAAGGCCGACCTGGACAAGGATTTTGCCCGGGTGGCTTTCTCGCTGAAAAAAGGACAGGTGTCGCAGATCGTGGAAACCCGGTTCGGGTATCATCTTATCCAGCTCATCGACCGCAAGGAGGACCGGATCAATGTCCGGCATATCCTCATCAAGCCCAAGCTGTCGGCCGAGGCGATCCGGCGTGCCCATGAACTGCTCGACAGCATCGCCCGACAGATACGCATCGACTCACTCACCTTCGAGAAAGCCGCTCTTCTCTATTCCGAAGATGAGCAGACACGCACCACCGGTGGTCTGGTGCTCAACCCCATGACAGGTGAACCCCGGTGGGAGATGAGCCAGTTCGACAAAAAAACGGGCCAGGTGGTGGCCAGCCTCAAGGAAGGAGAGATCTCGGATCCCTTTCAGTACATCGACGAGGCCGGCAACACGGTCTTCAAGATCATCAAACTCAAGCGGGTGATCCCGGCCCACCGTGCCAACCTGGAACTCGATTACGAGTTGCTGGCCAGCAAGGCCAAGCTGGAGAAGCAGAAAAAAGTGTTCGACGAATGGGTCGAGGACAAACTGGCCAGTACCTACATACGGGTGGATGAGGAGTACCGCGACTGCCATTTCCAGTATGACTGGCTGAAGTGATCATCAACGTTCCTCCCATGGTCTCCTTTTGCCGTTCCTGTGTTGCTCTCCTGTTGCTGATGGTGCTGCTGGCATTCCCTCGGGTGGCGCCGGCGCAGAGCCGGGAAAAGAAACCCCGCAAGAACAGGGTGGAGATCCTTCATGCCGACGAACTCAACATCGACAGGGAACGCCGTCTCAAACGTCTGGAAGGACATGTGCGGCTGAAACACCAGGAGGTGATCCTCTCCTGCGACAGCGCCCTGGTGTATGATGACTCCAATGTGGTGGAAGCCTATTCGAACGTTGAGCTGAACCAGGGCGACACGCTTTTTCTCTATGGTGATTACATCCGCTACGACGGCGACCGCCGGACCGCCTTTGTGGAGGGGAACGTTCGTCTCCGGGATCCTCACTCGCAGCTCACCACCGACCGCCTGAACGTCGACCTGAACACCAACGTGGGTTATTACCTGACGGGAGGGGTCATCGAAGATGACAGCAGCCGTATCGAGAGCCGGAAAGGTTACTATTACAGCAACAGCAAGAACTATTATTTTCAGGGGCAGGTGCATATCAGGACACCGGATCATGAGATCTTTTCCGACAGCATGATCTTCAACACCGAGACGAGGCTCACCACCTTTGCCGGCCCCACGCGCATCCTGGGTGACAGCATGGAGGTGTATTGCGAGGGGGGATGGTACGACCGGCAGCGGGAGGTTTTTCTTTTTGCGCGGCAGGCCGAGATCATCACATCGGAGCGGACGGTGCGGGGGGATACCATTTTTTACGAGCGGGCGGCGGGCTTTGGCCGTGTCACGGGGCATGCGGTCATCGTCGACACCACGCGGCGGGTCATCCTCACCGGGCGTATGGCGTTGTACTATGAACAGCCCGAGCGCACGCTGATGACCGGCGGGACGCTGTTCCGGCAGTACGACGAGCAGGGCGACACGCTCTATCTGCATGCCGACACCCTGCGTTCTTTCCTCGATACCGCCGGAAACCGGGTGATGAGCGCCTATTACGGTGTGCGTTTTTACCGCAAGGATCTGCAGGGGGTATGCGATTCGCTGGCATACTCGTTCGCCGACTCGGTGATACGGCTGTTCACCGGGCCCGTCATCTGGTCGGGCGAGAACCAGCTTTTTGCCAGTGAGATGAGCCTTTTCTCACGCGAAGGTGTGATGGACCGTTTTGAGATGTACGGCAATGCCATGATCATCGCCCGCTACGATTCGCTGCGGTTCAACCAGATCAAGGGGAAGAAGATGTTCGGCCATTTCCGTGCCAACGAACTTTACCGCATCGATGTGAACGGCAACGGCGAAAGCATCTACTATGCCGAAGACAACGGCCGGCTCATCGGCGTGAACCATTCGGAAAGCTCGAACATAGTCATATATGTGAAGGATCGCCGGATCCGGCGTATCAAGATGCTCAAGTCGCCCAACGGGACACTCGACCCTCCGCCCCCGCCGGGGCAGGAAGGACAACGCCTCAAAGGCTTCCGCTGGCTGGAGGAGCTGCGCCCTTCCTCACCGCTCGACGTGATCAGAAAAAGAAATGGGGAAAAAGAACCGGTCAGGGAAATAAAAGAAGAGCGGGCTGTGCCCGCTCCCCTCTGATTCAATACTCGTCTTCGTTGAAAAAGAAATCATCCTTGCTCGGATAATCCGGCCAGATGTCCTCGATGCTCTCATAAACCTCTCCTTCATCTTCGATCTCCTGGAGGTTTTCGATGACCTCCAACGGTGCACCCGAGCGGATCGCAAAATCGATCAGCTCCTCTTTGGTGGCCGGCCAGGGTGCATCCTCAAGCTTCGACGCCAATTCCAGTGTCCAGTACATAGGCCAAACAGGTTAAGAGATTAACAATAGAGGTCTCTATTAAAATTTCGCAAATATAGAAATTTTATTTGCAAAAACAATAAAAGTGAAATTTTTTCACTGGATTGATTACCAGATAGTTTCGTCTTTTCCTTCACGGTGCAGCAGGTACCTTGCCATCACGAAAAGGTAGTCGGAGAGTCTGTTCAAATATCGTACCAATTGTTCAGCGTAGGTTTGTTCGTGCAGGAGGGTGACGCAGGCTCTTTCGGCGCGGCGGCAGATGGTGCGGGCCACGTGACAGTGGGAGGAGAGGGGGCTGCCGCCGGGGATGATGAACGAGCGCAGGGGGGGCAGCTCGTCGTTCATCCTGTCGATCTCCTGTTCGAGGAAGGTGATGCGTTCGTCGGCCAGGTCGGGCAGCGAGGGGAGGGGGCGGGTGGCTGCCAGGCGGGAGGCGACGGTCATCAGGTCGCGCTGGATGGCCAGGAGGATGTCACGGAGCCCGTCGTCGCGGCACAGATCGCGCAGCAGCCCGGTGTAAGAGACCAGCTCATCGACGGTGCCGTAGGCTGCCAGACGCGGATCGTCCTTGGCCACCCTCTCGCCCGTGAGAAGAGTGGTGGTGCCCCGGTCGCCTTTGCGGGTGTAGATCTTCATGGCGGGAATATCACTGGTTGATGCGTGTGCGCTGCCGGTTCACGGTGTCCGACTCGATCATGCCGTCGCGCAGACGGATGATCCTTTCGGCGTGGAGGGCGATCTCTTCTTCGTGGGTCACCAGGATGACGGTGTTGCCTTCGCGGTGGATCCTGTCGAGAAGACGCATGATGTCGAGGGAGGTTTTCGAGTCGAGGTTGCCCGTGGGCTCGTCGGCGAGGATGATGGAGGGGTCGTTGACCATGGCACGGGCGATGGCCACCCTTTGCCGTTGTCCTCCCGACAGCTCGTTGGGACGGTGTTCCAGGCGGTCGCCCAGGCCTACCTGCTCCAGCACCTCCGTGGCCCGGCGGATGCGGTCCTGCTTGGGAATGCCGGCATAGATCAAAGGCAGCATCACATTCTCCAGTGCCGTGTATCGCGGCAAAAGGTTGAAGGTCTGGAAAACAAAGCCGATCTCCTTGTTCCTGATCTCGGCCAGCTGGTCGTCGTCCATGTGGCTCACATCCTGACCGTTCAGGAAGTACTCTCCTTTCGTGGGGGTGTCCAGACAGCCGAGGATGTTCATCATGGTCGACTTGCCCGAGCCCGAAGGACCCATGATGGCCACATATTCGTTGCGCAGGATGTCGAGGGTCACGCCCCGCAGGGCGCGCACCACCACCGTGCCCACGTAATAGTTCTTGATGATGTCCCGTAACTGGATGACATGTTCCATGGTCGTTCTTTATGTCGGCAGGTTGTTGTCTTTTTGACATCCGCAGGGGCGGATTCATTCCCGCCGGGTGGGATCGAAAACAAAGATAGTCGCAAAATCGGAAAAGAAAAACCGTTCGTCATTCAGTGGGAGAGGTGAGGCCACCAGGTGAGGCGGCGGCGGTGCGGGGCCGGCTCGAAGAGGAGGATGCCCATGCGCAGCAGGTCGACCGAGGCGGTCACGCGGTGATGGCGGCGCAGCGTCTGCCACGCCTGCCACATGCCCCGGGACCAGCGTATGTCGTCGACGATGACGAGGCTTTCGGGGTGCAGCAGGGGCAACAGGAGGGAGAAGTAGCGGAGGGTGGCGTCCTTTTCGTGGTGACCGTCGAGGAAGAGCAGGTCGAGGCGGGGCAGACGGCGTGTCAGGGAGGGCAGTACCTCGTCGAAGGTGCTTGTGTGGAGGGTGGTGCGGCGGAGGCCTTGCTGCCGGAAGAGGGTGGCGGCGCGGCGGGCCAGGGCGGGGTCGCCTTCGATGGTGTGGAGGGTGGCGGCGGGGGCGCCGGCGGCCAGGGCGAGGGTGCCCAGCCCCAGGGCGGTGCCCAGCTCGAGAATGATGCCGTCGCCGGCCAGCTCCGCCAGACGACACAACAGCCGGTGGTAGGCTGCCGCCCCCGACGAGCGGCGCGCCACCGCCGCCACCGTGCTGCGGCGCACCCCGCCGCCGCGCCCTCCCGGACCCGCACCCGGATCGTGGAGCAACAGCTCTGTGGTGTCGGCAAGGAGACGCCGCCGCGCCGCCGCCATCACCGCCAGAGCCTCCGCATCACACCGGCCCCGCACCGCCGCCGCCAGACGCACAAGCATCCCCGCACCGGCGGAAGAAGGCCGGACACGGCGCAAAGAAAAAAGATATTGTGCATACGGATATACCACCATGATCGCTGCCCTCGCCGCAAAGGTAAACATATCCTGCTGCTTCACCTCGGGGGAGGGAGGGTTTGATGATGGAGGATTTTGCGTAAATTTCCGGTGATTTTTCAGAGATGCCGATGGAGCAGATCCTGAACACCGAGATCAAATACCTGCCGGGGGTGGGCCCCAAACGTGCCGAGCTGCTGGAGAAAGAGCTGGGCATACGCACCTATTTCGATCTGCTCTACTATTTTCCGTACAAGTACATCGACCGCACCCGCTTTTACAAAGTGGCCGAGGTGCGTGCCGAGATGCCGCACATCCAGCTGCGGGGCCGGCTGGAGAACTTTCGCATGCTGGGCCCACCGCGCCAGCGGCGTTTCGTGGCCGACCTGCGCGACGAGACCGGCGTCATCGAACTGGTCTGGTTCAAAGGACTCACCTGGATCAGGGATTCGCTTAAGGAGGGAAAGGAATACATCGTTTTCGGGAAGCCGTCGCGTTTCGGCCATCATGTCAACCTGGTCCATCCGGAGATGGAAGAGGTGGAGAAAGCGGAGAAGAAGATCAATGCCTCCCTGCAGGCCCATTACGGCACCACCGAGAAGCTCAAGAACAGTTTTCTCACCTCGCGGGTGATCCACAAGCTGCAGGCTACGCTGCTGAAGATGGTGTTGCCCCGTCTTGAGGAGACACTGCCGGATTATTTGGTGCAAGAGATGAAGTTGCCGGGGCGGCGTGAGGCGCTGCGTAACATCCACTACCCAGAGAGCGCTGAGCTGCTGGAAAGAGCCCGTTTCCGGCTGAAGTTCGAGGAGCTCTTCTTCATCCAGCTGCAGCTGCTCCGGCAGAAGCTCATCCGCAACCGCGAGGTGAAAGGGTATGTTTTCGGCCGTGTGGGCGATTATCTCAACCGTTTCTATCACGAGAAGCTCACCTTCGAGCTGACGGGGGCGCAGAAGAGGGTGATCCGGGAGATACGCCACGACCTGGGGTCGGGGCGTCAGATGAACCGGCTGCTGCAGGGAGATGTGGGCAGCGGCAAGACGCTGGTGGCGCTGATGACCATGCTCATCGCCGCCGACAACGGCTACCAGAGTGCCCTGATGGCCCCTACCGAGATCCTCGCCCAGCAGCATTACCAGACCATCAGCCGCTGGGTGGAGGGGCTGGGCGTGGGGGTGGCCCTGCTCACCGGCTCGACAAAACGCAGCGAACGGCGCGAGATACACCGGCGTCTGCAGGAAGGGGAGCTCCACATCCTCATCGGCACTCACGCCCTCCTCGAGGATGAGGTGCAGTTCGCCCGTCTGGGGTTCGTCGTCATCGACGAGCAGCACCGTTTCGGGGTGGCACAGCGGGCCCGTCTCTGGGAGAAAAGCGGTGGCATTCCCCCCCACGTGCTGGTGATGACCGCCACCCCCATTCCGCGTACCCTCGCCATGACCCTCTACGGCGACCTTGACGTGTCGGTCATCGACGAAATGCCGCCGGGAAGGAAACCGGTGAAGACGATCCTCCTCAACGACTCCAAGAGGGAACGTCTCTTCGGCTTCATGCGCGAGCAGATACGTCAGGGGCGGCAGATCTTTGTGGTCTATCCTCTCATCAGTGAGAGCGAGACCATGGATTACAAGGATCTGGAGGACGGCTACGAGAGCATCGTGCGGGCTTTCCCGCCGCCCGAGTTTGCCGTGGGGGTCGTCCACGGACGGATGAAGCCCGAGGAGAAGGAGGCCTCGATGCAGCATTTTCTGCGGGGCGACTATCACATCATGGTGGCCACCACGGTCATCGAGGTGGGGGTGGATGTGCCCAATGCCACGGTGATGGTCATCGAGAGCGCCGAGCGTTTCGGTCTGTCGCAGTTGCACCAGCTGCGGGGGCGTGTGGGACGGGGTGCCGGCCAGTCGTACTGCATCCTCATGGCCTCGCACAAGCTGTCGGCCGAAGCGCGACGGCGCCTGCAGATCATGGTCGAGACCAACGACGGCTTCCTTATCGCCGACGCCGACATGCGCATGCGGGGCCCCGGCGACATCGACGGCACCCAGCAGAGCGGCATCCCCTTCGACCTGCGCATTGCCAACCTGGGGCAGGACGGCCAGATCCTCCAGCTGGCACGCGACACCGCCGAGAGGATCCTCGAAAAGGATCCTGCCCTCGACCATCCCGCCAACCGGCCTTTGCGGAAGAACGTGCGACTCTTCTCGCACCGCGACAAGGACTGGAGCCGCATCAGCTGACCGGCGTATGCGGGTTATTTATAACGAAAATAAATTACACGATGCCGGCAGAATGCATTTTATACCTCGCCGAAAAAAATTATACTTGTAAACGTGATTTTTCGTGCATGCCTGATCTGAACGACCGGATATGGCTGATCATCAGTACATTGAGCATGAAGGGACGGTTCGTGAGGTGCGGGATGGCCGGGTACGGGTCTCGTTCGTGACCCGTTCGGCCTGTGCGCACTGCCAGCTGAAGGGTATCTGTTCGGCGGCTGACATGTCCGACAAGGAGGTGGAGGTGGCCATGCCCTCCTGGCCGGTGCGGCCGGGAGAGCAGGTGCGCATCGTCCTGGCCAGAGAGCTCGGCATGAAGGCCCTGACCTACGGCTACCTGCTGCCTTTTGCAACGCTCCTCGCCGCTTTCTTCACCACCTACGAACTTTCTGACGATGAACTGTTGGCCGGATTGATGGCTTTCGTTGTGCTGGTGCCTTATTATTTGTTGCTTTATCTCTTCCGGAAAAGGATCCGGCGGCAGTTCCGATTCTCGATCATCCATTAGCAAACCGATACCTGTATGAGCGATATTGTACTTTACACGATCCTCACCCTGACGCTTCTGGGCGCGCTGGCGGCGGTGATCCTCTATTTCGTGGCGCAGAAGTTCCGCGTCGAGGAGGATCCCCGCATCGACGAGGTGGAGGAGGTACTGCCCCATGCCAACTGTGGCGGCTGCGGCTATCCCGGCTGTCGTCCTTTTGCCGAGGCGTGTGTGAAGGCCGACACGCTGGACGACCTGTACTGTCCGGTGGGGGGCAATGAGGTGATGGCCAAGGTGGCCGAGATCCTGGGTCTCGAGGCGGTGACGGCCGAGCCGCGCGTGGCGGTGATCCGCTGCCAGGGGTCGTTCGAGCATCGTCCCCGCACCAGCCGTTTCGAGGGACCTTCCTCCTGCGCCATTGAACATGCCCTCTACACCGGCGACACCGACTGTCCGCATGGCTGTCTCGGCCTGGGCGACTGTGTGGAGGCTTGTGAGTTCGAGGCGCTCTTTATGGACGAGAAGACCGGCCTGCCCTACGTCATCGATGAGAACTGTGTGGCCTGCGGTGCCTGCGTGGAAGCCTGCCCGCGCGACATCATCGAACTGCGCAAACGCAACAAAAAAGACCGGAAGATCTACGTCGCCTGCATCAACGAAGAGAAAGGCGGCGTGGCCCGCCAGTACTGCGACGTGGCTTGTATAGGTTGCTCGAAATGTTACCAGGTGTGCGAGTTCGATGCCATCACCATGGGCAACAACCTGGCCTTCATCGACAGCGACGCATGCAAGCTGTGCCGCAAGTGCGTGGTGGTGTGCCCCACCCATTCCATCCTCGAGATCAACTTCCCGCCCCGCAAGGAGCGGAAAAAAGAGGTGAAGGAGGGCGCCACGGAGAAGAAAGCGGTGGCAGCGAAGCCCGAGAAGACCACTGCAAAGGAGAAAACCCCGGAAAAGAAGGATGACAAAGCCCAGGAAAAGAAGCACGACGGGGAGGCTGCTCAGGAGAAAAAGGATGATAACTGATAAAAGATAAACGACCGTGCAGAAGAGAAAGACGTTCCCCAAGGGGGGTGTGCATCCGCCGGAGCACAAGCTCTCGGCCGACCGTCCCATCGAGGTGTTGTCTCTGCCCTCGCGGGTGGTGGTGCCGGTGGTACAGCATCTGGGTGCTCCTGCCGAGCCGGTGGTGCAGCGCGGCGACGAGGTGAAGGTGGGCCAGCTGCTGGCCCGCGGCAACGGCTTCGTCACCGCCCATGTCCACTCCCCCGTCTCGGGAAAGGTGTTCCGCATCGACAAGCGTTTCGACGCCTCGGGATACAAACGCACCTCGGTGATCATCGACGTGGAAGGCGACGACTGGCTGCCTGAGATCGACAGGAGCGAGGAGGTGGTGCGCGAGATCACCGCCACGCGCGAGGAGATCATCGACCGCATCCGGGAAGCCGGCATCGTCGGCATGGGTGGCGCCACCTTCCCCACGCACGTCAAGCTCAACGTGCCCCGCGGCAAAAAGGCGGAGATCCTCATCATCAACGGCGTGGAGTGTGAGCCCTATCTCACGGCCGACCACCGGCTGATGCTCGAACGCCCTGCGGAGCTCATCGTCGGCACCCGCATCCTCATGAAAGCACTGGGGGTGGAACACGCCGTCATAGGCATCGAGAGCAACAAACCCGATGCCATCGACCTGCTGACGCAGATGGTGAGCGAAGAAAAAGGCATTACGGTGCAGCCCCTCAAGGTGAAATACCCGCAGGGGGGAGAGAAACAGCTCATCAAGGCCATCACGGGGCGTGAGGTGCCCTCGGGCGGGCTGCCCGTCGATGTGGGGGCCGTGGTGCACAATGTGGGGACCACGGTGGCGGCTTATGAGGCGGTGCAGAAGAACAAACCCCTCATCGAGCGGGTGGTGACGGTCACGGGTGTCTCGCTGCAGCGGCCTTCCAACTTCCTCGTGCGTATCGGCACGCCGGTCTCGGCGCTCATCGAGGCGGCCGGCGGCCTGCCCGACGATACGGGCAAGGTGGTGCTGGGCGGCCCCATGATGGGCAAGGCCGTCTCCAAGCTCGATATCCCTGTCACCAAAGGCACCTCGGGGGTGCTCATCATCCCCGACGAGGAGGCCCACCGCCGCCCCGTGCAGCCCTGCATACGCTGCGCCCGCTGCGTGTCGGTATGTCCCATGGGGCTGGAGCCCTATCTGCTGATGGACCTGGGGGTCCGTCAGATGTTCGAGCGGGCACGCGACGAAAGGGTCATGGACTGCATCGAATGCGGATCATGCAGTTACATCTGTCCTGCCGACAGACCGCTGCTCGACTATATCCGTCTCGACAAGCTGCGGGTGAGCGAGATGATCCGCCAGGCCAAACAGGCAGTGAAATAAGGAAAAACACGTGAACATGGATAAACTTCTGACCGTTTCGATGTCGCCGCATGTGCACGACCGTGACAACACGTCCCGTTTGATGTACGGGGTGGTGATCGCGCTGTTGCCTGCGTGGGCGGCCTCCGTATGGTTCTTCGGCTGGGAGGCTCTGTATGTCCCCCTGCTGTCGGTCTTTTTTGCCGTGCTCTTTGAGTATCTTATCGCCCGGTATCTGCTGAAGCGCACCCCGTCGGTGCGCGACGGCTCGGCTGTGGTGACCGGTCTGCTGCTGGCCTTCACCCTGCCGGTGAGCATCCCCCTGTGGATGCTGGCCGTGGGGGTGCTCGTGGCCATCGGGGTGGGGAAGATGTCGTTCGGCGGGCTGGGCACCAACCCGTTCAACCCGGCGTTGGTGGGTCGTGTTTTCCTCTTTATCTCTTTCCCCGTGCAGATGACCTCCTGGCCGCTGCCGAAGGGCTTTGCCACTGCCGATGCCGTGACGGGTGCCACCCCTCTGGGCATCCTCAAGGAAGGGCTGCGGCAGGGTGAGCCGCTCAGCCGCATGGCCGATCAGATGCCTCCCAACCTGGACATGTTCATGGGTCATATGCCCGGTTCGTTGGGCGAGGTGGCCGCCGTCGCCCTTCTGCTGGGCTTCCTCTATCTGCTGTGGAAGAAGATCATCACCTGGCACATCCCCGTGACCATCTTCGTGACGGTCTTCCTCTTCAGCGGTCTCCTGTGGCTCATCGACCCTGCTCACAACGCCACACCGTGGTTTCATCTGCTTTCGGGAGGGCTGATGCTCGGGGCCATCTTCATGGCTACCGACTACGTCACCTCACCCATGACCCACCGCGGGATGGTGTGGTACGGCATCGGCATTGGCCTCCTGACGGTGATCATACGCCGCTGGGGTGCCTATCCCGAGGGGGTGCAGTTCGCCATCCTGATCATGAACGCTTTCGTGCCCCTCATCAACTTGTATGTCAAACCCAAAAGGTTCGGGGAGGTAAAGAAAAATGGCTAAGAAAGAATCGACGTTCCTGAACATGCTGCTGGCTCTCTCGCTGGTGGCGCTGGTCTCTTCGGCGGTGCTGGGGTTCGTCTATGAGATGACCAAGGAGCCCATTGCCCGGGCCAAAGCCGAGCGCCAGAATGCCGCCCTGCGCAGCGTGCTGCCTCCCTTCGACAACGAACCGGCGAAGGAGATGTACAAGAAAGCCGTGGATGGCGACACCCTCTACTTCTTCCCCGCCCGGAAGGGCGACAGCCTCGTCGGCATCGCCGTGGAGACTTTCAGCCCCAAGGGCTTCAGCGGCATGATCCGCCTGATGGTGGGTTTCCTGCCCGACGGTACGATCCACAAGATCGCCGTCCTCGAACACAATGAGACACCCGGCCTGGGGGATAAGATGGATCCGGCCAAGTCGGACTTCGAGCTGCAGTTCGAGGGGAAGAACCCCAAGACTTTCAAGCTGGCCGTCACCAAGGACGGCGGTGATGTGGACGCCATCACCGCCTCGACGATCAGCTCCCGCGCTTTCTGCGATGCGGTGGAACGCGCTTACAAAAACCTGGAGATCACGAAAGGAGGTGCACAATGAACCAGTGGAAGAATTTTACCAAAGGTTTCATCGCCGAGAATGCGGTGTTCGTTCAGGTGCTGGGCATGTGTCCCACGCTGGGCACCACCACCTCGGCCTACAATGGGCTCGGCATGGGGCTGGCCACCACCTTTGTGTTGCTGATGTCGAACATCGTGGTGGCTATGGTGCGCAACTTCATCCCCGACAAGGTGCGTATCCCGGCCTTCATTGTCATCATCGCCTCGTTCGTCACAGTGGTGCAGCTCACCATGCAGGCTTATCTGCCTGCGCTGTACAAGGAGCTGGGGCTCTTCATCCCGCTGATCGTAGTGAACTGTCTGGTGCTGGGCCGTGCCGAGGCTTTTGCTTCCAAGAACACCGTCTGGAGCTCGGCCATCGACGGCCTCGGCATGGGGCTGGGGTTCACCATGGCCCTTTTCATGCTGGGGTCGGTGCGTGAGATCCTGGGCTCCGGCTCGTGGATGGGATTCAAGTTCATCGAAGGCGACGGCATGCTCCTCTTCGTGCTGGCTCCCGGCGCTTTCCTTGCCCTCGCCTACCTTATCAGCATCATGAACAAACTGAACAGGAAGAACGCATAAAAATTCAGCACCATGGAATATTTCGTCATCATCATCTCGGCCATCTTCGTCAACAACATCGTTCTGGCCAAATTCCTGGGGGTATGTCCGTTCATGGGGGTCTCCTCGCGTCTGGAGACTTCGGTGGGGATGACCGGGGCGGTGGCTTTTGTGATGGTGCTGGCCACCATCGCCACTTATCTGATCCAGTATTATGTGCTGGTGCCACTGGGTATCGATTTCATGCAGACCATCACCTTTATTCTGGTGATCGCCGCTCTGGTGCAGCTGGTGGAGATCGTCCTGAAGAAGGTGAGCCCCGACCTCTACCAGGCGCTGGGGATCTTTCTCCCGCTGATCACCACCAATTGTGCCGTGCTGGGTGTGGCCATCCTCACCATCCAGGACAAGTACAATCTGCCTGAGGCGGTGGTTTTCTCTTTTTCCACGGCCATCGGTTTCGGGCTGGCGCTGGTGCTGCTCTCCAGCATACGCGAGTCGCTCGAACTGGTCGACGTGCCCGAGGGGATGAAAGGCATCCCCATCGCCTTTGTCGTTGCCGGCATCCTCTCCATGGCTTTCATGGGCTTTGCCGGCCTGGTCTGATCCCTGCACCGGAAAGAACCGGCAGTACCGGCCGAATGACGGGTCGTGCGGCAGCATTGTGGGAGCGTTGCTTTTTCCAAAAAGTTGTATATTGAAACCCCGTTCCACGAAGGGATCAACGTAGGATCCGAAAGTGAAGGCATCCGGCGATCGTTGTCCGGGTGCGGATACGGGGATGAAAAACACGGAATGGATGAGGAGAACCGGACCAGTGATACACGTGAAGAAAAAATACAAACCTTTACCTGTCATGAGAAGAATGTTTATTCCAGCGATGTGGGTGCTCTTCCTTGTGCTGTCCGGCACGGGATGTACCACCACCGGTGATAATGTTCTTCCGCCGGAGCTGGAGAACCCGCATGTTTTCGATATCAACAAGACGCCGCCCCATGCAACGCTCTATCCTTATGCCACGGCTGAGGAGGCGCTGGCCAACGACCCGGAACAGTCGCCCTGGTACATGCTGCTCAACGGCACGTGGAAGTTCAAATGGGTCCGCAGTCCGAAGGACCGTCCCACCGGCTTCTACGATCCTTCGGTGGATGTGAGCGGCTGGGACGACATCCCTGTTCCTTCCAACTGGGAGCTGCTGGGTTACGGCGTTCCCATCTATGTCAACCAGCCGTATGAATGGACCCGTCATCCCGACCCGCCCCATGTGCCCCACGACTACAATCCAGTGGGTTCTTACCGCCGCGATTTTGAGATCCCCCAGGAGTGGGACGGCCGTGAGATCTTCATCCATTTTGGTGCGGTGAAGTCGGCCATGTTCCTCTGGGTCAACGGCCACAAAGTGGGTTACAGTCAGGGCAGCAAGACGCCGGCCGAGTGGGACATCACGCGGTATGTAAAGCCCGGCAGGAACACGCTGGCCGTGCAGGTGTACCGCTGGAGCGACGGTTCCTACCTGGAGTGTCAGGATTTCTGGCGCATCAGTGGCATCGAACGGGATGTCTATCTCTTCTCCACTCCGCCGGTGCATATCCGCGACTTCTTTGTCAAGGCACCGCTGATCAATGATTACCGCGACGGTGATCTGACCGTGGAGACCGAGCTGCGCAACTACCGCTTGCGCGACCGCAAGATGCAGGTGCCTGTCACCCTGGAGCTTCTGCTCACCGACGATGCGGGCAACCCCGTGACCACCCTTTCCGCACCTGTCGACATCCGAGGCAAGGGCAAGGCCTTTGTCACCTTCCGCGCACGCATCCCCAACGTGCGGGCATGGTCGGCTGAGACCCCTTACCTCTATCACCTGGCGCTGGTGCTGAAAGATGCCGATGGGAAGGTCACAGAAGCTACCGGCACGGCCTTCGGCTTCCGCACCACCGAGGTGCGCAACGGTCAGCTGCTCATCAACGGACGGCCCGTGCTGTTCAAAGGGGTCGACCGTCATGAGCACGACCAGTACAAAGGCCATGTGGTGAGCAAGGAGCTGATGCTCGAGGATATCCGCCTGATGAAGCGCAACAACATCAACGCCGTGCGTACGAGCCACTATCCCAACGATCCTTACTGGTATGCGCTGTGCGACCGTTACGGCATCTATGTCATCGATGAGGCCAACATCGAATCGCACGGCATGGGTTACCGTCCCGACCGGACGCTGGGCAACCGTCCCGAATGGATCGATGCCCATCTCGACCGCACGCGCCGCATGGTGGAGCGCGACAAGAACCATCCCTCGGTGATCACCTGGTCACTGGGCAACGAGGCGGGCAACGGCGTGTGTTTCTATGCCACCTATGACTGGATCAAGCACCGCGATCCTTCCCGGCCGGTACAATACGAACGTGCTCAGCTCGACTACAATACCGACGTCTACTGTCCCATGTATGCCCGCATCCCGCACCTGGAGAAATATGCCAGGACCCATCACGACAGGCCGCTCATCATGTGTGAATATGCCCATGCCATGGGCAACAGCACCGGCAACCTGAAAGACTATTGGGATGTGATCCGCAGTTATGACAACCTGCAGGGCGGCTATATCTGGGACTGGGTGGATCAGGGTTTTGTCAAGACCGCTCCCACGGGCGAGAGATACTGGGCTTTCGGTGGCGACTATGGTCCGAAGGACGTACCCAGTGACGGCAACTTCTGCATCAACGGGCTGGTCAATCCCGACCGTACCCCTCATCCGGGATTGTATGAGGTGAAGAAAGTATATCAGAACATCCATGTGCGCCCGGTCGACGTGACCCGCGGGGTGATCGGGGTGTACAACGAGAACTTCTTCCGCAATGCCGATTATGTGAAGATGGTCTGGTCGATCCGTGAGGACGGCCGCGTGCTGGCTCAGGGTGAGGTAGATGATCTGAACATCGCCCCCGGGGCCACGCGCACCTATCGTCTGCCGTTGCCTGCGGTGACACCGGTACCTGGTGCCTCCTATTATCTCAACGTGGCTTTCAGGACGAAGGAGGTCATGCCGTTGCTGCCGGCAGGTCATGTGGTGGCAGCCGAACAGCTGCCGCTGCCCGTCGGTGTGCCGGCACCGCTGGTCGACCGGCGGCAGTTGCCTGCTCTGACCCTGCGACAGGACAGCGACCGCGTAAACATCGGCAACGGCATCTTCACAGCCGTCTTCGACAGGAAGAACGGTCTGTTGCGCAGCTATGTCGCCGGCGGCCGGGAGCGTCTCCTCAGCGGCCCCGTGCCGGCTTTCTGGCGCGCCCCCACTGATAACGACTTCGGGGCACGGCTCAACAGGAAGCTGGCCGTATGGCGTCATGCCGGCGACCACCGCCAGCTGAAAGAGATGAGTGTCACCCCCGTGGATGATCACCAGGTGGTGGTAAGGACCCTCTTCTACCTCCCCGATGTCTGGTCTCATTACCATCTTGACTACACCCTTTACGGTGACGGGACGGTGCTTGTGGAGGGTCATCTGGTGCCGGGCGACTCGGTCCTGCCCGACCTGCCGCGTATGGGTACCGACCTGCGGATGCCGCAGGGTTACGAGGAGGTGCAGTGGCTGGGTCGCGGACCGCAGGAGAACTACTGCGACCGCAAGAGCGGGGCCTTTGTGGGACTTTATCACAGCAGCGTCGACAGTCTTTTCTTCGCCTACATCAGTCCCCAGGAGACCGGCACACGTACCGACACGCGGTGGATCGCCATCACCGACACCGAAGGGGAAGGACTCCTTTTTGTTGGTATGCCCCGTCTGAGCTGGTCGGCTCTGCATTACACGGAGGAGGATCTTACCCAGCCCTATCGCGGCAGCATGCATCCTTATGAGCT
Source organism: uncultured Rikenellaceae bacterium (assembly GCA_964599235.1). Taxonomy (GTDB): domain Bacteria; phylum Bacteroidota; class Bacteroidia; order Bacteroidales; family VadinHA17; genus DRPN01. The sequence goes on from CAZRDX010000043.1 coordinate 40,104, forward strand.
GCACAAAGAAGATTTTGTGAATGTTCATCTCGACCTCAGGCAGATGGGTGTGGGCGGCGACAACTCGTGGGGGGCCACGCCCCACCCGCAGTACCTGATCCCTGCACGGGAGTACAGTTACAGCTATCTCATCCGGCCGCTGCACCATGGGGACGACCCGGAACGGATGAGCAGGGTAAGGTACAGATAGACAGGCCGGCGGCCGAATGACGGGCTGTGTGCCGGCATGTGGGGAATGCACACACCCCCGACCCCTCTCAAGAGGGGAGCCCCAACGCACAGAGCCAATGACGGCCGTGAGGCCAGATGACAGCCCCGCAGGGGCTAATGACGGACGAAGTCCTGATGACAGTTCTGAAGGAGCGAATTTTTGAGATTGCTTCGTCGGAGCGGAGCTCCTCCCAATGGCTCCTGCGGAGCCAATGACAGCCGTAGGCGAATGACGGGCTGTGCGCCGGCATGTGGAATTCCGGCACCCAGTACCCGGCACCTTGTACCCAGCACCCGCCTACGGCAGGTCGAAAGGGGCGAAAAGGTCAAAGAGGGAGCACATTGACAGGCTGCAGGCCAAATGACCTCAGTATGTTTTGGTCATGTCTTCAGGCACCACGATAACGTAGTCGGCCACTCCGTTGTTCTCCTTGTCCCACTCGTTGGGGTCTTTTTGGGATATCACCGAGAGGGTGAGGATCCTGAGGGCGGGTTGTTCCCGGTCGATGTACCAGAGGATGCCCTGATGGTGGTCAGAATGATAGCTGCCGTTGAAGTGCAGGAAGAGTTTCCCTTTTTCCCAGTACCGCAGGATCGACCACGCCATGGTGGCATCCTTGACGGCCTGGGCTTTGGGGAAGTTCTCGTTGATATTCGATCCCATATCCTTCATCGAGAGCATCTCTTTGTAACATTTCACTTCAGGATCGTAGGGGATGGGCAAAGGGTGGATAAAACCTTTGGCCCTGTCGCTGAGCGCTTCCAGTCCTTCGAATCCTTTTTTTGCCACGATGGCGGCATAACGCCTGGGGATGTTGGTGGCAACAAACACCAGCCCGCTGTCGTGTGCGAAATCCACCAGGGGCTTGTAGTCGGTCCTGTAGTTTTTCCAGAGACGGGCTTCGGCCTCGAACTTTTTCACGGGGATGAGGTCCTGAAGGTATTCATCGAGGATAAGCTGATTGTCGGTCTCGAGCATTTCGGCACCCAGCATCAGGTCGCCGTCCCGACGGGCATGGAGGTCTTTCAGCACCTCATATTCCAGCCAGTGGGCGATGGGGTTGTTATGTTCCTCGCCGAAGAAGACCATATCGGCCTTGGCCAGCTTCCCGATCATCTCGCGGTAAGTGACCGGATGACCCGTGGCATCGTACAGCCGCCAGGCAGGTTTCTCCTGCGCTCCCGTCAGCACAGCCCATGATAACATCAACAGAAACAGTGAAGTAGATTTCATGGTCGTGATCGTTCGTTTCCTCACAAGATACAACATTTTGCGGGAGAAGGAAAGCTTTGTGCGGGAAGGTCGTCAGTCCCGCATGTTGGTCAAATAAATTTTTTTTTTATGTTTGTTCATGACCGCTGACCCGAATCAAACCAAAAACACTGTCAACCATGGAGATCACACGTACATTTGACATCCTGGAGCGTCATCTCCGGGAATACGGGAAAGAGGATGCTCTGGCCGCGAAGGTGGGGGGTGTCTGGCAGAAGATCTCGTCGGAAGAGTATCACCGTCGTGCCACGCTGGTGAGCTATGCTTTTCTGGCGATGGGTCTGAACAAAGGTGACCGCATCGCGGTGATCACCAACAACCGGCCGGAATGGAACTACATCGACATGGGGGCCAGCCAGGCCGGCATCGTCACAGTGCCCATCTATCCTACCATCTCGGCTGAAGAGTATGAATACATCCTGAAAGATGCCGAGCCGCGTCTGATCTTCCTGGCCGACCAGGGACTGGTGAAGAAGGTGAAACCGGTGACCGAGGGGGTGAAGAGTCTGGAAGGTCTCTATACGTTCAACAAGGTGGAGGGAGAGCATCACTGGGAGGAGCTGCTGACCCTTGGTGAGAAGGAAGAAGAACGGCAGCGCGAAAAACTTGACGAGCTGCGCCGCACCATCACCGAGGAGGACTGGCTGACGATGATCTACACCTCGGGCACCACCGGTTTCCCGAAGGGGGTGATGCTGAGCCACCGCAATCTGGTCTCCAACGTCAAAGCCACCGTGGGCGTTCATCCCATGGGTGCCGAGGCCAGGGCCCTCAGCTTCCTGCCCATCAGCCATATCTACGAGCGGATGCTCAACTATCATTACCAGTACAAGGGCATCAGCATCTACTATGCCCAAAGCATGGGGACGATCATCAACGACATCAAGGATGTGAAGCCCGACCTGTTCACCACGGTGCCGCGGCTGCTGGAACGTGTCTACGATGGTATCCTGGCCAAGGGCAAGGCATTGACAGGCTTCAAGAAGAAGCTCTTTTTCTGGGCGGTCGACCTGGGGCTCCAGTACAAGCTCACGGGCAACAACTGGTTGTACAACCTGAAGCACAAGATCGCCGACAGGCTCATCTTCTCCAAGTGGCGGGAAGCCCTGGGCGGCAACGTGAAGGTGATCGTTTCGGGCGGGGCGGCCCTGCAGCCGCGCATTGCCACCGTCTTCTGGGCCGCAGGCATACGCGTGCTCGAAGGTTACGGCCTCACCGAGACCAGCCCCGTCATCGCCGTCAATAACCTCATCACACGCCAGATCATGATCGGTACCGTCGGTCCCGTCATCCCCGGCGTCCAGGTGCGCATCGCCGACGACGGCGAGATCATGGTTAAGGGGCCCAACGTCATGATGGGATACTACAAACGCCCCGACCTGACCAAAGAAGTGATCGACGAGGAAGGATGGTTCGCCACCGGCGACATCGGCGTGATGGTCGACAACACCTACCTGAAGATCACCGACCGTAAGAAAGAGATCTTCAAGCTCTCCAGCGGCAAGTACGTTGCCCCCCAGGTGATCGAGAACAAGTTCAAGGAATCACTCTTCATCGAACAGATCATGGTCATCGGCGAGAACGAGAAGTTCGCCTCGGCACTCATCTCTCCCAACTTCGAATACCTCCACAACTGGGCCGGAGAACATGGTATCCACTTCCGTGACAACGAGGAGCTGGTGAAACATCCCGACGTGGTGGCCCTCTACCAGCAGGAGGTCAACCGCATCAACAAAGGCCTGGCCTTCCACGAACAGATCAAGCGTTTCCGGCTGGTATGCGATGCATGGAGCCCCGACACCGGCGAACTGTCACCTACCCTCAAGCTCAAACGCAGAAACCTCTACAAGAAATACGAAAAACTCATCCGTGAGATCTATCAGTACGAAGAAAAAGAGGAGCTGAAAAGCTTCGAAGGGAAAAAAGAATGATCGAAGGATCATCGGTAACTGTCCCTGAACCAGGATCCACAGGCATGATCCTCAGGTTCCGCATCACAGGAACTTGCAGGAAATCTATAAAAATACAGGGTTGCTGAAAAAATATTCGATGATTTTTTGGTTTGCACGAAAATCTTATATCTTTGCTGCGACGAAAAAAGAGACACATGGGACGTTTCCATCATCATCACCATCATTCCGGACCGGGCCGTTGAGGCGAGCGGAGGGTGGATGATACGGATGGAACGATCTTGTTAGGAAGATGCCTGAAGCCCGCTGATGCGGGCTTTTTTGATTTACGTACCTAAAAAAGATACGAATCATGAACGAAGAAACCACGGTTTTGCGCATGGCCCTGCAGAAGTCGGGGCGATTGCATGATGATTCCCTCAGGCTGTTGCATGAGGCGGGCATCCGTTTCAGCAACGGACAGGGGCAGCTGCGGGTGCGGGTGAACAACTTCCCCCTCGAGCTGCTTTTCCTGCGTAACAGCGACATCCCCAACTATGTCCGCGACGGTGTGGTGGATGTGGCCATCGTGGGAGAGAACCTGTTGGCCGAGAAAGGAGAAGACCTGATCACCGTGCTGAAACTGGGTTTTGCCCGCTGTCATCTGGCACTGGCCGTACCCAAGGCCATCGACTATCCCGGTCTCTCCTGGTGGAACGGCAAACGCATTGCCACCAGCTACCCCAACACGCTGCGAAGATTCCTCCGCGAACATCATATCGAGGCATCCATCCACACCATCTCCGGCTCGGTGGAGGTGGCTCCCAACATCGGCCTGGCCGACGGCATCTGCGACCTGGTGAGCAGCGGCAGCACACTCCTGCAGAACCGCCTCAAAGAGGTGGAGAAACTGCTCGACTCGGAAGCCGTCCTCGCCACACGTCCCGGCCTCGAAGAGGACAAACAGAAGATCCTCGACGACCTGGTGTTCCGGATGAAGGCTGTCCTTACTGCCGGCAACAACAAGTATGTGCTCCTCAATGTCCCCAACGACCGTATCGAGGCCATCAAAAAGATCCTCCCCGGCATGAAAAGTCCTACCGTCATGCCCCTGGCCGAGAGCGGATGGAGCTCCGTTCACTCCGTCATCAGCGAAGATGACTTCTGGGAGGTCATCGATCAGCTCAAAGCCAACGGCGCCCAGGGCATCCTTATCATCCCTATCGAGAAAATGGTGATATAGACATAAAATGATCGGCGAGGACAGGCCCTCGATATCCCGTTCCTGATACCTGTACATTTGTAAGCTAAGACAGCCATGAAAATCCACAAATATCCCGAGGGATCACATCTTGATGAGTTGCTGGCGCGTCCTGTCGTCGACGGCGAGGCCCCGGACGTCCTGGTGGCGGGCATCTTCGACGAGGTGGCCTCTCGTGGTGACGAGGCTGTGCGTGACTACACACGGCGTTACGACGGTTACGATCCGCAGCCCCTGGAGGTCCCTGTCGCGGAGGTGGAGCGGGCGGCCGGGCAGGTGCCTGCCGCGCTGCGTGAGGCCTTGCGGGAGGCGGCCACGGCCATACGCCGTTTCCACGAGGTCCAGCTGCACGACGAAGAGGTCGTCGAGACGCGCCCCGGCGTGCGCTGCTGGCGTGAGCGACGTCCCCTCGAGAGGGTAGGGCTCTACATCCCCGGCGGCAGCGCCCCTCTGGTCTCCACCGTCCTGATGCTGGCCATCCCCGCCACCCTTGCCGGCTGTGAGGAGATCATCCTCTGCACCCCTGCCGGCCGCGACGGGCGAGTGTCTCCCGCCATCCTCCATGCCGCCGCCCTCACAGGGGTGCATCGTCTCTTCCGTGTCGGCGGCGCCCAGGCCGTGGCCGCCATGGCCCTGGGCACGGCCGGCATACCCCGTGTCGACAAGATCTTCGGCCCCGGCAACCGCTATGTCACGGCTGCCAAGCAGTATGCTCAGCGGCGCGGCACAGCCATCGACATGCCTGCCGGCCCGTCCGAGGTGCTGGTGGTGGCCGACGAGAGCGCCCGTCCCTCCTATGTGGCTGCCGACCTCCTCTCGCAGGCCGAACACGGTCCCGACAGTCAGGTGCTGCTGGTCACCTGGTCGGAGCGGCTGGCTGCCGCCGTGGCCGCAGAGACGGAGCGCCAGCTGGCCACACTGCCGCGACGCGACATCGCTGCCCGCGCCCTCGACCATGCCCGTATCCTCGTCGTCCGCGACGTCCGCGAGGCCGTGGCCGTGAGCAACCGCTACGCCCCGGAGCACCTCATCCTCGCCACCGCCCGGCCCGAGACGCTGCTGCCCGCCATCCGCCATGCCGGCTCGGTCTTCCTCGGCCACCATACCCCCGAGAGCGCCGGCGACTATGCCTCGGGCACCAACCACACCCTCCCCACGGGCGGCTTTGCCCGCAGCTACAGCGGCCTCTCCGTCGACGACTACATGAAGAAGATGACCGTCCAGGCTGTCACCGCCGCCGGCCTGCGAGGGCTGGCCCCCGTCATCACCACGCTGGCCCGCGCCGAAGGCCTCGAAGCCCACGCCCGGGCCGTCACCGTCAGGACCCAACCGGAAAAAAGATGACCTTGCCTATGGAAACACGCCGACCCCTCGAAGATCTGGTGCGTCGCAACGTGCGGCGGCTGGAGCCTTACTCCTCGGCCCGTGACGAGTTCTCCGGCAGGGCGCTGGTATGGCTCGACGCCAACGAGAACCCCTACCGCGAAGAGCTGCAGCTGGTATTGCGTGATACGGCCAGAGGCCGGGAGGTGACCCTCTTCGACGCGGGCGAGCTCAACCGCTATCCCGACCCCTATCACCACGAGTTGCGGGCAAAGATCGCCCGCGAACGAGGCATATCTCCCGAACGCCTCTTCCTGGGCAACGGCAGCGACGAGGTGCTCGACCTCCTCTTTCGCACTTTCTGCGAGCCCGGCGAAGACGAAGTGATCATTCAGCCTCCCACCTACGGCATGTACGGTGTCCTGGCCGGTATCCACGGCGTCGCGGTGAGAGAGGTGCCGCTCGATCCCGGCTTCCAGCCCGACGTGGAGAAGCTCCTGGCACACATCACACCCAGCACGAAGATGATCTTCTTCTGCTCTCCCAACAACCCCACGGGCAACACCATGGAAAAGCAGCGCATCGTCAGAGTGCTGGAGGCTTTCGACGGCATCGTGATCGTCGACGAGGCCTACATCGACTTTGCCCCGGAGAAAAGCCTGCTGCCGCTGATGGAGGAATACGACCGTCTGGTGGTGCTGCAGACCTTCAGCAAGGCGCTGGGTCTGGCGGGGATACGGCTGGGCATGGCCTACGGCGATGCAGCCCTCTTCCGCTGGCTCAACCGTGTCAAGCTGCCTTACAACCTCAACCGCCTCACCCTCTCGCTGGCCGCCTGGCGTTACGGTCGTCCGACACAGCAGGCCACCGTGCAACGTATCCTGCGGGAGCGGCAGCGACTCACCACAGCCCTGCAAAACCTGAAAGGCGTGAAAAGGGTGTGGCCCTCCGAGGCCAATTTCATCCTCGTATGCTTCGACCGGCCGGAAGAGGTGTATCGTTATCTGCTGGACCGGGGCATCGTGGTGCGTCAGCGTCCCCGGATCCCCGGCTGCGGCACAGCCCTGCGCATCACCGTCGGCACAGACGAGGAGAACGACCTGCTCCTCCGTGCCCTGAAAGATTGGGAAGACAAGCTCCCTGAACATGACGAACGAAAAAAGAAAACATAATGGCTGGCAAACAAGTTCTTTTCATCGACCGTGATGGCACGCTCACCCTGGAGCCGGGGGATGAGCAGCTCGACAGCTTCGATAAGCTCACCTTCGTGCCGGGGGCGTTGTGTGCCCTGGCGCGCATCGCCCGTGAGCTGCCCTACGAGCTGGTGATGGTCACCAACCAGGACGGTCTGGGCACGCCCGCCTTCCCCGAGGAACGTTTCCGGCCGGTGCATGAGCTGGTGCTGCGCACCTTCGAGGGCGAGGGTGTGCGTTTCTCCGAGGTGCTCATCGACCGCACCTTTCCCGAGGATCATGCCCCCACACGCAAGCCGGGTACGGCCATGCTGGAGAAGTACATGACGGGCGACTACGACCTTGCGCGGTCGTTCGTCATCGGCGACCGCATCACCGACATGCTCCTGGCACGCAACCTGGGTGCCCGCGGCATCTGGCTTGATGACGGCAGCGGCCTCGGCGCCGGCGAGGTGGAGGGGAACCCCGACCTGGGCGATACCGTCGTGCTCCGTACACGCGACTGGCACGAGATCTACCGTTTCCTGCGCTCCCGGCAGCGCCGGGCTGTGGTGCGGCGTACCACCCGCGAGACACGCGTGGGCGTCGAGCTGGCCCTCGACGGCAGCGGCCGCGCCGATATACACACCGGCATCGGCTTCTTCGACCACATGCTTGAACAGCTGGCCTTCCATGGCGGCTTCGACCTGACCCTCCATACCGAGGGCGACCTGCATGTGGATGAGCACCATACCGTCGAAGACACCGCCCTGGCCCTCGGCGAAGCCTTCCGGCAGGCGCTGGGCGAGGCCCGCGGCATAGGCCGCTACGGCTTCACCGTGCCCATGGACGAGAGCCGGGCCACCGCCGTGGTCGACGTCGCGGCCGGCAGGAACTACCTCGTCTGGGATGCTTCCTTCCACAGGGAGAAGATCGGCGAGATGCCTGCCGAGCTCTTTCCCCACTTCTTCAAGTCGTTCACCGACACCTCACGCATCACCCTGCATCTGTCGGCTACGGGCGACAACGAACACCACAAGGCCGAAGCTCTTTTCAAGGCTTTTGCACGGGCATTGCGTCAGGCCGTCAGCATGACCGGCGAAGGGGAGACCTCTACCAAAGGAACGGAACAATGGGAACGATAGCCATCCTTGACTACGGGGCGGGCAACACCCGCTCGGTCTACTATGCTCTGCGGCGTCTGGGGCACGAGGCGCGTGTCACCGACGAGGCGGCGGTGCTGCGCCGTGCCGGACGCATCATCTTCCCCGGTGTGGGGCATGCCGCCAGCGCTATGGAGAGGCTACAGGCACGCGGCCTCGACAAGCTCCTCCCCACACTCACCCAGCCCGTCCTGGGCATCTGCCTGGGTCTGCAGCTGATGTGCAGCCACAGCGACGAGGGCAACGTCCGGGGAATGGGCATCTTCGACGTCCGCGTGAAGTATTTTCCCGAAGTCCTGCCGCCGCACTCCAAGCTGCGCATCCCCCACATGGGCTGGAACAGTGTCGACGACCGCGGCAGCCTCCTCCTGAAAGGCATCGCCTCCGGCACTTTCTTTTATTTTGTCCACAGCTACTTCGCCGAGACGGGCGACGGCACCACTGCCGTGAGCGAGTACGGCATCCCCTTCTCGGCGGTGATGGAGAAGGAGAACTTCTTCGCCACCCAGTTCCACCCCGAGAAATCGGGCCGGGCCGGCGAACAGGTGTTGCGGAACTTTCTGGAAATATGAATCTAAAGAACGAAACATGATACGACTTTTTCCAGCCATCGACCTGATGAACGGAGGGGTGGTACGTCTGCGTGAGGGGGATTTTTCCGCGCGGCGGGACTATGAGGTCACACCGTTGGTGCTGGCACGCCGGTATGAGGAGCAAGGCTTTCGCCATCTCCATCTCGTCGATCTCGACGGGGCCCGGTGGGGCCGGCCGCAGAACCTGGAGGTGCTGCGTGAGCTGGCTTCCGCCACGCATCTGCAGATCGATTACGGCGGGGGGCTCCGTGACGAGCAGGCGGTCGAGGAGGCTTTCTTCGCCGGCGCCTGGAAGCTCAATGTAGGCAGCACGGCCATCCTCGACCCGGAGCGCATGCGTTCGTGGATGATGCACCTGGGCGAGGAGCGTTTCATCGCAGCCGTCGACGTGCGTGACGGCCGTCCTGCCGTGGCGGGATGGCAGCAGGACTCCTCCCTCACCTGGCAGGAGGTCATCGACAAGCTCGTCGCCCTGGGTGTGCGCTACGTTTCGGTGACCGCCATACGGCGCGACGGCACTATGCAGGGAGCCGACCTGGATCTTTACCGCGACATACGCCAGGCTTTTCCCGACCTGGCACTCATCGCCAGCGGAGGGGTCTCTTCGCTGCGCGAGATAGAAGAGCTGGACGGTATGGGCCTCTACGGTGTGATCCTCGGCAAAGCCCTTCTGGAAGGAAAGATACATGCCGACGAACTGAAAAAATTCCTGTGATATGCTCACCTACCGCATCATCCCCTGTCTTGATGTCAAGGACGGCCGCACCGTCAAGGGGGTCAACTTCGTCGACCTGAAGGATGCCGGCGACCCTGTGGAGCTGGGAGCGCAATATGCGGCCCAGGGTGCCGACGAGCTGGTCTACCTCGACATCACCGCCACGCACGAGAAACGCAAGACGCTGGTGGCGCTGGTGGAGAAGGTGGCCGCCAAGCTCAACATCCCTTTCACCGTGGGGGGTGGCATCGCCTCGGTGGAGGATGTGGCGGCGTTGCTGCAGGCCGGTGCCGACAAGATCTCGGTCAACTCTTCGGCGGTACGGCGTCCCGGCCTGATCGATGAGCTGGCCCGGCATTTCGGCAGTCAGTGTGTGGTGCTGGCCGTCGACGCGCGGCGTGACGCCGGGGGGCGCTGGATCGTGTACACCCACGGCGGCAGAAAAGCTACAGATAAGGAGCTTTTCTCCTGGGTGCGGGAGGCCGTCGACCGGGGGGCCGGCGAGGTGCTCTTCACCTCCATGGACCACGACGGCACACGCCGCGGCTATGCCCTCGAGGCCCTGCGCACCCTCGCCGACAGCGTCAGCGTGCCCGTCATCGCCAGCGGCGGCGCCGGCAAACCCGAACATTTCTACGACGCCTGGGCCACAGGGAAAGCCTCGGCCGCCCTCGCCGCCGGCCTCTTCCACTACGGCCACCTCACCATACCCGGGATCAAGGACTACCTCGTCCAACGGGGCGTGCCCGTACGACAATAAAAGGAAAGACCGTGACACACCTTCCGCGAAAATCGTACTTTTGCCGAAGCCGTATTAGGAAAGAGAAATAACCGGATATTTGCCTGTGGTATGCCCGGTAAACCAACAAAAGAATACAAGATGCTTGACAAAGAAAAGCTCGACTTCAGGAAAGGAGGCGGCCTGATCCCTGCCGTGGTGCAGGATGCCCGTACCCGCCAGGTGCTCATGCTGGGATACATGAACCCGGAGGCGTTGGAGAAAACGCTGGAGACCCGTCTGGTCACCTTCTATTCGCGCTCACGCAAGACCCTATGGACCAAAGGGGAGACCAGCGGCCATCATCTCCATCTGGTGGATATCAAGGCCGACTGTGATCATGACACCCTGCTGGTGCGGGCCATCCCCGACGGGCCGGTGTGCCATCTGGGTACCGACACCTGCTGGGGTGAAACGAACGATACCCCCGCCGGTGTCTTCCTGGCCGGGCTGGAAAAACTTTTGTACGGCAGGAAGAGAGAACGTCCCGAAGGATCCTATACGGTCCGTCTCTTCGATGCCGGTATCCGCAAGATCGCCCAGAAGGTGGGTGAAGAGGCCGTAGAGACCATCCTCGAGGCAGAAAGCGGCAGCGACGAGGCCCTGCTCAACGAAGCGGCCGACCTGCTCTATCACCTGCTCACCCTGCTGGTGGCACGCGATCTCTCCCTGGACGATGTGGTGCGGGTCCTCGAACAAAGAAGGAAATGAGCAGAACACACCAAGGATTTTTTTTCTATCTTTAACATAACAACAAAAACACTCGGGGTCATGGTGAGATATCTTGGTATGATCATTGCATTTCTCCTGATGATGGAAAGTGCGGGTGCACAGGAGAACTATCTGGATATGCGGCTGGGAGCAGGCATTGCTACGGGTGATTTTGCGGCCAGCGGTGCCGACAGCGTGGGTTTTGCCGGCAATGGTTTTACTATGGCTTTCGAAGCAAACTATTTCTTTCTCGACCACATGGGGGTTGTGGGCGGTCTCACTTACGGGATGAATTTTCTCGATGATGTGGCTTTGCAGGATTATCTCACGCAACGGCTTCAGGAGCTTTTTCCGGGGGTTGTTCTGCCTGAGGAGACGGTTACCCAGTTCACCTCGCAGCAATGGAACAATGTGAACCTCCTGGTGGGGCCGGTGATCACCTTGCCTGTGGCGGCACTGCGCTTCGAGGTGCGGGGCCTGACGGGTATCAGCTTCGTCATGCCGCCGGCATGGGATCTTTACCTCTCTTGGGAAGACAAACAATTTCATGCCACCTCGGCAGGTCAGAGTGCCCGGTTTGCCTGGATGGCCGGTGCCGGCATGCTCTACCGGAATGAGGCCGGCTATGGCCTGCGCCTGGGTGTCGACTACCTTCATACCTCCACACGCTTCGATGTCAACTACCGTTATGAAGAGGGAGGTGCCGGTGAAAGCCCTTACCACGCCATACCACAGTACCTGCCTGTGACCATGTTCCAGGCTACCGTGGGTATTATGTATGCATTTTAGTGAGAACAAAAAAGAACGCTATGAAAAAGACCTTTTTACTGATGCTGGCCCTGGTTTTGATGGTGCCGGCCGGTTATGGTCAGATGACCAAGAAAGAGGCACGTGCCAAGGCTAAGGCCGAAAAAAAGGCGGCGCGTGCCGCCGCCGAGGCTGCCAATGCCGCCATGGTCAAGGATCTCATCGAGAACCAGCACTTCGTCCTCGAAGCCAACTTTCTGGCAGACAAGACGGGACGACGTATCAGCGTCACCCCAACGCTCAACTTCATCATGATCGAAAAAGATAAGGCAACCTTCCAGTTCGGTGAAGGCAGCCAGGTGGGGTACAACGGTGTCGGTGGTGTGACCATGGACGGCAACGTCCAGAACTACGAATACAAACAGGACAAGAAAGGGATCTATCATGTAAGCTTTCAGATCTCTACCTCCCTGGGGACCATCTTCGTCTCGATGACGATCATGCCACCCACCTCGCGTGCCGATGCGACAGTACAGGGTACAGGAGGTAAGAAACTGTACTATTCCGGGGAGATCGTCCCACCTGAAAAAAGTCGTGTTTACAAAGGTTCGACCATCAACTGACGGAGCGGGTACGTCGGACCCACAACAGCAGACTGACGACGATCAGCACTTCTCCGGCAAGAAAAGGGATCCAGGCGAACTGCTGCGGGACATAAGTGGTGACTGCAGTAAGCAAGTCTTCACCGTTCATGCCATGCCCTTTTCCATGTAAGAGGTAATGCCACAGCAATCCCCCGTAATCGCGTATGAAAGTGAGGAACACGATCAGCGCTCCCCCGAGAAGGAAAGCCCATTCACGCCTGGCAAGGGGAGGAGGGTTCCCCTTGCCGGTTACCTCCAGGATGATGCCATACACCACCATCGTCACGGCACTGATGACGGGCGCCAGCACCGGCGCCGCCCATACCACGGGGATCAGGAACAGGATGTCCCACGTGAACCATGAGAGCGGCCAGCCCAGCATAAGCTTCAGGGAAACGTAATAAAACAGATCCCATATACCAAAGCTGAAAAGAAACCAGCCGAAACGGCCGGTGAAGTTCCTCCCGGCCAGATAGCCGACGGCGGCAAGCATCACCAGCGTGGCCAGCTCACGGAGATATTCGATCCCTACAGTTGTGGAGGGCAGCACCACCAGCGGAAAACGAAAACCTTCCGGATAATAGAGCTCCCGCAGATAGACCACCACCACCGCCTCCAAAAAACCCATGGCCACCGAGAAAAACATTACGACCAGGAACCGGCTAAGCTGCTTTCCTTCCCTCATGGCAGGATATTTTTGGGTGTGGAAATAAATTTACAAAAAAAATCGGCCTGTGGCCTGTCGATGTACCCCTGACGGGGCTGTCATAGGCCACTTCGTGGCGTCATTAAGCCCTTCGGGCTGTCATTCGGATGTCCGGAGGGAATGAAAGACAGAAGAGGAAAGGCAGAAGGTAGAAGGAAAAAGGCAGAAGGCAGGACTAATTGTGTTTAGTTTTTTTTCGTGATTGTTCTCCCAGGTATCCGCCATGATGACGTTTGGCATAGTCGGCAGCGGTGAAGCCGATTTTTCGCATCATGAGTACCACGAGGGTGTCACCGATGACGGTCATGACGGTGGTGGAGGTGGTGGGTGCGAGGCCCAGGGGGCATACTTCCTCGGGATGGCCGGTGGGGATGACCACCTTTGCGAGAGAGGCCAGCTCGCCCTCGGGGTTGCCGGTGATGACGATGAGGGGGATGTCACGGTAGAGTTTTTCCGTCAGGTCGACCAGCTCCAGGATCTCTCTTGTCCTGCCCGAGCTGGAGATGAGCAGCAGCACGTCGTGGGGCTGCATCACCCCCAGGTCGCCGTGCTGGGCTTCGCTGGGATGTAAGAACACCGCCGGGGTGCCGGTGGAGGAGAAGGTGGTGGCGATGTTGATACCGATCTGGCCGGCCTTGCCCATGCCGCTGGTGATCACCTTTCCTCCCTCCCTGTGCACGCGACGGTGGATCAGCTCCACCGCCTGCTCAAAATGGGGTCCCACAGGAATTGACTGCACAGCCTCTGCCTCGCGCTGCAGAATATCACGAATGATCTCTTCCATGATCCTTGTTTTTGTGCCCCGAAGGTAATGATTTCTTCTATCAGGATGCTTTCTATCACAGCATGATTTTCTATCTTCGGTCCATAAAGCAAGACGCATGAAAGCTTTTCGACTTACCGGTCTGCGTCAGATGGAGATGCAGGAGGTTCCGGACCCGCAGCTGACTGGTCCGCACGATGTCCTGGTACGCATGCAGGCGGTGGGTGTCTGCGGCTCCGACATCCATTACTATCTCACCGGCCGTATCGGCAGTCAGGTGGTGCGATATCCTTACACCGTCGGTCATGAGGGTGCCGGCGAGGTGGTGGCGGTGGGGGAGGCGGTGACGCGTGTGCGGCCGGGCGACCGCATAGCCTTCGACCCTGCCATGCCGTGCGGCACATGTGATCAGTGTCGTGCGGGCCGGCCCCACACATGCCGTAACCTGCGTTTCCTGGGCACGCCAGGGCAGGCGGAGGGATGCCTCTCCGAATACATTGTCCTGCCTGAAGGTTCCTGTTATCCTCTGCGGGAGGGGAGTTCGTACGACCGGGGTGCTTTCAGCGAGCCGCTCTCCATAGGGGTCTATGCGGTGCGTATGGCCGGTGTCGTGGCGGGCAGGAAGATCGCCATCCTGGGCGGCGGCCCCATCGGCATGAGTGTGCTGCTGCCGGCACAGGCTTATGGTGCGGCGGCAGCCTATGTCACCGACAAGATCGACGAGCGACTGGCCCTGGCCCGCCGCAGCGGCGCCACCTGGACAGGCAACCCCGACAGGGAAGACATCGTCGCCGCCATCCTCGAACAGGAGCCTCTCGGGGTCGACCTGGTCTTCGAGTGCTGTGGCCAGCAGGAGGCCGTCGACCAGGCCATCCGCCTTCTCAAACCCGGCGGCACCCTCCTGATCATCGGCATCCCCGAACAGGATACCTGGACCTTCCCCGTGGATGACCTGCGCCATAAAGAGATCACCATCCGCAACGTCCGCCGCCAGAACGATTGTGTGCAGGAAGCTCTCGACCTCATCGAGACAGGACGTGTGAAGGTCGACCCTCTCATTACCCATCACTACACTTTCGAACAGACACCGGAAGCCTTCGAGCTGGTCGCAGGTTACCGGGACGGGGTGATGAAGGCCATGATCCATTTTGAACGTAAGTAAGCCTTTATGCCATTGGGGTCGTTCGCAGAGGATGGGAACAACACGGACGGATATGCGGGCAGTGAAATATGATCGGAATGATATCGAACAGTAAATACTTCTCCGCCGGATGCAGGGAGGACTGAACATATCCCTTCTCGACCTGGCGATCATTCTCGTCTATCTGGCGGGTGTTCTGTTTCTGGGATTGTGGGTGGTGCGGCATCAGAGGATGACCGCCGGCAACTATTTTCTGGCGGGACGCTCGCTCAACTGGGTGTATGTAGGGGCGGCTCTGTTCGCTTCCAACATCTCCACCATCCATATGGTGGGGCTGGCGGCTGCCGGTTTTTCCGATGGCATCGTGCAGGGCAACTTTGAATGGCTGGCTCCTTTTCTCCTCATCCTGCTGGGGCTGGTCTTTGCTCCGTTCTATTTCCGTAACCGTATCTCCACGCTGCCGGAGTTCCTGGAGCGGCGGTACAACGGTCTGGCCCGGTCGCTCCTGGCTTTTCTGGCCTTGCTGGGAGCCCTTTTCATGCATATCGGTATCAGTCTGTACGCCGGTGCGGTGGTGTTCGAAAATTACTTCGGTATCGGCATGTGGGTTTCGATCCTGCTCATTGCTGGTGTCACGGCCCTTTACACCATCCTGGGCGGGTTGCGGGCAGTGGTCTACACCGAGACGGCCCAGACGCTGATCCTGCTGGTAGGAGGGGTGGTACTGGCGGTGATGGCCCTCCTGGCGTTGGGTGACCACGGCATCCACACGCTCGACGAATTGCGGGCGGCCGTGAAACCCGGTCAGCTGACCCTCCTGCGCAGCTACGAGAGCTCGCCTAAGCTGCCGTGGTATTCTCTCCTGCTGGGTTATCCTGTTATAGGTATCTGGTACTGGTGTGCCGATCAGACCATCGTCCAGCGGGTGCTGGGAGCACGGTCGCTGGAAGATGCACGTCGGGGTCCCGTCTTTGCCGGATATATCAAGATCCTGCCTGTCTTTATCATGGTCTTTCCTGGGATCATCGCATACGCGCTTTTCCGTGACGAGATCGCCAATCCCAACGACACCCTGCCTGTGCTGATCGTACGGTTGCTGCCGCGGGGTTTTGTGGGGTTGCTCTCGGCGGCGCTCCTCTCGGCATTGATGAGCACCATCGCCGCGGCGCTCAACTCGTCGGCCACGCTTGTCTCGGTGGATATCGTCAAGCGTTTGCGTCCTGCCACCACCGACAGGCAGCAGGTGCGTATCGGCCGGTGGACGGCGGCGGCGGTGATGCTGATGGCCATCGCCTGGTCGCCCATGATCGCCCGTTTCATGAGTATCTTCGACGCCATCAACCAGATCCTGGCGGTGCTCTCACCTCCCATCGCCACGGTCTTTCTGCTGGGTGTTTTCTGGCGTCGCGGCAATGCGCAGGGTGCTGTGGCAGCCATCGTGGCGGGCTCGCTGTTGGGGATCCTTGTGTTTCTGCTCGATTTTCCCCTGGTGGGCGAGGTGCGGTGGCTGAGCGAGGGTCTCCACATTCCGTATATGCTGCAGAGTTTCCTGCTTTTCCTTTTCTCTTCGGCTGTTTTTGTAGGCGTTTCGCTGGCCACACCTCCGCCTCCGCCGGAGAAGATCGCCACCACCACTCTCGAGAGCCCCCTGGCTTTCCTGCGGGGGCCGGTCACCGGTCCGGGTGATGTCCGTATCCTCTCCCTGGGACTGGTAATGCTGCTCGTCATTCTTTACATCATCTTTAGGTAGGGCTGCGGGATAGGGTGGTACTCCCGTTTTTTCCTTGTATCTTTGCGTAAAAGAATGCCGCGATGTACAAATACGCCACAGCCATCGGCATCGACATCGGCCGGACGGGCATCAATTACGGCATTGTCCGGCAGGACGGAGCGGTGTTGTGGCGCAATCGCATCCGTTATTCGCGCCAGCGCAACAAGACCGCGGTGCTGCGCAAGCTCTTCGACGTGCTGGACGACGTAACAGCCTATGCCGATGAACAGGGCATCAATCCTTTGTGTGTAGGCATCGGCTCACCGGGGTTTGTCGACATGCGCCGGGGTTATGTGCGGGGTTCAGCATTGCTGATACGCGACTGGAAGGATATTCCTCTGGCCGGGATCGTACATGAGAAAGTGGGCGTGCCCGTGTTCGTCGACAACGATGCCACGCTCTACGGTCTGGCCGAGTGGATGTTCGGTGCGGCACGCGGGGTCGACGACATGCTGTTCATCGCCCTGCGTACCGGCATCGGCGGGGCGATCATCATCAACCGCCGGCTTTATCGTGGTGAGAACAATGCGGCGGGGGAGTTTGGTCAGATGACCATCAACTTCTCCGGTCCGCGCAGCAAATGGGGCGGGAAGGGATGCCTGGAAAGCTATGCCTCATCGCAGGCGCTGGTCGACCGTTACAACCGCCGTGTGAAACGGGCCGGCTATCCCGGACGGATGGTGACTACAGCCCTGCCCGTCTTCGAGCGTTTTCATGCCGGAGAGAAAGAGGCGGTGGAGAGTGTGCAGGAGAACGCACGCTATGTGGGCATCGGTCTGGGTAATCTCGTCAACATTTTCGCACCCAGGCTGATCGTTGTAGGGGGAGGGATGGCTCAGGCCGGCGAGCCTTACCTTACCCTTATCCGCGAGGCGGTACTCACCAATTCCATGGAGGTCTGCCACGAGCATCTGGAGGTGGTCGCTGCCCGCCTCAAACAAGAGGCCGGCTTCATCGGCGCCGGCCATTTCGCCCTTTCCATGCTCGACGGGAAAGTGCCATAGAAGACAGGAGAGAAGGAACATTACCATTAAGGGAGGAACGAACATGATCACCTTTCGTCTCGATTCAGGGAAAGAGATCCTGCCACCGGCCGACGGGTCGGACTGGCTGAAGTATGAGAAGATCCCCGTGCGGGTCTTTGAGAGCTCGCGTACCGCCTCGCGTATGGTGGCCCGTCATATCGCCGACACCATCCGCGAGAAAGCGGCACGGGGTGAGCATTGTGTGTTGGGCCTGCCTACCGGCTCCACACCGGTGGAGGTATACGATGAGCTGGTGCGCATGCACAAAGAGGAGGGCCTCAGTTTCCGCAATGTGATCACCTTCAACGTCGACGAATATTATCCCATGCCTCCCGGCAAATTGCAGTCGTACGTACGTTTCATGCGGGAACATCTGCTCGACCAGGTCGACCTGATGAAGGAGAACATCCACGTGCCTGATGCCACGCTGCCGCTGGAGGAGATCCCGGCTTTCTGCCGGCGTTACGAGGAAGAGATCAGGGAGGCCGGCGGCATCGATATACAGCTTCTGGGCATCGGCCGTACCGGACATATCGGCTTCAACGAGCCGGGGTCCGACCGTCATTCGCAGACGCGTCTGGTGACGCTGGACTATGTTACCATCGCCGATGCGGCGAGCGATTTCTTCGGTGAGGATCATGTGCCGCGCAAGGCGATCACGATGGGGGTGGGGACGCTGCTGAGTGCGCGCGAGGTGATCCTTCTGGCGTGGGGTGAGGGCAAGGCCCGCATCATCCGCGAGACTGTCGAGGGACCTGTCACGGAGAACGTGCCGGCTTCTTTCCTGCAGGAGCATGACCATGCCACGGTGGTCCTCGACGAGGCGGCTGCCGCCGAGCTCACGCGCTTCAAGACCCCCTGGCTGGTGGGTGACTGCACCTGGGACGATGCCATGGTACGCAAGGCGGTGATATGGCTCTGCGAGACCACCGGCAAACCCATCCTCAAACTCACCAACCGCGACTACAACGAACATCACATGGGCGAGCTGCTGGCCAAACGGGGACAGGCGTATGACATCAACATACGGGTCTTCAACGAGATCCAGCATGCCATCACCGGTTGGCCGGGAGGCAAACCCAATGCCGACGATACCTACCGTCCCGAGCGTGCCCGACCCTACCCAAAAAGGGTGGTGGTCTTCAGCCCCCATCCCGACGACGACGTGATCTCCATGGGCGGGACGCTGATCCGGCTGGTCGATCAGGGGCACGACGTGCATGTGGCCTACCAGACCAGCGGCAACATCGCCGTTTTCGACGACGATGTGGTGCGTTTCGCCAACTTCCTCAACGAGTTTGCCGTCGACTTCGTGCCGGGGTTCGGCTATCCGAAGGAGTTCTATGAGAAGGTGCTCGACTTCTTCGCCACGAAACAGCCGGGGCAGGTGGACATTCCCGAGGTGCAGAAGGTGAAGGCCCTGATACGCAAGGTGGAGGCGCGGGCAGCCTGTCGTTTCGTGGGCATCCCCGATGATCATATCCATTTTCTGGAGATGCCTTTCTATGAGACCGGGCGGGTGAAGAAGAAACCTCTTGGTGAAGAGGATTACAGGCTTATCCGTGATCTGCTGCAGGAGGTGCGTCCGCATCAGATCTTTGCCGCGGGTGATCTCTCCGACCCGCACGGCACGCACCGTGTCTGTCTGGATGCTATCCTGAAAGTGCTTGATGAACTGCGTGAAGAGCCGTGGATGCGTGAGTGCTATGTGTGGCTCTACCGGGGTGCCTGGCAGGAATGGCCCGTCAACGAGGCCGACATGCTGGTGCCGCTGAGCCCCGACGAGGTGGTGCGCAAACGAAAAGCCATCTTCAAGCATCAGTCGCAGAAAGACCAGGCCCTTTTCCCCGGCACCGATACGCGCGAGTTCTGGCAGCGTGCCGAGGACCGCAACCACCAGACCGCCGTGCTGCTCGACAAGCTGGGCCTGGCCGAATACCAAGCCGTCGAAGCATTCGTGAGGTACAAAGTCTAAGGGGGGAGCAAAAGCACCGAACGAAGGACCAAGCCAATGACAGCCCCGAAGGGGCGAATGACCCAAGACGGACGTGGTCTTCATGACAGTCTTATCTTTTTTCATTCAGTCCTTACGGGATGTGCCGGTTCATTTATTGCCAATGTGACAGGCAATGAATTGCTTGCCTGCCGTCGTTCCCTCCCTCCGGGACATTTCGGCAATGCAGCGGACCGAAGTCCCGCAGGGACTTATTGACAATAGGCAGCCACTTCAGTGGCTGTATACCAGGGCATCCTCCATACCCTGCGCCCCGTAGAGGCAGAATGGGAAGAGAAAAGAGATGAGGTTGAGATTGAAGAGTGGGGAGGCGATTTTTTGGGATTGCTTCGACACTGTGTGCTTCGTATGAGATTTATGGATGAATGAATGAGTAAAAGGATGAACTCGTTTTGAATTAATTTCTGTTACTTAAGAACAGATCAATAATCTACATTTTTCCAAATGATGGCGTAATTATAATCCATGTGTGTTTCCAACAGATATTTACCTCCTTTTCGCCAAGAAAGAGCATTGATATTTTCAGCACCTAATTCGTATTCGATCCTGGAGACCATGGAGTTTTTTTCGACGTCCCACACGATTGTTGAGAAATCAGGATTCCCTCCTCCGCTGGCGACATATCTTGAGTCTTCGGCCCATCGGATAGCCAGAGTATAAGTAGTGTGTCCTTTGAAGATATTATGAATAACACCCGATTCCGTTTTCCATATTCTCACTATCCCATCACTAGCAGTGGCTCCTATGTATTTGCCGTTTGGAGAAAAAGCGATTTGTCTGATATATTTTTCAGGGCCTCCTAGTTCCTTGAGTAAGGTTCCGTTCTCCGCATCCCAAATACGAACGATATTATCATAACCTCCTGCGGCGACTCTTTTCGAATCAGGTGACCATGCCACGGTCCTTGCAGTAACCCCGTCGGCGTGTATTTTATGGATAATTTGTTGTGTGCCGGCATCCCAGATGATGATATAGCTGTCATCACTGGCACTTGCAAGATATTTTCCATTTGGTGAATATTTTACCTGGTTTATCCAGAAGGTATGGCCTTTCAGTTTTGCAACCACTTTTCCTCCTGGTTTTGCTTCCCATATCCATATTTCGAATATATGGGAATCCCATCCGCCTATACTGCCGGCAATATATTTCTGGTCAGGGGACCAGGAAACCCATGTAATCCAATCGTTAGGACCATCCAATTGATACGATTTATTGAATTTCTCATTAAATGCAGACCATACATAGATATGGTCCCAATGACAGGAGGCGATATAATTACCATCAGGAGACCATTCCGCATCATACATCCACCCCACACCTCTGGCTCCGGGAATACGGCCGTCTATTTTCCCGATCATTTTCCAGGTTGTATATCTGTCTTTATTGAAAACAGCAGTTACTGTCTGGTCCTTATCTACATACAGGGTGGTTTTGACACTGTCTCGTTCACTGACTTCTCCTTCCCAGTTGTTAAAATGCCATCCTTTTTCCGGATATGCGGATAATTGGATGATGGTATCATTCGTGAACCTATAGATCCCTCCTGGTGGATTTGTGGTACCAAATCCTGCGATCTTTAGGGTCAATGTATGGTAAATGGTTTTTTCCTTACTGCAGGAGAACAATAAAACAAAGGAAAATAAAAAAAGTAGTGTTCTGAAGATCTGTATCATTTTACCGGATTTTTCAGGAAAGTTATGAATAAATTTCCAGCATTGCTGAGAACCATGAGGTTATTGTATGAACAATAATGATTTTGTGATGAAGCACATCAAATGACGGATGAAGGTGGTTTGATAGAAGCAATGGAATTATGAGGGAGAGGACATGGTTAAATAAAAAAAGCTGCGATTTGCAGCTTTTTACTGTTTATTGTGAACCTGGAGGGACTCGAACCCCCAACCTCCTGATCCGTAGTCAGGTGCTCTATCCAATTAAGCTACAGGTCCGGAAAACGTGGTGCAAAGATAGAGATTTTTTTGAAAAAAACATTCTTTTCCTTGTAGTGATGCAACAAAATGGGGACCATCCCGCCCTTCCTGAGGCAATACCGGCCGGTGCCGCTTATCGGTGATGTCAACGGGAGGATCGCCGTTTCATTGATATGGTCTGTGAGGATACCGGCCAAGCAAAAAAGGGGGCGCAGGGACGGCACCCCCCGGTAGTGCGGTGTAAGAAACTCATTTGCCCTTCATGTCCAAGATTTTCCTTATTTTTATTAAAAATTTGAAAGACCATGAAGAAGATACTGAAGATCACGGCGAAGGTCGCAGGCGTCCTGGTGTTGGTGGTTTTGGTGGCCCTCCTGGTGTTGCCGGTGATGTTCAAAGGTAAGATCATGGAGATCGCTCGTGAGGAAGCCAACAAGGCGGTGGATGCCACGGTCGATTTCGAGGATATCCGTCTCAGCATGTTCCGGCATTTTCCTTATCTCACGGTGGGTATGGAGGGATTGTCGGTGGTGGGTCATGAGCCTTTTGCAGGCGACACGCTGATGCGTTTCCGTACTTTCTCGGTATCGGTGGATCCTTTCGGTCTGTTGGGAGACAAGGGCATCGAGATCCGTCAGATCCTGCTCGACGGGCCGGAGGTGTATGCGGTGGTGCTGGAGGATGGCCGGGCCAACTGGGATATTGTCCCGGAAGATACGACGGTGGTGGAGACGGTCGAAGAGGATACCACGTCTTCGGAGATGCCGGCGGTGAAGGTGCAGCTCAAGTCGTTCCGCATCCGGGAGGGACGCATCGTCTACGATGACCGTCAGGGCAATATGTCGGCAACCCTCCATGACCTCAACTTCCTGTTGCGGGGCAAGTGGTCCGGCAGCAGCGGCACCTTCTTTACCGAGACGACCATCGCCGCTGTCAATGTGGTGATGGACAAGGTGCGTTATCTGCGTGAGGCGAAGATGCGTTTCACCGCCACGGTGGGCGCCGACCTCGACAAAGGACTTTATACCTTTAAAGAGAACGAGTTTGCCGTCAACGACCTGGTGCTGGGCTTCGACGGCACCGTGGCCATGCCCGGCGACAGCATCATCACCGATATCTCTTTTGCCACGAAAGAGACCTCCTTCAAGTCGTTACTATCCATGGTGCCTGCCATCTACAAGAATGATTTCGGTGATCTGAAAACACAGGGCTCCCTGGCGCTCGACGGCACGGTCAAAGGCATCTATTATGAAAAGGACGGTGACACCCTCTATCCCAACGCTGCCCTCAACCTGCAGGTGAAAGATGCCTCTTTTGCCTATCCCGACCTGCCGGAGCAGGTGCGGGAGGGGAACATCGACGTGAAGGTGCTGGC
>CAZRDX010000044.1:0-14631 GCA_964599235.1 uncultured Rikenellaceae bacterium
GCCAGGATCCGGTACGACCTGAACCCGCATCTTTCCTTTTTCGTCAAAGGAGAGAACCTCACCGACACCCCCTATGAGATCAACGAAGGTTATCCGATGCCGGGGATCTGTATCTTTGGAGGGCTGAATCTGGGACTTTAACACGGTACGCCATGAAAAAAGGCTTTGCATACCTTCTTTTCTTTCTGTTCACTCTTATTGCGGATGCCCATCCGTGGGATCCTGCTGTACACGTGATCGTCACCACCGACGGCGGGCTCGATGACATGCGGGCGATCACTTTTTTGCTGGCCGACCCTACGGTCCAGGTGACGGCGATCATTGCTGCCGACGGGGTGCTTACGGCTCCCGACACATGGGAAAAGGTCAGGCAGCTGCTGGAAAGATATCATCACGAAGGGATCCCCGTCGGTCTTTACCGTCGGGGAGGTATGGCGGCCAAAGGATGCCCGGCAGCCCGTGCCTTCCGGTGGGGGCCCGATCCGGGTGACACCCTCCCTCCACCCCCGGCAGACAGTGTGGCCGCCCGTATCTTCCGGTTCCTTCCGGCCAAGATCACCTGGATCAGCCTGGGCAGCCTCGCCCCCGCTGCTCATTTGCTCGGCAGCAGCTCCTCGTTCCTCCAAAAAACGGAGAAGATCCTTTGGTCGGCCGACGGAGACGATCTGCAGCATTGCTTCAACTATGCCCTGGATCCCTCCGCATATCAGAGAGTCGGCGCTTCCGGACTGCCGCTTCACATCATCTGCGGCCCCGACGCAGGGAACCTGTACGACCCAGCCACGGTCGATCTCATCGCCCAGAGCCATACCCCCGAGGCGGAAGCGGTATATGCCAACCTGCGCACCACCCTCCCCGGCAGAGGTGAATTGTGTGACGACGGGGTATTCCTTTTTCTCACAGCTCCTCGATCATTCACCTCGACAGAAAAAGGAACGGTATACCACCACCGGTTACGTGATACTGCTCTGGCCCGGGCCCGGGAAAAGCTCATCGAGACCCTGGACCACATATCCGGCCACGAGCTGCTCATCCTCGATCATCTCCCTGCCGATCCCTCAGCCTACCGGAATGATGTACGGAACATCGTCACTGCGACGATCGACCGGTACGGTTCCGAGGAATGGGCTGCAGCGGTCATTACGGGTGAACTGCATCGTCATCTGGGTGTTTTTGCCATCATCGGTGTAAAAATGGGTATCCGAGCACGGGAATATTTCAACGTAGGCCCCGACGCCATGAAAGTCATCTCCTGTGCAGGCAGCCGGCCTCCTTTGAGCTGTCTCAACGACGGTCTGCAGGCTGCCACCGGCGCCACCCTCGGCCACGGCCTCATCTCCGTCGCCGACACCGGGACAGCCCCCTGTGCCCGTTTTTTCTGGCTGGGGAATACCATCACACTCTCCCTGAAAAAGAATATCGCCGACACCCTGTCGGCCCGCCTCCAGGAAATGAAGGGAAAATACGGTCTGGAGAGCGATACATACTGGGATCTGTTGCGGGAGATGACCATCCGCGAATGGCAGGCGCTCGATCGTCACAACATCTTCGAGATCGTCGGCGGGAATCGCTGACCTACCACCCAAGGAAGACAATGGAAATCCCGCTGAACAGGATGGCCCCTCCTGCCAGCGCATGCATGTAACGCTCCATCTTACCCAGCGGCATCAGATTGAGGCCGAAAAGTGTACCCAGCACCAGGGCCAGCATGGTCGCAATGGTCACCACGCTGAACACCAGAACGGTGATGAGCAGTTCGCCCCACTCGCCCCGTGCCGCCGGATACATCACAATGGGAATAAGCGGCTCACAAGGCCCCAGGACAAAGATAACGAACAACACCCACGGCGTGATGTTCTTTTTCTCTTCATCATGCACGTGGATATGATCACCGTCGTGTGTATGCAGATGATCATGGCCGGTACCGTCGAGATGGAAATGAAGGTGACGGTGCGGCTTGTTGCGCCAGGCCCGGCGGATACCCCATACCAAATACACCAGTCCGAAAACGATGAAAAGCCATCCTGCCAGGCTGCCACGCACCTCATCCACCCGGGTCACCTTCTGGATGCCCAGGCCTGCCAGCACACCGAGCATACCCAATACGACCGATCCCAAAACATGGCCGACACCCGCAACGACCGTAATGGCCGAGGTTCGGAACATCGACCAGCGCCGTGCCTTGCCCATGGCAATGAACGGAAGATAATGATCCGGACCGAACAACGTATGTAAAAATGCTACCGTCGCAGAAGTGGCCACCAGAATATCCAGTTCCTGGGTCATGCTTTTTCGCCTTTGATGATCCTTTTCTCCTCCTCGTTGAAGATGTTGACCGAGGGTTTGATGTCCAGCACCGGCGTGCCGTCGACCGCATCGAGACCACGCACCAGAAGACGGTTGCCCATCCTTTTCTCCAACCGTACCGTCGTCACCCCGATACCCGTAGGACGGCGCGGACTGCGCGAGGCAAAGACACCCACCTCTTCTCCCGAAAAATGATGATCCCGCAAAGAGTACCCCTTCTCAAGATGGAAATGGAACAGAATATCCAGATACCGGTGTTCCTCGATACGGTAAAGGCCCTCGGAAAATTCAGGAAAAACAGTGATCACCGAGACCTCCCCGCTGAAAGCTTCCTGGCCCAGCGGCTTTTTCACCCTGTTCTCCACCACACCGATCACCCGGATCCGGATCCTGACGTCATCTCTTTTTCTCTCCATCTTTCCCGCTTTTTTCATCGATCACCTTGCTCATCATCAGATCACCATATTCCACCCCCTTCATTCCGATGAGCTTGTCGGCCAGCTCGCGGATACGGCTCGCCCTGCCTTTGACCGCTATGGTCTCAAGACACGCATCGTGGGTCACATGGATGTGTTGCAACGCCAGGATCAGCGACTGGTACTCATGCTGGATATGGATCGACTGGTCCACCACATCCCGCTTGTGATGATCGTACACCAGCAGGATCGCACCGGTCACTTCTTTGTCTTCCTCCCAACCCCTTTCCACACTGTACTTTTCAATGAGGTGAGCGATGGCCTGCGACCGATTGGGAAAACGCCGCAATCCCACCAATCTGTCCAGCTCTTTCAACAGATCCTCCCTTAACGAAACGCCAAATCTTTTTACCGACATAGTGTTACTTATTTTTACAAAAATAACACATCTTTCCGCTCCGCCAAAGGAGGAAAAAGAATTTTTATTGACGGGAAGATCTTTGTCAGGCGCCAAGATGATATCATCAAGCACTCTTTTCTTACCTTTGTCAGACCTATGAAGTCAGGCAAACGCATCGGATTGTGGGCAGGATGGCTGTTGCTTCTGGGGGCCGACCTCTTCATGCGGGGTCCGGCCTGGCTGGCCCACACTGCCGGCGGGCTTCGTTTTCTTGCCAATTATGTGATGTCGGGCGTGGTGCTCCTGGCTTTCCTGAGCCTCCTCACCCGTCTCCGCCGTTCCTGGTTGTACTGGTTGCTATACGTCACGGGCATCCTTCTGCCTCTTCTTATTGAGGGCAATTATTTCTGGGTCTACAAGAAATTCCTCTCCCCTTCCATCTTTTCCATCTTTTTTGAATCTCCCGGCATGGTGCTCACCACCTC
The DNA here is from genome assembly GCA_964599235.1 of uncultured Rikenellaceae bacterium. Taxonomy (GTDB): domain Bacteria; phylum Bacteroidota; class Bacteroidia; order Bacteroidales; family VadinHA17; genus DRPN01. Next base: position 3,609 of record CAZRDX010000044.1, read on the forward strand.
GGCGGCCAACCTTAATGTACCCCTGATGCTTTTCCTGCTGGTGGTTTCCCTTCTTGCCGGTTTCTGGATACGACGCATCCCGCCTGTGCCCCGCTGGACTTTTTTTCCTTCCCTGCTCACCATCACCGGGTTTTTCATTTTTTTCCTGCTTCACTGGTACAGTGTCACCAATTTCCAGCACAGTTCCTTTGCCTTTTACAGTTCGCTCACCGAGGATCTTTTCATCAGCCAGGACACGAAGATCCATCCCGACCGGGCTCCCACAGGTCCTGTTTCGCCCCTGCCGGGAAGTCCCAGCTTCATTTTCGTGATAGGCGAATCCCAGGTCCTTTCGCATATGAGCCTGTACGGATATTCCCGTCCCACCACTCCTCACCTTGACTCCCTGGCACGTCAGGGATGTCTGGCTGCTATGCAGAAGGCCGTAGCCCTGGGCAACAAGACCCGCCTCAGCGTACCTTACATGCTGACGGGTCTGGAAGGCCCAGATCCCTTGGGAGCCTTTTACCGTTACCCTTCTCTCTTCAATTACCTCAAGGCCGCAGGGTACCACACTCTTTTCATCTCAGCCCAGGATCTTCACTGGGGCTATCTCGATAAATATTTTGACGACGGAAGCATCGATCTTCTCCTCGACGGCTCATCCTTCAGCGGGAATGTTGACGTCCACAAAGGTGCCGACGACCTGGTGGTGCTGCCTCATCTCCTCAGTTATCTCCAACAGTTCGGCTCCCCTTTCCTGCTGGTCTATCAGATGGACGGCAGCCACTATCCCTACAACATCCACTCCCCCGACAGCCTGAAACGTTTCCTGCCGGAGGAGAGCCCCAACTGTATCAACGCCTTTGACAACACCCTCCTGGTCACCGACCTTTTCCTGAAGGATCTGTATGATTTTGTTTCCCAACGTTTCCGGAATACCTGGATCTTCTTCTCCCCCGACCACGGGCAGAATTTCGGGGGCATCAACGGCCGTTTCAACGACAATTTCCGGCCCGATGTGTGGCATAATCCGCTGCTTGTCTTCCCGCCCGCCGGGGACTCCCTTCATCTCTCCCTTTTGAGGGCAAAAAGCGCTTCGCTCGTCTCCCAGGCCGACATCTTCACCACCATCCTGTCCCTGACAGGGATCACTCCGCGTTATCCCGTCGACGGCATCTCCCTGCTCGACACCCTCCGGCACCACACCTTTGTCACCTGCATGGAATACATGCCCACTTTCCACAATGATCCTTCCGGCATCGTGGTGGACACCGCCCTGCAAACCCTTTTCATAGATTTTGCCAAAGGCTCCGTCGACGATTACAGGACCGGCAAAAGCTACCGTTACGAACGTCTCGACCCGGAGCTCCGGAAAATGCTTGACCGCCTTCTGCAGCGGAAAGGTCCTCAATAACCCGGGCCCCTGCATCTCCATGCCTGAATTATGACTTTTTTAATGGTATATTCCACAACGAAGTTGTATTTTTGCGCGAACTTTCAGCACCCATTTCATGACCCGTAAAGAACGTTTCGATAAGGTGATCGCGTGGTTCAGGGAGAACCGTCCGGTGGCTGAGACCGAGTTGCATTACCGTGATCCGTTCCAGCTGCTGGTAGCGGTGATCCTTTCGGCCCAGTGTACCGACAAACGGGTCAACATGATCACACCCGGGCTGCTCACCGCCTTTCCCACGCCGGAAGCCATGGCACGTGCCACACAGGAGGAGATCCTCGAGCATATCAAAAGCTGCTCCTATCCCAACAGCAAAGCCCGTTATCTCAGGGGGATGGCCGAGATGCTGGTCAAAGAGTTCGGAGGCCGGGTGCCCGATGATGTGAAAGAGCTCCAGCGTCTGCCGGGGGTGGGACGCAAGACAGCCAACGTGGTCGCCTCGGTGATCTTCCATCAACCCACCCTCGCCGTCGACACCCATGTCTTCCGTGTCGCCGCCCGCCTGGGGCTCACCTACCGGGCACGTACCCCCCTCGAAACAGAAAAACAACTGGTCCGGTACATCCCGGAAGAACTGATCCCCCTGGCCCATCACTGGCTCATCCTGCACGGACGCTACATCTGTGTCGCCAGAAATCCCAAATGCCACGAATGCGGTCTGAAAGAATATTGTAAACATTTTTCCAGAAAAAACTATAAACAAGATGAACAACATAGCTCACAAGATCCGGACAGGAGATGAAAACCTCATCCGCCTCACCCAGTTCACCAGCGGCGGAGGATGTGCCTGCAAGTTACGGCCCCAGGCACTTGAGAGCGTCCTTGTCGACATCCCCATCCTTGAGGACGACAACGTTCTGCTGGGCCCGGAGACCCACGACGATGCGGCCGTCTATCAGCTGGATGAGAACACGGCCCTCGTGAAGACCGTCGATTTCTTCACCCCGGTGGTCGACGATCCATACTGGTTTGGCGCCATTGCTGCAGCCAATGCCCTGAGCGACGTCTATGCCATGGGAGCAGAACCTCTCTTTGCCCTCAACATCGTAGGTTTCCCCTCCAACAAACTCCCCATGGACATTCTGAAGGAGATCCTGCTGGGTGCACAGGAAAAATGTGAGGAAGCAGGCATCCCCATCCTGGGCGGCCACACCATCGATGATGAAGACCCCAAATACGGCCTGGTGGTGACCGGCCGGGTCCATCCCGACAAGGTGCTCGCCAACGAAGGCGCACGTCCCGGCGACGTACTTATCCTGACCAAACCGCTCGGTACCGGCATCATCACCTCCGGTATCAAAAGAGGCCTGGTGGATGCCGCAACGGAACGACACATCATCCGCCAGATGGCCACCCTCAACAAGACCGCTTCCGAGACCCTGCGCCACTTCCCGGTGCACAGCGTCACCGATGTCACGGGTTTCGGCCTGCTGGGCCATCTCAGTGAAATGACCCGCAGCAGCTCCGTCAACGCCGAGATCCGTTACGACCAGGTGCCCGTCCTGCCGGAAGTGTTCCCCCTCGCCGAACAGAAAGTGGTCCCCGCCGGCACCCGCAATAACCTCGACTATACCCGTCCGATGGTCCAATACGCTGAACACATCACCCCCCTCCAACAACTCATCCTCAATGATGCCCAGACTTCCGGAGGACTGATCATCGCCGTCCCCGAGGAAGAAAGCCGGGATCTGCAACAGGCCCTGAAGGAAAACCAGGTAAACAACTGGATCATCGGAAGAATAAAAGAACCCGGCACAGGAAAGATATTTGTCGTGTAAAGAGGAACAACACAATGTTTTCATAAAAAATAAGTTTATTTTTACGGTGGCATGAAAGCTCCCCGAAGAGGCAAATGACAAAAAAGCCCCAAAAAAACAATTCCGACAAAGAAAGTGTTGACGGCAGGATCCGGGACAACAGCTTGTTCTTCGACGTTTTCAGCAAGATCAATGTAGGTTCTCTCCTCTATGATCCTGAAAGGGATGTGATCATGGCGGTGAACGATGCTTTCCTTCGTCTCACCGGGTTTGCGCAAGATGAGGTGGTGGGACACAACATCCGGTCCTCTGTTCTTTTCAGGGAGATCTTCAGCGACCCCGCCACCGCCGCCCGGCTGCAGGAGGGAGTGAGCGACCTGCGGACCCGGTTCCGCACTGCATCCGGCGAGGAAAAGGTCGTCCTGGTATCAGCCCTTCCCCTGCCGGTGAAAGACCCATCCCCACAGATCCTCATCACCCTACGCGACATCACCAAAGAAGTCAAGGCCCTCAGCGTCCAGGACTACCTGAACATGCGGTATCACAGCATCATCAATCATATTGACACCGGGGTGGTGATCTACCGCGTCGATGAGAAAAAAGAACGGTTCTTCCTGATCGACCTCAACAATGCCATGGAAATGATGGAGAACCTCCAGCGAGAAGAGGTCATCGGAAAAGAACTTCGCGAACTTTTCCCCGCAGCAGAAAAGTACGACCTGATCCCCCGCATGCTTGAGGTATACCGTACCGGCAGGTATGCTTTCCTTTCCATCACCTTCCGCGATGAACAAGGAAAGAAAAGATGGCGCGATATCTTCATCCATAAGCTCGCTGACGATGAACTGCTTCTCACCTACAACGACCGTACCAGCGAAAAACTCTATCAGAAAGAGATCAAAGAAAGTGAAAAGAGATACCGTGATCTGGCCGATCTCCTGCCCGTAGCCATCTTCGAGACCAACCTGAGCGGCATCATCACCTACGCCAACAAAATGGCGCTCGAGATCTTCCGTTATTCACGTGAGGATCTCAATAATGGGCTGTCGGTGATCCGGATGATCGTCCCGGAACAACGTCTGCAGGCCCGCCACGAGATCTACCGGCAAGTTCGCAGCCCGGAGATCCCCGGAAAACCAAAAGAATTCACCGGCCTTCGCAAAGACGGAACCACTTTCCCCCTCAGCTTCACCGTCAGCCCCATCATCAAAGGCGATGAGATTCAGGGACTGCGAGGCATCCTCAACGACCTTACCGAAGAAAAAAAGATCCAGGAACAGCTCAAAAGGGACAAGATCTATCTGGAAAGCCTTATCCAGGGAGCCCCGGAAGCCATCCTGCAAACATACAAGGATGGGACCGTTCTGCGGATCAACAAGGAATTCACACATCTTTTCGGATTTCGGGAAGAGGAGGTGCTGGGTGAACTGGTCTCCGATTTCCTTTATGGAGACGATGCGAAAGTACGCGAACAGGGACTGAGAATGATCCGAGAGATCGCCCGCGGTAATCCCCAGAACGTGGAGACCATCCGTTACCACAAGAACGGCACCCCCATCCCCGTCTCATTTCTTGGCAGTCCTATCATCATCGATGGTAAGATCGTGGGTGTTTTCGGCATTTATCGCGATATCTCCCAAAGAAAACGCAACGAACGGGTCACCGAAACCATTCTGAACATCTCCACCGCTGCCCTCACCACCTCTACCCTCAACGAATTCTTCGATGTCATCCGCAAGGAGCTCTCTTCCATCCTCAATACCCGCAATCTGTTCATCGCCCTGTACAACAAAGAAAAAGACACGCTTCACTTCCCGCTCCATCTCGATGAGAAAGACGGCAGCGAAGTGTTCCAGGAGGTGTCGGCACGCCGCACCTTGTCGGGCTATGTGATCCGGAAGAGGAAACCGGTGCTCTTTCGCGAAGAGGAAATGATACGCCTGGAGAAGAAAGGGGAGTTTAACATGATCGGCACTCCTTCCCGTATCTGGTTGGGTGTACCGCTGGAGGTGGACGGCGAGATCATCGGCATCATCAGCATTCAGGATTATGACAACAAAAACGCTTTCAGCCACAACGACCTGAACATCCTGCGCATCGTATCCAACCAGATCGCCCTGGCCATCAAACACAAACAGGCCCAGGAGCTGCTGCGTGTGGCCAAGGAACGGGCCGAAGAGAACGCCCGTTTCAAGGAGCAGTTCCTCTCCACCATGAGTCATGAGATCCGTACACCGCTCAATGCCATCATCGGCATGACCCGCCTGCTCGCCAATACCAACCCTTCTCCCGATCAGCAGGATTACATCCACGCCATCGAGATCTCCGGCAACAACCTGATGCGTCTTATCAACGACATCCTTGATTACAGTAAACTCGAGGCCGGCAAGATGGTGATCGAGGAGATCAGTTTCGACCCGGTGGCCCAGCTGGAAGGCCTGACCCGCTCTTATCAGTACATGGCCAAGGAAAAAGGTCTTGCACTCATCGTGGAAATCGATCCTTCTCTGCCACGGGAGGTAAGAGGCGACCCCACCCGCATCAACCAGATCCTTACCAACCTCATTGGAAACGCCATCAAGTTCACTCTCCAAGGAGAGATCCGGGTCTCGCTCCGTCTCCAGAAAGAAACCAAGGAGACCGTCACACTCTCCTATGCCGTATCCGACACCGGCATCGGCATTCCCAAAGAAAAACTGGAAACCATCTTCGAAAGTTTCACCCAGGCCGAGAAAGCCACCACCCGCAAATTCGGCGGAACGGGCCTGGGACTTTCCATTTCAAAAAAACTGGCTGAACTCCTGGGAACCACCATCCATGTGGAAAGCAAAGTGAACCGGGGAACCACCTTCTCCTTCAGTCTCACCCTAAAAAAAGGAAAAGGAGAAGCTCAGGACTCCGACAACGATCTGCAGAAGGTCTTTGCCGACCTCCGGAACAAACGGGTTCTCATCGCCGAGGACAATGCACTCAACCGCATCGTCGCCATCAAAAGCATGCGTGAATGGGGTATGGAGATCGATCAGTGCGAGAACGGCCAGGAAGCTGTGGAGATGGTAAAAAAGAACGACTACGACGTCATCCTCATGGACCTGCAGATGCCGGTGATGGACGGCTACGAGGCCACCCGGGCCATCCGCAACCTTCCGGACCCCAGGAAAAAGGAGATCCCCATCATTGCCCTCACCGCCTCAGCCCTCATGGACATACGCTCCCAGGCCCGCGAATATGCCATGGATGATATCCTCATCAAGCCTTTTCAGCCCGACGATCTGGCACGCATACTCCATGGTCTCATCATGAAAAAAAACAAAGAAAAAGAATAGTCAGGTCCCCTCTTTTTTGCCGCAGTACTTCTGAAGATAGAGCTTTGCTTTCTTCACCCCGTAGTGCAGTGCCCTCTCAAAATCGTAACAGGCCTTTTCCGTTTCTCCCGTTTTGAGGTAGGCTTCCCCCCGCCGGTAATAGATCTCTCCGTTGTAAGGGTCGAGGTCCAGGGCCATACCGTAATCCTGGGCGGCATACCGGTAGGTATGGGTTTTCATGTAGACGTTGGCGCGTGCCAGGAAACGAAGGGGATCGCCGGGGTCTTCGGCGATGGCTTCGGAGAGCAGGCGCAATGCTTCCCTTGTCTCGCCCCTGGCTGCCTGGATCTCACCTGCCATGGTCAGGGCCGCCGCATCACCCGGGAAATAAACCAGATACTGCCGGACATCCCGGAGAGCCCTGTCGGGTCTGTCCGCTTCCTTCCATGCCTCTGCAGCGGCCAGCAGCTCACGGAAACCATCCGGACGTACCCCGAAAAGCTGTTCATGATAATGTGCTGCAGCAACATGATCCTCCGAGGCTTCCGCCACGAGGACCCGACTTCTCAACACAACGGAGTCTTCCATTTCGGGCACCTCTGCCAGCACTTTGCGTGCCTCCTGCAGGCGGCCCTGCTCCGTCAGTGCCATGGCCTTCAGGGCCAGGAAGTGCGGGTCGTCCGGGTATTGCGCCAGCACCCCTTCGATCTCCTGCAGGGCGGCTTCCGCATCGTGCAGCAGCAGGGCCCCCCGGGCGGCGTCGCTGGCCCGCTCGCGGCGGGTATACCATTCCCTCTGCCAGAGAGCACGCCAGCGCGGATCTCCTTCCAGCGGCTCCAGCAGCGTGTCGAGCAAGATCTCGCGCCGGGGACGACGCCACCGCGAGGAGAGATGACTCTCCAGGGCGGTGAAAGCCTTATCCTCATCACCCGTAGCAGCATAGACCCGGGCCATCCATAAGGCACCATACCCCGGCCGCAGCCTGTCGGCCTCCTGCAGCGCCGCCAGGGCCGCCTGTACCTCACCGGCACCGAAAAGCGCCTTACCCCGCCACAACCATAACCGCGCATCGGCAGGATCCTTCTTTAGCAGCTCTGCAAAAAGCCCGGCCGAACCTCGAAAATCACCCCGCTCGTATGCCGCCACGGCCCGGCGCATCCCTTCCTCCTGCCCCCACAGCGGCAACAGAACAAACAGCAGCACAATGGTCAAGATTGCTTTCATTTTGCCAGGGTTTCTCCGCCCACACGGGCTCCTTTCTCAGTGATCACATGGATAAAACCGGTGATGTTGCGCACCTCCAGCCCCGTCAGCCGCCGCTCGTACACATCACACAGATAATAGTACACCCCCGGTGATACCAGCTCGTTCTTGCCCTTATACCTGCCATCCCACTTGATCAAAGGATCGTCCGTCTCGAAGACCAGTTGGCCGTAACGATTGTAGATCTTCATATCCACCTTCTCCACGAAGCGGTGTGTACGCGCCACCAGCAGGTCGTTCTTCCCATCGCCGTTCGGGGTGAACACATTGGGGATCTCGTAATAAGCACAGTTGTCCACACAGCTCAGCACGGAAGGCTCGCTCTCGTTGCCCACCGAGTCGGTGGCCGTCACGGCATAACAGGCCGCCATCGAATTTTCCGGGAAATGGACATATGTGGTGTCATAAGGATCCTCAATACGGGCCAGCTCCTGCAGGTCGCCGTCGATGGTCGGCTTGTAAAAAACAGTATAATAAGCCACGTCGGCAGCACCGCAGGTGGTGACCGGCGAAGTCCACGTCAGGAGGTTGTACAGACTGTCGCAGTAGGAGACCACCGTCAGCTCAGGAGGACAGGGCGGCGTCTTGTCCACCGGCACCGCACAGACTGTATGGGAAATGTTGACCAGCGTATCGGGCAGGCCCGGCCGGTTGTAGGAACCGTAGCTCACCACCCGGTAACAGTATTCCTCCCCATTGACCAGTCCCCTGTCCGTAAAAACGGTATCGTAGGCCACCCCCACAGAATCGAACTGTGTCGAACCGGGGTCCCGGCGGTAGATGACGTAAGCCTTGTTGATCCAGGGTACGTTCTTCCGGATGTGCAGGGTGACGCGATGATCATTGGGCTCGGGCAAAGGATAGACCGACGAGGCTTCGTCGGGGTTCCCAATGAGAAAACGGTTGCCCGGCTCATCGTTGTATAGTTCCACTTTGTATGTGTAAGGATGGTCAACCGTATTGAGCAGCGTATCCGTGTAGGTGGTATCCAGCAGGTCGCCGGTGGTGAAGGTATGGATGAGGGCATATCCGGTTCCCCAGATGCCGTCGGAGCGGTAAATGCGGTACTCGTAGGGTCCGTTGGCGGGGATAGTGTCGAGACGGGTGGGTTTGGCCCAGGCCACGAAGATACGTCCTTCCGCCGGGTCGCTCTTCAGCACACTCACATGCAACAGCACCGGCGTACCCTGGATGAGCGTTCCGCACATCTCCCCGGAAGGCAGGCTCTCCGAACCGTCGGCATAGACACTCACTACCATGTAACAATAGTCGGTCCCCTGCTGCAGACCTTCTCCGCCATCGTCGTCGACAAAGAAAGTATCGGCATGACTGCGCAGCTCACCCACCAGCCTGTATCCCACCTCGGGCGGAATACCGGACACACAGCTGTCGGGCACGTAGCCGGAATAACCGTCGCGTCGGTAGATACGATAGCCCCTTGCCGCCGTATCTCCCGGCGACCACGATAGACGGATAAAGTTGCTTCCCGGTTTCAGATGCAGATCCCGGGGCGGCGGTCCCAGCACCCGGATGCGGAAATTGGTGATGTCCACCAGGCTCAGATCGGCATTGTCATCCCATGACTTTATCACCACCTGGTAAGGCTGCCTCCGTATATGCATGGCGGTGGTGCGCCAGTGGAAATGGGAAGTGCTAAACCCAGCCCCCCGGCTCACCAGACGGAATGTGGCCGGCGAATCAAAATCGCCTCCTATGCCGAACACACCGCCATAGGCTTCCTGGAACACCGAATCATTGTCGGCATCGGTACTGGAGATATCCAGATCGATGGTGTCGCCTGCCATCACACACATGTCCGGCACCGGCTCGTTGACAGGCGCATGGTTGTCGGTATTGTAGACATTCACCTGCATGTCGCGCTCGATGTTACCGATGCGGATGCCGTTGCGCCATTCGGTGATGTTGATGGCCAGATTGTAAATGCCGCTGTCCACCGGGCTGTCCCACACCAGATCACCCGTGACGGGATCGACGTACAACGTATCGCTGGCCGGCGGGAAAGTGTACCCCTCGATGGGCTCACCGTTCTCTTTCCTGCAAACGGTCAGGGAATAGGAAAGACTGTCCCCGTCGGGATCGTAGGCCGTAGGGTTGTGGATGAAGACATGCCCCACCGCCGCCTTGTCATAGGGAGGACTGAGCAATACCGGCGTGCTGTTGTGCCCGATGGCCGGGTTGATCATCAGCACCGTCTGTACCGAGAAGATCACATTCACCGAGTTGGGGATGTTCTTCACCCCGTAGTTGCGGTTGGGGTCCTGCACCACGATGCGGTACACCCCCGGACCGGGGAAGGTGTGACGGGCGATGTAAATGTTCTTGTTGTAATAGTTGGGCAGGGCGATCTTGGCCACACGGGACACCACCGACGAGGTGTTGTCCCCCCACTGCACCTCCAGCTGCGGCCTGTCGGCCATGCTCAACGAGTAGGTAAAGGTGGTCACCGTCACCTCATAGGTAAAATCACCTACCTGCTTGCAGGTGATCTCCCCGGCACGGTTGTGGGTCGCCGACACCGGCAGCACAACCGACAGCAGGAACAACGACCATAAAGCCTTCAGCAAGCCCGCAGCATGCCCGGAAAAGAACCTTCCCGTCCAACCCTTGTCTACTGAATACATCATCCGAACATTAAAAAACTTCACGAAGTTACAACAATTACTTCACATTGAAAGTGACTTCATACTTATTCACATTCAGGGAAACACCCTTTTCCATATCCCCGTATTTGAAGATGAGCAGGTCCGTCTGATCACAGAACATATCCATCATCACCGTATTGTATATATACACTTTTTTCACTTTTTCCCGGCAGGGGATGTGGAAGGTGAGCCATATCGCCTTGTCGCTGATCTTCTTACCCTCATACACCGGCTCGGCCGGCGAGCTATCGTTCACCACAAGCCGGAAATTCTCGCGGATATATCTGTCAAGATATTCTTTTTCCTGCGGATTTTCCTTTTCATTCGTTAATTTTAGCGTCACTTTATATTTGGTCGCTATGACACGCTCCAGATCGTCCCAGAAGATCTTGAACGAGACATCGAACATCTCTTTCGTCCCGTCATATTCGATGGAGGTCAGTGCTACATGCACAGGATGAGCCTGCAGGGACGACCACGGGCAGAGCAGCAGCAGTTGAACGATCAGCAGGGATTTTTTAAAAAACATACGTCATGAACCTTTTCCATTTGTATCTCAGCCTCGGCATCCATCACATCCTCAATTTTGAGGCGTATGAC
>CAZRDX010000045.1:0-3908 GCA_964599235.1 uncultured Rikenellaceae bacterium
GCGGCAGAAAAATCGCAGCAGGGACTCACCGTCCTCTGCCTGGACGAGATCGACAAGGTTCAGGAGCGGACGGAGAACCTGCTGCTGGATTTCCTCCAGACGGGCCGGGTGCCGGTCAGGCCGGGAGAGCACCTCCAGGCCCGTCTGGAAAACCTGCTGGTGTTTCTCACCAGCAACGGGCTGCGGCCACTGGGTGAGCCGCTGCTCCGGCGGTGCCGCCGGGTGCGCATGAGCCCGCTTCCCGTTGAGCTGGTGGAGCGGCTGGTGTGCGAGAGAGCTGGTGCGCCAAAAGGAGTGGTAAGGATTGCCCGCAAGCTGGCTTACCAGCTTGCTGAGGAAGAGGGGCGTGTGCCATCCCTCCAGGAGCTACAACTCATGGTCGAGGAGTTGATGGCGGTCGCGGAATCAGTGGATGACGTGCGGCTGGTCCTCGGCGGCTGGGCGTCTCACCATGGCACCATCCCGGGCCGCGGCTTCGTCGCTCCGCTGTGGGCGGAACTAATAAAATCCCGGAGGGCATCATGACCAAAAGGACGTGGACACTCCGGGACATGCGCCGGTGGGTGGCGCGTAGCGGCAGCATTTTCAGATCAGATTTTATTGCTGCCGCCAGATCCGTGGAAAGGCACACGGGAGTGAACCTTTTCACGGGTCTTTCTACCTCGTTCGATCTGGCGGCTCTCGACCGCCTCATCTCGCGGTTTGGCCCCGGTTGGACTCCTCCTCGTGAGGAACGCCGGAAGCAGACTGATGAGGTGGACGGAAGCCGTCAGACCGGAGACGCGACGCACGGAGGCGACAGTGTTTCTGGGGAGGTAAAAGATGGAGAAAACTCTCAGGGCCGCCCCGACCATGACGGGGCCGGGCAGGACTCGCAAGAGGCCACCCGGACCGAATCGGTTGGGCACAGGGAAACCGGCGGCAGCGCCACCGGCGGACCTGGGAGTTCACCGGAGGTGAACCCCAAGGAGGGTGAGCCGACCGAGGGGAGTGGCGCCCCCAACCGGACAGATGGTCGTCGCAGTACTGACAACCCGTCCCGCGATGGTGACGGCTGTGGCTCGGGTGCTGATGACGCATCTGAGACCGGTGACAGCGTGGACGCAGAAAGGGGAGACGGGGAGGCCACATCACCCGGAGCCCCGAAACTTACTTTCGGCGGAGTAAACGTCTCTGAAGACGACCTTCGCCGAGACTTAGACCTGAACGGCACTTGGGGCACACGCGACGTGGTGCGTGCGCTGCGAAAGCTGTTCAGGTCTTTTTTGTTGGGGACGGCGCCGTCCCCGCGCCTCGATGGGCGGCGGCTGGTGACAGAGCTGGTCTCCCGACGGATGGCCATCGGGCGAGCACGTCGCCGCGAGCTTGGCGACCCTTACGTTCTGCTGATGGCAGATACGAGCGGGAGCTGTGCCGGGGTAGCACTGGCCACCACGGAGGCGGCCATCGTCATCGCCAAGGAGCTCGACGAGGCGGTGACAGTTGTTCATTCCAACGGTCACCCGCTGTGGGTGGTACACCGCGGCGAGGTCTTCGACGTTAAGATTGACGGCGCCGGTAGAGATGAGAACTGGTGGGAGGAGAATATCTTCTCTCTCAACCTCACCGGCGCTGTCGCGTTCGGAGACTTGGACGCCTACTGGGTGTACCGCTGGTTGGCGGAGCGCATCCCGCTGGTGCTGCTTGACGACTACGCCGCCGTGAGTGGGGCGAAGCCGGTGCCACCGAGGGGCTCCCTGCGCGACCTGGTGGACTGGCCGGTGGAGCCGCTCGCCTGGTGGCAGGGCGTGAACAGTGCCGACCGGGCGGCGATTGCGTTGAGAAGCGCTGTTAGAAAAATAAAATAAGGAGGAAAAAATTATGATTGCATTTTTGAAGGAAAAAAGAGTCAGGGAAGACTTCTCAAATTATGAGCCAGGGAAAGGCTCGGATGGGGGTAGATACGGATTTTGGACCATAAGGAAGTGGTACAAGGATGTCGAATCATGGAAGACGTTCACGATAGATTTCAAGAGAACTACCGCACAAGTAAGCTACTGCGAAATGTGTGGTAGTTTTCGCCCCACGAGGGTTGTGGGAATTTGTGATGAAAGCGGCAATATTTTTGACCACATGGAGGTGTGTCAAAGTTGTGTAAAGAAATGGCAAGAAGCCATTCCTTACAAGGATGTGGCGGTGTTTGAATAAAAGTTACCCCGACAGGTTACCTTGATTTGACTTGTCGAGGTGTTTTTACATTAGGTATTTTTTTAAAGGGAGAAATATTATGAAAAAATTAATCCACTACGAGAAGCTGTATGACGCCCTTCACCGCATCCGCTTCAGCGGATACAGGGTGGTCGAGACGAAGGGCGTCACATGGGAGCTGGACTTCCTGCTCTCCCGGTTCAAGAGCAGGCGGACCGTTGAGGTTCGCGGCGGCCATGGCATCGACAACCTGGTTGTGTTCAGGAACTACGACGACGTTGTGGCCGTTTCCAGTCGGAAACCGGAACAGGAAGAGCACGTCGTTAGCTTGCGAACCCCCGCGGAGTGGTTTCGCGACTTGTTTGTCTTTCCTATCCAGATGCCCATGTGGGCGCAGGTGGGAAAAATCGTGTGGGCGATTCTGCCCGACCGATTTGTCGGCTTCGACAAGAATGGCAAGCCCATCTTTGATGAAAGGGCCGACTGCTGGTTTGGGTGGGGAGACGAGAGGTACCTGTTGAAGGCGGGGAATTTCCCATCCGTCGGTAAGATGCGAGAGGAGCTGTATCTCCGCTGGATTGCACTTGCGGAAGATGAACAAGCTCAATATGCGGAGGTAATTGCACGATGGCTGAGATGCGACGAGAGCGCCGTGCTGGAGGCGGCGCGGAAGGAGCTGACCGAAGTTGACGAGGGAATACTAAAACTTCTCTATGAAAAATACATTTTAAAACAGGAGGCGTGACATGCGAAAGACCGTCTGGGTTGCAGTTGACCGCGCCACGGGTGACTTCGTCTTGCGACACGCTCGATACGGGGCGCTGGCCCGCGGCCCCGCCACGGCCGTGAAATTTATCTATAACAACATAGATTGGAGAAAGAGATGGAACGAAGAAAAATTACGCTCGCAGATTTACAAGCTGGTGAACACCTGGCAGTCAAGATCAACGACCGCACGGTGAGCGGCACTGCCACGGATGTGCTGCTGCAGCTGTGGCGGCATGACGGGCAGGATGCGCCGTTCCACGACTGGCTGCTGCGGCTGCGGGCCGACGTGGAGCGCACACACCACGCAGTGTTGCCGATGCACGACGGCGCCGCCGCGGTGGTGGCCGCCCTGCTGGTGCTGGGCGTGCTCACAGAGGCTGACGGTGCCGCAGTAACCACGCCAGCTCTCTAATTGAATAGTCCTCCAGTCGCCGTGCGTCGCCGCGCGGCAGGCCAAGTCGACGTCGCAACAGTCGCTCCGCCCGGGCGCTGGGCGACGTCTCCCCCTTGGCCACCGCACGCCAGTAAGCCGGGGACAGGCCGCCGATAAAATCCGCCACCTCACGCCATGTTCCCAGCTCTGCATATATCCTACCAACTGCTTCCGAGAAAGTCATTTGTAACCTTGTTACATTGTCAAATTTGATGTTTTTAATTTTGATTGGTGAGGTGCAAATCACCGTCCGGCGAGCACTTCTTCCAGCCAGACCGTCAGGCTGACGGGCGTGTCCTGCTCCCAGGTCGTCTTCACCTCCTCGCCGACCGCGTACGCCGTGCGCACGCCGAACTTGCGCAGCGAGCTCTCCACGTTCCACCGCTGCAGCGAAGTGGGCCGATCGGTCCAGGAGGACTTCAGCTCCAGCCAGGCGACACGCGTCTGGTCGCCGCGCCGCATGAGCAGCAACAAGTCGGGCAGGCCCGCCTCCTGGTGTGGCCCACCGTGAATTTTGATT
>CAZRDX010000046.1:0-143320 GCA_964599235.1 uncultured Rikenellaceae bacterium
TTCAGACTCCACTCACCCAGTGCGATCACCATAGGTCGTCACTCCTTTCCTTTCAGCAAAGTTACAACCTTTTCACCACATATTGAAGGGTCAGGCGGGTCCTTTGCTCCAGGAAAACACGCAGGCCCCGGAGCTCCCGGCCGGGCATCTGCTCCTCGTAATGCCGGAAAGTGAGCAGCTCCATCCCGCGGTTGAAGTAAACCTCATACTCTTTCTGCAGTTCCCTGACCCGCTCCATGAACATTTCCCCGGGGTCGTCGATACAGTAGGTGACGCTGATGGCGGAAATCTGGATCAGGGAGACGGTGAAGCGCCATTCCCTGAAGAGCTCGGCCAGACGCACCAGGTGGCTGTTGAGCACGAAGGAGTAGTCGCGGGGGAAGATGGAAAGGAGCACCTGCCGTTCCTTGCGGATGGATACCGGCAGGCGGCGTTCCATCTCTTCAAAGTCCCAGATCACGGTCTTTTCTTCCCTCGCCGAGAAAAGCCCCCGCACCACAAGGGGGATATGACCGTTGCGCAGGGGCTTGATGGTCTTGGGGTGGAGCACCTTGGCACCGTAGAAGGCCATCTCGGCCGCCTCCTGATAGGAGATGCTTGGCAGGTGGACGGCTTTTTTGTCAACGGCAGGGTCGGCGTTCATCACCCCCGGCACATCTTTCCAGAGCGTCACCCGGCGGGCTCCGAGGAAGCTGCCCAGCAGAGCGGCCGTATAGTCGGAGCCTTCCCGTCCCAGCGTCGTGGGAGTGCCGTCGGCCGCCGCGGCGATATAACCCTGCGTGAGGAAGAGGGTCCCCTCTTTCTCCCGGAACACCTCACGTACCCGTCGCGATGTTGCCTCCATGTCCACCTCCGCCGAGCCGTGCTGTTTGTCGGTCACGATCACCCTGCGGATATCACGGACCAGGAGCTCCGGACAGCGAAGACGGAGGGCGGCAGCGACGATCGCCGAAGAAAGGAGCTCGCCGAACGAGACGACCGCATCGTGCCAGGCGGCGGCGTCAGGGCCGGGGCCTTCTTCGAGGGTCTTGCGCAGATCGGCGAAAAGACGGTCAAGTGTGGCGGCGGTCTCCTGACGCTCCCGCGAATGTCCTTGCAGCAGCTCATGCAACATATCCTGATGGAAAGCGACCATTTGCCCGAACGCCTCCTCACGGGCCTGCACATGCCCCTCTTCCAGGACCATCCGGGCGAGGTGTTCGAGGGCATTGGTGGTCCGCCCCAGGGCCGACACCACCACCACCAACGTCCGCGGAGCACCGGCCACGCGCCCAGCCATCATCCGTACACCGGCCGCATCACGCAGCACGGATCCTCCGAACTTGTACACTTCCCACGTCATATCCGGACAAAATTACGGGATATCCGGCGCGAGATGAAATATTCAGACCGATTTGTTAGTTTTACCTGCAAAAGAACCGGGATGAATCTCGTAGTGGACATCGGCAATACCACAGCCAAGGCCTGGGTTTTCAAATGCAGGGAGATCGTCTCGCGGGCGACATATCCCGTCGAGGATCCTGCGGCGCTCCTGGCTTTTCTGAGAGAGACGGGAGCCGATCATGCCATCCTGGCGGCTTCGGGAGCGGTAGACGAGGAGATAAAGGCTTTTCTGGAAAAGGTTCCCGGCATTTTTCTCGAGGCGGGACCTGCCACGGCACTTCCTTTCCGCAACCTGTACCGTTCCCCCGAGACGCTGGGATACGACCGGGTAGCGAACGTAGCGGGAGCTCTGGAGCTTTATCCGGGAGAGGATGTCCTGGTCATCGATACCGGCACGGCCGTCACCTATGATTATCTCACGGCAGCAGGCGTTTATCTGGGCGGCAACATCTCCCCCGGTCTGGCGATGCGTTTCCGGGCGCTGGCCACCTTCACCGCGCGGCTGCCCCGGGTGGAGGCCGAGGGCGAGACGCCCCTGCTGGGCACCACCACCGAAGAAGCCATCCGCAGCGGCGTGGTACAGGGCCTCACCGACGAGATCGATGCCGCCATCGACCGCTTCAGAACCCGGACCCCTTCATTACGTGTCGTGCTGACGGGCGGCGATGCCTTTTTTTTTGAGAAAAAGCTAAAAAATAGCATCTTTGTGCACCCGGAACTGGGCGCGTACGGGCTGAACCGAATCTTGAAGATGCATGTGGAAAAATAGACCTTTACGGGTTCTGATGGTGGGCGTCTTGGTGCTGATGGCTGCAGCTGCATCAGGACAGCGCACCACTTACAATTCCCCTTTCTCCATGAAAGGCATCGGCGACCTGGTCCATCCCGCACTCATCCGGAGCAGTGCGATGGGCGGCATTTCCATTGCCATGCGGGACTCCCGTTACATCGACTTCAACAATCCCGCCTCCTTCTCGGCCCGTGACAGCCTGAGTTTCGTCTTTGATTTCGGTCTGACGGGCAAGAACACCCGTCTGACAAGTGAACGGGGCTCGAAACACACCAGCGACCTCAACCTGAGCAACCTGGCCTTCAGTTTCCCCGTCTCACGCCATATGGGCGTGGCCATGGGATTCGTCCCCTCCGTCTACAACGGCTATGCCCTCAACGAGACGGTCACCCGGGAGGATCCGCTCTACGATCCGCAGGTGGGGGGACTATCCTACTACTTCAAAGGCGACGGCGGAGTGACACGTTTCTTCATCGGAACGGCCATAGAGCTGTTCGACCATCTTTCAGTAGGTGTGAATTTTGATTACTATTTCGGCAAGATCCACAAAAGCCATGAGCTCTATTTCCCCGATGATCCTACTGCCTTCCACACCAAGCTGGAGCGGAACTATATCGTCAGCGATTTCAATTTCGACATAGGGTTACAGTACACGGCCCGGTGGGGTGAGGATCAACGGCTGGTGGCAGGGCTCATCGGAAGTACCACCAACAAACGCACGCGTTATACGCTGGAGGCTTTCGACTATTCGGTGGTGCTTTTCCCGAGCGGATCCCGCAAGCTGGACACCATCAACCACTATACCCTGTACAACCAGCGTATCGATCTTCCGCCGACACTGGGACTGGGGGTTGCCTGGTCCAAAGGCCATCAATGGACGATAGGTGCCGACTATACCTACAGCAACTGGTCGAAGGCACATATCCCTTTCAGCCGGGATTCGCTCATCCCGGCCCACAGTGTCAGGGCAGGACTGGAGTACAGCCCCAACCCGCGCGACCTGCGGCGCTACTGGAAGATCATCCGGTACCGTGCCGGCGGACACTATCAAAACTCTTATTATACGGTGAACAACAAAGCCGTGAAAGACTTTGGCATAAGTTTTGGAGCAGGTTTCCCGGTAATGAACCGCGGATCCGGAATAGCCTGGATGATGGGACGTACCTCCATCAATATTTCGGTGGAAACCGGATGGCGGGGAAACGTAAAGGATCACTTTGTGAAAGAACACTACAACATCTTCAGGTTCGGGATCTCGGTCAACGACCTGTGGTTTGTGAAAAGAAGATATCAGTAACCAAAACGAACGATCATGAAACGGTTCACAACGATTTTGATCATGGTAATGGCCCTGCTCATGACAGGGGAAATATCAGCACTTTCTCAGGAGCAACAGGATATGACTTCTTGCTTGCGGAACTATTCACTTTACCGTGAATACTACAAGCAGAAGAACTACAACGATGCGCTGCCTTACTGGCGTGCGGTCTATTCTCAGGGTTGCACGAAGCTGCTGATGTCGCAGGGCAACCGGTACAACAAAGTGCCGCGGGTGATCTGCCAGAACGGGGCCACCATGTACAAGAAACTGGTGGTGGATGCCCTCAACAAAGGGGACAAGAAGACCGCCTATGCCTATCTCGACACGGTGATGCAGATCTATGAACAGCGCATGGCGCTCTATCCCCAGGACAGTGCCCGCGTGATGGGATATATGGGCATCGACCTGCTGAAGTACAAGAAAGAGTCGCCCGGTGCCCTGAAGAAGGCTTACAATTATCTGGGCAAAGCCATCGACCTGGCCGGCCACAAGGTGAAGGTGCCCATCATGGCGGCTTACATGGACCTGACCATCGATCTGTTCAAGGACAACATCATCACCAGCGAGGAGGTGGTGAACAACTATGCCAAACTGTCGCAGATCATCGAGCGCAAGCTCAATGAGAACCCGGACAACGAGGAGGTACTGAAGCTCAAGGATGCCATCGCAGCCCAGTTCACCAGCAGCGGTGCCGCCACGTGCGAGTCGCTCATCGCCCTCTTCTCACCCAAATTCGAAGAGAACAAGAACAACCCGGATGCTCTGAAGAAATATGTCTTCTGGCTGAAGAACACGGGTTGCGAGGATGCCGAGCTTTACCTTAAGTCGATGATCGCACTCAACAAGATCGAGCCCAAGGCAGCCTTGGCCTATGACATCGCCCGCATCTACAAGAAACGGGGAGATTACGACAATGCCATCAAGTATCTCCAGGAGGCTGTCAACCTGGAGGACGACGGTGCCCTGAAGAGCAAGTTCTACCTCGACATCGCCGACATCACCTTCCGCATCAAGAAGGATCTGCCCAAAGCCAAGTCGTATTGCCTGAAGGCCATGCAGGCCGATCCCACCTCGGGACTGCCGCATCTGCTGCTGGGCAGGATCTATGCCAATGCCAAGAACTACGGCGATGACGACCTCGCCCATGCTGCCGTCTTCTGGGCTGCGGTCGACCAGTTCAACATCGCCAAGAAGAAGGATCCTTCGCTGGCCAATGTGGCCAACGAATACATCGCCACCTACTCCAAACATTTCCCCTCGCAGGAGACGGTGTTCTTCTACACCTACAAAGAAGGGGACACCTATGAACTGGGCGGATGGATAAACGAAAAAACCAAAGTAAGGATCCGGAAATAGCATCAGGGAGCTCCCGTAAGAGGCTCTTCTCAGGCATGGGCTTCCTGCTCCTGTGGGCGGGAAGCTTCATGCTTTTTTCCTGTCAGAAGAATGACGTGGAGGTGGTACGCAACCTCACGCGGGTGGATACCCTCCCCACCCAGACGGTAGTGAACCTCACCACCATTTACATGGATACGGGGCGTCTGCAGATGATCATCACGGCCCCCGAGGTGCTCTATTATGCCGACCGCGAGGAACCGGTGATGATCTTTCCCAAAGGCATCGACGTGGATTTCTACAACCGGCAGATGGTGGCCGAAACCCACCTGAGCGCCCACTATGCCGTCTATTACCAGAAGAAAGAACTGTGGGAGGCCCGCGACAGCGTGGTAGCGGAGAACATCGATCATGAGCGCCTCGACGCAGAGATGCTCTACTGGGACGTGGGAAAGAAATGGATCTATACCGACAAGTTCATCCGTATCACCACCCCCGACGAGATCATCTACGGTGAAGGGTTCGAGTCGGACCAGTCCTTCACCGACTGGCGTATCAAGAAGGTGAGAGGAACCGTCTATTTCGAGGAGCCGGTGGAGGAGACCCCGCCGCCGGGCAAGGTTGAATCGCCTCCCTCAAAAGGCAAAATGAAGGAACTGAAAAAGGAATGAGATGAAGTTCATGGAGATTCTGTGGCTGGTGATGGGGCTTTCGGCACTGGCAGGAGGCATCCACGCCTTTTTCCACCATGACATGGGGAAAGCGGTCGTTTTCCTGGTGATGGTGGTGATCGCCTTTTCGGTGATGACCCTCCGCATCCGTTTCAGAAAACAGCAGGAAAAAGAGAAAGAGGACGAAGGATGACGACAACCTACGTGATCATCGTGGTGACGCTTCTGTTCTCGGCTTTTTTCTCGGGGATGGAGATCGCTTTTCTTTCGGCCAACAAGCTGCGTCTGGAGCTGGACAAGACACGGGGTTCGCTGGCAGCCAAGGTGGTGGCGATCTTTTCCGACAACCCGGGCCGTTACATTGTTACCATGCTCATCGGCAACAACACGGCCCTGGTGATCTACGGCATCTTTATGGCCTCGCTGCTGGAGCCCTTGCTGGGGCGGTACGTCCATGCCGAGAGCTGGATCCTCATCCTGCAGACAGTCATCTCCACGCTGGTGATCCTCATCCTGGCCGAATTCATCCCCAAGGCGCTCTTCCACAGCCTGCCCAACACCTTTCTCAACCTTTTTGCTCTCCCCGTAGCCTTTTTCTACTATCTCTTCTATCCGGTGGCTCAGCTCACCATTCTCCTCTCCAACACTCTGTTGCGCATATTCTTCAAGGTGAAGGATCCGCACAAGCCCATCAACCAGGTCTTCGGCAAGGCCGATCTGGAACGACTGCTGAATGAGAGCCAGGAACCGGGCCAGGAGGAAGAGGACCACAACATCCGCATCTTCCAGAATGCACTCGATTTCTCCAACGTGAAGCTGCGGGAATGCCTTGTCCCCCGTACCGAGCTGGTGGCCCTCGACAAGAGCGCCTCATTCGACGAGATACGCAACACCTTCATCGAGACCGGTCTCTCCAAACTGCTCATCTACGACGGCAACATCGACAACATCATCGGATATGTGAAGATCAAGGATTTTTTCACCGACCCCAAGAGCCTTGACGAAGTGCTGCAGCCCATCCTGATCGTCCCGGAGACTATGCCCGCCAACAAACTGCTGAGCCTTTTTGTCGAGGAGAAGAAGAACATCGCCCTGGTGGTCGATGAATTCGGCGGCACGGCCGGGATCGTCACCATCGAAGACATCCTGGAAGAGATCTTCGGCGAGATCGAGGACGAACATGACAGCTCCGAACTGATGGAGAAAGAACTGGGTCCGGGCGAATACCTTTTTTCCGGACGGCTGGAGGTCGACTACCTCAACGAGAAATACGACCTGGGCATCCCCGAACGGGACGACTACGAGACCCTGGCCGGGTTCATCCTCTATCACCATGAAAGCCTGCCCAAGCCCAACCAGCGCATTATCATCAGGCCCTTTGAGATCCATGTGATCAAAACCTCCGAGACACGCGTGGAGCTGGTACGGCTGAAAAAGATCGAAAAAGAGGAGTAAGTGGGTGCTCTTCCCTTTTTTTATTGGGCAAATTTTTATATTTGCAGCCTGTAATTTTTCGCTCATTATCTTCTAACGAAACAGATACATGGCAACACTACAAAAGATCAGGGACAGATTCGGCGTTCTGGTAGCGGTCTTCATCGGGGTCTCCCTTCTCTCGTTCATTGTCATCACCGGGAGTAACAATTCCATCTTTTCGAATGTCTCGAAAAAGCTGGAGGTAGCACGCATCAACGGCAAGTCGATCTCGATCCGTTATTACCAGGCCAAGATCGACTCGTTGACGACGATCTTCAAGATGTCGGGCAACCAGGACATCGACGAGGAGACGGCCCGCAAGATCCGGCAGCAGGTATGGGAAGAGCTGGTGCGTGAGAACGTCCTGGCCCCCGAATACAAGGCTTTGGGCATTGCCGTGAGCCCCGAGGAGCTGTTCGACCTGATCAACGGTGACAACCCCCACCCCATCGTTCGGCAGCTGTTCACCGACCCCAACACGGGGTACTTCGACCGCAATGCCATGCTCAATTTCTTCAAGCAGATGAAGGGGGAGCAGAAAGAGTACTGGCTCTACTTCGAGAAACAGATCGTGGCCGAGCGCAAGATCTCCAAGCTGCTCACCGCCATCAGCAAAGGTCTTTATCCCACCGACTTCCAGGCACGCAACACCTATCTCGAGGATAACCGCAAGGCTTCGTTCCAGTACCTTTCGCAGCTTATCGACGTGGTGCCCGACAGTCTGGTGAAGGTCAGCCGCCGCGACCTTGAAGCTTATTACAAAAAACATAAGGACAACTACAAGCAGGAAGCTTCTCGCAGGATCGAATATGTAACGTTCGATGTGCAACCTTCGGAAGCCGACCGTCAGGCCGCCCTGGACTGGATCACCAAGATCAAGCCGGAGTTCGAACAGGCGGAGAACCCCGAAGAATTTGTCAACCTGAACTCCGACGTGCCTTATCTTGATCGTCATTACGCCTATGGCGAACTGACCCCTGACACGCTCAACGACATCCTGTTCAATGCCAGGCCGGGTTTTGTTTACGGTCCTTACCTCGAGGACGAGACCTACAAGCTGGCACGTCTTATCTCGTTCAACATGCTGCCCGACTCGGTACATGCCCGTCATATCCTCATCGCCTTCAAGCAGGACAAAACCAAAGAACAGACAAAACACGAGGCCGACAGTCTTCTGAACCTGATCAAAAAAGGAACGGACTTTTCTTTTCTGGCAATGACCATGTCGGATGACAAGGGTTCGGCACGTCTGGGAGGTGATCTGGGCTGGTTCCGTGAAGGGATGATGGTGAAGCCGTTCAGTGACGCCTGCTTCTTCGGCAAGAAAGGTGATCTGCTGGTGGTGGAGACCCGTTTCGGGTACCATGTGGTGGAGATCCTCGACCAGAGCCCGAAGGTGAAGAAGGCGGCCGTAGCCTTTCTGCAGCGCAAGATCGAGCCCAGCTCGGCCACCTACAACGCCATCTACGCTCAGGCCAGCCGTTTTGCCGGCCTGAACGACACCTATGAAAAATTCCTTGCCTCGCTCAAGAAAGAGGGGCTGGACAAACATGTGGCCGTCGTAGGCAAGAACGATGAGAGCATTCCCGGGCTGGTGTCGCCGCGTCCCCTGATCCGGGCGGCTTTCCGCACCGACCAGGGTCACATCATCCTCGACGCCACCAACCAGGCGGTCTTTGAGCTGGGCGACCGTTTTGTTGTGGCTTATGTCGCAGAAGTAAAAGAGGACGGTTTTGCGCCCCTCAAAGAGGTAGAAGAAGACGTACGGGCCAATGTGCTGCGTGAAAAGAAAGCCGACGCCCTCGCAGCTTCCCTCCAAGAGAAACTCTCCGGTGTCACTTCGCTCGACCAGCTGGCCGAGAAGGTGAACGGCCGCATCCGTGAGGCCAGCGACATCACCTTCAACTCGTTCTCCATCCCCGGTGCAGGCATCGAACCGGCCCTCAACGCCGTGGCTTACGTGTGGCCCAAAGAACGACTCTCTCCACCGGTCAAAGGGCTCAATGCCGTTTATGTGGTCAACATCACTTCCATAACGGAACCGGAAGAGAAAAACGACCTGAACCTCGAAAAGATGCGCCTCCGTACCGAATACGTCACCCGGACCAATTACGAAGCCTATGAGGCACTGAAAAAACACGCCAAGATAGAGGACGAACGATCGAAGTTCTTCTAAAAAAAGATATCACAACAAAAAAGCCGGGCATGCCCGGCTTTTTTGTTTCCCCTCCCCCGCAAGTTTCAGTCGACGTTGTTGCTCAGATAAGGATTCTCATCACTGATACGGGGTTTCTCCTCTTCATCATCACTGATCAGCGAGAAGCGTGAGACCTTCGTATCGGAGGGAGTTCCTTCCTTCTCCTCCAGCTGGACATTCCTCCGCTTAAAGGCAGGGATCTTCTCTTTTTCGATGATCCTGGCATCACTTTCGCTGGCAGCGATCCTTTGTGGCTGGTGTGCTTCCCGCAATTTCCTGATACGTTCACGATCCTTTTCCGGATCTTCCTGGCCGCGGAACGCTATGATCGGGTCTTCCGGTTCGACCGAGTAAGGTCTCGAGACCGTCTTCACATTGAAGTCAAGTTCTTTTTGTTCAGCCTCGGCGGGAGATCCATCCTCACGCAAGCGTCCTTTGGGGTCCGACACCTCAAAAGGCGGATCTTCTTCAGGAGGGATCTTCACCTTCTCCACTTTCTTCCGGCTTTTGTAATAGGCTGACATATCCGGGATGCTGGCGGGGGTGAAACCAGTGGCAATGACTGTCACGGCCACCTGGTCGTCGAGGGTTTCGTCGGAGCAGGTTCCCCAGATGACCTTCGAGTCGGGGTCGGTGCGTGAGGTGATGTAGTCGGTGATCTCTCCCACCTCGTCCATGGTGATCTCTTTCTTGCCTGAGGCGATGTTGAGCAGGACGTTCTTGGCTCCCGTGATATCATTGGAGTTCAGGAGCGGGGAGGTGAGGGCGACTTCGACGGCGCGGCGGGCACGATCCTCGCCGGCAGCCGTGCCGGTGCCGAGGATAGCCACGCCACTGTCGCGCACCACTGTCTCCACATCGGCAAAATCGACGTTCACATATCCGTGCTTGGTGATGATCTCGGCGATGCTCTTGGCCGCCATGGTGAGGATGTTGTCTGCCTGGGAGAAAGCGTTGGAAAGGGTCAGATCGCCGAAGATCTCCCGAAGTTTATCGTTATTGATCACCAGCAGGGAATCGACATACTGGCTCAGCTCATCCAGTCCGGCAACGGCCAGCTGTCGCTTCTGACGTCCCTCGAACCAGAAAGGGAGGGTGACGATGGCGACGGTGAGGATCCCTTTCTCTTTGCAGGCACGGGCGATGACCGGTGCCCCCCCCGTGCCGGTACCACCCCCCATCCCTGCCGTGATGAAGACCATCCGGGTCGCCTCACCCAAGGCCTCCATCACATCCTCCAGGTTCTCTTCCGCAGCCTTGCGGCCTATCTCCGGCTTGCTGCCCGCCCCCAGGCCTTCGGTGAGCTTCTCACCGATCTGCACCTTCACAGGCACCGGGCTGTTCTTCAACGCCTGAGCATCGGTATTGCAGATGATGAAGTCAACATCCTTGATACCCTGGCGATACATGTGGTTGACGGCATTGCTGCCACCACCCCCTACGCCGAGTACCTTGATGATCGAACTGTTGTTCTCCGGTATATCGAAGATCAGATCCTCATTCATGATGGTATGTTTTTATGATTCCTTTTCTTCTTCCATGGATGCTCCCTTCTCCTCAAAGATATTCTCCAGGAGAAGTCCAACCTTGGTGAGCAGGGATTGACCTTTCTTCTTCATTTTCCAGCTGCTCTTTCCCTGACGTGGAACAGAAGTCATCTCCCGGTCTTCGGCTTCATTTTCTTCCTCTTGTTTTTTCTCAGTCAGGGAGACGTTGGTCCTGGGTTCCTGCTTTTTTTCTTCCATCTTGAACCCTTCAAGGATCAGGCCTGCGGCCGTGGCATACATAGGCTGGTTGATCTCCTGGGCCAGTTCACCGAAGAGCCGCTGATTGGGAAGGCCGATCCTGACATCATAACCGGTCTTGAACTTGACCAGCTGCGGCAGGTGTTTCAGCATCGCCCCGCCGCCGGTGAGCACGATACCGGCAGAAAGCTTGTCGGCCACACCTGAATTGCGGATGTGGTACATAACTTCCTCGAGGATCTCTTCCATGCGGGCCTGGATGATGTTTGCAATATATTTGAAAGAGAACTCTTTGGGTTCACGTCCGGCAATGCCCGGGATGGTCACCACTTTGTCGTCGGGTGCGATGTCGCTGAGGGCCATCCCGAAGTTGATCTTCACCACCTCGGCCTGTTTCTGAAGGATACGGCATCCCTCTTTGATATCGGATGTCACCACATTGCCCCCGAAGGGGATGACGGCCGTAGCCCGGATCACATTGTCGTAGTAAACGGCAATGTCGGTGGTGCCACCGCCGATGTCGACGAGGGCCACCCCCGCCTCTTTCTCGTCCCTGGTCAGGACGGCCGAGGCCGAGGCCAACGGCTCCAGGATCAGATCCTTGACGTTCAGACCTACCCTTGTGACACATCTTTCGATGTTCCTGGCCGAGGCCACCTTCCCGATCACCACATGGAAATTGCCTTCCAGACGACGACCCGACATGCCTACCGGGTTGTAGACCCCCGTCTCACTGTCGACAATGAAGTTCTGCGGCAAAACATGGATGATCTCTTCGCCCGGATCCACGGGCAGCTGGGTCATATCTTCCAGCAACCGATCAATATCCTCCCGCCGGATCTCATCCTCCTCATTGTTGATGTTCACATATCCCCGGCTCTGGACGGTACGGATATGCTGCCCGGCAATACCTACATACACCTCGTCGAAGATGACCCCTGAGTTTTGCTTGACCTCTTCCACGGTCTTTTGGATTGCATGGACAGTCTCCTCAATGTTGAGGACGACACCCCTCTTCACCCCTGTCGAAGGAGTTTTGCTCATGGCCAGGATCTCTATCCTGCCCTTTTCCATTTTTTTGCCCACCAGGCAGACGATCTTGGTGGTACCAATGTCAATGGCGGCGACGATCGGTTCTTTTTCCATGTTCTGTACGGTTTTGATGTTCTCTTTTTTTCTTCTGTTGCTTAACGGCGCGTGCATACGATTTGGTTTTTGAATTGTAGATCAATGGAGCGGTACTGGTTCCATCCCAGCCGGTTGAGGGCATGGGTGTAGAAGATATAGAGTTTGCGGAGCTGCTCGTCGAGATGGTCGGCCTTGCCAAGGTAGATGGCATGTGATCCCACGCGGGGGGTGAGGGTGTAATCCCCGTCGGCTTCCACATAGATCTGTTCGATCTGGGCTTCCCAGAAAGGATCGTCGGAGATCAGGGAAGCCATGCGGTAGATCCGGTGCAGCGGATGCTCTTCCGGGAGGGTGGTCACATCAACCCCCGGCCTCATTCCCTTCGTCGGCAGATGACCGGAGGCTACCAGCATATGGACGGGGAACTTTGGACTGAACGGCAGCAGCAGACCTTCCCGGTCGATGTACATGACCCTGCCACCGGGGGAATAGAGCTTGACGACAGGATGCCGCTGTTCCACCTCCACATGGAGGACGCCCCGCACATCCTTGTACACCTCCACCCGCCGCACGAAAGGATACCGGGTCAGTTTCTTCTCCAGCCGGCGGGTATCCACCTTTGCCAGAGGGCTGCCCAGGGCCACTTCTTCCAGGACCCTTTCTTTCATTTCGTTCGCCGACACGAGACCCAGTCTGGCCGAATCGAGGACATGCACCTCCACGGCCCTGAAAGGCAGTTGCGTGGCGCGCCTTCCTGCCAGGGTCATGAGCGACACCACACCACCTGCAGCAGCCAGCAGCACCAGCAGTCTGAACAACAGTTTCATATATCTTCGCCAGCTCTTCATCTCTCCAGTTCCCTGTAAATCTTTTCCAATGTACCCACCAGTCTGTCGATATCTCCGGCTCCCAGGGTCATCAGCACCTCGGGAGGATCAGCCTGGATCCTTCCCGGCACCTCCTCCTTTTTCATCATTTCTTTCTCAGTGCCTGTGATCCTGTCCAGGATCATCCGTGAGGTGACACCCGGTATCGGCTCTTCTCTTGCCGGATAGATGGGCAGGAGGATCACCCTGTCGAGGAGGGCGAGGCTCTGTGCGAACTCTTCCGCAAAATCGCGCGTGCGGCTGTAAAGATGAGGCTGGAAGATGCCGGTGATCTTCCTGCCCGGGAACATCTCCTTCACCGAGGTGATGGCTGCTCTCAGCTCGGCAGGATGATGGGCATAGTCATCGATGTAGACATACCTCTCCCCCCTGACCCGCACGTCGAAGCGGCGCAGCACGCCTTCGAAGAGGAAGAGCGAGCGTCGTATGCCCTCGTCCGGTACCCCCAGCAGATGGGCCACGGCCACCGCCGCCACGGCATTCTCCACGTTCACCCGGCCGGGCAACCCCAGACGGATATCCTCAATCACCCCTTCGGGGGTATGCACCGAGAAATGGTGATATCCTTCCCTGAAAGCCAACCCTTCGGCATAATAGTCGGCCTCTGCTTCCATCCCATAAGTGAACCAGTCGACCTCGCCGTTCACTTCTCTGTCGACCTGCAGGCCGTATCGTACGATCACCTTCCCGCCGCGGCGCACCTGTCCCAGGAAATGGTGGAAGCTGCGGCGCAGCTCCTGATGGTCGCCATAGATGTCGAGGTGGTCGGCATCCATGGAGGTGACCACCGCCACCTGGGGATGCAGATGGAGGAACGAACGGTCGTACTCATCGGCTTCGAGCACCACCCAGGGGCTCTCGCCCAGCAGCAGATTGGTGTTGTAGTTCTTGCTGATGCCTCCGAGGAAGGCGGTGCAGTCGAGCACCGAGCGTTTCAGGAGGTGGGCGATCATCGTGGAGGTGGTGGTCTTGCCGTGGGTGCCGGCGACAGCCACCCCACGCATCCTGTCGGCGATCATGCCGAGCACCTGGGCTCTCTTAAAAAGGGTATAAGCATGGTCGCTGAAGAAACGCATCAGCGGATGGGCGGCAGGCACCGCCGGGGTGTAGATCACCAGAGTATCCCCACGACGGCGGGGGTCACCATATGGAGCCGGCAGAGCGGCCGGATCATCCTCGAAGATAACGGCAGCCCCTTCCTTCTCCAGTGCTTCGGTGACAGGCGAAGGGGTACGGTCGTAACCGGCCACCCTGTACCCGGCCGCCATGAAATAGCGTGCCAGGGCACTCATCCCTATCCCGCCGATGCCGACGAAAAAGATGCGTTCGTATGTGGTGATGTCCGTCATTCTTTCATTCTTTTCCGTGCTGCCTCCACGATCACCTCGGCGATCTCTTCGGCGGCGCGGGGTCGTGCGAAGGCGGTGATCCCGCGGGCGAGGGTCTTTTGCCGCTGCGGGTCGTCGAGCAGTTTCATGGCCTCTTCCATAAGTCTTTCCTCAGCCTCCCCGTCGCGCACCATCACGGCGGCCTGTCGCTGTACGAGGGCTTCGGCGTTGCGTGTCTGGTGGTCTTCCGCCACGTTAGGCGAAGGCACCAGGATGACCGGCTTGCCCACCAGCGCCAGCTCGGAGATGGTACCCGCCCCCGCCCTGGAAATGATGACCGTGGCTGCGGCATAGGCCATGTCCATCCGTTCGATGAAGGACAACACCTTCACGTGAGGCAGCGCTTTCTGCTCCACCTCTTTTGCTATGCGTTCGTAATCCCGGCGTCCCGTCTGCCAGAGGAGGAACACTTTCCTGTCGTGCAGCAGGGCGGTCCGGGCGAGCAGGGCCCGGTTCACCGAGACGGCACCCAGGCTGCCCCCCAGGGCGAGGATCACCGCATGGTCGTGCGGGATGCCGAAATGGTCCATCGCCTCTTCGCGGCTCACCCTGCCTGCGGCGATCTCCTGTCTCACTGGGTTGCCTGTCAGGACGATCTTTTCCGCAGGGAAATAGCGTTCCATTCCCTCGTAAGCCACACAGATCCTGGCGGCATGGCGTGCCAGCAGGCGGTTGGTGATGCCGGCGTAGGAGTTCTGCTCCTGCAGCACCAGAGGGATGCCGAGACGTCCGGCCACACGCCCTACCGGGCCGCTGGCATAGCCTCCCACCCCAACCACCACATCAGGGGCAAACCGCCGCACCACACGGCGTGCTTTCTTCATGCTGCGTATCAGATCGACCATGACCCCTGCGTTCCGCCAGGGTCTTTTCCTGTCGAAGCCGCGTACCGGCAGCCCTTCGATGGGATAGCCGGCCCGGGGCACACGCTCCATCTCCAGCCGACCTTCCGCACCGACGAAGAGGATCTCCGTCGCTGGATACCGCTCCTGCAGCGTCCGTGCAATGGCCAGGGCAGGAAAAACATGCCCCCCTGTGCCTCCACCACTAATGATCACTTTAAGCCTCTTCATCGGTCATCACATTCTCTTCGTTCTCTTGTCCAGCCATCCTGCTCACATTGAGGATGATCCCTATCTCCACCGCGGTGAAGATCATCGACGATCCTCCCATGCTCACCAGCGGCAGGGTCTGGCCCGTCACCGGGAGGAGGCCCACCGACACCCCCATGTTCACAAAAGCCTGGGTGACGATGAGCAGCGTCATCCCCACCACCAGGAAGGCCGGGAAGGTACGTTTGCATTTTCTGACGATCATCTCAGCCCGGAACAGCAGAGACAGGTAAAGGGAGACCAGGATTATTGCTCCTGCGAGCCCGTACTCCTCCACAATGATGGCAAAGATGAAGTCGGAATAGGAATGCGGCAGGAAATTGCGTTGCGTGCTTTTCCCGGGTTTTTTACCGAACAGGCCTCCCGTGGCCACGGCGATCTTGGCCTGTTGCAGCTGGTAATTGCTCTCTTCGTCGCCGGTGTCACCGTGGATGTAGTTCTCGATCCGGTGCTGCCAGGTGATGATGCGTCCTTTCTGTCCCGTAGCAAGGGCTGCCAGCAAGAGGATGGTCCCGAAGAGAAGGCCCACGCCCACCATCGACAACAACACCCGCAGGCGGATGCGGGCGACGAACATCAGCACCAGACTGACAGTAAAAAGGATGAGCGCCGTGGAAAGGTTGGCCGGGGCGATCAGAAACACCGTTACGTAGAGCGGCAGCCCCGCACGCTTCATCACAGCACGGAAATTCGCCCGTTCGTCCTGCAACATGGAAAGCTCTCTGGCCAGATACATCAGGAGTGACATCTTGGCCATGTCGGAGGTCTGAAAAGTGAACCCCAGGCCCGGCAAAGTGAGCCAGCGCGAAGCTTCGTTCATGCGCGTGCCGACCAGCAGCGTGAGGAACAACAGGATGAGGGAAAACACCAGCAAGAGCAACGACAACTGAAAATAATACTTGTAATGGATGAGAGAAACAATATAGATAAGGACAAAGCCGGCCATCAGGATCACTCCGTGACGCACGAAGAAGTAGGCGGTGTTGCCACCCATCTTCTTGTACGCCAGGGTGCCCGTCGAACTGTAAACGGCCAGGACGGAATAGATCGCCAAGGCGATGATCAATCCCCAGATCACCCTGTCACCCGTCAGATATTTCTTCACTGTCGCTGTCATCGTGCTCTTTCAAAGGTTCCTCACCGCTCTCTTGAACTGGCGTCCCCGGTCCTCATAGTTCTCGAACAGGTCGAAGCTGGCACATGCCGGCGAGAGGAGGACCGTATCACCGTTCCTTGCCAGGAAATAAGCGTTGCGCACCGCCTCCTCCATCGAGTCGGCCTCGACGATCACCGGCACAATGTCGCGGAACGCTTCGATGAGCTTACTGTTGTCCTTGCCGAGGCATACCAGGGCCCTGACCTTCTCCTTTACCAGGTCGTTAAGCACCGAATAGTCGTTGCCCTTGTCGATGCCGCCGGCGATCCATACCACCGGCGTGGTCATGCTCTCCAGAGCATACCAGACGGAATTGACGTTGGTGGCTTTCGAGTCGTTTATGAACTCGATGCCGTGCACCTTCAGCACATGCTCCAGACGATGCTCCACACCCTGGAAATCCATCAGACTCTCCCGGATGACATCCTTGCGGATGTTCAGCACACGGCCCGCAATGGCTGCGGCCATGGAGTTGTAGACATTGTGTTTCCCCTGTAACGATAGTTCCATGATCGACATTTTCAGTTTATCTTTTTGATGGTTGATGATCAGTTCATTGTCTTCGAGCCAGGCAGCCTGGCCTTTTTTCTCCTTCAGGGAGAAAGAGAGTTTCCGTGCCGGCGTATCCAGGGCAGGCATCCTTTCCCGGAGGACGGGGTCGTCGTAGCACCAGATGCAGCTGTCCTCTTCCCGCATGTTCCGGAAGATGCGGAACTTCGACCGGATGTAGGCTTCCATGTCGTAGTCGTAACGGTCGAGATGATCGGGGGTGATGTTGAGCAGGATGGCCACGTCGGCACGGAAGTCGTACATCCCGTCGAGCTGGAAGCTGCTGAGCTCGATGACGTAATAGGCAGCTGGCCTTTCGGCCACCTGCATGGCGAAGCTCCTGCCCACGTTGCCGGCCATCACCACGTCGAGCCCCGCCTTCTTCATCATGTGATAGACCAGGTGGGTGGTGGTGGTCTTGCCGTTGCTGCCGGTAATACATATCTTCGTCCCGCCGGCGTACCGTCCGGCGAACTCGATCTCGGAGATCACCGGCACACCCCTGCTGCGGTAATCCCGCACCAGCGGTGCATCCTCGGGGATGCCGGGACTCTTGATCACCTCGTCGGCCTCTCTCAGACGGGGCGAGGCGTGGCCACCCTCCTCGTAAGGGATACCCTCCTCCTCGAGAAGGCGACGGAAAGGCTCGCGTATCCGCCCCGCATCGGAGACGAACACCTCATGGCCGCGGCGCTGTGCCAGCACCGCCGCCCCCGTGCCGCTCTCCCCGGCTCCCAGTATGACGATCCTCTTCTTCATCCTATCGTATCTTCAGCGTCACCACCGTGATCACCGCCAGCATCATCGCCACGATCCAGAACCGCGTGACGATCTTCGGCTCGGTGAAACCCTTCATCTGAAAATGATGATGCAGCGGAGCCATGAGGAAGATCCTCCGGCCCTTGCCGTATTTTCTCCGTGTATATTTGAAATAGCTCACCTGCAGGATCACGCTGAGGTTCTCCACCAGGAAGATGCCGCAGAGCACCGGGATCAGGAGCTCCTTGCGGATGATGATGGAAAAGACCGCGATGATCCCGCCCAGGGCAAGACTGCCGGTATCGCCCATGAAGACCTGCGCCGGATAGGCATTGTACCAGAGAAAACCTACCGTTGCCCCGATGAAGGCCGAGGCGAAGATCACCAGCTCGCCCGAATTGGGGATGAACATGATGTTCAGATAGTCGGCAAAGAGCATGTTACCCGAGACATAAGCGAAGATGCCCAGCGTGGCTCCGATGACGGCCGAGACACCGGTGGCCAGCCCGTCGAGCCCGTCGGTGAGGTTGGCCCCGTTGGAGACCGCCGTGATGATGAAGATGGTGATCAGCACGAAGACCACCCAGCCGGCAATGTCCCGGTATTTCTTCATGAAACCCACCAGCGACTTGTAGTTGAACTCATGGTTCTTGACAAAGGGGATGGTGGTGACGGGCTCTTTGATGTTCTTATAGACGTAGTTTTTTTCCGGGTGTGTCTCTCCCGTGGCAGGGGTCACAGCGGCAGCAGCAGGTTCTGCCGGCACCTTCTTGCGTACCACCACCTGATCGGAGCTGTAGAGCACGATGCCTACCAGAAGTCCGAGGGTCACCTGTCCCACGATCTTGAACTTCCCGGCCAGCCCTTCCTTGTTCTTGCGGATCACCTTGATGTAGTCGTCGAGCAGGCCGATGCCTCCCAGCCAGACGGTGGTGATGAGCATCAGCTGAACATATACGTTGCGCAGGTCGGCAAAAAGCAAGACAGGCACCAGGATGGAAGAGAGGATGATGATCCCGCCCATGGTGGGGGTGCCCTCTTTCTTGTATTGTCCTTCCAGTCCCAGATCGCGCACCACCTCACCCAGCTGCATGCGCTGCAGCCAGCGGATCACCGACTTGCCGATCACCATCGAAATGATGAGCGAGGTGATCACGGCACTGGCCGACCGGAAGGAGATATAGCTGAAGAGCCCGGCTCCCGGAACGTTCAGTTCATTCAGATATTGGAACAGATAGTACAGCATCTTATCCTTTTTTGTTTTTCCCGGTCCTGTCCTCTTCGCCGGCCGGCAATCCCATAGCTTTTCTCAGTTCCACCCGGTCGTCGAAAGGATGTTTCACCCCTTTGATCTCCTGGTAGTCTTCATGACCCTTGCCTGCTATGAGGAGGATATCTCCTTCGCGGGCCATTTGGACGGCGGTCTTGATCGCTTCGCGCCGGTCGGTGAGGGTGATCACCTGGTCACGTTCCAGTGGTTCGAGGCCTTCGAGCATCTCTTCGATGATGGTTCGTGGATCTTCGTCACGCGGGTTGTCGGAAGTAAGGATGAGGATGTCGCTGAGTTCGCGGGCGAGGCGTGCCATCCTGGGGCGTTTGCTGCGGTCGCGGTTGCCGCCGGCACCCACGACGGTGATGATCCTCTCGTCGCCTTTTCGCAGTTGTCCGATGGCTTTGAGTACCTTGCCCAAGGCATCGGGCGTATGGGCATAGTCGACGATGCCGCGCACCCCTGCCGGCGAGACGATCAGCTCGAAACGCCCCGGCACCGGCGGCAGCAGGCTCAGCCCGCGCAGCACCTCCTCCCTGCCGGCCCCCAGCAGAAGCGCCGCAGCATAGACGGCCGTGATGTTCGAAGCCGCAAACTCCCCCACAAAGGGTACCCATACCTCCGTGCCGTCCAGCTCGAGCAGCATGCCGTCGAAATGCATCTCCCTGACCCTGCCCCGGAAATCGGCGGGAAACTTGATGCCGTAAGTATGCTTCGCAGCCCGCGTGTTCTGAAGCATCACACCGTGATGCCGGTCGTCGGCATTGGCCAGGGCAAAGGCCTCGGCAGGCAAGGCATCGAAGAAAAGTTTCTTCGCCTCCAGGTAGGAGCGAAGGTCCTTGTGGTAATCGAGATGGTCCTGCGACAGGTTGGTGAAGATCCCCCCATCGAAGTGGAGCCCGGCGATGCGGCGCTGGTGGGCAGCATGGGAGCTCACCTCCATGAAGACATACTCACATCCCGCCTCGGCCATGCGTACCATCTGAGCATTCAGCGTCAAGGGGTCGGGGGTAGTATGTGTGGTGGGCAGCACCTCATCGTCGATGCGTATGCCGGTGGTGGCGAAGAGGCCTGTGCGGTATCCCAGATAGCGGAACAGATGGTAGAGGGAGGTGGTCACGGAGGTCTTGCCGTTGGTACCGGTGACCCCCACCAGCCGGAAACGGCGCGAGGGCTCTCCCCGGCTGAGCGAGGCCAGCTCACCGAGAGCGCGGGCGGTGTCGTCGACGACGATCCAGGTCACCTCCTCCGCAGGATGATCCGGCAGCGTCTCACAACATACGGCTGCCACACCCCGGCTGACCACGTCAGGGATGTAGCGGTGGCCGTCTGCGCGTGTTCCGCGCACCGCCACGAAGAGGTCGCCGGCACGCGTCTCGCGCGAGTCGGCCACCACCCGCAGGTAACGCTCCTCGCTGCCGGGCAGCACCCGCCGCAGACCCGTGAGCTTCGTCTGTATGTCGTCGAGCGTGATCATTTCTTCTCTCCCTCTTTCAGGCTCATTTCCAGATAAACACGCATGCCGGGGGTCACCCTGCTCCCGGCAGGCACCGACTGTTCGCGTACGGTACCCCAGCCGTCGGCCACCACCCGGATCCCCTGTTTCTCCAGCAGATAGGCAGCATCTTTGAGCCCCATGCCTCTGACGTTGGGTACTCTTCCCCGCCGCACCGCAAGGGGCGAGAGACGCACCACGCTGTCCTGAGCGGCGGTGGTAACCCAGCTCCGGCTGCCGGCCGGCGGCTCGTAAGGGATACCCACCCTGGTGAAAACGGTCAGCAGCTCCCCCTCGTCACCGTTCTTGCAGTAGGGAGCCTCTCCGGCCTCCGGAGCATATGTGAGCCGGTCACGTTGCATGTCGAGGCTGGTGGCATACACCTTGTCGGCCACCTCACGGAACACCGGACCCGCCACCAGGTTGCCGTAATAGACCGAGCGCGACGGCCCCGACACCACCACAATGCAGGAATAGCGGGGCTCGTCGGCAGGGAAATAGCCGACGAACGACGCCAGATACTTGCGCTGCCGGTAACCGCGGCTCTCGTCGGCGATCTGGGCGGTGCCCGTCTTGCCGGCGATCTTGTAAAAGTCGTTCTTCAGGTTCTTCGCCGTACCATGATCGACCACCCCCTCCAGCATGGCCCTGGCCTTGCGCAGGGTGGCAGGCGAACAGACGGAAGGGTTGAGCACCTCCGTACCGAACTTCTTCACCGTACGCCCGTGATAACGCAGCTCGGTCACGAAACGAGGCTTCACCTCCACACCATCATTGGCAATGGCATTGTAGAAAGTGAGGATCTGCAGGGGGGTCATCTTCACCTCGTAACCGTGTGAGATCATGGCCAGGGAGATGCCCGACCAGTATTTGTCGCCGGGATAATGGATCATGGGTGTTCCTTCGCCACGTATCTCAATGCCCAGCTTGCTGTTAAGCCCCATGCTGAAAAGCCGGTCGATGAGGTCTCGGGGACGGTCGCCGTAATGCTGCATCACCAGCTTCGACATCCCCACGTTGGAGGAATACTCCAGCACCTCCTTGACGGTGATCTTGCCGTAACCGCCGTCGTGGGCATCGCGGATCACTTTGTTGTAGAAGCGTACCTGACCATGGTCGGTGTCGACGGTATCGTCGAGGTCCCAGGCTCCGTCTTCGAGGCCGGCAATGAGCACGGGCAGCTTGAAGGTGGATCCGGGTTCGACACTCTCGCCGATGGCAAAGTTGAAGGTCTCGCGGTATTCCCCATCGCCCACCTTTTCCAGGTTGGCGATGGCCTTGATGTCGCCGGTCTTCACCTCCATCAGCACCACGCAGCCGTGGTCGGCAGCGTTGCGTTGCAGCTGTTTTTTCAGGGAGTTCTCTGCGATGTCCTGCAGGTCGATGTCGAGGGTGGTGACCACGTCCATGCCGTCGCGGGGGTCGATGGTGTTACGGTCGTTGAGGGGCATCCATACATTCCCAGCCAGGCGCTGCATCAGACGCATGCCGGGCTGTCCCCGCAGGACTTCGTCATAAGCCCCTTCGATACCCACGACGGCGCGTCCTTCTCCCCGCATCACATAGCCGATGGTGCGGGCTGCCAGATCCCGCTGCGGCCGGATACGGCGGCTGTTACGGACAATGATCAGCCCTGAACGGTACCTGCCCAGGCGGAAAAAAGGCAATCCCTTCACCTGCTTCATCTGACGATAGGTCAGATCCCTTTTCAGCAGGTAATAGCGGCTGCCCTTCTTGTAGGCGTTGAGCAGCTCCCGTTTGTAGTATCCGGCCGAATGATCGCCCAGCACCTCGGCCAGACCCAGAGCCAGGGAATCGAGGTCACGACGGAAAGCCTTATGGTCGAAAGCATTGCTGCGGGTGTCCAGGCGCAGATCGTAAAAAGGCACGGAACTGCTGAGGAGCCGGCCGTCGGCAGCCAGGATATCCCCCCGGCCGGGCCGGATGGTCATGTTCTTGATGGTCTGCTTTCTGGACAACTCCATGTATTGTTCTTTTTTGAATACCGTCAGGTCCGCCACCCGACCCAGGATGGCCAGCCCGACCGCCAGCATCACGAAATACACCACGGCAAAACGCCTTACCACACCCCTTCGGATCGACATCGCTCAACGTTCTTTTTTCCCGACCACGATCTTCCTGGGAGGCACCCGCGACGCTTTGAGGCCCAGCCCCTTTTCCCTGACAGCCTTCAGCACCTGTGATTTGGTGCTTTTATACATCAGTTCGGCCGAGACGGAGATCGACTCGGCCCGCAGCTCCTGGATCTCCTTTTTCAGGCGGGCCGTCTCCCGTACCACTTTTTCTGCATGATAACGGTTGGCTATATAGACCACAGCCAGAAAAGCCAGAAAAAGGATCAGAGGAAGCTGCTCGAGCACCATCCTGTCGGCCAGGAATGTGCCGTCCAGCAAGGAGCGCAGTGTGACATTTCTGCTTCTTCTCCCTTTTTCTGCTGTCTGCTTCTCTTTCTCCATCTTCATGCTTCCTTTTTTTCCGCGATCCGCATGCGGGCACTGCGTGCCCGCGGATTGTTCCTGACCTCCTCATCGGAGGGGGTGATCACCTTCTTGTTCACCGGCCGGAGAGGGGGCTCCTCATTGCCGAAAGGGTTCTCTTCTTTCTCTCCGAAGTGTCCGGTGCGTATGAACTGTTTCACCAGGCGGTCTTCGAGGGAGTGGTAGGCGATGACCACCAGGCGTCCTCCCGGCCGCAGCACGCGGGGCACCTGCCGCAACATTTCCCTGAGGGCCTCCATCTCGCCGTTGACCTCGATACGGAGGGCCTGAAAGATGCGGGAGAGGAAGCTGTTGGCGTTGCCTCCGCGCAGCAGCGGTCGCAGCGCTTCCTTCACATCGCCGGCCGTCCGGAAAGGCCGGGCTTCGCGATGCCTCACCAACAGCTCCACCAGACGCCGCGGATGCCGGATGTCGGCATATTCGCGAAAGATACGGCCCAGCTCTTCGGGCGACCGTTCATTGAGCAGATCGGCGGCCGTCACCACCAACGCCCTGTTCATCCGCATATCAAGCGGCACATCCTCGCGGTAGGTGAACCCCCTGGCCCCATCGTCGAAATGATGCGAAGAAACCCCCAGATCGGCCAGGATACCATCCACCTCATCGATACCCAGATATTTCAGATTGTACTTAAGAAAACGAAAATCCTGTTGCAGGAAGATGAAACGGTCGTCGTCGATGCGGTTGGCACGCGCCGCCTCATCTTTATCGAAAGCGATGAGCATCCCGTCGTTCAGACGCTCCAGGATGGCCCGGGCATGCCCCCCGCCCCCGAAGGTCAGGTCCACATACACCCCCGAAGGCTTCACACAAAGCCCTTCCACACTCTCTTCCAGCATCACGGGTATGTGGTATGAGGTCATGCTTCATGCTCTTTTTCTCCATCTCCCATGATCTTTTCGGCCAGTCTGGCGAATTCCTCTTCGGCGGTGCCGGCCGCCTCATAAGCCTCTTCCGACCAGATCTCGATCTTGGAGCCCATCCCTGCCAGCACGGCGTTCCTGCCTATACCTGCCGCCTCCAGCAGACGCTTGGGCAACAGCATGCGGTTGTTCCCGTCGAGGACGATCTCGGCCGCCCCGCGGTAAAAATTCCTCAGGAAAGCATTGTGCTCTTTGTTGTAGGGATTGATACGGCTCCGTATCAGCTCGTTCTGGCGCTGCCACTCATCCATCGGGTAGAGGACCAGACAGCGGTCGAAGATATCCTTCTTCACCACAAAACGCGGCTCCTCCCCCGGCATCATCTGCTTCTTCAGCGCCGCCGGGAACAGGATGCGCCCCTTGCTGTCGACCCTGCACGTGTATTCCCCGATGAAGCTACCCATTCCGTCTCATTTTCAAAAAGTAAAAATAAAGAAAATATTTCCACTTTCTACCATTTTTACCCACTTTTTACCACTTTGTTGATAACTTTTCCTTCCAGGCGGGGCGGTCTCCACAGAAGGAGGCAGGGGAATCCTAAAGACATGCGACAATATGTCATTGTATATCTGTTTATTACATAAAACAAAGAAGATTGTCCGGATTTTATTATTTTTGATTTGAGAACGCTGTCATACGATGGAGAAGGGGAAGGTACAGATCGATATCGAAAAGGCCATCGCAGAGAAGAACCCGCGTCTTCTCAGGCTGTTGCCGGGTTTTGTGCTGCGATATCTGAAACGGATCATCCACCAGGATGAGCTGAATGAGATCCTGTCGCGGTACGGGCATCTGGGAGGGCTTGAGTTTGTGACGGCAGCATTGCAATACATGGGGGTTACCTATACCACCTACGGACAGGAGAACGTCCCCCGCGAAGGAAGGTTCATCTTTGTCTCCAACCATCCGCTGGGTGGGCTGGACGGTCTGGTGTTCATTAAGGTGATCGGGGAGATCTTCCCCGAGATCAGGTTTCCTGTCAACGATCTGTTGCTGAACATTCCTAGCCTGAACGACATCTTCCTACCGGTGAACAAACACGGGGCGCAGAGCAGGGAGGCGGTCCGGGCCATCGAAGAGGCCTACGCTTCCGATGCCCAGATCCTCTATTTCCCTGCCGGTCTCTGTTCGCGCAAGATCAAAGGACGCATCGTCGACCTGGAATGGAAAAAACATTTCATTGCCAAGGCGGTGGAATACCGGCGTGATGTGATCCCGGTCTATTTCTCGGGCAAGAACTCGAACTTCTTTTACAATCTCTCCAACCTGAGGATCATGCTGGGTATCAAGGCCAACATCGAGATGATCTATCTGCCGGATGAGATGTTCAAACAGAAGGGCAAGTCGCTGGCCCTCCGGATCGGCAAGCCTCTCTCTTATACGATGTTCGATCGTTCCCGCACCCATGCCCAGTGGGCCGCTTACGTCAAGGAACTGGTCTATCAGATGGGACAGGAACTGGAGGAAGAGAGAAATCAACGAATTTAATGCAGCAAACCATGGAGAACGTGATCCCACCGGTACCGCGTGAGAAACTGCTGGAAGAGCTCACCCCTGAGAAATTCATAAGGAAGACGAACAAGGGGAACAACGAGGTGTACATTTTCACCTACCGCGACTCGCCGAACCTGATGCAGGAACTGGGACGTTTGCGCGAGCTCAGTTTCCGCATGGCCGGTGGCGGCACCGGCAAGGCCGTCGACATCGACGACTATGACCTGGGCGACGATCCTTATCACCAGCTGATCGTCTGGGACCCCGAGGAGCAGGAGATCATCGGCGGTTATCGTTTTTATATCTGCAATGAAAAGACCGACCCGACGCGACTGGCCACCTATCATCTTTTCCGTTTCAGTGACAAGTTCATCCGTGAATATCTCCCTCATCTGGTCGAGCTGGGCCGTTCGTTCATCCAGCCGGCCTACCAGCGCACCGGCAGGGTGGCCCGCAAGGGCATCTTCGCCCTCGACAACCTGTGGGATGGCCTGGGTGCCGTCGTCATCAACAACCCCGGCGTAAAATACTTCTTCGGCAAGATGACGATGTACCCCCATTTCCACAAGGAAGCCCGCAACCTCATCCTCTATTTTCTCGACAAGCACTTCGGCGACCGGGAAGGCCTGGCCGTGCCCCGCTACCCGGTACGCCCCGACTGGGACGAGAAAAAAATGAAAAAGCTCTTCACCGGAAAGGATTTCCGGGAAGACTACAAGATCCTATCGGCCGAGGTGCGCAAACTGGGGGAGAACATCCCGCCCCTGTTCAACTCTTACATGAACCTCTCACCTACCATGAAGGTATTCGGCACCGTACTGCACCGTGAATTCGGCGAGGTGGAAGAGACGGGGCTGATGATCACCCTGAAGGACATGTACATCGAGAAGGTATCGCGCCACCTCTCGTCGTACGACGAGAATTTCCGTCTCCATCATGAGAGGGAAAAAGAAAACGGAACGGATCAGTAAGCCCGTTCGTCACGCCCTTCGATGAAGTTGACGAATGAGCGGTTCACCACCCTGTTGCCTCCCGGCGTGGGATAGTCGCCCGTGAAGTACCAATCGCCCAGGTTACGGGGGCAGGCCTTGTGGAGGTTCTCGATGGTCTGGTAGACGATCACCACTTCGGCTTCCACCTCGGGTGTCTTGAGCATCCGGGCGATCTTGGCCGAGATCTCCTCGGGAGTGAAAGGTTTGTAGATCTCTTTCACATAGTTGGGGATACGTTCCTTGGGCAACCGGTCCTGCTCACGCGCCTTGAGATATACGCGGTTGATCACCTCCTCGCGGCCCGTTTCCTTGAGCAGTTCGATGGCCGCCCGGAACGCGATGAAATCGGATAATTTGGCCATGTCGATCCCGTAACAGTCGGGATAACGTATCTGTGGCGACGAGGAGACCACCACGATCCGTTTGGGATGAAGACGGTCCAGGATACGGATGATGCTTTCCCGCAGGGTCGTACCCCGGACGATGGAGTCGTCGATGACCACCAGATTGTCTTTCCTGTCGCGCACGATGCCGTAGGTGACATCATAAACGTGTCCCACCAGATCCTTCCGCCCCGAATCCTGGGCGATGAAAGTACGCAGTTTGATGTCCTTGATGGCCACTTTTTCGGCCCGGGGGCGCCGCCGGATGATCCGTCGTACCGCCTCCCTGTCCAGCGGCGTGGGGAGACGCAGGATCTCCTCGATCTTCTCCTCGTTCATCCTGTCCTCGATCCCTTTGATCAGACCATAGAATGCCGATTCGGCCGTATTGGGGATATAGGAGAAGACAGTGTTCTCCAGGTCGTTGTCGATGGTCTTCATCACGGCGGGCACCAGCAGCTCACCCAGTTTTTTCCGTTCGGCATAGATCTCGGCGTCGCTGCCGCGTGAAAAATAGATCCTCTCGAACGAGCAGGAACGCACCTGCTGCACCTCCCTGATCTCTTCCAGGAAGGTGCGACCGTCCTTTTTGATGATGAGCGCCTCTCCCGGCGGCAGCTCCTTCACCATCCCGTACGCGACATTCAGGGCCGTCTGGATCACAGGCCGTTCGGAAGCACATACCACCACCTCCTCATCCTCGTAATAATAGGCGGGACGGATACCCCAGGGATCACGCACCACAAAAGCATCGCCATGACCGATCATGCCGGTGATCACGTAACCCCCGTCCCACCGCTTGCTGGCCCGGCGCAGGATGTTCGCCACATCCATGTGCTCCTCGATCAGCGCCGAGATCTCGACGTTGTTGTACCCCTCATCCTTGAACCTGCGGAACAGCTCCTCATTCTCCACGTCCAGGAAATGCCCCACATTCTCCAGCACCGTCACCGTATCGGAGAAATCCTTGGGGGTCTGGCCTATCTCGATGAGCGAACGGAACAGCTCGTCGGTGTTGGTCATATTGAAATTACCTGCCAGTACCAGGTTACGGGAACGCCAGTTGTTCTCGCGCATCACGGGATGCACATGCTCGATACTGTTCCTGCCGTAGGTGCCGTAACGGAGATGTCCCATGTAGAGCTCCCCTGCAAAAGGGATGTGCTCTTTGGCCCAAGCAGGGTCATGGATCAGTTCCTCCTCTCTTTTGGCCGTGATCTTTTTGTTGATCTTGTTGAAGACATCCTGTATGGGATTGTTGGAATTGGAGCGATAGCGATAAAGATATTTCTGTCCCGGCGGCATATCCAGCTTCAGGCAGACAGCCCCGGCACCGTCCTGTCCCCGGTTGTGCTGTTTCTCCATCAGAAGGTAGAGCTTGTTCAGCCCGAACTGCCAGGTACCATGGTTCACCCGGTAATACTCCAGATTCTTTTTCAGACGGATCAGAACAATACCACAGTCGTGTTCCAGCACATCGGTCATCGGTGAAAGATTTTCCTGGTTCTGTGCGGCAAAAATAGGATATTTCGAAAGAATCCGGCCACCTGTTCAGTCCAGTTCCGGGAAAGGGATCACATCCTTGACGATATAGGCGGAAGGATAGTGCTTACGCAGCTGGTGGAAGACACCCAGCGCCTCGTCCTTGCTACGGAAATTCCCTACCCGTACCTTGTAAAAAGGTGCATGATAGACGATGTAAACCGGTATGTCGGGATGTCCGGAAAGAAAATCCGCTTTGGTTTTGAGCGCCTCTTCCCGGGCCTTTCTTCCCGAGTTGAAAAAGATCTGGATCCGGTAACCGTCGATGCCTCCTTTTCTGCGGTTGACCGTGACCTCTCTTTCCACGATACGTGTGACGCCGGGATCCTGCACCAGGATCACCTCACCAAAACGAAGCGTATCCTTCACAACGGCACCTCCTACCTGGG
This sequence comes from uncultured Rikenellaceae bacterium, assembly GCA_964599235.1. Classification (GTDB taxonomy): domain Bacteria; phylum Bacteroidota; class Bacteroidia; order Bacteroidales; family VadinHA17; genus DRPN01. The sequence continues at coordinate 28,905 of CAZRDX010000046.1, forward strand.
CGAAGCCTACGAGCTGAAGAGACCATAGCAGCACCAGGAGCCCGAATGTTCTTTTCATCATTTGAATTTGGAATAGGCGGGATGGATGCTCAGCACCGGTATGGGGGAATGGTTGACGATGTCCTGGGCCTCGCTGCTGAGGTACATCCCCAGGGGATTGCCCCGGTGGGAACTCACGATGGAGATGAGGTCGGCCTCCACATGCACGGCATAGGCGATGGTCATGTCGGCGATGCTGCTCCCCTTGAACGAGTCACGCACCGTCTTGATCCCTCTTGCCTCAAGATAATCAGCCGACTGGTCGGCGTAACGTTTCAGGCGGGCAATGACATCCTTCGCACTGGTGACCCGCACATCGATGACATGGACCTCGGCACGGAAAGCCTTGGCCAGGAACGCCACAAAAGGCACCTTCACCCTCGTATCCTGACGGGCATCGATGGGCAGCACGATCCTGGAGATCGTCCTCTTGCGGAAACCGTACCGGATCGTCATGACCGGACAGGGAGCATTGCACACCACCCGGTAAGCGTTGCTCCCCAGCCACATCTCCTCAAAACCCGAGACCCCGTGTGTCCCCATCACGATCATCAGCGAATCATCCTTTTCGGCCTGATCACTGATGGCCTTGTAAATCCTTCCGGTACGGATCACATAATCGAACTTGCCCCCGCCCTTGTACTGGCGGCGGTATTTTTCGATGATCTCCTCGCAGAACTCCTCTGTCGTTTTGGTATACTCCTTCTCCTTGCCTTGCAGGATGAACGGAGTATCGTAACTCTTCTCCTTGCGAACATGGATGATCCGCAGATCAAGTTGAAAAACATTGGCCAGTTTCAGGCCATGCTCCAGCGCATTGATGGAGTCTTTCGAGAAATCGATGGGCACGAGAATGTTCTGCATGATCGGTGGCGTTTGAGGTTAAGTCGATAATCAAAAATAGGAAAATGTTTTCATAATGTCAAAAGGCCTCCTTTTCCCGTCAGAAAGGGATCTTCCTGCAAAAAGGTCCGCTCCGCACTTTCAGGATCCCTTTCAGACGGATGTCCTCCGGTCTGCCGTTTCGGAAAAGATGCTGCATCATATTCCCCACGCCCCGGAGCTTCACTTCGACTGGGACGGGATAAACCGCCTCCTGGTCCTTGAGGATCCTGACTTTTTCCCGCACGGTCACCTCCCCGGCCTCGTGACCGTCGTACCAGATCCCGGCATCGAGGCCGCGCACCACGATGTTGTGACGGGTGGTATTGCGCAACCGGAGGTCTACTTCCATTTTCAGCACACCTTCCGAGATGCCTTTTACTTTCAGTCCGGTGATACCTGTCAGCTCGACCGTACCTTGCTCGTCGCAGGAGGTCATAACGAGGGTCATCAGCACCCCCGTCAGGAACAGGAGGAAACGTCTGTACATCAGAGGAGGGATCTACGCTTCCTGAAGAGCCTTCATCAGCTCGTCGGTCATCTCCAGATTGTGATAGACGTGCTGAACATCATCGTCCTCCTCGAACTCCTCCACCAGTTTCAGCACTTTCAGGGCTTCTTCCACAGGCAGTTCCTTGGTGGTCACCGGCACCCGCTGCAGTTCGGCGTTCTCGGCCGTGATGCCCATCTCGTCCAGTTTTTTCTGAATGCTGCCGAAATCTTCCATCGCACAGGTCACGATGATGCGGTCTCCCATATCTTCGATGTCCTCAGCCCCTGCATCAATGAGTTCCAGCTCGAACTCTTCAGGATCGATATCGGCTTTGGGAATGGTGAACACCCCTTTACGATCGAAGACATATTTCAGCGAACCATTGGTACCGAGGCTGCCGCCCCTTTTGGTGAAGATGGAACGGATGTTGCTGACCGTCCTGTTCTTGTTGTCCGTAAGACATTCGATGAAGATCCCCACACCGTGCGGAGCATATCCTTCAAAGGTCATCTCCTGATAGTTGGTCTCATCCGACGAACCTTTGGAGATGGCCCTTTCGATGTTCTCCTTGGGCATGTTGGCCCCTTTGGCGTTCTGGATGGCCAGGCGCAACCGCGGATTCATCGCAGGATCACTCCCCCCCTCACGGGCAGCGATCTGGATCTCCTTCACCAGCTTGGAGAAGATCTTCGAACGTTTAGCATCCTGGGCCCCTTTTTTCCGCTTGATGGTCGACCATTTATTGTGTCCTGACATAAAACTGTTTTTTTGGGTTTTGCACAAAAATACGCAAAATCTGCAGCCACACCAAGCGGTATCCCGGCAAGGAGCTGGAGTCAGAAGATCACCATAAAATCGAGGAAGGGAAAGCCGATCGGCAGATCAGATGCAATATCTCCGTTATTGATGAAAGCCAGGTCGATCGACACCTTGGGGCTCAGAAAGCGGACACCATAGGAAAAGAGCCCGTAATAACCTCTAGATTCATCCACCTCGGGCAGCAACCAGTTCTCGCTCACAAAAGCGATCCTCCGCGAGGCACGGATCATCCCGCTCAGAGTGATCAGCGGCTTTGACTCAAAATCGCTGTTGATGAAACCCCATCCCAGACTGGCCGTTACGTTCATGTTGGAATTTCCGTAGGTGGAATACGCGTTGAGAGTCCCCAATCCGTAAAAATCTCTGTCCTCATGGTTGGCAAATGAATTGATGTAGAAGATGTTCCCTCCTACGTAGAAATTTTTCGCCACCTTTGTGGATGCGGTCGGATTCAGATAAAAGAAATAAGGAGCATCCGAACTGGCCGAAAGCAGGGAAAAGATCTCAAAACCACCCGTGATGTCAAGAAAATTGGTAGGTGCGTAACTGAACGAGTTGAAAAAGATCCAGACGTTCTGGTAAGTGGCCGTTTTTTTGGGCTTCGGAATAGCCGAGCTCCCCAGCAGATAACGATAAGGGTTGGGATTCTCGAACCAGACCTTTCCTTTCCGGAGGTTTTCTCCTGAGACCACCGAGATCTCTTTGATCTTGTCCCGTTCGATGGAGATCTTGCCCATCGCTTCGGTGAGGATCGCCACACTCGTGGCATCACCCGAAAGATACTGACCGGACACCTGAGAGCCGTCCTTCAGGACCACGACCACCATGGCCCCGGGGGTCACGGCAGTCTCTTTCTGGGCATACAGGAACAACCCCCCCACCCAGAGGAACATGGTGAACAACAATAACTTTTTCATGACCGGAAGTTTATGTGTAAAATAGCAAAAATCGTACAAAAATAAAAAGGGAAAATCCCCGCGGGTTTGCCCGACCCCATCCAAAAGACCCGTGAAAAAGATCACATGCAGCTTTTCAGGGTAGTAGGACCGGTTCCCAGAACCTCCTCCAGATGGAGCAACCGGATCAGCTCCACCACCTCAGGAAGAAGATGGATCATCTCAAACTCATACCTGCACGACTCTGCCTCCTTGGCCATCGTCACCAGAAAATCGAATCCCTGACTGTCAACAAAATGGATCGTATCCATGTTGAAGGTGATCTTCATATCCCTCAACAAAGGCAGAGAATCCAGTTCCTTTCTCACTTCCCTCGCCACCAGGAAACTGAACCTGCGTTCCTCGGGAAATGAGAACATCAGGTGCTTCTCACTGAGGTAATCTTTTTTGATCATCGCAACATACGGCTTAATGACCCACGAAAATAAAAACCGGAAAAGAACGCAGACAAGCGTTCCGGGCGATACTTATCAACAATCGCACCAAATTATTCACGAATAGAAAGATGAAGTTCCCGGAGTTGTTCGGGTGTAAGGGGACCCGGAGCATCTGCCATCATGTCACGGGCAGCGTTGTTCTTGGGGAAAGCGATGTAATCCCGGATGGAGGTCCCTCCTCCGAGCAGGGCCACCAGGCGGTCGAACCCCAGCGCGATACCGCCGTGGGGCGGTGTGCCGTAACGCAGGGCCTCCAGCAGAAAACCGAACTGCTGACGGGCCTTCTCCTCTGAGAATCCCAGAACCCTGAGCATCCTTGACTGTAGTGTGGTATCATGGATACGCACAGAACCGCCCCCTACTTCCACGCCATTGATCACCAGATCGTAAGCCTGGGCACGAACAGAGCCGGGCTTTTCCTCCAGCAGGGGAATATCCTCTTCCACGGGCGCTGTGAAAGGATGGTGTTTGGCCACATAGCGCTGCTCTTCCTCGTCCCATTCCAGCAGGGGGAACCCGGTCACCCACAACGGTGCGAACTTCTCTTCGTCGCGCAGACCCAGCCTTGTCCCCATCTCCAGCCGCAGTTCCGAGAGAGCAAAAAGGGTCCGCGCCTTCTCACCGGAGAGCACCAGCAAAAGATCGCCGGTTTCGGCCCCGGCCCTTTCTCCCCACTCCCGAAGGATCCCGGGAGCAAAGAATTTGTCCACCGACGAACGCACCGTTCCGTCTTCGAGGAACTTCACATAGACCAGACCTCCGGCACCCACCTGGGGCCGTCGCACCCATTCGGTCAGCTGATCAAGCTGTTTCCGGGAATATCCAGCAGCTCCCGGGACACAGATCGCCCCCACATAAGCCGCCTGATCGAAAACACGGAATCCATGCCCCCGGGCTTCGGAGGTAAGATCGACCAGTTCCATGCCGAAACGGATATCGGGTTTGTCGGTACCGTAACGCCGCATCGCCTCCTCATAGCTCATGCGGGGCAGGGGCAGCGGGGTCTCCACTCCGGCCATCTCTTTCAGCAGACGGCCCACCAGCCCCTCAAAAACCTGCAACACATCCTCCACCTCCACGAACGACATCTCACAGTCGACCTGCGTGAATTCCGGCTGCCTGTCGGCCCGCAGATCCTCGTCACGGAAACACTTCACCAGCTGATAGTAGCGGTCATATCCCGCGATCATCAGCAGCTGCTTATAAATCTGCGGCGACTGGGGCAGGGCATAGAACTGGCCGGGGTGCAGACGCGAGGGCACCACGTAATCCCTGGCCCCTTCCGGTGTCGAACGGATCAGATAAGGGGTCTCGATCTCCAGGAAGCCTTTTTCCTCCAGATAGTCACGTACCAGCCGTGCCACCTTGTGCCGCAGCAGGAGGTTGTTCTTCAGAGGCTCCCGCCGCAGATCAAGGTAGCGGTATTTCATCCGGATCTCTTCACCGCCGTCCGTCTCCTCCTCGATGGTGAAGGGAGGCAACTCCGAAGCACTCAGCACTTTCATCTCCTCCACCTCGATCTCTATCTCGCCGGTCGGAAGACGTGGGTTTTTGCTCTCACGTTCACGTACCATGCCGGTCACCTGAATGACATACTCCCTTCCCAGCTTTCTGGCCTCACCACACAACGTGGCATCTTTCTGCATATCGAAGACCAGCTGGGTAAGGCCATAACGATCGCGCAGATCGATGAAGGTCATCCCACCCAGGTCGCGGGCACGTTGCACCCATCCGGCAAGGGTCACCCGCCGTCCGGAATCGGCGAGCCGCAGCTCCCCGCAAGTGTGTGAACGGTACATAAGCGTGAAAATTTTCGCAAAAATACACAAAATAATCCCCCGCCTCTTTTCTCACATCTTCTTTTTTCTCATCTTCGTCATGCTCAAGAAAAAACGATATGGAGCTCCGGGACGAGGATATCCGTTTCATGAAAGAGGCTTTGCGTGAGGCTTCCCTTGCGGCAGAAGAGGGGGAAGTGCCGGTGGGAGCGGTGGTGGTCTGCCAGGGAAAGATCATCGGACGGGGACACAACCAGGTAGAAAGATTGCAAGACCCCACAGCCCACGCCGAGATGCTGGCTATCACGGCCGCCACCCACCATCTTGGCAACAAGCTGCTGGAAGGATGTACCCTCTACGTCACGGTGGAACCATGCCCCATGTGTGCTTCGGCACTCTACTGGGCACGCCCCGACAGGATCGTCTACGCCACCCGGGATCCAAAAAGAGGTTATTCCCTTTTCACACCCAACCTTTTCCATCCACGTACCAGAGTGGATCACGGCGTTTTAAGGGAAATGGCACAATCATTGATGGAAAGTTTTTTCGAGAACCTGCGAAAGAAGAACCTCTGAGAATGAACACCTTAACCCAATATCCGTCACTATGGAAAAGATGATCTTCCCCCGCGTGAAGCAGGTGAACCTCCTGTTTCTCTTCTTTGCTGCCACGCTTTTTGCACCTGTAAAGGCACAGGTCTATTCCACGCCCAACACCAACCCCAAGATCGTCGAGATGATCCACCGTTCAGCCGTCTATGTCGATGAAGAATACCTCAAGGTGGACGGGAACCCGTACATCGAAAAAGAATTCAAGCCGGGCCGGATCTTTTTCAGGGATTCTACCCTGGTGGACAGCATTCCCTTAAGACTTAACACCTATACCGACAACATCGAGTTCCGCCAGAACGATTCCGTCCTGGCACTGGCCAATCCGGAAAAGATCGAAAAGATCTCCTTCGGCTACCGTAACTTCATATACACCCCTTACAAAGAGGGGGCTTTCATCAAAAAAGGCTATTTCGAAGTGCTTGCCGACGGCGAGACCAAACTGCTGCTCCACCGGGAATCGATCATCAAAAGAGAACAACTCCCCGCATCCAATTACGAAGGAGGCAACTTTCGTGATTATTTCAGGACGAGCGAAAGCTATTATATAAAAAAAGGTGACAACGTCGCTGTCAAGCTTTCCCGCACCAAAAAGGGCGTGCTGAAAGCCCTCGGCGACCACACCAGGGAACTGGAAGATTTCATCAAAAGCAAACACCTGAAAATGATGAAGACCGATGATCTGATCGACCTTTTTTACTATTACAACAGCCTCCATTAACTCCCTGTTCATGAGAATTGAGAACAAAGGGTTGCACGGTACCGTATGGCTGATCCAGCTGGTCGCCACCATTCTGTACGTCCTCTTCATCTTTTCCGTCTACCTTACCTCCTTTTTCCGTGATCATCTGCCCGCTGTGGCTCCGGGTTACGTGGTAGCCGGCGGTGGGATCCTCTACCTGATGGTGCTCTTTGCTCCCAACTTCCTGAAGCTCCATTACATCTTCTATTCCGACGATGGGGATAAGCTGGTGATCAAGACCTATCCCGTGGGACTTTTCACCTCTTCACGGCATACTTACCTTATTCCCAAGAAGGATTTTGCCCGGGCAGAACTGAAATATTCGCTGTGGGGGCTTCGCAGGGCTCTTCTCATCTACCAGTGGACGGGTAAGCACCTGGCCAAATATCCGCCCCTTTATATCAACAGTTTACCCCAGGAGGATCAAAAAAGGATTTTATTATCTTTATCCGGGATGATGGTACAACGGGGAGCTGCTGCAGAACAGGTCTGAAAGGTGAACTTTATCATATTCCGTCGCGACAGCCTCTCTATTTTTGCCGAAGGAACATCTAAAACAACGGAACATGAGAACAGAAGAATTGCTTATGCGTCTCGAGGAGAAACATCCCGGCGAAAAAGAATATTTACAGGCTGTACGTGAAGTACTTGAATCGATCGAAGAGGTTTATGACCAGCATCCCCAGTTCGAGGCTGCCGGCATTCTGGAACGTGTGGTGGAACCTGACCGTATCATCACGTTCAAGGTACCGTGGATGGACGATGAAGGTCATGTGCATGTCAACCTCGGTTACCGTGTCCAGTTCAACAATGCTCTGGGTCCTTACAAAGGGGGGTTGCGTTTCCACCCGAGTGTCAATCTCAGCATCCTCAAGTTCCTGGGTTTTGAACAGATCTTCAAGAATGCCCTCACCACCCTTCCCCTGGGCGGAGCCAAAGGGGGCAGCGACTTCAATCCCAAAGGCAAGTCGCAACACGAGATCATGCGTTTCTGCCAGTCGTTCATGCTGGAACTGTGGAACAACATCGGTCCCGAGATGGATGTCCCGGCAGGCGACATCGGCGTGGGAGCCCAGGAGATAGGATTCCTTTACGGCATGTACAAGAAACTCACGCGCGAGCATACGGGTGTGCTCACCGGCAAAGGGATCCAGTGGGGCGGCAGCCTCATCCGGCCCGAGGCCACGGGCTATGGTGTGGTCTATTTCACCCAGGAGATGCTTGCCACACGCGGAGAAAGCCTCCGGGGCAAGACCGTTGCCGTCTCCGGCTTTGGCAACGTGGCCTGGGGTGCCGTGAAAAAGGCCACGGAACTGGGCGCCAGGGTGGTCACCCTCTCCGGCCCCGACGGCTACATTTACGATCCGGCCGGCATCAGCGGAGAGAAGATCGACTACATGCTGGAGCTGCGGGCCACCAACGAGGACATCGTGGAACCTTATGCCCGCGAATTCGAAGGGGTGGAGTTCATTCCCGGCAAACATCCCTGGGAGGTGAAGGTCGACATCGCTTTGCCGTGTGCTACCCAGAACGAGCTCAACGAAGAAGATGCCCGTCACCTGATCGACAACGGCTGTCTCTGTGTCACCGAAGGGGCCAACATGCCCTGCACTCCGGAGGCCATCCAGCTCTTCCAGGAGCATGGTATTCTTTTCTCCCCCGGCAAGGCCTCCAACGCCGGCGGAGTGGCGACCTCGGGCCTTGAGATGAGCCAGAACGCCATGAAAATGAACTGGACTGCCGAAGAAGTGGACGCCCGCCTCCGGCAGATCATGCAGGGTATCCATGCCTCGTGCGTACGTTACGGAAAACGCAGCGACGGTTACGTCGATTATCTGAAAGGCGCCAATGTGGCCAGCTTCCTCAAGGTGGCCAACGCCATGCTCGATCAGGGAGTGCTCTGAACGAAAGATGGACGAACTGCTTTACCGGATCGCTGTCACTCTCCTCCCCGGCATTGGTGCGGTGAGGACCAGGGCGCTGCTCGCCCGTTTCGACAGTCTCGAAGCGTTCTTCTCCGCATCACCATCCACCCTCCTCCGTCTCCCAGGTTTCGGCGAACACCTCGCCTCCAGAGAGGTGCGGGAAAAAGCATTGCACCTGGCAGAACAAGAGGTGGCTTTCGTCCGCAAGCATCACATCCGTACCCTGTGGTTTCTGGACGATCGCTACCCGGCCAGGCTGAAACAGTGTGACGATGCACCGGTACTGCTGTACCTCCAGGGGGAGGTCGATCTCGAGGCGACGCGGGTGCTGAGCGTGGTAGGCACCCGCCATGCCACACCGTATGGTCTGGAGCGTTGCCACGCCATCCTGGCCGGGTTGGCCGAGCGTTTTCCCGGACTGCTCATCGTCAGCGGTCTGGCCTACGGGATCGATGTCTGTGCCCACCGGGCGGCACTCAAACAGGGCCTCCCCACCGTGGCGGTTCTGGGCCACGGGTTGCAAATGATCTACCCCGCAGCCCATCGCGGCATCGCCCGCGAGATCGTCGCCCACGGGGGACTCCTCACCGAATACAGTACCCACCATGTGCCCGATAAAAAGAACTTCATCGCCCGCAACCGCATCATCGCCGGCCTGGCCGATGCCACACTGGTAGTGGAATCGGGAGAAAAAGGAGGAGCCCTCATCACGGCCGACCTGGCCAACTCCTACCACCGCGACGTGCTGGCCCTCCCGGGCCGCGCCGGCGACGAACGATCCAAAGGCTGCAACCGCCTCATCAAAAAAAACCAGGCAGCTCTCATAGAAGATGCCGACGACATCGCCTACTTCCTGGGATGGGAAACGACAGACCCAAAAGAAAAAAACCTGCAAACCACCCTTTTCCCCGAGCTCTCTCCGGAAGAACAGCTGCTGCTCGACATCCTGCGCGAACAACACGAACTGCCTCTCGACGAACTCGCCGCCCTGGCCAACCTGCCCGTCAGCAAAGCTTCCGCCCTTCTTCTCAACCTCGAGTTCGCCGGTCTCGTCAGGAACCTGCCCGGCAACCTCTATCAAAGCACCGGATGATCCGGAAAATATGTTCTGTAACATAACGACGTCACCAAACAACGCACCGTTTTCCTCATTCTCAATATTTTGAGCCTCAACCGCCCGCAAACAATGCCGAAAATCATATTTTCCTATACAAAAAATGCATAAGTTTGTATCAGTTAACCATTAAAACCAGCGCATTATGGACAAGAGAGTAGAAAAATTCCTTGAACAGGTCATTGCCCGCAACCCTGGAGAAAAAGAGTTCCACCAGGCAGTCATGGAGGTTGCCGAGTCGCTGATCCCGTTCATTGAAGAGAATCCCAAATACAAGCATGCCAAGATCCTGGAAAGGATGACCGAGCCGGAAAGGGTGATCATGTTCCGTGTTCCGTGGGTGGACGACAAGGGAGAGATCCAGATCAACAAAGGTTACCGCATCGAAATGAACAGCGCCATCGGGCCTTACAAAGGAGGTCTGCGTTTCCATCCGACGGTCAACCTCAGCATCCTCAAGTTCCTGGCCTTCGAACAGGTGTTCAAGAACTCCCTGACCACCCTTCCCATGGGGGGCGGCAAGGGCGGTTCCGATTTTGATCCGAAAGGCAAATCGGACAATGAGATCATGCGTTTTTGCCAGAGTTTCATGACCGAACTGTTCCGTCACATCGGTCCCAACACCGACGTCCCGGCAGGCGACATCGGTGTGGGCGGTCGTGAGATCGGCTTCCTTTTCGGACAGTACAAGCGTCTGAAGAACGAGTTCACCGGGGTTCTCACCGGCAAGGGTCTTGAATGGGGCGGCAGCCTCATCCGTCCTGAGGCCACCGGCTATGGTGCGGTCTATTTCGCTGAAGAGATGCTCAACACACGCGGCGAATCGATCAAAGGCAAGACCGTGGCCATCTCCGGCTCGGGCAACGTCGCCCAGTACGCCGTCCAGAAAGTCAACGAGCTGGGCGGCAAGGTGGTGACCCTCTCCGACTCTTCCGGTTTCATTTACGATCCCGATGGCATCGACGATGAAAAATGGGCTTTCGTGATGGAACTCAAGAATGTTCGTCGCGGCCGCATCCGCGAATATGCCGAGAAGTACGGGGTGGAATACCATGACGGCCAGCGTCCCTGGAGCGTTCCGTGCGACGTGGCCTTGCCCTGTGCCACCCAGAACGAGATCACGGGCCACGACGCCGAAATGCTCGTCAAGAACGGCTGTATCTGCGTCGCTGAGGGAGCCAACATGCCCAGTACCCCCGAAGCCATCGAGGTCTACCTCAACAACAAGATCCTTTACGGTCCCGGCAAGGCTGCCAACGCCGGCGGCGTAGCTGTCTCCGGCCTCGAGATGAGCCAGAACTCGCTGCGCCTCTCCTGGACCCGCGAAGAGGTGGACAGCCGCCTGCAGACCATCATGCAGAACATCCACGCTACATGCGTGAAATACGGAAAAGAAAAGGACGGTTACATCAACTACCTCAACGGAGCCAACATCGGAGGTTTCGTCAAAGTGGCCGATGCCATGCTCGCCCAGGGCATCGTCTGACAGCCTTGATCAACCGCATGCCGGAAGAGGGGACCCGCCACAGTCCCCTCTTTTTTCTCTGAGCCGGGAAAATCCCTAATATTGTCCGCAAAACCGTAACATGATCCTCATCGACACCCATACCCATCTCTATCTCCCCGAGTTCGATAACGACCGCGAGGAGGTGGTGGCCCGGGCCCTGCAAGCAGGTGTAAAAAAAATGTTCCTCCCCAACATTGACAGCACCACCATCGATGCCCTGATGGAGATGTCACGCCGGCATCCGGACCACTGTCACCCCATGATGGGCATCCACCCTTCTTCGTTAAAAGAAGAGTGGGAGAATGAGGTGGAGACAGCCGAGCGGTGGCTTCGCCGGCATCCTTTCATCGCCGTGGGCGAGATAGGGATCGACCTGTACTGGGAAAAACAATACCGCCGGCAACAAAAAGAAGGCTTTGCCCGGCAGGTACAGCTGGCGCTCGACCACCGGCTGCCGGTAGTGATCCACTCCCGCGAATCGCTGAAGGAGATCTTCGACGTGCTCAACAGTTTCGCCGTCCTTCCTCCGGGGGTCTTCCACAGTTTTACCGGCACCTACGAGGAAGCGAAAAGGATCCTCGACAAAGGTTTTCTGCTGGGTATCGGAGGCATCGTCACTTTTCGCAACTCCTCCCTGAAAGAGGAGATCGGACCGCTGGGCCCCTCCCGGCTCCTGTTGGAGACCGACGCTCCTTACCTGGCCCCCGTACCCCGCCGGGGTCGTCGCAACGAGAGCGCTTACCTCGTTCATACCGCCACCTTCCTGGCCGACCTCTTTGGCATGAGCCTGGAGGAGATCGCGAACATCACCAGCCGCAACGCACGTGACACCTTCCCGCGTGCATTCGATGAAGACCATCCCTCAGAACCGGAAAGAACATGAGAACGATCCTGCTCATCTATACCGGCGGAACCATCGGCATGGTCCGTGATCCTTCGACCGGTCTGCTTCGTCCGCTCGATTTCTCCCATCTCCTGCGGCAGATCCCCGAGCTCAACCAGTTCGACTTCCGCATCGACACCACCACGTTCGATCCCGTGGTCGATTCTTCCGAGATACAGCCTCCTTTCTGGCAAAGACTGGCACGTATGGTGTATGATCATTACGACCGTTACGATGGTTTTGTGATCCTTCACGGCACCGACACGATGGCTTACACCGCCTCGGCTCTCTCATTCATGCTCAGAGGGCTCAACAAACCGGTCATTCTCACCGGTTCGCAGCTGCCCATCGGCACCCTGCGCACCGACGGCAAGGAGAATCTTATCTCTTCCCTGGAGATCGCCGCTGCCGTCGACGAGCAGGGGCATCCCATGGTACCGGAAGTCTCCATCTATTTCGAATACAAGCTTTTCCGCGGCAACCGGACCACCAAGTACAGTGCCGAGACCTTCAACGCCTTCCAGTCGCCCAACTATCCACTGCTGGCCGAGACCGGTGTTCACATCCATTACGACCGGCATGCCATCCGGCCCTGTCGTGCCAAAGAACGGCTGGAGCTGCTTGACCGGCTCGTCACCGACGTCATCTTTCTCAAGATCTTCCCCGGATTGCCAGGATATTACGTGGAGACACTATGCCAAATGCCCGCTTTACAGGGGATCATTCTGGAGACTTATGGCGCAGGCAACGCCCCCACCACTGGCAGTTTGCTCTCGCCTCTACACCGTTTCATGGAAGAGGGAGGGATCGTACTCAACATCTCCCAGTGCTCGGCAGGCGCGGTCGACATGGAACAGTACGAGACCGGCAAAAGGCTTCAGGAGACCGGCGTCATCGGCGGCAAGGATCTCACCAAGGAAGCTGCTCTCACCAAGATGATGCACGTGCTCGCCACCGACCTTCCCACCGACATGAAAAAATCGGCTCTGCAACGACCAATTTGCGGGGAGATGAATGACTAATTCAACTTTTTTTTGTATTTTGCGCAGCCGAAAGTCACAGGGGTGACAACCTCATCCGGAGAGGTGACCGAGTGGCCGAAGGTGCACGCCTGGAAAGCGTGTGTACTGTGTGGAACAGTACCAAGGGTTCGAATCCCTTCCTCTCCGCTACAAAAAATTATTGCAATTCTGAAATTATTTTTAATACTTTGCAAAACAAAGTTCTCGTTATTAACCAAAAGTAATCGTTCATTATGAAAAAATTATTTGCATTTGTTGCGGTAATCGGGATGCTGACCTTCGGAGCATCCGGCATTGCTGTTGCCCAGGAAGAGGCAACCAACAGCGACACGACCACTACGGTCCAGAGCGACTCGGCCGCCGCCGACACTGCAGCGCAGGCTGCCGCTCCCGCTGCCACCGAACAGCAGCAGCAGGGCGAAGAAGGCGGTTCGGAAGGGGTCCTGCTCAAACAGATCAAGGCCAAGTTCATCGAAGGGGGCGCCGGCTTCATGGGATCGATCCTGCTCACCCTTATCTTCGGGCTGGCTCTCGCCATCGAAAGGATCATCTACCTGAACCTGGCTTCCACCAACACCGATAAACTCCTGCAGAAGGTCGAAGAGGCCCTCGAGACAGGCGGCATCGAAGCTGCCAAAGAGGTGTGCCGCAACACCCGCGGACCTGTGGCCAGCATCTTCTATCAGGGGCTCGACCGCGCCGACGAAGGGGTGGAAATGGCTGAAAAATCGGTCATCGCCTACGGCTCGGTCCAGATGGGGCTGCTGGAGAAAAACCTCTCCTGGATCGCCCTCTTCATCGCCATCGCCCCGATGCTCGGTTTTATGGGAACGGTCATCGGGATGATCGACGCCTTCGACAAGATCCAGCTCGCCGGTACGGTCTCCGCACAGCTGGTGGCCGGCGGTATCAAGGTCGCCCTGATCACCACCGTGTCCGGTCTGATCGTCGCCATCATCCTGCAGGTCTTCTACAACTACATCCTCTCGAAGATCGACAGCATCACCGTTCAGATGGAAGATGCTTCCATCTCCCTGATCGACCTGCTGGTCAAGTACAATGCAAAGAACAAATAAGGATCGACTGCTATGTCTGAAAAACTCAAAATCACACTGAAGATCATCCTCTGGGTATTGATGGGGATCTCGGTCATCCTGTTGTTGTGGTTCTACTTCGGCCCGGTGGTACCGGGGACCGAGGGAACACCGCAGGCCGAGCCGGTAGCCACGAACTATGCCCTGTGGTGGGCCTATTTCCTCTTTGGACTGGCAGTGGTGATCACACTGGTCTTCTCAGTGGTGAACATCTTCACCAACCCCGCCAATGCAAAGAAAGCCCTTATCTCCCTTGTGGGAATAGGTGTGCTGGTGGCCATCTCTTATTTCCTGGCTTCCGACCAGCCACTCGAGATACCCGGTTACGAGGGAACGGGCAACAACCCCACCACCCTCAAACTGGTGGGCACCGGCCTCATCACCATGTACCTGCTGGCCGCATTGGCCTTCCTCTCGATCATCTACGTCGAGATCTCCAGGATCTTTAAATAAAAAACGTCGAGATATTGAACCATGGCACGTAAGTTACAACCGATCAATGCAGGATCCATGGCGGACATCGCCTTCCTTCTGCTGATCTTCTTCCTCGTGACCACCACCATGGATGTGGACACCGGCCTCATGAGGATGCTCCCTCCCATGCCTGACAAAAACCAGAAGCAGAAGGACGAGAAGATCAAGGAAAGGAACGTGTTCGTCGTCCTGATCAACAAGAACAATGAACTGCTTGTGGAAGGGAAAAGGATGGACATCCATGAACTGCGTCAGGCAGCCAAGGAGTTCATCGCCAACCCCGAGAACAAGCCTGACCTTCCCGAAAAGGTGTGGAAGGACATCCCTTACTTCGGCCATGTGTTCGTGACGAAGAACCCTGTGATCTCACTGCAGAACGACAGGGGTACCTCATACGGTACCTACCTGCAGGTACAGAACGAACTGATCGCCGCCAAGGACGAACTGCGAAATGAACTGGCCCAGTCGAAGTTCGGCAAGAAATACGACGAACTCGAAAAAGACCAGCAGGAAGCCATCAAGAAGTATTACCCCGCAGTGATCTCCGAAGCTGAACCCAAAAACGTTGGAGGAGGAAAGTAACCATGAAATCAAGATTCCGCCCGAACGAGGAAGAAAGAACGGTCGGCCAGATCAATACCGCTTCGTTGCCTGACATCATCTTCATGCTCCTCTTCTTCTTCATGGTGACCACCGTCATGAGGGAGGTGGACCTGATGGTGATCATCAAGGTGCCCGAAGCTACCGAGGCCAAGAAACTGGAGAAAAAGAGCCTCGTCTCCTACATCTACATCGGGAAACCCCTGGCCCGCTACCAGAAAGCCTTCGGTACCGAGCCAAGGATCCAGCTCAACGATCAGTTCAAAACGGTGAGAGACATCCAGGACTTCATCGCTCAGGAAAGAGACCAGCTCAACGAAGCCGACAGGAACAAGCTGACCGTCTCGCTCAAGATCGACGAAAATACCAAAATGGGCATCGTCACCGACGTGAAACAAGCCCTCCGCCGCGCAAATGCACTGAAGATCAACTACTCATCCGTCAAGGCGGAAAAACTCAAGTGATCTTTCATAATGACGATCTTACACGAAGGCCTGCAAAATCTGCAGGCCTTCTTTTTTCCTTTCTCCTTCTTAATTAAATGAAAAAGCCGGCACTTGCGTACCGGCCTTTTCCGTGATCCCGGCGGGACTCGAACCCACAACCTTCAGAACCGGAATCTGACATTCTATCCAATTGAACTACGGGACCATTCCACTCCCGGCCTAAGCAAATCCCGTACCAAACGGTGCCGGCCGAAAGCAGGTGCAAATTTAAAAAATATTGATGAACTTTTCCTATTTTCGCACCTTGAAAATTCGCATCGCCATGGAGTACAATTTCAGAGAGGTCGAGAAAAAATGGATCGAATGGTGGGAAAAGAACAAGACGTTCAAGACCGTTGAGGATCCCTCCAAGCCCAAGTACTATGTTCTCGACATGTTCCCCTATCCTTCGGGCGCCGGGCTCCATGTCGGTCATCCGTTGGGTTACTTCGCCTCCGACATCTACGCCCGTTACATGCGTCTGAAGGGTTACAACGTACTCCATCCCATGGGCTTTGATGCTTTCGGTCTGCCTGCCGAACAGTATGCCATCCAGACCGGCACCCACCCGGCCGTCACCACCTGGAAGAACATCCGGAAATACAGGGAACAGCTGGGCAAGCTGGGTTTCTCGTTCGACTGGGACCGCGAGGTGATCACCGCCGACCCCAAATACTACAAGTGGACCCAGTGGACCTTCCTGCAGCTCTTCAAGCACTGGTACAACAACAAAACCCAAAAAGCCGAACCTATCGATGAATTGGTCCGTATCTTCGAACGGGAAGGCAATGCCGGCGTCGATGCCGCCTGTTCCGAAGTACGCACCTTCACCTCCGAGGAATGGAAAGCATTCTCGGAAAAAGAACAGCAGGAGATCCTCATGAACTACCGTCTGGCCTACCTCTCGGAGACATGGGTCAACTGGTGTCCGGCCCTGGGCACCGTGCTGGCCAACGACGAGGTCAAGGACGGTTTCTCCGAACGGGGCGGACACCCCGTGGAAAGAAAAAAGATGCGGCAGTGGTTCCTCCGCATCACCGCCTACGCCCAGCGTCTGCTCGACGGACTGGAGACCATCGACTGGAGCGAATCGATCAAAGAGGTACAACGTAACTGGATCGGCCGTTCCGAAGGTGCCGTGGTCTTTTTCGACGTCGTAGGACACAACGAGAAACTGGAAGTCTTCACCACCCGCCCCGACACCCTCTTCGGCGCCACTTTCATGGTACTGGCTCCCGAGCATCCCCTGGTCAGACAGATCACCACCCCCGACCGTGCCGCCGAGGTGGAAGAATATGTCACCAAGGCGATCAACCGTTCGGAACGCGACCGCATCGCCGACGTCAAGAAAGTTTCCGGGGTCTTCACCGGGGCTTACGCCATCAACCCCGTCAACAATGAACGTATTCCCGTTTGGGTGGCAGAATATGTCCTGGCAGGCTACGGCACTGGGGCCATCATGGCCGTGCCGGCACACGACAGCCGTGACTTTGCTTTTGCACGTCACTTCAATCTGCCCATTATCCAGGTGGTCACCCGCGAGAAAGACCGGGAGGAAGATCCTGCCACCTGGGAGGAATCGTACGACTCACGCGAAGGATACCTGATCAATTCAGGTCTTCTCAACGGGATGACGGTGAAGGAGGCCATCCCGGCCATCATCGCCCACCTGGAGAAGACAGGCAGGGGTTACGGCAAGGTCAACTACCGGCTGCGTGACGCCATCTTCAGCCGGCAGCGATACTGGGGCGAACCTTTTCCCATCTACTACAAGGACGGGATCCCCTATCCTCTCGATGAGGACCAGCTGCCGCTGGAGCTGCCCGAGGTCGACAAGTACCTCCCCACGGAGAAGGGCGAACCGCCGCTGGCCCGCGCCAAGAACTGGACCTCACCCGAGGGCTACCCCCTCGAGACCAACACCATGCCCGGCTTCGCCGGATCCAGCGGATATTACCTGCGCTATATGGATCCCCATAACGACAAGGAATATTTCTCCAGGGAAGCCGTCAGCTACTGGCAGAACGTCGACCTTTACGTGGGAGGCGATGAACATGCCACCGGACATCTTATCTACTCCCGTTTCTGGAACAAATTCCTTTATGACATCGGTCTGTCAGTTACGGAAGAACCCTTCAAGAAACTGATCAATCAGGGCAAGATCCTCGGCCGGTCCAACTTCGTGTACCGGGTCAACCTCGAGAAATACGCCGAATACCTTCTCTGGCAGCGCATGGTGCAGAACGGTCAGGCACAGTACGTGATACGCAACTACCGCGACGGGCACAGGAAATTCGACTTCTACCATACCCAGGCCAACCTCATCGTCGAGATCAAGAGCCAGGAAAAGCTGGAGAAACTGGAAGACTACTACAAAGACTACATCAGGCACACCGGCAAGAAACTGCTTCTTCTGCCCATCCACGACATCATCTACATGACGGATGAGATCATCCGGGAGATCCAGGAGGCGATCGAGGCCGCTCCCAATGAAGGGGTGATCTTCGATAAACACAAGGTGCGGGAACTCAAGCCGCTCTTCGTCTCGAAGAACATCCCCGACAGAGAACAGTGGTCCACCCCCCTGCACGTGGACATCAACATCGTCCATAACGACGAGCTCGACATCGAGGCTTTCCGGCGCTGGCGTCCCGAGTTCCGCGATGCCGAGTTCATCCTCGAGGATGGCAAGTACATCTGCGGTTGGGAGATCGAAAAAATGTCGAAATCCAAGCACAACGTACAGACTCCCGATGAGCTGGTGGAAAAGTATGGCGCCGACGTTCTGAGGATGTACGAGATGTTCCTCGGCCCCATCGAACAGTCCAAACCGTGGGATATCAACGGCATCGAGGGGATCTCACGTTTCACGAAGAAATTCTGGCGTCTTTTCCACGACGGCGAGGGACGCGTGATCGTCACCGACGAAGAACCCACCACCGAAGAACTCAAGGTGCTTCACCGTACCATCAAGAAAGTACGGGAAGACTACGAACGTTTCGCCTTTCACACGGCGGTCAGCACCTTCATGATCTGCACGAACGATCTCTCGGCCATGAAATGTCACAAGCGCAGCATCCTGGAGCCGCTGGTCATCCTCATCTCCCCCTTGGCCCCGCTGATGGCCGAGGAGCTGTGGGTACACCTGGGCCACCAGCCCAGCATCTCTTATGCCACCCTGCCGGAGTACGATGAGAAATATCTCCAGGAAGAGACGTTCGAATATCCCGTCTCCTTCAACGGCAAGATGCGTTTCAAGCTACCCCTGCCTGTTGATATCACGAAAGAAGAAGCCGAGAAGGCTGTCCTGGAGGCTCCTCAGGCTCGGAAATGGATCGAAGGGAAACAGGTGAAGAAGGTGATCTTTGTCCCCAGGCGCATCATCAACGTCGTGGTCAGCTGAGCCTATCCTGTTCTTCTCTGTCAAGACTGTCGATCAGCTCTTCCACCACACGGGGATAATGTTCGTATTCCAGGGCATGGACCCGTTCCTGGAGCGCCTCGGGCGTATCTCCGGGCAGTACAGGACACCTTGCCTGGAAAAGGATGTCGCCCTTGTCATATTCCTCATTGACCTGATGGATGGTGATGCCGCTCTCTTTCTCACCGTTGCCGATCACGGCGCGATGCACATGGAGCCCGTACATCCCTTTACCTCCGTACCTGGGCAGCAAGGCCGGATGGATGTTGACGATCCTGCCGCGGTAGGCACGGATGATCGCTTCCGGCACCAGCCAAAGGAAACCGGCCAGGACCACCACATCTATATCATGTTCGCGAAGGATCTGCAGTACCCTGCCCGACCGCAACTCATTACGGTCGAACACCACCGAAGGAACCCCCAGCCTCCGGGCCCGCTCCAGCACAAAAGCCCTCGGATTGTTGGTCAGGATCAGAACCACTCTCTTTTCGACCGTTTTGTTAAAATGTTCGACCATCCTTTCGGCATTCGAGCCGGAACCTGAGGCGAACACCGCGATCTTCCATTTTTTTCTCATTTTTTGGGGTTTAGAGGATCCTTCTCATCCCAAATATCGGAAGTTTTTCGCAGCCGTTGCTGCCGGCAACGTAAAAAAATTCAGTTTTGTTTGAAAAATTTTGTCGAAATACATTTCTTTGCAGCGCTAACCTTTAATACTAACCAAAATTTTAAGACCATGTCCGACATTGCATCAAGGGTAAAAGCGATCATCGCCGACAAGTTGAACGTCGACGAGAGTGAAGTGACTCCCGAAGCCAGCTTCACCAACGACCTGGGTGCTGACTCCCTCGACACTGTGGAGCTCATCATGGAATTCGAGAAAGAGTTCAACATCGGTATTCCGGATGACCAGGCTGAGAACATCTCCACCGTCGGGGAAGCTATCAAGTACATTGAAGAGAACGTAAAGTAGTCGTCCAATGGATTTGAAACGTGTAGTCGTCACCGGGTTAGGAGCACTAACCCCGATAGGGAACAATGTACCCGATTTCTGGGATGCATTGGCCCGGGGTGTTAGTGGCTCCGACCTGATTACACGTTTCGATACCACCAAGTTCAAGACCCGCTTCGCATGTGAGATCAAGGGATACGATCCCAACGAATATTTCGACCGCAAGGAACAGAGGAAACTTGATCTCTATGCCCAATATGCGTTGGTCTCATCCGAAGAAGCCATTGTCGACTCGGGTCTGGATCTGGAAAAAGTCGATCATAACCGGGTGGGTGTGATCTTCGGCTCGGGTATTGGAGGTCTGCAAACCTTCCTGGAAGAGATCAGGGCTTTTGCTTTGGGCGACGGGACACCCCGTTTCAGCCCCTTTTTCATCCCGAAGATGATCTCCGATATCGCAGCGGGCCACATCTCCATCCGTTACGGTTTCAGGGGGCCCAATTTTGGTACCGTGTCGGCCTGTTCCACGGCTGCCAACGCCATCATTGATGCCTTCAACTACATCCGTCTGGGCAAGGCCGATCTTTTCATCACAGGAGGATCCGAAGCCCCCATCAACGAAGTAGGGATTGGGGGATTCAACTCGATGATGGCCCTCAGCACCAACAACGAAAACTACCGGACCGCCTCACGGCCTTTTGACAAGACACGCGACGGTTTTGTCATTGCCGAAGGTTCCGGCACCCTCATCCTCGAGGAGCTGGAACATGCCAAGGCCCGTGGGGCCAGGATCTATGCGGAGCTGGCAGGAGCCGGTCTCTCGGCCGACGCTTATCATCTCACAGCACCCCACCCCGAAGGGCTCGGCGCAGCACTCGTGATGGAGGCCGCTCTTGAAGATGCCGGCATGACCCCCGACGAGATCGACTACATCAACGTCCACGGAACAGCCACCCCCCGTGGAGATATCGCCGAAGCCAATGCCATCATCAAGCTCTTCAAAGATCAGGCCTACCGCATGAACATCAGCTCCACCAAATCGATGACCGGCCATCTGCTGGGCGCCGCCGGAGCCGTCGAGGCCATCGCTTCCATCATGGCGATACAGAAAGGCATCATACCGCCTACCATCAACCATTTTGAGGATGATCCCGAGATCGACCCCAACCTCGATCTCACTTTCAACAAGGCCGTCCGCAAGGAAGTAAGAGCCGCCCTCAGCAACACTTTCGGTTTCGGCGGACACAACGCTTCCATCATCTTCAAGAAATACGAAGACTGATCATCGTGTTTCGCTTCCCGAAAAAGAAACAACCCCTTCTGCTTGGGCAGAAGGGGTTTTATTCTTTCCTGCGTGAGCTGCTCCCTTTTCCCCCCCGTGATCTGCGACTGTACGAGACCGCTTTCATCACCCGCTCAGGCACCATCACCCTCGAAGGTATCCCCCTCAACAACGAACGGCTCGAGTTCCTTGGCGACTCGGTGATCAGCACCATCGTGGCCGAACATCTTTACCTCCTTTTCCCCGACAAGGACGAAGGCACGCTCACCAAACTGCGCTCCCGCCTGGTCAACCGTCGTCGCCTCAACGAGATCGCTCTCTCCCTTGGCCTCGACCGGTACGTTCGCTACCATCACCAGTCGAACAACCAGCAACGCCACATCTACGGCGACGTCTTCGAAGCTTTCATCGGCGCTCTTTTCCTCGACCAGGGATACGCCCGCACACGTAAATATTTCAGGAAAGTGTTGTTCGAAAAATACGTATCTTTCCAACGGCTTCTGGAGGAAGATACCGATTTCAAGAGCCTGATGATCGAATGGGCACAGAGGAACCGGACCCAGCTCTCCTATGTGACCCGTACACATACCGGCGAAGAGGGCATCCGCACCTTCCATACCCTTCTGCAGAACGGCAACGACCTCCTCGGAACAGGTTCAGGTCATTCCAAGAAAGAGGCCGAACAAAACGCATCCCGCGACGCATATAACCGTTTGCAACAGGATACCTGAAAAAAGGATATGGCCGCCAAAAAGAAATACGGAATCCGCCTTGACGCTCCTCCGGACCATGCCGTTCTGGCCATCGCCTCCCATGAAAAGATCTATCGGCTTGCCTGGCGTCTCAACCAGACCTTCGGAGCAGCCCTTACGGCAACCGACCCCTATACGGTGAAAAGAAAGGATGAAGAACTCTCTTTCCCCCTCTTTCGCTGGTACGATGAACTGAAAATGGTCACCTGGCACCTGATGGCCAACCGGTCGGCCGAAGGCTATTTTCTCCCGTCACTGCGTAATGTCGATTTTTTCCTGCTCCTCGCACCCGCTCCCGAGGACGCTTCCGTCCATGAGATCATCACCTCCCTCCGGCAAATCGACCTCGTGATCACCGCCTTCTCCATCGACCTCTCTCAATACCGTTCCCTCAGAGATCTTGTTCTCGAATGAGCAAAAAAAGAAAAGCAGATGCGCTGCATCTGCTTTTCCCCGTATTAACCCTTTTATTAACCTAAACCAAAAAACCTACTGCTTTTGTCTTATGGCTTGCTTACGAAGGTGCAAGTACCGTGCCAAAATCCATTCCCAAAACAAAAAGGAATGCACTTTTTTACTTTTTAACTTCGTTTATGCTGTATTCCAACACTTTACAATACCCGTCTTTTTTCTCTCCTCTGCGGATCCCCGGACGATCCCGTCCCTGATACGATCCTGGTCATAAAAGAAAAAACAGGTGCGTTGCCGCACCTGTTTTCCCGTATTAACCCTTTTATTAACCTAAACCAAAAAACCTACTGCTTTTGCCTATGGACCGTCGAAAGGCCGTGTTCTTTTCGGCTCTTTTCTACTTGATCTTACGGCTTTTTTCGTTTTTTGTTTCATTGTCGATCCAAAAGTAGGGCATTTTTCTGTTAAGAAGGGTTAAGGGATGTTAAAGAGTGTTAAAAGAAGAGTTCTTCCCCGTCTTTGGAGTATCTTTGTTACAGGATGAACAAGCGGACCATCTGGATATTGAGCGGCATTATGGGGCTGGGCATGGTCGCGCTGGTGACGGTGCAGATGTTGTGGCTCGACCATGCGTTGCAGGTGAAGAGCTCCCAGTTCAGCCGGCAGGTCAACCTGGCGCTGCACAAAGTGGTGACCCGGCTGGAGCAGCAGGAGGTTTACCAGGCTGTCCGTGAGGAGATCCTCTTCCAGCGGGGAAGCGTTTCCTCATTCACCCCTCCTCCTGTACTCCGCTCCTCTGCCCATCCTCTTACGGCGGACGATACCGCCCTGCTCAAAGGACGTATCGAATCGATCCTCAACAACAACCGTCTGCCCCGTGGCACCCTCACCCAACAGGAACGAACCACCCTCGTCACCCGCATCCTCCAGCGACTGGAGATGACCCCTCCCGATATCTCCGAACGCATCGAACCCATCGAACTGTTCTACCTCATCCGCGATGTTCTGGCCGAATATGGCATCCACGAGTCTTTCGAGTTCGCCATTGTCGGTCCCCACGACCGCCTGATCTACCGCACTCCAGGTTATGACCCCGGCAACCAGCGTGTTACCCGTTTCGAACAACCGCTTTTCCCCAACGACATTGTCAGCCAGGGCAACCGCCTTATCCTTTATTTCCCCCGCGAACACAAATTCCTCGTCCGGTCCCTCGGCGTGGTAGGCTATACCTCTATCGCTCTCACCCTCTTCTTCATGGCCGTTTTCCTGGGAACTCTCTACATCATTTTCCGCCAGAAAAAACTCTCCGACATCAAGACCGACTTCGTCAACAACATGACCCACGAGCTCAAGACCCCCATCTCCACCATCTCCCTGGCCTCGCAGATGCTTAAGGATCATTCCATTGCCACCGACAAGAAAAACATCGACCGCATCGCCTCCATCATCGAGGAAGAGACCCGGCGCCTCAGCCATCAGGTGGAAAAAGTCCTCCAGATGGCCATCTTCGAGAAAGGGAAACTGAAACTTCGACGCAAGGTGACCGACATTCATGAGATCCTCACGAATGTCATCAACAATTTCTCCATACGCCTCCAGAAAAGAGAGGGAAAGATCGTGCACGACTTCCTGGCAACCGATCCATATGTCGAAGTCGATGAGGTGCACATCACCAATGTCTTCGCCAACCTGGTGGACAATGCCATCAAATATTCCACCGAAGCCCCCCTGATCTATATACGCACCCGCGACACCGCCAAAGGGCTGGAAGTGATGGTCCGCGACAACGGCATCGGCATGTCCAAAGAACACCTGAAAAAGATCTTCGACCAGTTCTACCGGGTCCCAACAGGCAACATTCACAATACCAAAGGTTTCGGACTGGGACTCAGCTATGTCAAGAAGGTGGTGGAGGCTCACGGCGGGCGCATCACGGTGGAGAGCCAGCCGGGCAAAGGCACCACCTTCACCATCCTGCTGCCACACGAAAAGAACGGATAAAAAACGAGCGACCATGGAAAATACCAAAACACGGATCCTGCTGGCCGAGGATGATGAGAACCTCGGCATGCTGCTCAAGGAATACCTCGAGGCCAAAGGCTATGAGACGGTCCTCTTCACCGACGGCGACCGTGCCTACAAAGGCTTTGTCACCGATCACTATGATCTGTGTCTTCTCGACATCATGATGCCCGTGAAGGACGGCTTCACGCTGGCCCGCGAGATCCGTGAACTCAACTCCGACATCCCCATCGTCTTCCTGACGGCCAAGTCGATGAAAGAGGATGTCATCGAAGGGTTCCGCACCGGCGCCGACGATTACATCACCAAGCCTTTCAGCATGGAAGAGCTGCTCTTCCGCATCGAAGCCATCCTGCGCCGCACACGGAACAACGACCATACCCGTGAAAGCGAGCTGAAGATCGGAAAATATATTTTCGACACCACCAAGCAGGAACTGCGCCTCGGAGACAAGGTGCAGAAACTCACCACCAAGGAATCCGAGCTGCTGCGACTGCTATACAACCACCGCAACCAGATCCTCGAACGCAACTTCGCCCTGCGCACCATTTGGATGGACGAAAGCTATTTCAACGCCCGCAGCATGGACGTCTACATCACCAAACTGAGAAAATACCTGAAAGACGATCCTTCCGTCGAGATCATCAACATCCACGGCAAAGGATACCGCCTGGTCTGCTGAAGCTCTTTACTCGATACCCACCAGCTCGGAAGAATTCTCCAGCTTGCCTTTCTTGTTGTAGGTCTCGGATCTCACCGTGCCCACGTTCCTGGCATACCAGGTGACCGTTTTCACATGGCTTTTGACAAAGCCCACCTTCGCATCCGTGTCGTAGGTCAGCTTCACACAGTCAAACGTGCCGGCAGGCGTCGTCACCTTTTCCCGGCCCTCCACTTTCCTGTTGGTGATCCTCGAAGAGATCGTCAACAGTTTGACCCCGTTGTTGCGGATCACCACTGTCACCTCCCCGTCGGGCAGCACATCCCCCGCTTTCATGTTCGAAGGCAACGCCAGATCATGCGAGGTGACCTCCATGTCCATGTTCCCGTAATTCTTCAGAAGATCCGCGACCGACGACTTCATGTCAATATAGAACTCTCCCCCCTTGCAATAGAACTCCAAAAGGAAAGTATCCGTAAGCTCCCCCTTTTCTGTTTCAAACCACTCCTCGATAGCGATCTTTTTCCCGTCAGGGGTCTTCTCCACATCCTTCACCCGATAAAACATCCTGGAGGTAGGCTTGTGCTTGGCATCATAATTCTGGATGGTCAGTTTCTTCCCTTTTTCGGTGGGAAAATAGAAATCACATTCCTGAGCATTCAGAACGGACAGAAGGGCAAAGAAACCCACTACAAAAAAAAGAAGTCTTTTCATGATCAAAAGTTTTTAGATGGTGTCTGATGATAAAATGGATTTATGTTTTTCTTTCGTTCCGCTCTGCAGGGAGGTCAGTCCAGCTTCAATACGGCCAGGAAAGCCTGTTGCGGCACTTCGACGTTTCCCACCTGACGCATCCTTTTTTTGCCTTTCTTCTGTTTTTCCAGAAGCTTTCTTTTCCGTGTGATGTCCCCGCCATAACATTTGGCTGTCACATCCTTGCGCAAAGCCTTGATCGTTTCACGGGCGATGATCTTCGAGCCGATGGCCGCCTGGATGGCGATGTCGAACTGCTGCCGCGGGATCAGCTCTTTCAGCTTGACGCATATCCTCCTGCCGAAGCTGTATGCATAATCCCGGTGGATCAGGGTGGAAAGGGCATCCACCATCTCGCCGTTGAGGAGGATGTCGAGCCGCACCAGCGAAGCCGGCTTGTATCCTGCCGGGGAATAATCGAACGATGCGTAACCCCGCGAGATGCTTTTCAGCTTGTCATAGAAATCGAAGACGATCTCTGCCAGCGGCATCTCAAAGGTCAGCTCCACCCGGTCGCTGGTAAGATAGACCTGATTCTTGAGCGTGCCTCTTTTGTCGATGCAGAGTTTCATGATCGGCCCCACGAACTCGGCCTTGGAGATCACCTGGGCAGTGATGTAGGGCTCCTCGATATGGTCGATATGCGTAGGATCGGGCAGTCCCGAGGGGTTGTGCACCTCGATCACTTCACCCTGGGTGGTGAACACCTTGTACGAGACGTTGGGCACCGTGGTGATGACGTTCATATTGAACTCGCGGTCGAGACGCTCCTGGATGATCTCCATGTGGAGCAGGCCCAGAAAGCCGCAGCGAAAGCCGAAGCCCAGGGCAGCCGACGATTCGGGCTCGAACGTCAGCGAAGCATCGTTGAGATGCAGTTTCTCCATCGAAGCCCGCAACTCCTCGTAATCATCGGCATCTACGGGATAGATGCCGGCAAAGACCATCGGCTTGACATCCTCGAACCCTTCGATCGCCTTCTCACACGGACGTTCCACATGGGTGATGGTATCCCCCACCTTCACCTCGCTGGAGTTCTTGATGCCCGAGATGATATATCCCACGTCGCCGGCGCGGAGCACATCGCGCGGCTCGTTCTTCAGTTTCAGCACCCCGATCTCGTCGGCGATGTAGTCCCGGCCCGTAGCCACGAACTTCACATGATCACCGGTACGGAGCTCACCGTTGAAGATCTTGAAATAAGCATAGATCCCGCGGAAAGGATTGTACACCGAGTCGAAGATGAGCGCCTGCAGAGGGGCTTCCGGATCGCCCTGCGGCGGAGGGATACGGCGGACGATCTCCTCCAGGATCCTGTCAACCCCCATGCCCGTTTTACCGCTGGCCTCGATGATCTCGTCCCGGTCGCATCCTACCAGGTCGACGATCTGATCCTTTACCTCCTCCGGCATGGCGTTCGGCAGATCCATCTTGTTGAGCACAGGGATGATCTCCAGATCATGCTCGATGGCCAGATAGAGATTGGAGATGGTCTGTGCCTGGATACCCTGGGTGGCATCGACCACCAGCAACGCCCCCTCACAGGCCGCAATGGAACGGGAGACCTCGTACGAGAAATCCACATGCCCCGGCGTATCGATCAGGTTAAGATGGTACAGCTCCCCCTCATAGCGGTATTCCATCTGGATGGCGTGGCTCTTGATGGTGATGCCCCGTTCCCGCTCCAGATCCATGTCGTCGAGCACCTGCTCCTGGAACTCCCGTTCATCGAGGGCTCCCGTCTTGAGCAGCAGCTGGTCGGCCAGCGTGCTCTTGCCGTGGTCGATATGGGCGATGATACAGAAATTTCGAATGTTCTCCATGCGCTTCGTCCCTTCCATCTCTTATTCGTTCAGCTCCTTCAGTGTCACCTTGCGCGGGTGGCCGGGCAGCCCAAAGACCGAGTCCGACAGCTTGCGCTGCTTCACCCGTTTCACCTCTGTGATCACCTCATAACCATAACCGTACTCCTTCACCCGCATGGGATACCCCCTTGTCTGCATGTAGATGTAACGCGGATGGCTGCGGTAATGAAACCCCTGTTCGTAATATTTCGTGATACGGTTGAAGATGTCGTAGTAGCGTTCCAGCATCGGCAGACGCAACAGCTCCAGGTCAGGGGCGATCCAGTCGTCCTCTACGGGGATCTGGTTGACATAGACGGTATAGACCCTCGTGGGAAAGCCTGCGATCTCCTTGCCTTCCCTGGTCTGTGTCACCTGGATCAGCAACTGGTCGTGGAGGATCACCGTCGAGTCGGGCAACTGCAGCTGCTTGAGCATACGCTCAAAGCTCTTCATCGCTTGCGCCTTCTCCGAAGGCGAATAGTCGCTGATCTTTTTCATGAACTGTTCCCGCAACAACACCGCCATATCCTTGTCGTAATCATCGATGGTACCCTCCCAGTATACTTTCTTACGGGGATCATAAAAACGGATGATGCCGGTATTGAGGTTGATGATGGTGGTCAGATCCTCCTCATCGAAACGGATGAAATAATCCTGGGCAAACACTTTCCGTTTCTGTTTTTTCCGAGTGTCGGTGAAACGGCTCTGTTCCTTGATGACCCAGCCGGCATGAGCCAGGGGCAGGAGGAAGAAGAGCATGGCCAGGAGCACGACAGACTTTTTCATGGGGATCTCCGGAAGCATGGTTATACGACTGTAAAATTAGCGATTTTTGCTTTAGCCGGAAAAAGCGAAAGCCCTTCCGGCCGGAAGGGCTTTCTTTTGAACGGTTGTTGTATCTCGTGTCCGCAGGTTTTTCCGGCGAACATACCGGCGGGTGATCAATACATGCCACCCATGCCGCCCATACCGGCTGCACCGCCACCGGCAGGAGCAGGATTCTCCTCTTCCTTCTCGGTGATGATGCACTCGGTCGTCAGCAACATACCGGCCACCGAAGCAGCGTTCTCCAGGGCGATACGGGCGACCTTGGTAGGATCGATCACACCGGCTTCGTAGAGTTTCTCGTACTTGTCGGTACGGGCATTGTACCCGAAGTCGTCCTTGCCCTCACGCACTTTCTGCACCACGATCGAGCCTTCCACGCCGGCATTCTCGGCGATGGTGCGGATGGGCTCTTCGAGGGCCCGTTTCACGATGGCAATGCCGATGTTCTGATCTTCGTTCTCGCCCTTCAGATCTTTCAGGGCATCCACGGCACGCAGGTAAGCCACCCCGCCGCCCGGCACGATACCTTCTTCGATGGCAGCACGCGTAGCGCTCAGAGCGTCATCCACACGGTCTTTCTTCTCCTTCATCTCCACTTCGGAAGCTGCACCCACATAGAGGACAGCCACACCGCCGGCCAGCTTGGCCAGACGCTCCTGCAGCTTCTCTTTGTCATAGTCGGAAGTGGAGACCTCGATCTGCTTCTTGATCTGTTTCACGCGTGCCTCGATCTTCTCGCTGTCACCGGCACCGTTGACGATCGTGGTGTTCTCCTTGTCGATGGTCACTTTCTCGCACTGACCGAGCATATCGAGCGTAGCATGCTCGAGCTTGAGACCTTTCTCTTCGGAGATGACTGTACCGCCGGTGAGGATGGCGATGTCTTCGAGCATCTCTTTCCTGCGGTCGCCGAAACCGGGAGCTTTCACGGCAGCCACACGCAGCGAACCACGCAGCTTGTTCACCACCAGCGTAGCCAATGCTTCGCCTTCCACATCCTCGGCCACGATCAGCAACGGACGCCCTGCCTGCGAAGTGGCTTCCAAGATCGGAAGAAGATCCTTCATGGTCGAGATCTTCTTGTCATGCAGCAGGATGTAAGGATGCTCCAGCACGGCTTCCATCTTTTCGGCATCGGTGATGAAATAAGGCGAGATGTAGCCGCGGTCGAACTGCATCCCTTCCACCACCTCGACCGTGGTCTCGATACCTTTGGCCTCTTCGACGGTGATCACACCTTCTTTCTTCACTTTCCTCATGGCTTCGGCGATCAGCTCACCGATGGCCGGATCGTTGTTGGCCGAGATGCTGGCCACCTGCTCGATCTTCTTGAAGTCATCGCCCACGGTCTCCGACATCTCCTTGAGCTTCTCGACCACCTTCTGCACGGCCAGGTCGATCCCCCGTTTCAGGTCCATGGGATTGGCACCGGCCGTCACGTTCTTCAGCCCCACACCGTAGATGGCCTGAGCCAGCACCGAAGCGGTGGTGGTACCATCACCTGCGTTGTCGGCGGTCTTCGAAGCCACCTCTTTGACCATCTGGGCTCCCATGTTCTCAAAAGGATCCTCCAGCTCGATCTCCTTGGCCACCGTCACACCATCCTTGGTCACCTGCGGAGCACCGAACTTCTTGTCCAGAACGACATTACGACCCTTGGGACCCAGCGTCACCTTGACACTGTCAGCAAGAATGTCGACACCTTTCTTAAGCAAATCCCTTGCTTCTATGTCAAACTTGATTTCTTTTGCCATTGTTCTTTTGTTTTAAGGTTAACTATTTGATGTTTCTTTTTTCTTTGATGATTACAATACAGCCAGCAAATCCGACTGGCGCATGATCAGATAATCCTTACCGTCGAGGGTGATCTCCGTACCCGCATATTTTCCGTAGAGCACCTTATCACCCGGTTTCACTTCCATTTTCTCATCGCCGGTGCCTTTGCCTACGGCCACGACGGTACCTACCAACGGCTTCTCCTTGGCCGTATCCGGGATGATGATCCCGCTGGCGGTCTTCTCTTCGGCAGGTTCCGGCCGGACAACCACCCGGTCCCCCAAAGGCTGGATCTTGATCTTCTCCATATTCCGTTCGCTTTTCGGATTAAACATGATTTTACATACCGCGCCTCTTTTATCAGAATCTGTGCCAAAGCCTTCCTGTCACTCCGGCGGGACAGAATAACAGGGAACACTCGCGGGTGAGACACTATCCATCAGAAAGACCCAAGGGCACGAAAACACTGTCCTTCAAGTCAATACGATATTTTCCCGAAAAAATGTATGGAAATAAAAAAGGTGTCAGTTTTATGACATCCTGACACCTTCCTTCGTTTTTTTCAAACAGGCGTTGTTTACTGGCCGCCCTGGTTATTGCCGTTCTGCTGTTGTCCTTGGCCCTCTGCATTGCCTTGTCCCTGGGCAGCGGGATTGTTCTGATCAGGCAAAGCTGTGGGGAGCGTCGGAATGGCATCCGGATTGATGGCCCGCTCCACCTGGTCCTCGATGAGCGAACGCTGCACCTTGTTCTGCCGCGGGATCAGCGCCGTGGCCAGCAACGACAACACCACGATGGCCACCGCCAGCGTCCAGGTGGTCTTCTCCAGCACATCGGTGGTCTTACGTGCTCCCATCAGCTGACCCGCACCCGAAAAGTTCGCAGCCAGCCCGCCCCCTTTCGAGTCCTGTACCAGCACCACCAGGATCAACAAGATGCTCGCCAGGATGATCACTATCGATACGATCGTATAACCCAACATAATTATCCTTTTTTTGTCTGATCCCGCAGGATCTGTTCCACTTCCTTGATACGGGCTGCAAAGTAACTACTTTTTTCCGGATATTTCAAACTTAATTTCTCGTACACATGGATGGCCTTGGTGTAGTAACCCTGTTGCAGGTAGATCTTTGCGAGGGTCTCGGTGAAGAGCCCGGTCTCCCGGCCGCTCTCCTCCACGATCCGTTCCACCCGTTCGTCCGGCACCTCCTTTCCCTGTTCCCGTGTCCGTGGAACGATCCGCGGCTGACGCTCCAGGAACCTGTCGATGATCTCATCTTCCGGATTCCGGCTTTCCTTCTCTGGCGAAGGCTCCTCGCCTTCCTGATCGAAATAGCTCAGCCAGTCGCTGAAAGCAAAGGCAACAGCCGCCGTATCATCTGTTACCTTTTTTTTTTTCGTGACCTCTTCTCCTTTCCTTTCTTTCTTTTGTTCCCTTCTCTCTTCCTCCTCCCTCTCTTCAAGGTCGATCTCCAGCAGCTCATCGTCCGTCACCTCCGATGCCGTCGGGTGTTCCGGCACATCCGGTTCTTCCGGAGCCCCGGAAGGATCGATCACCAACAGATCCTCTTCCCCTTCCTTTTCGGATTCCTTTTTCTCCTTTTTTACCGTGTCTGCCTCCCCCTCGCTCTTCAGAACGGCAGTTGCCTTCTCTTCTTCTTTCCTCTCCGGACTTTCTTCTCCCGGGGTTTTGCCGATCTCCTGCAGGCGCCTGCGGATCTCCTCCATCAGCTCCTCCTTCGATCGTGTTCCCGGCGATGTTCCGGCCGTCACGCCATCCTTACCGGCATGTGTGATCCTCTTTTTTTGTTCCGCTTCCTCACTTTGGCCCCTGTTCTCTTTTACAACCGGTTCAGCAACAATTGTTCCCTCTTTTTTCTCCTGCTCCTTTTTCCCTTCTTTTGGCTGTTCCTCTCTTTGCTCCTGTTGAGCTCTCTTTTCCTCCCTTTCTTTTCCCTCTTCTTCTCTTTTCTTTTCTGCTTTCTTCTTTTCTGTTGCAGGCTCAGGTACCGTCTCTTTTTCTTTCCGGACGGTTGCTGCCGCTTTTTTTTCTTCTTTTTCTTCGGTTACACTTGATTCTTTTTCTGTTTTCTCAGCTACCGTCTCCGTCGGTGCCGGCATCTCCTCGTGCAGAAGAGCATGAAGTCTGCGCCGGTCGGCCACAAAAAGGGCCGATCGCCTGAGCTGGGCGTCGAAACGAATGTGATCCTGATCGTGGAGGACTTTGAGGTACAGCAAATGGGCCGTCTGAAAAAAGGGAAAATCTTCCAGCAGCTCGGCCAAGGGCTGGATCACCTCCTCACCCATCCTGCCGGGATGTTTCATGTACGATATGAACTCGTCCTTTTTCATCCGAAAGGCTTACCAGTTGACAAAAGCCTTGTTGAAAATATCCTCCACCAGGTTCTTGACGTTCTTTTCCAGCAGGTCCTGTTCCACCATGCTGAAATCCTGTGTGGAGGGATAATCCTCGTACCTGCTGAATGTCGCGTCGAAGCTCTGATCGGGATCCACGTTGTTGACGAACCGCACATGGACGGTGATGGTGAACCTGTTGAGGCCGGCGGTCTCATTGCCCGTGATGGCCACCGGCGCCACCCGGTAGTCGGTGATCTCGCCCGAGAACTCCACATCGGCATCACCGTCGGTGAGGGTCAGGCTGGTCTGGGCAATGATCTTGTTCTTGAGCGCCTCAGTGAAGTACTGACTCAACGTGGGATTAACGGTCGAACCCGCCTTCACGCGGGTGGGGAAATACTGCACGTTGCAGGTCTTCACCTCCGGCGAGATGGAGGCACCCGAGAAGGAATAGGTCACCTTGCATGCCTCCAGGATGAACATCAGGAACATTCCACCCACGATGACATTCCGCCATCCGCCGGGAAAGGTATGCCTGCAACAACGGTCCATCAGTTAATGTTGTACTCCTTGATCTTGCGGTAGAGGGTTCTCTCGGAGATGCCCAGCTCCTGGGCGGCCTGTTTCCTTCGGCCGTTGTGTTTGTCCAGCGCTTTCTTGATCAGCTCCACCTCTTTCTCGGCAAGCGAGAGGGTCTCCTCCTGCACCTCCTGCGTATCTTCGATGAAGGAAGGCTGCTCCCTGGGGATGGGTGCCGGCACCGGCGCCTGAGGGGCAGCATTCCCGCTCTCCTCCAGCCGGCTGATGACCTGCGCATGATCCTGCTCGATATGCGCCATGCTCCCATCCTTGCGCAACATATCGAACACGATCTTTTTCAGATCCTGAATATCGCTCTTGAGATCGAAAAGGATCTTGTAAAGGATCTCCCGCTCCGAGGCGAACGACACATCCTCGTCCTTCTTGGGGATCACAGCTGGCAATTTCACTCCCATGTAATCGGGCAGGTATTTCTTCAGTGTCTCCGCATCGATCTCCCTGTTCTTCTCAATGATGGAGATCTGTTCGGTAACGTTCTTCAGCTGCCGCACATTGCCCGGCCAGCGGTAGCTCATCAGCACCGACTTGGCATCCTCGGTGAGACGGATGGGCGGCATGCGGTATTTCTCGGAAAAATCTACGGCGAACTTACGGAACAGCAGCAACACATCCTCTCCGCGGTCGCGCAGCGGCGGGATGTGAATGGGCACGGTGTTGAGCCGGTAGAAGAGATCCTCGCGGAACTTGCCTTCCTGCACCTTCTGCAGGAGATCGACGTTGGTGGCGGCCACCACCCGCACATCGGTCTTCTGCACCTTCGACGATCCCACCCGGATGAACTCACCCGTCTCCAGCACACGCAACAGACGCACCTGCGTGGCTATGGGCAGCTCGGCCACCTCGTCGAGGAAGATCGTCCCCCCGTTGGCCACCTCGAAATAACCTTTCCGGCTGTCGGTGGCACCGGTGAACGAGCCCTTCTCATGCCCGAAAAGCTCCGAATCGATCGTCCCCTCAGGGATGGCCCCGCAGTTCACCGCAATGTACTGCCCATGCTTGCGGGCACTGTACTGGTGGATGATCTGCGGAAAGACCTCCTTGCCCGTACCGCTCTCTCCCGTGATCAATACCGAAAGATCGGTGGGCGCCACCTGCAGGGCAATGTCGATGGCATGGTTCAGCCCCGCATCATTGCCGATGATGCCGAAACGCTGCTTGACCGTCTGTATCTGTACCATAGATGCTCGTTGCTCCTACGTACGCTTGTCGTACGTATCTGCGAAATTACTCATTTTTTTGGATATCTGAACATAACGAAAACACCTTCCCCTGTTTCATTTTTCCCTGAGAAGACGTGCCACCATCTTTTTCAGCTCTGCCATTTCTTCGCGATCCTGTTCCAGACGCCGGATCCTTTTTCCTGCTTTTCCAGAAGCTGCTGCTGCCGGCGTATCTCCTCCTGCTGCTGCTTGACAGCCTGCAGCAACACCGGCGTCATCTTGGAATAATCAAATAAAGGTATCCCTTCCTGTCCCGCGTAACGGCCTCGGGGAAATATTTTTCCATCTCCTGCGCCACCAGGCCGATCTGACGCTCCTCCGGCAGGCCTTTCTTCCGGCGGGCATCATCCCGCCAGTAGAAATAATATCCGCTCAGCTTTTCGATCTTGGCCAGTGCCCCCGCGATCGGCCGCAGGTCTCTTTTGAGGCGGATGTCCGAAGGCTGCCCCAGGTTGCCGGTGTAATAAAGATCACCGTTGATCTGCACCATCGGCGTGTCAAACTCACCATAGATCAGCGGCGTGGAGGTCGAACTGTTGCTGATGTACAGCCTCTTGGAACCCTGCTCATTGTACCCGGCCTGATAACCAATGAACACGTTCAGGCTCCCGTCCTTGTTGAATTTGGCGCAGTCACGCACGATATACACATTGTTCTCTCCCGTACCGTCGCCTCCGGCAGTGGATATCCCGGAGGCCGCCCCCTCTCCCACCACTGTATTCCCGTCGCCTGAAAAGAAAATATCCCCCGTAGCACCTCCGATGAAAATGTTCCTCTCTCCGGAAACATTCCCCACTCCGGCACTGTTCCCGAGAAAAGTGTTGTTCCTCCCGTCCACGTTCTTTCGCCCCGCAAAATTTCCCATAAAAAGATTGAATGAGCCTGTTGTATTGTGATCTCCGGTGTTATACCCAACGAAAATATTCTGTCTCCCCTGGGTATTGCTCATGCCTGCCCGGGTGCCGATGAAAGTGTTATAATCCCCCATCGTATTGTAATAACCTGCCTTGTATCCGATGAAAGTATTGTTGGATCCATGCAGCAGGACGGCAATGGCCGTATCATAGCCGATGTTGTTGAATCCGCTCTGATATCCGATAAAAGTATTGAAACATCCTTCGGTATTGGAGATGCCTGAACGGTAGCCCAGGAAGATGTTATAGGCGCCGGAGATATTGCTTTTACCGCTCTCATGCCCGATGAAGTAATTGTCTGAGGTCAGGTCGAGGAACTTTTTGGAAGGTCCCTTGCCCGTGCCGTAGCCGCCGATGGCGAAGCCGCCGCGCCGGGGGCCTTTCCTGTCCGCATCGTTGATATAGATACGCACACTGTCGGGGGTCACCCGCAGGTATTCCTGTCCGGCACCTTTGACCATGCTGAAACCGCCGATGGCAAAGCCGCCACGGAGACCTTTGGTCGTAGTGGTGTCCACATAGACCCGCACACCCTCGTTGTACACGGCAAAAACCCGTCTGACCATCCTTGAGTTTGATCTCGAACAAAGCCTCTTCAGGATCTGTCCCGCCGGTATCCCTCACCGATAAATGCCTCTCCCTCAGGCTGTCCGTGGTCTGAGCATACAAAGCATACGGCACCGACAACAGCTGCATCGTACCCGAGACCTTGCCGTCGATCTTCACCTCCAGAAAATAAGGCCCTTTTGCCCAATCCATATCCCGAAAAGAAGACAAAGAACCCTCTCCCGGCAGGGCAGAGGGATCCCCAATGTTCAGGGAGAACAACCCCAGATCATTGGTGACTGCATGCTGTGTCTCCTCCCATACCACATCTCCCGCAGCCTCCCCCGGTGAAAGACCAGAGTGACCTCCAGCTCCTCGTTCTTCATGAGACCATTCTCGTCCCGCGCAACTGCCTGATAACGGAACATCTCCGGAACCTGGGCAGTGAGAAAAGCCGGCACCAGGAACAAGGACCAAAATATAACGGCGATTTTTTTCATTATTGAGATTTTTGGATGAACAATAGAGCTGTTCATCAAATATGGGCAAATCCCCTCCCTTTCCGCCATTTATCTTTCTTTTCCCTGTTCTTTTCCTTCCGTCCTTTTCTCATTTTTTCTTTTCTTTGCAGTTATGAATTTTCTAGGCATCATACCTGCCCGTTACCGTTCTTCCCGTTTTCCGGGCAAGCCGCTGGTGGAGATCCGCGGAAAGACGATGATCCGTCACGTCTATGAGCGGGCCTCGGAGGCCCTGTCCGTGGTTGTGGTAGCTACCGACGATGAACGCATCTTCCGCGAGGTGGAACGCTTCGGCGGCAGGGTGGTGATGACCTCCCCCGATCACCGCAGCGGTACCGACC
Source organism: uncultured Rikenellaceae bacterium (assembly GCA_964599235.1). Taxonomy (GTDB): domain Bacteria; phylum Bacteroidota; class Bacteroidia; order Bacteroidales; family VadinHA17; genus DRPN01. The sequence continues at coordinate 65,968 of CAZRDX010000046.1, forward strand.
GCTGTGCCGAAGCCCTGGAGATCTTCCGGAAAGACCATCCCGGGAAGAAGATCGATGCCGTGATCAACATCCAGGGCGACGAACCGCTCATCCGTCCCGAACAACTGCAGGAGGTGATGACACTTTTCAATGATCCCGATACGGCCATCGCCACCCTCGTTCACGAACACCACGGCCTTTCGGAGATCGTCAACCCCAATGCAGTGAAGGCGGTGATGGACAAACACGGCCGCGTGCTCTATTTTTCCCGCTCTCCTATCCCCTTCCAGCGTGACGTCCCCCAGGAAAAATGGGGGAAATACTTCACCTATCTCATCCACATCGGCATGTACGCCTATCGTGCCGACGTGCTGCGCGAGATCACCCGCCTCGAACCTTCTCCCCTGGAGAAAGCCGAATCGCTGGAACAGAACCGCTGGCTCGAGAACGGATACACCATCCGAGCCGCCATCTCGGCATACAGGAACTATTCCGTGGACACCCCCGAAGACTTGGAAAGGATCCTGCACCTTTTCGAATAGTTTTTCTTTGACAAAAAGAACACATTTTTTTATCAACATACCTCTTCCTCCCGTGGAAAGCCCCGCGGGATTTCTTAAATTTGCGGAGTACGGGAGATGCTACACTGACAGCATCCTTTGTTCCATCTAAAACCAGGCACATGAAAAAAATTCTACTTGTTCTGCTTTTTGTAACGATGATGCTCACGACCATCCCCGCCCAGGAAGTGGCTGACTGTTCGGAACTGTTCTTCTCGGAATACGTGGAGGGTTCAGGCAACAGCAAAGCTTTGGAGATCTATAATCCCACCGACCAGGTGATCGATCTGAGCTACTATTTTGTGGCCCGTTTCAGCAATGGATCCTCCACATACGATCGGGGAGGATACACCCACTTGCAGGGGTTCATCGAGCCTCACAAGGTATTCATCCTCGTCAACGGACAGACGGAGGACATCACGCTGGGCAACGGCACCGTATCCCCCAAATGTGACCCCGCCCTGCACGAGCTGGTCGCTCAGTTCAATCACCAGCTCGACCACGGTTATCCTGCTCCCACCTACATGAACGGCAACGACGCCATCGCCCTGCTCCGTTCCGAGAGCAAGGACATCTCCTCCTCCGATGTACAGATCATCGACCTCATCGGACAGGTAGGCCTCGGGAACAAGATCGCCGAAGAGTACGGCTGGTCGAACGTCCAGGACTCACTGGTACCTTATCATTACATGACCGTCAGTGGTACCGACACCACCTGGGTGGAGACAGCCGGCTGGGTGAACAATTACATCGTCCAGCATACCGACACGGCCGGCACCGCACCTTTCGGACCTTACTGGATGGCCTGGACCAAGGATCATACCCTGGTACGTAAGCCTTCCGTCACCAAGGGAGTGACCAAAAACCCCGACATGTTCAATGTCGCCATGGAATGGGACACCGTACCCGGCGGCCGCGACGTCTGGGACTCGCTGGGGTTCCACACCTGCAACTGCGGCGTCACGGCCGTGCACGACCCCTCTTCCTCTTCGCCGGAGGTATACACCTACCCCAACCCCGTCACTTACCACACCTTCGACATCATCAGCAACCGGCCCATCCGTCAGGTAGCAGTGACCAACCTGCTGGGCCAGCAGGTCCATCGCTCCACGCCGGGTGAGACCTACGACCGCCGTTACCGGGTCGTACTGCCGGGAAACACACCTCCCGGCATCTATCTGGTGAGGGTCACACTCGAACACGACCGTACGACGGTCAAAAAGATCCTGGTCAAATAAACCGGCACATGGAGCATACTCTTTCCCGGTCAATGAAAGGGAGGATCTTCCTCGCTTTCTGCATCCTGCTTGTTTTCCCTCTGTCAGGGATGGCCCAACAAGGCATCGTACGTGGTACGGTCACCGACCGCACCACGGGAGAGACGCTCATCGGCGCCAACATCATCACCGAAGCCAACACCGGTACCGTCACCGACGTGAACGGGCACTTCGAGCTGCGACTACCTTACGGTGAGCATGTCCTGCGTTTCTCGTACGTGGGTTACAAGCCCATGGAGGTGAAGGTGACCGTCGGCGACAAAGCGTTGACGGTCAATGTATCGCTCAGCACCTTGACCATCAGCGAGGTGGAAGTGGTGGCCGATGTGGCGAGGACGCGGGAGACACCTGTGGCTTTCTCCAACGTGCAGCCGGCCCAGATCAAGGAAGAGCTGGCCGGCCAGGACATCCCCATGATCCTCAACACCACGCCGGGGGTCTATGCCACCCAGCAGGGGGGCGGCGACGGCGACGCACGCATCACCATCCGCGGCTTCAACCAGCGCAACATCGCCGTAATGATCGACGGCATCCCTGTCAACGACATGGAGAACGGCTGGGTCTACTGGTCCAACTGGTTCGGTCTCGACCAGGTGACCCGTACCATCCAGGTGCAACGCGGCCTGGGCGCCTCGAAGCTGGCCCTCCCCTCGGTGGGCGGCACCCTCAACATCCTCACCATGGGGCTGCAGAGCCAACGCTCCTGGCGCCTCAAGCAGGAGGTCACCAGCGAAGGACGCATACGCTCCTCGTTCGGCTTCTCCAGCGGCCGGCTCGCCCACGGCTGGGCTTTCTCCCTGGCCGCCTCCTACAAAAGAGGGGACGGCTGGGTCGACCATACCTTTTCCGAGGGATGGTTCTATTATGCCCGTATCGACAAGCAGCTGGGCCATCATACGCTCACCCTCTCGGGCATGGGGGCCCCGCAGAAACATGAACAGCGCTCCTACAAACGCCCCATCGCCACCTACGACCTGGCCTATGCCCGCAAACACGGCGTCCCCGTCGACAGCACCGACGACCAGGGCAACTACCTCTACCGCCCCCTCATCAACGACATGGGCCGCGGATACAACCAGCACTGGGGCGTGGTGCGGCGCGACCGCTACAACCCCGACGCTCCCGAAGAAGGACTGGCCGAACGTACCAACCAGTACCACAAGCCGCAGTTCAGCCTGCGCGACCTGTGGAAGGTGAACGACCGTACTACCCTCTCCAACATCTTCTACGTCTCCCTCGGCACCGGCGGCGGCGACCGTCCCCGCCACAGCATCCGCGAGACCCAGCGCATCACCGACCCCGACAACCCCCATTACGGCGAGATCAACTGGCAAAAGATCTACGACGCCAACACCAAAGGACTACCCCCCTTCTACATCCTGCCTATCGACGACCGTTACAGCGACTCGCTCTATTATTCGGAGAACTACATGACCCGGGCCCACAACGACCACTACTGGTTCGGCCTGCTCTCCACCTTCAACCACCGTCACGACGAGCACTGGACCTTCAGCGGAGGGGTCGACCTGCGCAATTATACCGGCGTACACTACACCACCGTCACCGACCTGTTGGGCGGCGACTATGCCATCGACCTGTCGGACCTGCGCAACGACTACGACGCCGACTCATCCCTGGCCATGAAATACCCCGGCGACAAGATCCGCTACTATTACAAGGGCAAGGTCAACTGGGGGGGCATCTTCCTGCAGTCGGAATACAAGACCGCCCTCTTCTCCTGGTTCCTCAACGTCACCTCCGCCATCAACGGCTACAAGAAGATCGACTACTTCCAGATGTCTGAATCGGACTGGTACTGGAAACCGGGTTTCACTTTCAAGACGGGCGGGAACTACAACCTCTCCCCCCGTTCCAACTTCTTCCTGAACGTGGGCTACCTCTCCAAGGTAAGGCCCTTCAAATATTTCTACAAAGGTTACACCACCGAGTTCGCCGACGAGACGGGCAACGAGAAGGTGAAGGCCATCGAGGGAGGGTATCATTTCGGCTCACCTCAATTTTCGGTGAACGTCAACGGTTACCTCACCTGGTGGCAGAACAAGCCCACCAACCGCGTCTATTCCTACCATACGCTGCAGCCCGATGAGCCAGGATACGATCCGGCCGAGCCGGAGAACAACATCATCCGCGTCTACGCCGACATCCCGGGGATGGATGCCTTCCACAAGGGCATCGAGGTCGACTTCGCATGGAAGATCCTGCATAACCTCAACTTGCAGGGCCTGGTATCGCTGGGCGACTGGGTGTGGGACAAGGAGGTGAAAGGATTGCAGTTCTACAGTTACGATACCCACGAACCGGTGAAGAAAGTGATTGACTTCAACGCCAAAGGTATCCACGTGGGCGATGCGGCCCAGACCCAGCTGGGGGGCAGCCTGCGCTACGAACCTGTCAAAGGACTCTACTTCAACACCCGCTTCACCTGGTTCGCCAAGTACTATTCCGACTTCACCCCCGAAGCCACCACCGACGACGAAGGCAACCCCGTCGACTCCTGGAAGCTCCCCAACTATTCGCTCGTCGACCTCCACATGGGTTACACCTTCCGCATCACCCAAAAGATGAGGGCCACCCTGCGCTTCAGCGTGCTCAACCTTTTTGACACCTACTATATCTCCGACGCCATCAACAACGATCCGTACAGTCCCCTGCCCTTCAAGGATTTCGATGCCAAGTCGGCCACGGTCTTTTTCGGGCTGGGAAGACGCTTCAATTCATCTCTGTCCATTCAATTCTAAACCAGGAATCATGCTGAAAAAAATTCTCATTCTCTCTTCTTTCGCCTATCTCTTCTCCTTTCATCTTCTCGCACAGGTCATCACCATTGCCGAAGCGAGGAACAAGGCCGTGGGCACCACCGTGAGGGTCACGGGCATCGTTACCAACGGTTCGGAGCTGGGCGGGATACGTTATTTCCAGGACGGCACCGCCGGCATCGCCGCCTATGGATGGTCGGAACTCTCCGGTGTCTCGCGGGGCGACAGCATCGTGATCACGGGGACACTGTACGATTACAACAATCTGCTCGAGATCAGTCCTGTCGACTCGGTGCGGGTCGTCTCCCACGGTCATGCTCTTCCGGCGCCGGTGACCCTCACCCCTTCCCAGCTGAGCGACAAATACGAAGCCCAGCTGGTACGGATCGAGGATGCCGTCTTTGCAGATGCCGGAGGCACCTTTGCTGCCAAGACCAACTATACTTTCACCGCCGGCGGCGAGGAGGGTGAGATCCGTATCAACGACTCCAACTCCCCTCTGGTAGGGACGGTCATCCCTTCAGGCCATGTCACGATCATCGGCCCCCTGGCCCAGTACAAAGAGACCTACCAGATCCTCCCCCGCGACGGCGACGACCTGCAGCCAGGCAGTTCGATCAACATCGTCACCCCCGTGACGGTATCCAACATTCAGACCACACGGTTCAACCTGAACTGGACCACCGACACCGAAGGGTCCACCCAGGTGAAATGGGGCTACACCCCAGCGCTCGAACAGGGGGTCTTCACGGCCGGCGGCACGGGGACAGATCACATTACCGTCGTTTTCGGTTTCAATCCTTCCGACCTGGTGTATATCCAGGCCTTCTCCGTTTCAACCACCCACAGTGATGACACGGCCAAATCCCGCATCATGCCGGTCATCACACGCTCGGAATCGACGGGGGAGATCAAGGTCTATTTCGACCGGCCGGTGGACACCACCGTCGCCACCGGACCCAAAGCCGTCTGGCTCGACAAAACCCTCGACGACACCCTCATCGCTTACATCGACCGGGCCAAACAAACCATCGACGTGGCCATTTACAATTTCAACAATACCGGCATCTCCAATATCTCCACCGCCCTCAACAATGCTTACAACCGCGGTGTGCAGGTGCGGGTGGTCTATGACAGCAACACCGACAACTCCGGCATCAACGAGCTGGCTGCCGGCATCGGCAGGATCGCCAGCCCCGAAGAAGATTATCCCAATTATGGCATCATGCACAACAAATTCGTGATCATCGATGCACACTCCTCTGACCCCGATGATCCCATTGTCTGGACCGGTTCGACCAACTTCACCGAGGGACAGATGTATGTGGATCCCAACAATGTGATCATCATCCAGGACCAGAGTCTGGCCATAGTCTACACCATGGAGTTTGAAGAGATGTTCGGCAGCAGCGGTCCCCAGCCCGACGCCGGCAACAGCAGATTCGGTCCCGACAAGGAAGACAACACCCCGCACGAGATCTGCCTGGGCAACGGCACCCGCGTGGAGTGTTACTTCAGCCCCAGCGACGGCACCAACGGACATATCCTCGCCTCCATCAACTCGGCCGATGCCGACCTGGAAGCCGCTTCGATGATCATCACCCGCAGCGAGCTGGGATATGCCATCCGCGACCGGGTGCAGGCAGGCGCCTCGGGCAAGGTGCTGGTCAACGACGACAGCGACCCCGCCATGGAAACGGTCAAAAAGACCCTTGAGAACGCCCTGGCCGAAAACTTCCGCAAGACCGGCGAGAACGGTATCATGCACCACAAATACCTCATCGCCGACAACTCGGCCACCGACTCCGACCCCCTGGTGCTCACCGGCAGCCACAACTGGAGCTCCTCGGCCGAGTACCGCAACGATGAGAACACCCTCATCGTCCATGATGCCACCATCGCCAACATCTTCTTCCAGGAATTCACCGAAAGGTTCAAGCACGGCATCATCATCGTCGACAAACCGGAATGTCAGAACGACTACCATACCATCAAACAGGATTCGATCCTGGCCACCGACGTGACGGAGAACGACAACATCCCGGGAGAAGTGAACCTGACCGTCACCCGTGATCCATCCCACGGCACGGCCGCGGCCGACGGCACGATCATCACCTATGATCCCGACAACGATTTCACCGGGCTGGACACCATAGCCTACAAGGTATGCCTGACCGACAATGATGCTTTGTGCGATTCGGCCCTGGTGGTGATCTACGTCACGCAGGCCACGGGGATGAAAGATCTTCCTGCCTCTGCAGCGATCGTTTTCCCCAACCCCTCCACGGGCCGTTTTACCGTGACCGCCACCGTCCCCGTCACCGGAATACGTATCTACTCCCTTGCCGGAAGACTGTTGCAGAACATCTCCTCCCGGGAAAGCACCATCATGGAAGTGAACAGCGGTCTGCCCGCAGGACTCTATCTGATCGAGATAAAGACACAAAAAGGGACCATTCGCAGAAAGATACAGATTCAGTGAGATACAAATCGTGATATACCTATTTAAATAGGTATTTAAATAGACATTTAAATACCTATTTTTCAGCTTTCCATGTATGCGATGCCGAGGGTTCCGGCTCCGAGATGGAGACCGAGGACGGGCGAGATGTTGTAATATCCGGAGGGAGGTCGTCCGGTGATGCGTTCCACCTTGCGTCCGAAGGCCCGGGCCGCCTCTGGCACATTGGCATGCATCACCATATATTCTCCGCTACGGTGGAAGCCCTCGTCTTTTTCCAGGATACGGAGGATCTTCTTCAGGCCGTTCTTCTGGGAGACAGACATGCCTGTGGTGATGGCCCGTCCCGTTCTGTCGATGGTAACCAGCGGGCGCAGGTGGAGCAGGCGTCCCAGCCAGCCTTTGAGATGGCTCACCCGCCCACTGCGTATCAGCTGACGCATCGATCCTACCACGGCATAGACCCGGGCACGGGCCACCCAACCCTCGTATTCTTCCAGGATCTCGTCGTGCGATCTGCCCGCTTCGATGGCCTCGGCTACTTTCTTCACCACCAGGCCGAACATCCCCGAGAGCCCTTTGGAGTCGAGCACCGTGATGCGTGTGCCCGTCTCACGCGACACCTGCTCGGCCGCCTGCTGCGAGGTGCGGTACGTACCGCTCAACACCGAGGAGAGATGCACCGCGATCACCGAATCATAATGGGAGGCCAGACGCGAGTAAAGGTTGACGAACGAACGCATGTTGGGCTGCGACGTGGAGAGCGAAGGTCGCTCCTGCTCGATCAGCTCGTAGAAACGGCCGGGCTTGATCGTCACCCTGTCGAGGTACTGATGTTCATCCATGTAGAGGTAGATGGGCACCATCGTGATCTGGTGCTCCTCCAGATATTCATCGGGCAGGTCGCAAGCAGAATCGGTGACCAGGGCGATGGAGTGTCTGCGTTCGTGCGCTACACGGTACTGCAGGAGCATATCGTCGGCTTTCTGGAACACCAGCCGTCCATAGGGACGCAGCCGGTCGATCACACGGTCGGGGTGGTCGGTGTGCACATGCAGACGGGTCATGGTGGCATTCCCCGCCACCACCACCGAGTCGCCCTCGCCGGCCAGCATCTCCTCGATGGCTTTGCGGTCGATCCCTTCCCCTTTGAGCAGCACCTCCGTGCAATACCGATAGGTGAGCTCTCCATGATGCTCCACTTCCATTTCCATTTCATCGATCACGAGAGGGCGTTTCATACGGATCAGCTGACGCAGGTCGTTGCTCCGCAACAGGTCGATGACCCCTTCGAGGAAGACGACAAAACCCTTGGCCCCGGCATCGACCACAGCCGTGGAGGTCAGCTCGCGGATGCGGCGCGAGGTGGCCAGCATCGAACGACGGGCCACCTCATAGGAGTTGATCAGCAACGTACGGAGATCCTCGGCAGTGTGATGCCGGCCGATGTATTCGGCCCACTCCCGGATCACCGTCAGCATCGTCCCCTCCACCGGATCGGCAATGGCCTCATAGAGATACTTCACCGAACGCATCACCGAACGGGCAAAGTCCTCGATCGTCACCGTACGGCAGGCACAGGTCTCCTGATCAATGCCGCTGAGGAACTGGGCGAAAATAATGCCCGAATTGCCCCGGGCCCCCGTCAGCGCCGCCTCGGCAATGATCGTCGTGGTCTCTTTATAGGAATGCAGCGGCCGGATGGCATCCATCACCGACCGCAACGTCGAAGCCAGATTGGTGCCCGTATCCGCATCCGGTACCGGAAAAACGTTCAGCTTGTTGATCTCTTCCTGATGCTCCAGAAGACGCATCGCACCGGCATAAAAGAAATAGAAAAAACGCCGGCCATCGATCCTCTCGATCCTCATAAACTCTCCTCCCCTTGGTAAGGAATCGGGTGCAAGATAAGAAAAATCCCATAACCATCCTTTTCGCTTCTCTCGACGACTGCCGCTCCACCTTTTTAGATATTTTTGTTTCTAATATTTTTTATTATATTTGAGGTATTACAATCTATGCCCATGAACAACGAAGAGATCATCCGGCGTTTCAGAGAACACAAAGTACGGGTCACGGTACAGAGGATAGCGGTATATCGTACCGTACTCAGCACGCATCATCCTGATGCCGAGACGATCCTCAGGATACTGAAAAAGGATTTTCCCAGTCTGACCGCCGCCACGGTGTACAACAACCTGGAAGCACTGGAAAAAGCCGGACTCATCCGCAAGGTGCTCACCGACAAGGGAAAGATGCGGTATGACGGGATCCTGGAGGAACATCACCACCTTCTCGACACCGAGGAAGATGTAATCATCGACTATTTCGACGAGGAGCTTACCCGTATGCTGATGGATCACATCCGTAAAAAACCGATCGAAGGGTTCGAGGTCGACCGCATCATGGTGCAGCTGTTCGGAAAGAAAAAGAAAGACACGGGAGGGGAAAGATCATGAAACAGGAAGCTTTTTTTCATCTTACCTATGGTCTTTACGTGGTAGGCTCGTCACTCCACGGCAGGCAGAACGGGTACCTCAGCCACACGGTCTTTCAGATGTGCGCTGATCGGCCGTGGCGGCTGTGAGCTCTACGCTGCCAGGAACATCGTTGTCCCTTTCGAAGAAAAAATATGAAACTATGTCCAACCTAAATACTCATGATCATGAAATCACTAAAAGGTACAAGAACGGAACAGAACCTGCTGAAAGCCTTTGCAGGTGAATCACAGGCACGGATGCGCTACGACTATTTCGCCAAACAGGCCAAAAAAGAGGGTCTGGAACAGATCGCGGCCATCTTTGAAGAGACCGCACTGAACGAAAAAGAGCATGCCAAACGTTTTTTCAAGTTCCTTGAAGGCGGTATGGTGGAGATCACCACGGCCTATCCCGCCGGAGTCATCGGCAATACCGCGGAGAACCTCAAGGCTGCCGCAGAAGGAGAGAACGAGGAATGGACCAAACTCTATCCCGAGTTCGCCGACATTGCCGAAGAAGAAGGTTTCAAAGAGGTGGCCACCGCTTTCCGCATGATCGCCAAAGTGGAAAAAGCCCACGAAGAACGTTACCGCAAGCTCTACACCAACCTCGAAGAAGGGAAGGTGTTCGTGAAAGACGGGGTGATGATCTGGAAGTGCCGTAACTGCGGCTATATCCACGAAGGGACATCAGCCCCGAAAGTATGCCCGGCCTGCCTCCACCCACAAGCATATTTCGAACTGGAAGCTCAGAATTATTAGGAATCTCACCAAAGTGATCGGCCATCACTCATTCTCCTGTCAGGTTACGGCAGGTAAACTCCTGAAGCGGTAGTTGATCTGAAGCGATCGCTCTTCTCGGGAAGAATATCCGCATGTTTTTTCTCTCCGGTGTCCGTGATCCGGAGAGAGACTGAAGTATTTTCTTCCCTGCTGAAAAACATTTTTTTAAGAACAATCTTAACCTTATATTGTAAGCTGTACGATGGCCAGGATAACCCCGTAACGTGGAGTAAAACTTTCTTTTTTTTTCATCGCATTCCTTCCGGAATTGACCTGAGATCAGAAAGCCTTTCTTTGCCGGGATTTTCCGAATGACACCTGTATACCGGACCAAATTAGTGGTTCGGAAATATTGTTTTTTTACCAACACCCAACCTAAAAATTTTTATCATGTTACATTCAAAACCAAGCAGAATCAGGAGACTTCATAAGTTTCCGGTGTTCGTTTTCTTTCTGATGGCAGGTATGATGGCCTGCGATAAGGCCGAGGAGGTCCTGAACCCCGATCCGAATGAGCCCAATGATTCCAGGGACAAGGCCACCGCCCTGACCATGGAAAAAACGGTCGAGGCCTATGTTTCAGAAGGGGACAATGACTGGTATATGTTCACGCCGGGCAATGTGGACAGCTACGATATCACACTGATCGAGCTCAAAAACCATTCGGACGATCTTGAGCTCAATGTGGAAATGACCGACAAGGATGGCAATACTCTGGGCGAGACCCACAGCGATGCCGGGGCTGACCTCTCCATCCACTTTGCTAATCCCGGCGGCACCTATTATCTGAACATCACCAGTTATTACGGGCAAAGCAAAGGATCCTACTCACTTAAAGTATCCGACACTCATGCCAACGATTCTTTCGAACCCAATGAACGAAAGGAAGATGCATACGACCTGGGCACCCTCCCTTCCACCGATAATGCCGCAGCACTGGTCTCTAAGAACGAACAGGACTGGTACAAATTCACCACGGAAAACAACGGCGTATGGGATGTGGTCAATCTTCATTTTACCAACAAGGACGAAAGTATGGAACTGGAAATGACTGTATATGACACGGAAGGGACCATGATAAAAAGCATGTTCGGACAGGCCGGAGAGAACCTGGACTTCGATCTTTACACCCAAGGAGGGACCTACTTCGTCAAGGTCAATTCATATTACGGACAGAGCAGCGGTGCATACTCCTTCTCTTTTCAGAACATGCATGCCAATGACGACAACGAACCCGATGATGACTTCGACCACGCCCGTGAGATCCAGAGTCTTCCCGCCGAAAACCTTACCGGAACGATCCTGGTAGATGCGGCCAACGACAACAACGGGGATTATGAATTTTTCAAGGTGGTTCTGAACGTAGACAAAAAAACGATCTGGAGCATCAAACCGTTGGCCGCCAACACCGAACTCCACTTCAAGGTTTACGGCCCCGACAAAACCTATCTGGGGATGATCGACGGCTCCGACGGTGAAACCATCGGAGGACATGTCAACAACACGGGTACCACCCAAACCTATTTCTACATCCAGCTGGGAGGTTTCATCGGAGACAACGGCAATTACACCATCAGTTTCACCGAAGACGAGAAAGACTCGAACAAATCCGGACTTTCACTCTGAAACTCAACCTGTTTCCCGGATGAAAAAAAGAGTCCCGCTGCAGCGGGACTCTTTTTTCATTGCGAGAACATCTGTTTTTCTTCATTCAGATCGAGGAAAGGATATCGTTCCTCCAACCGGAGGACCTTCTCCAGCATCCTCTTCCTGAAGCGCCGGTGATCCTCTGACCCCGGCCGGAAAGGACGATGGGCTTTTGCCTTTTGAAGTTTCTCCACCTCCTTCATCACCGGCCAGGCCTCGCGGTCGATGACGGCTTCCCGGAAGCGCATCCGCACGTATGCTTCGGCCGTATCCGAAAGATGCAGCATATCCGCCGCATAGAAGCGATAGTCACGCAGATCGTCCATCAGGATCTCATAGGCGGGAAAATACCGGATACGGGGGTCCATTTCCGTGAGACGGTGTACGGCCACGTGCAGCACCGACTTGCTGAGCTGGTTGCCCGTCGCACCGTCCTTCCAGTGGCGGACAGGACTGACGGTGAGGATCACCTGCAGGCCGGGCACCATGCCGAACAGCCGCGAAAGCAAGGGCTCCCATTGTTCTGTGATCTCTTCCGGCTGCAACAGTTCGCGTGTAAAGAACGAGGCCGGCAGCTTATGACAGTTGGCCACCACACGGCCGTCCTTCCGCCACCGGTAGACCCTCGCCGTCCCAAAGGTGATGAAGAGATGATGCAGCTTTCGAAGATGTGCGGCACCCTCCTCCAGAACCCTGTTCATCCTTTCCAGCACCTCCTCTTTCTCCTCTCCGGAAAAGGAGGTGTCGTGCATCAGACTGAGCCATTTATCCTGATACCGCACCAGCTCCTCCCCGGTGAAAGGACGCTGCTCCAGCATCCTCTCCAGCATCGCATGGATGGAAAAAGGATTGTAGAGGGTCCCGAAAGGGTTCACCATCACAGGCATCTTCAGCTCACGGAGCCAGTCGCCGATGACCGTGGCAAAGCACGATCCCACGAACAGCGCAGATGTCGCATAAGTGAGCTTTTTCTCCAAAGGCTCAGGTACCACGATGGTCCTGAAGGACATCTCCATCCTCTTCACCGCTTATTCCTGCTTCATCTCTTTCCGTTCGAGGCGGTCGGCCATCCAGCCGTAGATGTATTCGAACACCTCATCTCTTTCAGGCTCGTGATGGGTCTCATGGTAGAGTCCTTCGAACAGCTTGAGCTGTACATCGTCGCCTATGGTGTTTTTCACAAAGGCCTTGCTCCCTGCCGGGTCGGTGATGGGATCGGCGGTACCGTGCACCACCAGGATGGGGACATTCACCTCTCCGCCTTTCATCAGCTTGCGGCCCATATCGTGGATCTGCAGGTAGAGGGAGGGGGTGATGAGATCATGATTGAGCGGGTCGCTGACATATTTCTCCACCTCTACTGGATCGCGGGAGATGCCATGGGCATCGAGACGTGTATGGATGGTCAGGGCAGGAGCCACCAGCGACATCAGTCGTACGGCCAGACGCGCCACCCCCGGCATCTCTTTTCTGAGCTTCAGCCACGGTGAGGTGGCCACCACCCCGTGCAGGGCCAGACACCGCCGCACCGCATACCCCAGCACAAGATTGCCTCCCATGCTGTGACCATAAAGGAAAACCGGCTTCTCCGGAAAATATTCCCGGGCCCGCTGCACCAAGATGTCGATATCCTCCATCATCCTCACATAAGAGGGGGAATACCCTCTTTTCCCCTCGGAACGGCCGTGTCCCCGCAGATCGAAAGTCACCACCGCCATGCCTTTCTCCACGAAACGCACAGCCCAGGGCTCATAACGCGACGAGTGTTCCCCATGCCCGTGCACCAGGGCCATCACTCCCTGCACCTCATCATCGGGTGACCAATACTGACCGAACAAGGTCAGCCGGTCAACGCTCTTCATCTGGAACTCTTTGTGTACCATCTTGATCCTTTCCCATTTTGAACAGGCCGGAAGAGTTGTTAAATTTGGAATTCCGGTTTTTAAATTTAAGAAAATGCGCCAGATAATACAAATCAGCACCCATTCACACAACGATCTCATTGACATCACACCGCAGGTGAGAGCCGTCGTGGCAGAATCGGGTATCCGCGACGGGCTGGTGAACGTCTATGCGCAGGGGGCCACAGCGGCCATCATGATCCAGGAGAACTGGGACCGCTCGGTACAGCACGATGTGATCACGCTGCTGAGAAAGCTCATCCCACCGGGGGTGTGGGAACACGACCGGCAGGACAACAACGGCGACGCCCACCTCAAGGCCGGCCTCGTCGGCCCCTCGGAGACCATCCCCCTCATCGACGGTGAACTGGGCCTCTCCACCTGGCAGAACATCTTCTTCTGCGAATTCGACGGCCCGCGCAGCCGCCGCAACATCGTGGTGACCGTCATGGGCGGGTGAACCTCTCCCCTCTGGCAGGGATTTTGTTGAGGATCAAGCCGGAAGCAATGACTCTTCCGGCTTTTTTTCGTAAATTGTAAGGAAAACAACACCGCACAATGAACGGGTGGAGAACAACGGTGTTAGCACTGATGATCGAGGCCGTGAGCCTGGTATCGTGTAATTCACAAAATGCTACGAAAATGAACGGAGTATCTTTACATAACCGGCAGCCGGCGGTGGCCGGGAGCTTCTATCCGGCCGATCCTGCCGAATTGACAGGGATGTTACGCACTTTCTTCGAGGAGGCCCCTGAGGCCCGTCTGGAGGGGGAGGTGGTGGCGCTCATCGCCCCCCATGCAGGGTATGTCTTCTCGGGCGCCGTGGCCGCCGCCTCCTACCGGCAGCTGCCGCGGGACAAACAGTTTGACCGCATCTTCCTCATCGGCACGAGCCACTATGTCCATCTTCCGGGAGCTTCCATTTACAACGAGGGCAACTATGAGACCCCGCTGGGAGAGGTGAAGGTGGACACGGAGCTGGCCACACAGCTCATCCGGGAACACAAGGTCTTCGAGTTCGACCCTTCGGCCCACAGCCGCGAGCATTCGCTGGAGGTGCAGCTTCCCTTCCTGCAATACTGGCTGAAGAAAGATTTCCGCATCGTGCCCGTCGTGATCGGCACGCAGGACCCCTCGGTGATCCGTAAGATCGCCGGTGCCCTGGCACCCTATTTCGGCGGCAACAACCTTTTCGTCGTCAGCACCGACCTGTCCCACTATCCCACCTACGACCATGCGAAGGTGGCCGACGAGCATGTGCTGCAGGCGGTGGTGAGCGGGCGGCCGTCGCAGCTGCTGCAGGCACTGCGCGACAACGAGGCCCGCGGTTATCCCAACCTGCTCACCTCCATGTGCGGCTGGCCGGGCGTGCTCGCCCTCATGGAGATCACACAGGACAGAAAGGACATCACGTACCACAAAGTCCTCTACCGCAACTCAGGCGATGCCCCCTACGGCGACCACCAGCGCGTGGTGGGTTATGGCGCCGTGGTGGTGACGATGAAAGAAAAAGAAGAAGGGTCTGACGACTATCTCACCCGCGAAGACAAGCTCACCCTCTTGCGCATCGCCCGCAAGACCCTGGAGGAACGTATCCGTCACGGACGTCTTCCGGAGATCGACACCACAGGCTTCTCCCGCAACCTGCTGGAGCCGGCCGGCGCCTTCGTGACGCTGCACACCGCCCGGGGCGAGCTGCGGGGATGCATCGGGCGTTTCCTGCCCGACGAACCCCTCTACCTGGTGGTGCGCGACATGACCGTGGCCGCCGCCTTGCAGGACTATCGCTTCCCGCCCGTCACCCCCGACGAGGTGGATAACCTCGACATCGAGATCTCCGTCCTGACCCCCCTGAAAAGGATCCACTCGATCGACGAGTTCAAGCTGGGCAGGGATGGTATCTACATGGTAAAAGACGGTCGCTCGGGCACCTTCCTGCCGCAGGTGGCCGACGAGACCCACTGGACCAAGGAGGAATTCCTCGGCCATTGCGCCCGCGACAAGGCCGGCATCGGATGGGACGGCTGGCGCGATGCCGAACTATACACCTATCAGGCGATCGTCTTCTCCGAGAAAGAAATGTTGGGAAAATAACCTTCCCCCCAAAGCATGCAAAGCACAACGATCATGAAACACCTGACGGGGCTTATTCTGCTGGTCACAACACTGGGCTGCGGCCACGGCGCCCCCTCCTCACCGCCGCAGGAGGATCTCTCGATCAGAGAGATCAGTGTCGACGGACTCACGCGCACCTATGCGCTTTATCTGCCTCCGGGAGGGCAGGACAGGTCAATTCCTCTGGTAATGGTATTGCACGGCGGCGGGGGCAAGATCACCAACATGATAGGCTGGAGCAATCGCCGTAGTCCTTACAGGCTGTGGATGGAGGTGGCGGAGAAAGAGGGGCTGATCATCGTCTATCCCCAGGCGGTGAACGGCCCCACGGGCCGGCCCAACTGGCACGACTGCCGTCTGGACGCTGCTGTCCTGCCGGAGGTAGACGACGTCCACTTCCTCACCACCCTCCTCGACACCCTCGCCGCCCGCTATCCCGTCGACACCGACAGGATCTACGTCACGGGCATGTCCAACGGCGGCATCATGACCCTGCGTCTGGCCGTGGAGGTGCCGCAGCGGCTCGCGGCGGTGGCCCCGCTGTGCGCTTCCTTCCCCGACACCTCCGAATGCGGCCTGCCTTCCACCCCTCTGCCCATATTCCTTCTCAACGGCACTGCCGACCCTCTCCTCCCCTACAAGGGGGGAACCATCGGTAACCCTCCCAGGGCGGAAAGAGGCACGGTCATCCCCGTGGAACAGACCGTAGCTCTCTGGCAACATGTGAACGGCACCGACACCGTCGCCCGGGTCCGGCAACTGCCCGACCTGGACCCCCACGACGGCAGCACCATCACCCTCCTCACCTATCCCGACCCCCTTGGTAACAACGAGGTGGTCTTCTGCAGGATCAACGGCGGAGGACACGCAGCTCCCAGCATCCGTGAACAATACTCCCCCCTCTGGACCAACTACGTGGGACCCCAGAACCACGATGCTGAAATGGTGGAGCTGGTGTGGGACTTCTTCCGCGACAAGGTACGCCATCCCCGCTGACCCCCGGCCGGAGCATTTTATTAACTTTGGATGAAAAGAGAATACGGCAACCATGACGGGCACTTACCATTTCTGGCCCATCATCACGGGTACCACGGCAGCGTACCTCTTCAGCCTGGCTGCGGTGAGGCTGGGCATCTACCGTCGCCGTAACCATCACCACATCTGGAACATCCTGCTGCTGCTCAATTTCCTGGCCACCGCCCTCATCGGCCTGTTGCTGACCTTGCAAGTCAACTACAAATTCCCCCTGACCGGTGAGGACACCTGGATGCTGGTGCACGTCGATACCGGCATAGCCATGACCATGATCGTTTTCTTCCACCTGGGCTGGCATCTGCGGTATTTTGCCGCCATCTTCCGCAGGACAAAGACTCCCCCGGAGCAGCCACCACAGGCACTGCCCGGGGATGAGATACCCGGCCACATGCCATTTCTTCCTCTTTTTGCCGTGGGATTCTCGGCGATGATCACGCAGCTGGTGATGCTGCGTGCTTTTCTGGCAGTGTTCGAAGGCAACGAGCTGGTGATCGGCATCATCCTGGGTAACTGGATGTTGCTGACGGCGCTGGGAGGGCGTGCGGGCAGGGCCGCCCGGCGCATGAAGACACCCCGGCAGTTCTTCCGCTCCTCGCTGCTCTGGCTCGGCACCCTCCCTCTGCTGACGCTGATGCTCTTCTTCGCCCTGAAGGACCAGGTGTTCCTCCCCGGCACACTCACCAGCCTCCCGGCCATCTTCGTGGCTTCGTTCATCCTGTTGCTGCCGTTCTGTTTCCTCTCGGGCTATGCCTTCACCTTCTTCACCTGGTACCTCTTCCGTCAACGGGGCGGCAACCCTACAGCCCGTGCCTACGCGTGGGAGTCGGCCGGCAGCCTCGCCGGAGGTTTTCTCTTCAGCTTCGTGCTGGTCTTCCTCCTCGATCCCTTCCATACTCTGACGGTGGTCCTGGCCGGCGATATGGCCTTGTGGGCCTGGCTCACCCTACACGGGAAAGAACACCCTTCCGCCCGGCCGGCCGCCGCGATGGCCCTTGCCGGTGCCCTCCTCCTTTTCCTGCTGCCTCTCGATCGTTTCTTCCTGGGGTTTCTCTACCCCCACCAGGAGATCGTGGAACACCGCGAGAGCCCCTTCGGCAGCCTGGTGGTAACCCGTACCGGCGAGCAGATGAACCTCTACGAGAACCACAACCTGGTAGCCACCACTCTCAACGTCACCGCCAACGAGGAAGATGTGCACTATGCCATGGTGCAGCGTCCCGCCCCGCACAGCGTGTTGCTCCTCTCCGGCGGCATCTCGGGCACCCTCGCCGAAGTGCTGAAATACCCTTCGGTGGAACGGCTCGACTATGTCGAGATCGACCCCGCCATCATCCGCCTGGGGAAAAAGTATTTCCCTTTCCCTGAGGACCCGCGGCTGCATGTCATCATCCACGACGGCCGCAGGTACCTGGCCCGCACACAGGAACGCTACGACGTCGTGCTGGTGAACGTCCCGCCTCCCGTGACGGCCCAGCTCAACCGTTATTACACTCTCGACTTCTTCCGCATCGTGCACGATCATCTCCGTCAGGACGGCGTGCTCTCTCTGCGTCTTCCCGCCTCACAGAACTACCTGGGAGAGGAGGAAAGCGACATCAACGCACTGCTCCTTGCCACGCTCCGCCGCGTGTTCCCCCACGTGGTGATCGTCCCGGGCGAGAAGAACTATTTCCTCGCCTCCGATGCCCCGCTGAGCCTCGACATCGCCAGACTGGTGACGGAGAGAGGTATTGATAACCGGTATGTCTCGCCCTATTATCTGATGGACGACCTCCTGAAGATGCGCAGTGCACAGATCATGGCCTCGCTGCAGCTGCCGGAGCGGGTGAACAGCGACCGCGATCCCCGGGCTTACTTCGACCAGATCGCGGTATGGCTGAGCTACTACCGTGCCGACACCCGTCTGCTCATTCTCTTCCTGGCGCTTTTCTTCCTCTTTTTCGTGGTCCGTTCGGGTGTATACGGGCGGGTGATCTTCGCCGGGGGTGTGGCGGCCGCCGCGGCCGAGGTGCTGCTCCTCTTCCTCTTTGAGACGGTCTACGGCTATCTCTATCTGATGACGGGCATCCTGGTGACCCTCTTCATGGCGGGCATGGCGTGGGGGGCCCGCCCCCCTGAGGAGGCTGCTGCCACGGTCCGCTCCTTCCTGCGCACGGCTCTGCTGCTGGCACTGGCGATGTCGCTGCTGCCCCTGCTGGCATGGGTGCTGCGTCGTCTGGACGTGCTGCCTCTCGCCGGCGAGATGCTCCTCTTTCTTTACACGCTGGCTTACGGTTACGGCGTGGGGCGTCTTTTCCGCGAGGGAAGCCTGCTGGAGAAGGGTGACGCCGGCCACATCGCCTCCCGGCTCTACAGCGCCGACGTGGCCGGCGGCGCCCTCGGCGCCCTCAGCGTGGCCACCCTCCTACTCCCCCTGGCCGGCATCACCACCACCGCCCTCCTCCTGGCTACCCTCCTGCTCCTCACCTCGGCCGCGGCGGCCGCCACAAAATGAAACACAGCCGCACAGCGGAAAGAAAAATTTCCTAACTTTTCCTTTCCTGAAAGGAGGTGATGACCATGGGAAGAAAGATCACAAAAAGAGAGTTCTTCAAACTTTCGCTCACGGGCGCCGGAGCCATGCTGACCGTCCCGCCTCTCATGGCCGGCGGGAAGGAGAAGCCCTGGAAATGGAGCAAGGTGGCCATGTACCAGACCGAGACGCCGCGCGGGGTGCGCTGTCTGATCTGCCCCAACGAATGTACACTGAAAGAGGGGGAATGGAGCGACTGCCGCAACCGCGTGAACATCGGCGGTAAGCTCTACACCATGGCCTACGGCAACCCCTGCGCCGTCCATGTCGACCCGGTGGAGAAGAAGCCGCTGAACCACTTCCTCCCCGGCAGCCGCGCTTTCTCCATCGCCACCGCAGGATGCAACCTGGCCTGCCTCAACTGCCAGAACTGGACCATCTCCCAGCGATCACCCAAAGAGACACGCAACGTCGACATGATGCCCGAAAAGGTGGTGGCCGCAGCGAAACAGTATCAGTGCCAGTCGATCGCCTACACCTACTCCGAACCGATCACCTTCTACGAATACACCCTGGACACCTCCCGTCTGGCCCATGAGGCGGGCATACGCAACATCCTTGTCTCGGCCGGGTACATCAACGAGAAACCTTTACGGGAGCTGTGCCGTCACATCGATGCGGCCAACATCGACCTCAAGTCGTTCAGCGACGCTATCTACATGAAACTCAACGCCGGCAAGCTGCAGCCGGTGCTCGACGCCCTGAAGATCTTCCACGAAGAAGGGGTATGGCTGGAGATCACCAACCTGATCGTCCCGCAATGGACCGACGACCTGGACATGATCAGAAGGATGTGCGACTGGCTCTATGACAACGACCTGTACAACTATCCCCTTCACTTCTCCCGTTTCCATCCGGCCTACAAGCTCACGCAGCTGCCCCCCACGCCGGTGTCGGTGCTGGAGCAGGCACGCGAGATCGCCCGCAACGCAGGGATACGTTTCGTGTATATAGGCAACGTCCCCGGCGGGAAGGACTACGAGAACACCTACTGTCCCAAATGCCACAAGCTGCTGATCGAGCGGCGGGGCTACTTCATCGCCCAGAACCATATCCGGGAGGGGAAATGTCCCTACTGCGGCGAGCCCATCCCGGGGGTCTGGGAATGATGCCGGAGCACGGCGCCGGCATCTCACCGCTCCACGTTGCGTTTCATCCTTTGCAGTCCGGCCCGCATGACGGGCGTGCCGGCAAAGAGGCGCCGGAACCCCTCCTCATCGAGGCTGCGCCACTCCTCCCGCGTGAGCGTGATCCGTCGCTCATCGGGGTCGAATTCGGGCATGCGGTGCGGCTCGGCCTTGCTGTTCCAGGGACATACCTCCTGGCAGATGTCACACCCGAAAGCCCAGCCGTGAAAGGAGGCAGGTGCCTCTTCCGGAAAAGTCTCTTCCTTGTGTTCGATGGTCCAGTAGGAGAGACAGCGGCGGGCGTCGACCGTACGCTGGGGCAGGATGGCCCCCGTGGGACAGGCCTCCACACAGCGGGTACAGGTGCCGCAGAGGTCCTTCACCTCCTCATGGTCGTAGGCCAGCTCCAGGTCGACCACCAGCTCGCCGAGGAAGAACCACGAGCCTTTGCGGGTGAGGAGGAGGCCGTTGCGTCCCCGCCAGCCGAGGCCGGCACGCCGGGCCAGCTCCCTCTCGAGCAGAGGGGCCGAGTCGACGAAAGCCCTGCCCCGCACGGGGACGAGCTCACGGTCGATCCACGCCAGGAGCTCCTTCAGCTTCCTGCGCACCACCCGGTGATAGTCCCTGCCCCAGGCATACCGCGCGATGCGGGGCACCTCCGGAGCTGCAGGCATCTCTTTCCGCGGGAAATAGTTGAGCAGCACCACGATGACGCTCTTGCTGCCCGGCACCAGCCGCGAAGGATCAAGCCGCTCCTCCACATGACGGGCCATGTAGCCCATGCCCGCATGATGACCCTGCATCAGCCAGCTGAGGAGACGGGCACGTTCCTCCTCCAACGGCCGCGCCGGGACAAAACCGCAGGCATCAAAACCCAGTGCCAGCGCCTTCTCCCGTATCTTCGCCGAAAGGCGGGAAGGAGTCAGCATATCATTATCGATGAGCCGGACCGCCCCATCCGGGCATCACAACATGCCCAGCATGAGCATCGCCTCCTCCGACATCATGCTCTTGTCCCACGGCGGATCGAACGTCAGCACCAGATCAAGCTCTTTGACACCGGGAATGGCTTCAATACTTTGCTTCACCCCGTTGACGATCTGGTCGGCAATGGGACAGTTGGGCGCCGTGAGCGTCATCTTCACCATCACCTTGCCGTCTTCCTTGACGTCGATCTCATAGATCAGACCCAGGTCATAGATGTTGACCTGCGGGATCTCCGGATCGTAGATGTTCTTCAGCGTGGCTACGATCTTGGTCTCCAGCTCGAAGGTGTCAACACCATTCTGCTGGTTCTCCTGGTCCGTTTTTTTCTCTTTGCTCTCGTTGCTCATGGCTCATTTGTTTTTGGCAGAAAGGGCAATGGCATACATTCTGATCTGTTTCACCATCGATGCCAGACCGTTGGCACGGGTGGGTGAAAGGTGTTCCTTGAGGCCGATCCTGTCGAGGAAGGAGAGATCGGCATCGCGCACCTCCTCAGGACGGTGGCCGGAGAAGACACGTATGAGAAGGGCGATGATGCCGCGCGTGATGATGGCATCGCTGTCAGCAGTGAGCACCATCCGGCCCTCCTCGTCAAGGCCGGCATGCAGCCACACCTTCGAGGTGCATCCTTCGATCAGATGGTCATCATCCTTGTATTTCGGGTCGATGGGCGGCAGCTCCCTGCCCAGTTCGATAAGGTAATTGTATTTGTCCATCCAGTCGTCGTAAACACTGAACTCCTCGACGATCTCTTCCTGGATCTCTTTGATGCTGCTCATGGTTTTTCTTTTTTCTTTTTTTGTTGTTATCCGAGCATTTTTGCGGCTTTTCCCACGGCTTCGGCCAGGCGGTCGGCCTCTTCGCGGGTATTGTAGAAGGCGAAGGAGGCCCGTACGGTACCGGGAATGCCGAGGCTGTCAATGAGCGGCTCGGCACAATGGTGGCCGGTACGTACGGCGATGCCCATCTTGTCGAGGAGCATGCCCATGTCGTAGGGATGGATCTCTCCCACGAGGAAAGAGATGACCGAGGTACGTTCACGGGCTCTCCCGAAGATGCGCATGCCGGAGATCTCCTCCAGCCGCTGCAGGGCATAGTCGGTCAGTTCCTTTTCCCATGTCACGATCCTCTCCATGCCGAGGCCGTTCAGGTAGTCGAGGGCGGCAGCCAGAGCGACAGCCCCCACGTAGTGCATCGTCCCCGCCTCGAACTTGAGCGGCGGGTCCTGGTAGGTGGTCTTCTCAAAGGTGACCCTGCGGATCATGTCACCCCCTCCCTGGTAGGGAGGCAGCTCCTCCAGCCAGCGCTCCTTGCCGTAGAGGACACCGATACCTGTGGGGCCGTAGATCTTGTGGCCGGAGAAAACGTAAAAATCGCAGTCCAGCTCCTGCACGTTGAGGATGCCGTGCTGCACGCCCTGTGCGCCGTCGACGAGCACGGGCACGCCGGCGGCGTGGGCCCTGCCGATGATCTCCTTCAGGGGGTTGACGGTACCCAGCACGTTGGAGACATGGGTCACGGCCAGCAGACGGGTCCGGGAGGTGAGCATCTCCCCGAGCAGGTCGAGACGCAGGTCGCCCCGCTCGTCCAGAGGGAGCACCTTCAGACGGGCCCCCTTGCGCTGGCAGAGCATCTGCCAGGGGACGATGTTGGCATGATGCTCCATGGTGGTGACCAGGATCTCATCCCCCTCCTTCACATAACGTTCGCCGAAGGAGAAAGCCACGGCATTGATGGCGGCCGTGGTGCCGGCGGTGAAGACAATCTCATGGTCATGGGCTGCCCCGATGAAACGCCGCACGGTGGCCCGCGCCTCCTCGTAAAGGGTCGTCATCCGCTCGCTGAGATGATGCACCCCCCGGTGGATGTTGCTGTTCTCCCCGGCATAGAGACGGGTCAGGGTGTCGATGACGACCTTCGGCTTCTGGGTGGTGGCGCCGTTGTCGAGATAGACGAGCGGCCGGCCGTACACCTCACGGCTCAGGATGGGGAAGTCGTCACGTATGTGGTCCAACGAAACCATGCTCTTACTTGACATAATCCACCAGGCAGGTATGGCATCGCGGCAGCTCGCCCCGCAGACGACGGTCGACGAGCTCGCGTATACGGTCGCGCAACGGCTCGATGGAGATCTCGCGGATCACCTCGTGAGCAAAAGCATACATCATCAGCATCCGCGCCTCATACTCGGGAATGCCCCGCGAACGGAGATAGAAGAGCGCCTCCTCGTCGAGCTGCCCCACCGTGGCCCCGTGCGTACATTTCACATCGTCGGCGTAGATCTCCAGCTGCGGCTTGGTGTTCATCCTCGCCGTGTCGCGGACCAGGATGTTCTTGTTCGACTGATAGGCCTGGGTCTGCTGCGCTCCCGGCTCCACCAGAATACGCCCTTCAAAGGCCCCGGTCGACTCGTCGTCGAGGATGCCCTTGTAGGTCTGCATACTGGTGCATTGCGGTGCAGCATGATCGATGAAGAGAGAATGGTCCATATGCTGCTGTCCGTCGGTCAGGAACAGACCGTAGGCATAGTTCTCGGCCCCTTCCCCGGCCAGCTTCACATCCAGGTTGTTGCGGATGAAACCGCCATGCAGGGAAGTGGTGTTGATCTTCACACGGCTGCTGCGCTCCTGTTGGATAAAGAAATGGGTGATATCGGTCATGGAGTTGTGTTCGTTCTGTAGACGGGTGATCTCGAACGAGCTGTTCTCACCGATATAGAATTCTTTGAGCGCATTGGAGAGCACCTCTTTTTCCGTGAGGGCATGGTCGCAGATGAGCAGGCTGCCGCGGGCGTTGCTGCCCACGACGATGAGGCTGCGCGGCTGTACCACCACCTCCTCGTCACCGCGGATGAGGTTGACCACCTGCACCGGTTTTTCCATCACCGCCCCGTCCGGCACATAGAGGAAGAAGCCGTCGAGGGCAAAGCTTCTGTTGAGGGCAGCCAGCCCGTCGCGGCTCTCGGCAGGATACTTGTCAAGATAAGGCTCCACCAGGTCGGGCCGTTCGCGGAGGGCCTGCTGCAAACCTCCCGCCAGCACCCCGCCCGGCAGCTCCTGCAGATGATCCTCCTTCTCAAAGAAGAAACCGTTGAGGACGGCATATACCCACGTGTTGAGGGTGGGGATATCGCAACGGAAGATCTCCTCCAGACGGAAATCACGGTGGCCGGGGTCGGTCACGGGACGGTAACCCCGCTGCAGCACTTTGGCCACAGGACTGTATTTGTATCGTTCATCCTTAGTACCGGGGACACCCAGCTTCCTGAACTGTTCCATCGCCCGCGCCTGGATACGGCCCAGCAGCCCTTCGCCCTGCGGGGCGGGAAAACGCTCCAGGACCGACAGGTCGGGACGCACAGGCATTTTTTTCTCGACAACGATCATAGCGTACCGTTCATGCTGTTCTCAAACTCCTCTTTCAGCCAGTCATAACCCCGCTCTTCGAGCTCCAGGGCCAGCTCCTTGCCTCCCGACCTGATGATGCGTCCCTTGTACAGGACATGGACGAAGTCGGGCACAATGTAGTTGAGCAGCCGCTGGTAGTGGGTAATGACGATGGTGGCATTGTCGGGCTTCTTGAGGGCATTGACCCCGTTGGCCACGACCCGCAGGGCATCGATGTCCAGACCCGAGTCGGTCTCGTCGAGGATGGCCAGCTTCGGCTCGAGCATGGCCATCTGGAAGATCTCGTTCTTTTTCTTCTCCCCGCCCGAAAAACCTTCGTTCACCGAGCGGTTGGTCAGCTCCGAGTCGATGCCTACCAGTTTTTTCTTCTCCCGCATCAGCCGCAGGAAATCGGACGGCGGCATGGGCTCCAGACCGCGGTATTTGCGTTGTTCATTGATGGCGGTACGGAGGAAGTTGACCATGCTCACGCCCGGGATCTCCACAGGATACTGGAAGCTGAGGAAGATCCCTTTGAGGGCCCGTTCCTCGGGCGGCAGGTCGAGGATGCTCTCACCCATGAAGAGGATGTCCCCTTCGGTGACCTCCACATAGTCCCTGCCCACAATGGCCGAGGCGAGCGTACTCTTTCCCGATCCGTTGGGGCCCATGATGGCATGTACCTCGCCGGCTTTCACTTCGAGGTCGATCCCCTTGAGGATCTCTTTCCCCTCGATATTGGCATGAAGATTCTTGATACTAAGCATTGTTCCGTTGTTTTTCGTTGCTTTTGGTTCCGTTTTATCCTACACTGCCTTCCAGGCTGATCTGCAGCAGTTTCTGAGCTTCCACAGCGAACTCCATCGGCAGTTTGTTGAGCACCTCGCGGGCATAACCGTTGACGATCATCCCGACGGCGTCCTCGGTGGATATACCGCGCTGGTTGAGGTAAAAGATCTGGTCTTCGCCGATCTTGGAGGTGGTGGCTTCATGTTCGACGACCGACGAGGTGTTGCCCACCTCGATGTAGGGAAAGGTGTGGGCACCGCACCGGTCGCCGATGAGCAGCGAGTCGCACTGCGAAAAGTTCCTGGCATTCTCGGCATTGCGGGCCACCTTCACCAGCCCGCGGTAGCTGTTGTTGCTGTGCCCGGCCGAGATACCCTTGGAGACGATGGTGCTCCGCGTGTTCTTGCCCAGATGGATCATCTTGGTGCCGGTATCCGCCTGCTGGTAGTTGTTGGTCACCGCCACCGAGTAGAACTCGGCCGTGGAATGATCCCCTTTGAGGATGGTACTGGGGTACTTCCAAGTGATGGCCGAGCCGGTCTCCACCTGCGTCCAGGAGATCTTCGAATGGTTGCCCTTGCAGATGCCCCGCTTGGTGACGAAGTTGTAGATGCCGCCCTTGCCTTCCTTGTCGCCCGGATACCAGTTCTGGACCGTGGAGTATTTCACTTCGGCATGGTCGAGGGCGATGATCTCCACCACGGCGGCATGGAGCTGGTTCTCGTCGCGTATGGGTGCGGTACATCCCTCCAGGTAGCTGACGTAACTGCCTTCATCGGCGACGATGAGCGTGCGCTCGAACTGCCCCGTATTGGCCGCATTGATGCGGAAATAGGTGGAGAGCTCCATCGGGCTCCGCACCCCCTTGGGGATATAGCAGAAAGAACCGTCGCTGAAAACGGCCGAGTTGAGCGCCGCAAAATAATTGTCGGTATATGGTACCACGCTCCCCAGATACTTCCTCACCAGGTCGGGATATTTACGTATCGCCTCGCTCATCGAGCAGAAGATGATCCCCAGCTCGGCCAGGGTCTCCTGGAAGGTGGTCTTCACCGACACACTGTCGATCACGGCATCGACGGCCACCCCCGCCAGCCGCTCCTGCTCCTCGAGAGGGATGCCCAGCTTCTCAAAGGTCCGCAACAGCTCGGGATCCACCTCATCGAGGCTCTTGGGCCCGTCCTTCTTCTTCGGCGTGGCAAAATAGATGATGTCCTGATAGTCGATCTCAGGAATGTTCAGATGGGCCCAGTGCGGCATCTCCATCTCCTTCCATTTGCGGTAAGCCTTCAGCCGGAAATCCAGCATGAAATCCGGCTCCTCCTTCCGCTTCCAGATCTCCCGGATGATATCCTCGTTCAGCCCTTTGGGCAGGAGATCCATCTCAATGTCACTGACAAAGCCGTACTTATACTCCTGTTCAGTGACCTCTCGCAGTATCTTGTCCTGATCTTTTTCCATATCTTTGTTGTCGATCGGATGAAGAATCTTATTTGTATTTAATCTAAATTAGGATGCAAATATAGGAAATTTTCCGGTCCGATATTCCACCACAGGAAAGGAAAACTACGAAAAGGTTCATCAGATGGCAGATAAAAAAAGCGGTACGGACATTTCGGTGTACGGCGAGTTCGGGCTCATTGAGCATTTGACGGCCCGGTTCCCTTTGAGGAACCGCGACAGCCGCAAGGGGATAGGCGACGATGCTGCGGTGATCGCACCGGGCAGATGGCAGATGGTGGTGACCACCGACCTGCTGCTCGAAGGGATCCACTTCGACCTGGCCTATACCCCCCTGAAACATCTGGGATACAAGGCCATCGTCGTGAACCTCTCCGACGTGTATGCGATGAATGCCGAACCGCGCCAGGTGACGGTATCGGTAGGGGTGTCGTCGCGGTTCAAGGTGGAGCATCTCGAAGAGCTCTATGAAGGCATCCGTCTGGCCTGTGATCATTACGGTGTGGACCTGGTGGGAGGAGACACCTCAGCCTCCTACAGCGGGATGATCATCAGCGTGACGGCCGTGGGCAGGGCCCGCAAGGACGAGCTGGTTTACCGCGACGGCGCACATCCCAACGATGTCATCTGTGTCACGGGTGATCTGGGCGCCGCCTACATGGGCCTGCAGGTGCTGCGCAGGGAGAACAGGATCTTCCAGGATGATCCCTCCTTCCAGCCCGACCTGAGCCGCTATGAGTATATCGTAGGCCGGCAGCTCAAACCCGAAGCCCGGCGGGACATCATCCGGTCCCTGAAAGAGAAAGGGGTCCGTCCCTCCTCGATGATCGATGTCTCCGACGGCCTCTCCTCCGACCTGCTGCATCTGTGCCACCGTTCCGGCACGGGGTGCCGCATCTATCAGGACAAGATCCCCATCGACACCGAGACGGCAGATACCGCCGAGGAGATGGAAATGGAGCCGCTCATCACCGCCCTCAGCGGCGGGGAGGATTACGAGCTGCTTTTCACCGTCCCTCCCGGCGCCATGGAAAAACTCACCTCCCTGCCCGGCATCCATCCCATCGGCTTCATCACCCCCGCCGACGAAGGCAGGGTGCTGGTCACCAGCAGCGGCAGCGAGATCGAACTCACCGCCCAGGGATGGAACGCCTTCAGGAAAGGACAAGAAAAAGCCTGAAATACCGCACGGACAAGGCGGCACCACCCTATCGCTCCGTCATCGCCCCCAGCACCTTCTTCAGCTCCTCCACCTCTCTCTTCAGGGCAGCCAGATCGTCCTTCTCTTTGTTCATCTTCCGCAGACGGGCACGGAGGGTCTCGTTCTCTTTCTCGAGGCGGGCGATCCGCTCCTCTTGCTCCTGCAACGCCCTCAGCATCGGCGTCACCAGCTTGCTGTAAGCCACCGTCTCCACCCGCCCCCGGGCATCGTAGCTCACAAAGGCAGGGTTCACCTTCTCCACCTCCTCGGCGATCAGCCCCACCTGTTCCACACCTTTCTCATCGTTCTTGTACACAAAATGAACGGGACGCAAACGATAGAGCCAATCCACATCCTCCAGGCTCCGGATATCCTTCTTGTAACGGCGCGACGAAGAGAGATAACCAATCTTACCCTGATCATCAATATAAAGATCCCTGTTCGTCGCTCCTACCACATCTCCGTACACCTGCGGCATCTGTATCTCCCCATTGTTGCGATTGATGACAAGCCACGGTCCGTATTGTAACGAAAAAACCTCACCGAATATTTTCATCTGGTTGCTGCTCCCGTCATAGCTTACGACCATTCCGTAATTACCGGCCGGATCTTCGCCGAGGAAGAGCCGGGATGACTGGTTCATCGTATCCGGGGAGATCATGATCTCTCCCATGTTGGTCGACGACACCACATGAAGAAGGGATCTGGGATCCCGCGTTCCGATGCCCAGACGTCCTTGTACGTAAGCATTCCCGTTCTTATAGACCATGAAAGCGTTCTGTCTCACCACAGAGGAAAAGTAACGGTACCCGTTCCCCACCACGAACAGAGGGTCACTATCTACCCATTTGGAAGAATCTCCGAGACCTTCGTTCAGTGTTCCCACAACAAAGGAGTTGTAAGCCCGGGGTTCCAGGTCTTTCCCCGCAGCGATGGAGTACCAGCCGTAGACCTTGTTCCGGTACCCGATGGCCGTGCCGTAGTAGCCCCAGGTTTTGTTGGCCGTACCCAGGCATACCGAATTGGCACTGTCGGCATGGTTGGCAAACCCCAGTGCCATCGACCGGTAGCCGGCCGCCACATTGGGGCTGAACACCAGCATCATGAAAGGAGGAACGGCATAGACCCCCATGTTCCCCAGCGAGATGGCCTCGCTGCCGCTGGCGATGGCGTTGTTGCCCACCGCAAAGCTGTAGCGTTTTCCCCACGCATGGGCACCCGGCCCCACGGCAAAATTGGCAAAGCCGCTGTCGGTACGTGCCCCCATGCCCAACGCTACCGAATATTCTCCCTGCGCGATCGTGGGCGAGGTACGCAACAGAAAACCGCCGGTATCCACCTTGTAAGAGCCGATGGCATAACAACCGTCGCCCAGCGCCACGGCACCGTTGCCCAAAGAAAAAGAGTTGAGCCCGCCCGACAAAGCCTTGTATCCCATGGCCAGGGAGTTATCCCCCAGGGTCACCGAAGAATCACCCAAAGCAATGGAGAAATCCCCGCGTGCCACGGTACGGTAGCCCAACGCCTGCGAATAGTCCCCTTCCGCCTTGCTCTCAAAACCCGTGGACATGGAGTTGAGCCCCACACTGTCGGGACTCTCCACCAGCACACGTCCTGCCAGAAAAGCCTCCTTCTGCGGATACCACAGGATACGCGGCTGACTGGGATCAACCACCTCCACACTGCCCCCCGTGGTCACATTGAAGTAATCTTTCACACCGGAACCCTTGCTCACACCATAGCCACCAATGGCAAATCCTCCGCGAGGGCCTTTCTGCTGGTCGTTCACATAGACACGGGTACTGTCGTCGGTGACACGCAAATACTCGCGGGTCACTCCCTTACCGACCCCATAGCCACCGATAGCAAACCCTCCGCGAGGGCCTTTCCCGTCGCCGTCATTGATATAGATCCTCACACTGTCGGGGGTCACTCGCATATATTCGACGCCATCCCCCTTGTTCACCCCGAATCCGCCGATGGCAAAGCCGCCACGCGGGCCCTTCGAAGAAGTGGTGTCCACATAGATGCGTACCCCTTCGTTGTACACGGCGAACACCACCTGTCCATCCTTCCGTCGCACCACAAAAAGAGCCGAGTCGGAGACGGGATCGTCCCCCTGCACCTCCAGCCGCGTAAGGGTGCCCACACTGCCTGCCTGCAACGCATATGGAACACTCATCAGGGCGGAAACCCCTAACGTCTCATAGTTGCTTCCTCCTGTCAGATCGGCTTCCACTTTCAGGAAATATGGCCCCTGGTCCCAGTCGATGCCGGAAAACACCCCCTGGTCCGCCGCCCCCTCACCCACGATCAGAGAGATCAGACCCTGGGCATTCGTCGTCACCTGATGGATCTCGGAATAAACGGCCGTGCCCGTTTCGCTCCCCTGCAGAATGCTGAGGCGCAAGCTTACAGAACGATCCTTCACGATCTGCCCCGCAGCATCCCGCACCACCGCCTGATAACTGAAACCCTGCGGCGCCTGAGACCAAAGCGACCACGGAACAAACAGCAACATGAACAGGATCGATACTTTGACCCTGTCATGTGATGATGAAAACGGATTTTCCTTCTTCATGACAAAGTTTTTACAGAATCAAAATATTTACAATTTATGGATATTTTCACAAAAGTTCAACGTTCTCTCTTCTTAATACCATTTCCGCGCCGGGAACGTTGCACGAACAGAGCAAAAAAAAGATCCCGGAAGATGTTCCGGGATCTTTGATACCTTGTGTTCCGGGCAGGATCAGACGCCGCTGCGGATGATTCCCCGGCTGGAGTTCCGGATGAAGTTGAGGATCTCGTTCCTTTCCGGGGTGGGTTCGAATTCCTTTTCGATGATCTCGAGTGCCTGGGAAACGGTGTATCCCCGGAGGTAGATGGTTCGGTAGATGTCCTGGATCTCATTGATCTTCTCGTTGCTGAAGCCGCGCCGGCGCAGTCCCACGGAGTTGACGCCCATGTAACTGAGGGGATCACGGTCGGCTTTCACATAGGGAGGAACATCCTTGCGCACCTTCCCGGCTCCTCCCACCATCACATGGGCTCCCACGTGCACGAACTGATGCACCAGCGTGCCCCCGGCCAGGATCGCCCAGTCGTGCACCTTCACCTCACCGGCCAAGGAAGCGTTGTTGACCAGGATGCAGTGGTTGCCCACCTCACAGTCGTGGGCGATGTGCACATAGGCCATCAGCAGGTTGTCGTTGCCGATCACTGTCTTCCAGGCCGCCTTCGTACCCCGGTTGATGGTCACGAACTCACGGATGGTGTTGTTGTCCCCTATCTCCACCGTGGTCTCCTCCCCTTCGAACTTGAGATCCTGCGGGATGGCTCCGATCACGGCACCGGGGAAGATCTTGCAGTTCTTCCCGATGCGTGTGCCGTCCATGATCGTCACGTTGGGACCTATCCAAGTACCGTCGCCGATCACCACATCCGCCGCAATGGAGGTAAAAGGCCCGACCGACACATTCTCGCCGAGACGCGCGTCGGGATGGACATCTGAGAATTTATGTATCATCGTTCATTTTTTTCTGAATACCTGGGCCATCAGTTCTCCTTCCACCACAAGACGGTTCCCCACAAAAGCCTGGGCAAAGACGGTGACAATGCCGCGACGGATGGGACCGGACAGCACCACCTTGGCAATGAGCGTATCACCCGGCACCACCTTGCTTTTGAACTTCACCTTGTCGATCTTGAGGAAATAGGTTCCGTAATTCTCCGGGTCAGGAACGGTATTGAGCACCAGCATCCCCCCCACCTGGGCCATGAACTCGATCTGCAGCACCCCCGGCATCACCGGCTCGTCGGGAAAGTGCCCCTGGAAAAAGAGCTCGTCATAGGTCAGGTTCTTCAGACCTATGACACTTTCATCGTCCATGTAAAGGATCTTGTCCACCAGAAGGAAAGGATAGCGGTGCGGGAGTCTCTTGCGCACCTCCACCACATCCAACAGCGGTGGCACATTGGGATCGTAAACCGGGATGTCTTTCTGTGCTTCGGCTTTCTTGATGGCGCGGCGGATCATCCGGGCGAACTCGGTATTGGCCTTGTGGCCGGGCCGGGTGGCCACGATCTTACCCTTGATGGGCTTGCCCACCAAAGCAATGTCTCCCATCAGATCCAGCAGCTTGTGACGGGCCGGCTCATTGGGAAAATGCAAATCCACATTGCTGAGGATACCCTCCGAATTGGCCTTGATATGAGGCTTGTGGAAAAGATCGGCAACACGATCGATCTCTTCCTGCTCCACCTTGCGGTCGAGGATCACGATGGCATTGTCCAGATCACCTCCTTTGATCTTGTTCTGGCTCGCCAACGCCTCCAGCTCATGAAAAAAGACGAACGTACGTGCCATGGCGATCTCTTTCTCGAAATCTTCCCGCTTGTTGAGGATGGCATACTGGTTCCCCAGAACTTTCGAATTGTAATCGATGAGCACGTTGATACTGAGGTGATCGTCGGGATAGATCATCAGGTCGACGCCGCGCTCCTCGTCGGAATAGGCGATCTTCTCCTTTACCTCGAAATAGTCCCTTTTGGCATCCTGCTCCACGATGCCGGCCTTCCGGAAAGCCTCCACATATTTGATCGAGCTGCCGTCGAGGATGGGTGCTTCGGGGCCATCGATCTCGATAAGAGCGTTGTCGATACCCATACCATAGAGGGCGGCCATCACATGTTCGATGGTCGCCACACTGGCGCCGTTTTGTTCGATGGTGGTGCCGCGCAAAGTCTCGGTCACATGGTCGGCTAGGGCCTTGATCTGCGGCGCCCCCTCCAGGTCGGTCCGCACGAAAACGTAGCCGTGCCCCTCCGGTGCCGGCTTGAAGGTGATCGTCACCTCCACACCCGTATGCAATCCCCTACCGGAAAGGGACACTTCCCGTTGCAGTGTTCTCTGTCTTTCGCTCATTGAGTATGATTTACGCTTAAAAAAACGGACGCAAGATACAAAAATTCACAGAAATGCAGCCCGTCCCACCGTCAGCTTCCTCCGGTTCAATCCTCGTCTTTTCTGCCTTCCAGTTCCTTCAGTTTCTTTTCCAGCTCCTCCACCCGCCGGAACAGGTCGGGCAGCCGCTTGTTGTAGATCACCCCCCGCTGGAACTGCATTATGGGCACGGCCGGTATTCCTTCGAGGACGGCATTTTCCTTCTTGATGTTCCCCGGCACGCCGGTCTTGGCCGCGATCTTCACCCCGTCGGCGATGGTAAGATGACCGCTGATACCCACCTGCCCGCCGAACATGCAGTTACGTCCGATCTTCGTCGAGCCTGCAATGCCGGTCTGTGCAGCCATCACCGTGCGTTCACCTACCTCCACATTGTGTCCTATCTGGATCAGATTGTCGATCTTGACCCCTTTCCGGATGAGGGTCGCTCCCATCGTAGCCCGGTCGATCGTCACATTGGCACCGATCTCGACATCATCCTCGATCTTCACGATCCCCACCTGCGGCACCTTGGTATACTCCTCCCCGGTAGGAGCAAAACCAAACCCGTCGGCACCGATGACACTCCCGGCATGGATGACGCAGTTGCGGCCGATCTCGCAGCCATGGTAGATCTTTACACCGTAATAGACGACCGTCCCTTCGCCCAGTTTCGCCCCCTCACCTATAAAGACATGGGCATGGACACGCACGCCGTCGGCCAGTACGACACCTTTGCTCACTACGGCGAACGGCCCTACATACACATCCTTGCCCAGCGTCGCCCCCTCTTCCACCAGGGCCAGCTCATGGATACCCACCGGCTGTTCCCGCTGCCCCTCGACCAGCTTCAGCAGACGGGCCAATGCCTCGTAAGCATTGTCCACACGGATCAGCACGGCCTTCACCGGACGCTGCGGGACAAAATCCTTGTTGACCAGCACCGCCGTAGCCCCCGTAGTGTAAATGTACTTCTCATAAGCAGGATTGGCCAGAAAGGTCAGGTCACCTTCCCCTGCCTCCTCGATCTTGCCGACATTGCGCAACGACTTCGTCTCATCCCCTTCCACCTCGCCCCCGAGGTATTCGGCGATCATCTTGACCGTGTATTCCATGGTATTTAAGTCATTTAGGATTGAACATCGGAATATTCCTTGGGATAACAAAAGATATGCTTCTCCACTATGCGCGAAAGCACCTGCTCATCCATGATCTCCGACACTTCAGTAATGTCTTTCACCGTACCGTCTTTCCGCAGAATACGGATCTGCTGCCCTGTGGGAGAATAGGCCAGGTTGCTGATGGTGCCGGTGAAGACGAAACTCCCGATCTCTTCCGCCGAGAGGCCCATTGCCTCACCCACCTCTTTCCGCAGTCTCTCCACCCGTTCC
Organism: uncultured Rikenellaceae bacterium; assembly: GCA_964599235.1. GTDB lineage: Bacteria > Bacteroidota > Bacteroidia > Bacteroidales > VadinHA17 > DRPN01. Next base: position 100,841 of record CAZRDX010000046.1, read on the forward strand.
TCCGAAAAAGGATGGCTCTGGATCTCCACGTGGAAGAGCTGTCTGTTCACCAGCCTGCGGCATAGCTGGGCCAGCACCCTGTCGCTGCTCTCCGACCATACTTTGGCCGAGGCGATGATATCGTTGTCGTCGAGAAGAGCGAACCACCCGAGGAGCTCCCGCAGAGCATCCTCCGGCATCCCGACTCCCGAAATACGGTATTGACCGTAAAGGAAATAGCGGAGCGCCGGCGTGCAGAACAGATCATGTCCTTCACGTGCCAGACGGTGCGCCCTGGCCAGGATCTTCACCAGCAATTGTTCGGCAGCCACCACCGTCTTATGAAAATAGACCTGCCAGTACATCAGCCGACGTGCCAGCACGAACTTCTCGATCGAATAGATCCCCTTCTCCTCTACCACCAGCTCATCATCCACCACATTCAGCATCTTGATGATCCGCTCCAGACCGATCACCCCCTCGGCCACACCCGTGAAATAGCTGTCACGCTGCAGATAGTCGAGCCTGTCCATATCAAGTTGGCCCGAGATGAGCTGGTTGAGGAACCTTTTGGGATATTCCCCGCGGTAGATCCGTATGGCGGTGGTCAGAGCCCCGCCGAACTCTTCATTGAGTTGTTCCATGAACAGCAGCGACAGCTGCTCGTGGCTCAGCTCACGAATGATGGTCTCCTCCAGTGCATGGGAAAAAGGACCATGGCCGATATCGTGCAAAAGAATGGCGACGCGGGCCGCCATCTCCTCCTCGTCCGTGACCTCCACCCCCTTGCTGCGCAACGAATGAAGCGTCTCCCCCATCAGATAGGCCGCCCCCAGGCTGTGCTGAAAACGCGTATGATTCGCCCCCGGATAGACCAGTGAGGTGAGCCCCAGCTGCCGTATCCGCCGCAGACGCTGAAACCACGGATGCTCCATCAAACGGAACAGAAGCGACGGCCCCACCGGAATGAAACCATACACCGGATCATTGATGATCTTCCGCTTGTCGTTGTCGGCTCCTCCCGGCATCATCGTGGTCAATGTAAGATCAGGCCGCAAATTAGGATATTTTTCCTTTATCTGTTGAGTAAAAACCGATTATTTGTGTTTTACGGGGAAAACGCTTATCTTTGCAGCTGAAATGCGGCGAGTGAAATGACAGGGGACCATGTCCCCTGTTTTATTAGAGAACAGACATGATCAAAAAAGAAACGATTGAGAAGATCCTGGAGAGCTACCCCGGCAGGGAGGGATTGCTGATCGTCCATCTGCACATCTCCCCCGCCAACAAGATCTCGCTGTTCGCCGACAGAATGGAGGGCATCACCATCGACGAGTGTGTGAACATCTCCCGCCACATCGAACAGCACCTCGACCGCGACCAGGAAGATTTCGAACTGATCGTCTCCTCCCCCGGCCTCGACATGCCGTTCCTCATCCACGAACAATATGTCAAGAACGTGGGTAAGAAAGTGAAAGTCAGACTCACCGACAAAAAAGAAATGAAAGGCTTGCTGAGGGAGGTCACGGACGAGGGGATCGTCCTGGAAGAAGAAGAGAAAAAAAAGAAGAAAAAAAACTCTGCCCCCAAGGAAGGCCCAGGCGGCCCGCGTCGCCATCACCTTCCCTTCACGCAGATCGAACAAACCAAACTGATCATCGAATTTTAACAACACTTGGGAGGGAATAAACCATGGAGAACCTGAACCTGAGCGACACCTTCGCCGAATTCAAGGAGAACAAGAACATCGACCGCGTCACGATGATGAACGTGCTGGAAGAGGTCATCCGGCAACAGCTGAGAAAAAAATACGGTACCGATGAGAATTTCGACGTCATCATCAACATCGACAAGGGCGACTTTGAGATCTGGCGCAACCGGTTGGTGGTGGAAGACGACGAGTTCGAGGATCCCACTTTCCAGATCCCGCTCTCCGAGGCCAAAAAGATCGACGAGGACTATGAGGTGGGCGAAGAGGTGACCGACGAGGTGAAATGGCGCGACTTCAAACGACGGGATATCCTGGCCATACGCCAGAACCTGGCCGGCAGGATCCAGGAACTGGAAAAAGCCAACGTATACAACAAATACAAGGACCGCGTGGGAGAGATCGTCATCGGCGAAGTCCATCAGATATGGAAAAGAGAAACCCTCGTCCTCGACGACGAAGGCAATGAGCTCATCCTTCCCAAAAGCGAGCAGATCCCTTCCGATTACTTCCGTAAGGGGGATACCATCCGTGCCGTGGTGATCAAAGTGGAGATGCAGAACAAAGGACCCCTGATCGTTCTCTCACGCACCTCACCCGTCTTCCTGGAGCGTCTCTTCGAACTGGAGGTGCCCGAGATCTTTGACGGGCTGATCACCATCAAGAAGATCGTGCGCGTCCCCGGCGAACGCGCCAAAGTGGCCGTCGAATCGTACGACGAGCGTATCGACCCCGTAGGGGCCTGCGTGGGAATGAAAGGCTCCCGCATCCATGGCATCGTGCGCGAACTGAAGAACGAGAACATCGACGTCATCAACTACACCACCAACACGCAGCTCTTCATCCAGCGGGCCCTAAGCCCCGCCAAGATCAGCTCGATCAAGATCTTCGAGGACGAGAAAAAGGCAGAGGTCTACCTCAAACCCAGCGAGGTCTCCCTCGCCATCGGAAAAGGCGGGCTCAACATCCGCCTGGCCAGCCAGCTCACCGGATACGAGATCGAAGTGTACCGCGAATCCGAAGATGAAGAAGAAGATGTCAACCTCGAAGAGTTCGCCGACGAGATCGAAGGCTGGATCCTCGACGAACTCAAAGCCATCGGCTGCGATACCGCCAAAAGCGTGCTTGAACTCACCGACGAGGAACTGGAAAAACGTACCGACCTCGAGATCGAGACCATCCGCGAGGTCAAAAAGATCCTGCAGGCCGAATTCGAATAATAATCAGCGATATTTGCATCAACTTAACAGATAACTTCTATTTTTGCAAATCAGACATAACACGGGCTGTTCTATATGGGCGAAGAAAAGAAAATACGACTGAGCAAAGCCGCCAGGGAATTCAACGTGGGGGTAGGGACCATCATCGAGTTCCTTCACAAGAAGGGCTATGAGGAGGACCTCACCCCCAACTCGAAGATCTCCCCGGAGATCTATGAGATCCTGGCCAGGGAATACAGCTCGGAAGCCAAAGTGAAAAAAGAATCGGAGAAGATCAAGCTTCATGTGAAAGAAGCCCGTGAGGCTGTATCACTGAAAGATGTCGAAACCTCCAAGAAAAGAGGCAAGGAGGAGGATGAAGAAGAACTGATCATCAAAGACCCCGGGGCCACCACCATCAAGACCGCCACCGAAGAGCTGCTGGAAAAAGAACCGAAAGGACCCAAAGTGGTGGGCAAGATCGACCTCGAAGAAAAGAAGAAAAAGGAAGAGAAACCCACTCCGTCCCGGACAGAAGAAGAGAAAAAAACCAAAGAAGAGCAAACCGCTCCTCTCGAAGAAGAGGTGAAAGAAGCACCGGCACCGGAAGAAACCAAAAAAGAAGAGAAAGAAGAAACACCGGAAGAGCAGCCTGCACCAGAAGAAAAGCAGGCTCCCGCCGCCGAAGAGAAAAAGGAGGAGATCTTCCGCTCCAAAGTGGAACAGCTTACCGGTCCCACCATTGTCGGTAAGATCGACCTCCCGAAGGAAGAACCCAAGAAAAAGCCTGTGGCCACCTCCTCCGGCGGTACCAGCGAAAGAAAAAAGAAACGCAAACGCATCCGCAAGGAGAAGGTCAACCTCAGGGATGGGAAACTGGGTGAGGACAAGAAAAGCCGTAAAGGAAGGAAATACACCTCACACGAGGTGGACGAGGAAGATGTCCAGAAACAGATCAAGGAGACGCTCGCCCGTCTGACAGCCAAGAACAAGCCCAAGGCAGCCAAATACCGCCGCGAGAAACGCCAGGCCATCGTCCAGAAACAGATGGCCGAGCACGAGGAGATGGAAAAGGAGAAAAAGAAACTCCGGGTCACCGAGTTCGTCTCGGTGAGCGAGCTGGCTGCCATGATGGACGTCCCGCCCACCGATGTCATCGCCACCTGTATGAACCTGGGGCTCATCGTCTCCATCAACCAGCGTCTCGACGCCGAGACCATGACCCTCGTGGCCGATGAGTACGGCTACGATGTGGAGTTCGTGAGCGCCGACATCCTCGACGACGTGGAGGAAGAAGAGCCCGACCGTGAGGAGGACCTGCAGCCGCGCCCGCCCATCGTCACGGTCATGGGTCATGTCGACCACGGCAAGACCAAGCTGCTCGATTACATCCGCCGCACCAACGTGGTGGCCGGCGAGGCGGGGGGCATCACCCAGCACATCGGCGCCTACGCGGTGACCCTCCCCGGCGGACAACAGATCACCTTCCTCGACACCCCCGGTCACGAGGCCTTCACCGCCATGCGTGCCCGCGGTGCCCAGATCACCGACATCGCCGTGATCGTCGTCGCCGCCGACGACGGCGTCATGCCCCAGACCGTCGAGGCCATCAACCATGCACAGGCCGCCGGCGTACCCATCATCTTCGCCATCAACAAGATCGACAAACCTACGGCCAACCCCGACCGCATCAAGGAAGAACTGGCCAACATGAACCTGCTGGTCGAAGACTGGGGAGGAAAATACCAAAGCCAGGAGATCTCCGCCAAAGAAGGGATCGGCGTAGACGAACTGCTGGAAAAGATCCTCCTCGAAGCCGAGCTGCTGGAGCTCAAGGCCAACCCCAACAAGCCTGCTTCAGGCACCGTGATCGAGTCGTCGCTCGACCGCGGACGCGGCTATGTGGCCACGGTGATCGTCAAGAACGGCACCCTGAAAGTCGGCGACATCGTCCTTGCAGGAAGCCATTACGGCCATGTGAAGGCAATGTTCGACGAGCGTAACAAACGCATAGAAAGTGCCGGGCCCTCCATGCCCGCCCTCATCCTGGGCCTCGACGGAGCACCTCAGGCGGGAGACAAGTTCGTCGTGATGAAGGACGAGCGCGAAGCCCGCAACATCGCCCTCAAACGCCAGCAGCTGCAACGCGAACAAAGCCTGCGCACCCAGAAACACATCACCCTCGAAGAGATCGGACGACGCATCGCCATCGGTAACTTCCAGGAGCTCAACATCATCATCAAGGGCGACGTGGACGGCTCCGTCGAAGCCCTCTCCGATGCCCTCATCAAGCTCTCGTCCGACCAGGTGCAGATCAACATCATCCACAAGGCCGTGGGACAGATCTCCGAATCCGATGTCCTGCTGGCCGCAGCCTCCGACGCCATCATCGTGGGCTTCCAGGTACGCCCCTCCACCAACGCCCGTAAACTGGCCGAGAAAGAAGAGGTGGACATCCGCCTCTATTCCATCATCTACGATGCCATCGAAGACATCAAATCGGCCATCGAGGGAATGCTGCAACCCAAGATCAAGGAAGAGATCACCGGCACACTCGAGGTCAGGGAAACCTTCAAGATCTCCAAAGTGGGTACCGTGGCCGGCTGTATCGTCACCGAAGGAAAGATCTTCCGTAACTCCAAGATACGGCTCATCCGCGACGGCATCGTGGTCTACACCGGCGAACTGGCCTCGCTGAAACGTTACAAGGAAGATGTGAAGGAGGTGGTGAGCGGCCAGGAATGCGGACTCCATATCCAGAACTTCAACGATATCAAGGTGGGCGACATCATCGAAGCCTTTGAAGAGGTGGAGGTCAAACAAACCCTCTGACCCGCTCCCAGGAACCGCCTGAACAGAAAAAAAGGCCGGCAATCGCCGGCCTTTTTTCTATCTGTCTTTAAAGGACTCTTTCAGGCACTGATCATGTTCCTGTAAGCCTCGGCATCCATCAGCTCATCGAGCTCGGAAGGATCTTTCACCCTGATCTTGATCATCCATCCCTCGCCGTAAGGATCCTTGTTTACGACCTCCGGCGTATTCTCCAGGACAGGGTTCACCTCCAGCACCTCACCCGATACCGGCATGTACACGTCCGATACCGTCTTCACCGCTTCAATGGTCCCGAAACTCTCCCCTTTGTCAAGGGTCTCCCCTACGGTCTCGATCTCAACGAAAACGATATCCCCGAGCTCACCCTGCGCATAATCGGTGATGCCTACATAGGCTACATCCCCTTCCAGACGGATCCATTCGTGACCCTTCGTATACTTCAGATCATCAGGAACATTCATTTTGTCAGTTTTTTGTTTTGGTTAGTATTGACGGTCAAAAATAGATATTTTTTTCATTCCAAAAAACGTTCTTTCTCATTTGTTACGGCCTCTTTCTACTGCATGAGGGTGAAGCGGAGGCTGATGCCGAAGTTGGTGTTGGCCGTTGGATAGGTAAGAGCCACAAAGGGCGTGTTGACGATCCGGTCGAAAAAGAGACGGAGGTTGAACTTGTCGCTCAGCATGTAGTCGGCACTGAACTTGATGGTGACGATCTTCTGACCGGCTGTGGGGATGTTGTTCTCCTCAAGGAGTTTGCGCATGATGGTCTTGGTATCCCGGATGCTCAGATCGGCTCGCAGGTTCAGATCACTGCTCAGCTCACGCGACTGACCTCCGCCCGAACGGAAAGTTAGTTTCACGCTGTTGAACCGGAATCCCGTACCGATTACGAACTCCGAGTTGTAGACCTCCGTGAGCTGGTTGTTGCCCAGGCTCAGCGCCAGGTTACGGGCACGCTTGTACTCCACCTTGGATGTGAGACCGTTCTTCCAGGTCATATCCAGCCCCGCCAGCGGCGCAAACTGCTCAATGATCGAGACCGTGTTGATCTGATAGGCCGGAAGAAAGTTGTACTCCAGGTCACGGATCCAGTTCAGACCATCCGGCCCTTCCAGGTAATCCAGGTTCGACTGGTACGAAGCGATGTTGTAGGTGGAACGGTAAGCATGCATCAGGTTGATCGAACGAAATACATCTTTCACCGCCGGGATGCGGTTGAAAATGTCGATCACCACCCGCCAGTTGGGTAATACCTGCGTGATCCTGGGAATGCTGTTGATGGGGATCTTCTCGGGATCCTTGCCGGCGTAAGCCGCCAGGAACGCCGGAAGCATCACCTCCTGGCTCGTCATCGAATAACCGTTCTTGTAACCATTGGTCAGCGGATCTCCCGTCACCGGATCGACATCAGGATCGTAGGTGGGATCAATGCGATGCCGTCTCTCGGCCAGCCGTGCAGAGATGATCTTCGTGTATTCCCTGAACCGGTCGAACGTCGCCGAACGGTAGTTATCCTTCTCATGGACCTTGTCGAACAGGCTCTTCATCGTGATATAGGTCATCGAGAAGTTGCCCGTCACCATCCTGTTGGTGAAGTTGTAGTTCCCGTTCAGATCATCGTATTTGAAATATTCGTTGGTGTTATAGGAGAACCTCCTGTTGGCGATGAGATCCACCTTGATCCCCTTGAACGGCTCGAAAGTGGTGCGGAAGTTGAAATTCTCGTTGTGCACCATCACGTAAGGATTGTTGATCAGCGAATCCTTGGTGAGCCATCCTTTGTCGGCCACACGATAGAGGAAGTTGTCATCCTGCCAACCCAGGATGAAAGGCCAGCCCGGAGCCATCTCGCCACCTACTTTATTGAGACCCAGATATTTCGTCTGTGGCATATAACCTGGCAGCAGGGTCCCTTCATTCTCCATGTATGAGAACGACATATTGCGTATTCCCATCAGCAGGCCCACCACCGTCTCACCGATGATCACGCCAGGGTTCTCCTTCACGTTACGTTTGCCCTTCACCATGATCCGCACATTCTTGTGATCCTCTTCGGCAGTGAAGGTGATCTTGTCGGGGTTCACGATCTTGTAGCTACCCTTGATCTCCGCACCGTTCTCGTCAAAAGCCTTCACCTCGGTGATCTTCTCTGTCTTCAGCTTATGGAGGATCGAACGCGGCCGTCCCCCTTTCAGACGGACCAGACCGGAAGTGTAGGAGACATCCTTCTCCTTCGGCGGCGGGGGCTTGCCGCTGAAACGCCGCATGTTGTCCTGGTTGATGCGCTTCAGGAAACCCACCTTGTTGTATAACGTGGTGAAGTTGAGCTGGGCGTTGAGCTGCAGTGTGTGGGAGTTCTGGATCGTATTCCCCAGATGGATGTTCATCGTATCGGGATAAATGGGTCCTACCAGCCAGTCGTATTTCACACCGTACCTGGCCGAAGAGGAAACCCAGTTGAGCAAAGGAAGCTTGTTGATGGGGATCGTATACGTAAGATTGATCGTATGGTAATAATGTGTGTTCCGCCCGAAATGCCGTAAATTGAGCCTCACGGAATCTCGCCACCTCTCCCATTCATCAGGATAACGGTCCCGGTCAACCCCTCCCGGCGGCTCATCGATACGCGCAATGTTGCCCGCCGCAAAGTCGAACCGCAAAGCCCTCGTCAGATCCCACTTCACATCGTAGTTGCGGTTCCAGAAAAAATCCTTGCGGAACGAAGGATCGATCCTCAGATAGGGATTGTTGATGTTGCGTGTCTTGATCTCGTTGTAATAACGGGTCAGATCGGTACGGAAAGAGACATGCTTGGGCATGTAATAGAAATTGAAATCCCGGATCAGCCGGAAAGCGTTCGAGCGCATGATCTTCATCTTCCTGAACGGAGCAATGTTCTTCGGCGAAGTGTTGAACACATAGGTCAGCCCGCCCCGGTAATTCTTCTCAAGGTTGATCTCCGTCTTCACGTTGCGGCGGTACATCTCGCTGTAGGCATAGTTGAACGAAATGTTGGAGGGGCTGTAGAAACGGGGTTTCTTGGTGATCGGGCCGATGCCGACATTGGTGAAGTTGATGCTCTTGTGACGTGAGAAATCCTGCGAAAAATGAAGGATCGAGTCCCGTTCGGCCCTCGTCTCGGCATGGGCCAGGGCCGACTTGAGCGGCACGTCGGGATCCAGAGGATTGTACTGCGGATTGATGCGCGTCTCCGAAAAACCTATGAACATGGGGATACGTACCTTGGCCTTCTCCGGGAAGAACTTACCCAGTTCCAGATTGGTGGAGATGTCGTACCGGATCACCTCCTCCTGGTTCAGCTGGGCCACTTTTTTCTCGATGCTCCCGAAACCCGGTTTGCTGGTGAACCCCGCAATATCCAAGGTGCCGAAATCGGCCAGACGGGTCTGCATCCGGGCGTTGGCGGCCCAGCCTCCCTTCTCGTCAAAGTTGGTCATGCGCAACTCGTCACACCATATCTCCGCCGACTTGGGACGCCCGTCATCCTCGAAATAATGGTTGTTCTGCAACGGATTGCGGATACCGATCATGATCGTCCGCACATTGCTGAAGTTGGGATTGCCTTTTACCTTCACCAGCGCATCACCTTCTTTTTTCACATACACGTCATCCACGGTCAGCCCGCCCGGGTTGCGGTTCATCACCGCATTCCTTTCCTGCTTGAGCTCCTGCAGGATACGCAGGGGCAGGATGATCTTGTTCTCCCGCGGCCAGACGATCTCCCGGTCGCTCTCGATGTCGTTGTTGTAGCGACCGGGTGGCGTCACCTTCATCGGCAGTTCATACTCATAGTAATTATCCTGATAATCGGTACCCAGACGGATGAAAACGGTCACCTCATCGTCCATCAGTTGCTGATCCGGCAGCGCCTCGGCATGTACTTCCATCTGGATCTGCTTGTACTTGCGCAGGTCGAGCATGACATTCTTGTAAATGGCCCGGGCATCCCCGTCGGCCAGATCGTGCACCCTCATCAGGATCGACTGCTCGTTGAGCTGACGCAACTGCGGGTTGGTGGGATCGATGATACGGTTGACCCCCGGCGGCAACACATAGTTGACAGGCTGCTTGCTGCTGTTCTCCTCAATGTTGACCGCCGACACCTCAAAATCCCCGCCCGTCTGCTGGGGCACCGTGATACGCTCACCTCCCTGCAGCATCGTGCTGTAATAGTTCCTCCACTCACCCCGCACCAGATCGAACGTCGCAAACCGCAGAATGGTCTCTTTGTTGAAGCCGCGCAGGAAAACCCGGATGAAACGGATCGACTTGAAATCCTGAATATTGCCTACCACTTTCTGATAGTCCTGGATGGGGATCTTGAACTGGTACCAGTTGACCGACGACACCTGGCCGTTCTTGAAAGTGACCGTGGCCGTGACCTTGTCCGTGACATAGTTGCGCCCCACCACCATGTCGGAAGGACGCAGACTCACATGGTACTGATAGTAACGCTCGGTCTCGCTCAGCGTGTTGTCACGGTTGATGTCCTCCACATCAGGCAGGGTCGAACCGGAAGTGGAATACGGTTCCTTCGACATTTCCGCCGTAGGAGAGTTGCCCTCCAGACCGTTGTATTTTTTATATCTCTCCAGGATACCCAGTCTCTGCTCATCATAGTCGCTGCCACGATAATAGTGATAGTCATCACCCGAGGGGTCTTTCAGCAGATCCATGTACGCTTCGGGTGTGAGGATGCTCTTGAGCGAATCGAGATAGCCCTGGAAAAAGGACTCCTCATCCTGGTCGCTGAGGCCGTCAAGGCCAACATCCTGGTACTTGCGGGCATTGGGATCGTTGTCAAAAGCGTTCACCAGCGATTGCGTGGTGGGCACACGCCCCCAGACGGTCGTATCCACATCCCGCACCACAGGCGAGTTGGGCAGACCGTTTTCGAATGCCTTGCGCGAGTCACGCAGGATATCTTCCGAGACATCCCCCAGGTCGATGAACAGGTCGCCGCCATAGTTGTCAGGCATCTCCACAAAGGGATCCATGAGCCAGAACTCAATGTACTGCACGTTGGCCGACTCAAAGTCGCTGGTGGGAACCTCCCGCATGATCCCTGCCCAGCGGCTCTCCGGCTGACGAAGGGTGCCGTCGGCATTCACACCTGCCGACACTGCGGTGGGTGCCGCATCGTAGTTGTAAGGCCCCCTCTCCTGGGGATAGAACGCCAGGTTGAGCACCGGGATCGTCTGGGGAATGCCCGTGGGACTCTCCCGCTCGGGAAACAGCTCGTTCTCAAACACCTCCCGCACATAATGGCTCGACTGCAGATCGGGGTTCTGTCGGATATAGTCGGGCGTATTGACCGTATTGCGCAGGAAAAGCGGGTCGATCACATACCACGCCAGCTTGGCCCGGTTAACCCCGTACAGGAGGTTGTTGTTGAACCGTGCCTCGGGAAAAAGATCGTTCTGGCCCTGCGGCGTACTGGCCAGCACCCACGCATTGAAAGCCCGCAGATCAATGGTGGTGGTACTCCCCTCAAAATCGTCAATATAGGCCGTACCCGACTTGTATATGGCCCGGGAATGGCCGGGGATCATCTGGGCGATCTCCCCCGTGAAATCGATCGAGGAGGGCGCTTTCGTCTCCAGAAAAGGCAAAGCATCCACCAGCCGCGTCAGAAAACGAGACTCGGCATGATAGCTGCCGTCCAACCCCAGCATCGTATTGGAGATCGGCTCGTCACCCAGGTTCACCTTCTGGGTGAGCGGCCGCTCCGTAAGGTTCATCATCGTCCCGCCAATATGAAAATCATCGCTGATCTTGTAATCCAGATGTGTACCAAAAAGTGTCTTGGTCTGCAGATTGAACAACTGGTTGCTCTCCAGCTGCACCTTGATGGGTGTCTGCGACTCCAGCAGCCCCTGGTTGATGATCTTCACCCGCCCGAGATTGTAATCCACCGTGTAATCGACGTTCTCCCGCAACTGGATGCCTCCCGCCGTCACCTTCACCGACCCCTGCGGAATGTTCATCGCATTGAGCTGGATCTCCGAACTGGAGGTCGAAGAATACGATCCGACGATCTTGAACTTGTTCTTCTCCGCGATCTGCCTCGCCTTCACCAGTGTCGAATCGTAAAGCTCCTGGAAAACATACTTGTCGGCAATGGCATCATCACCGATCTTTTTCCGCAGATAACTGCCGAAAGGCTCCAGCACGGGAAAAATGACACGTCCTTTGGCCGGATTGATGGTGATCCCCGGCAGGAAGTCGAAATAACCGTCCGGATGGGGCTCGTTCTGCGAATCAAGGTTGTCAAGGTTTAGCACACGTATGAGGATGTCCTTGGCGATCTTGCCCTCCGGAAGATAGTTGATGTCGTTGCCTGTTTTGTTGTCATGGTACAATACATGAAGCTCAAAATCCTGGCGCTTGATCTGGTAAGCCCCCAAGGCATAAATGTTCTTCATCATCAGATCCCACGTGGGATATTGCGGCGAGAGGTTGGTCCCCTTGATCAGCTTCAGCACCAGAGCATCAGGAGCACTGATGTCGCTGGAGAACTCACCTACCTGGTATACCTGGCCATTGACAGTGTACTGGTAAGCCACAGCCAGCACCTCATCGGCATTGAGAGCCGTATTGAGCGAGATGAAACCCAGCTGTTTGTTCACCGTATACTCGTTCTCCTTGAGCCGCCTGGCATTCTCCACCTTCTCATAATCACGGCCGATCTGAAATCCGGGCTCCAGCACCTCCAGCGTCTGGGTCACCTGACTGATATCCCGGATACCGCTGTACGTGGTGTTCATTTCCTGGTACAGACCGTTCAGGTCGTTGGAAGGATACGGTCCCTGTCCCGTCTGCTGAAAAGCCGGGATATTGTTGTAAATGTGCTTCTGACCCTCACCCAGGTCCTGAAAAGCCACCACGTTGCGGGAATTCTCGAAACGGTTGGTCTTGTTGGTCACCCAAACCTCCACCCGCTGGATGACAATGTCGGAATTGATCACCGGCAGATGGGCCAGCGCCCGGTCGTACTGGTCACGGAAATACTGCGAAAGAAAAAAATGTTTGTTGGCTTCGTAATCATCCGCCTGCACCTCGAAATCCTGGATCTGTGCACCCCCCTTTACATCGATCTCCGAGGTTTGCCCTTTTTGCTGTGAAAAAACGGTGGTAATGGTCAGTTTTCCGAACTGCAGCTCCGTCTTCAATCCGAACAGGCTCTGACTGCCCGTGATGAGTGTACCGGAAAGCGGAAAATTGATGTTCCCCGCCTCGATCTTCTTGATGATCTCATCCTCCTTGCCGGTGTACTCCAGTTTCACCTGGTTCTCAAAGTCGAACGTCGCTTCGGTGTTGTAGTTGATGCCCAGCTTCAGCTTGTCGCCCACCGTCCCCGAGACGTTCATCTGTATCTTCTCCTTGAAATCGAAGGTGGTGACTTTACGTAGTTTCTCCGAGAGGGCCGGGTTGTCGATCTTGGAGGTGTTGATGCCGAAGATGAGCTCCGCCGATCCCTGCGGGACAATGTTGACCGTATTGCTGCCGAAGATCCGGTCGAACGCTTCGCCACCCACATACAATTTGGGGATGAGCGAAGAACGGTAACTCACCGCATTGCCGCTGGCCTTCTCTTTCCAGTACTGACGCATCGCCTCATCATACTGCCACTTGCGGAACTCCTCACCCGACATCACAACAGGAAGACGATAGTCCAGGTTCCCTACTTTTTCGTAGATGATGTACTGGTCGGTCTTCGGATCGTATTCGATCGTACGTTGTATGTTCGAAGGAAGATGCAAATAGAGGCCCGACTGCGGAGCGTTGAGCGACGGGACCACCCCCTCATCCCTGAAAGGATACCGCAACGGAACCTGTCCCAGCCGGGAGGTATCCCTCCCGCCCCCGCTCACCTGGGCAACGACAACACCTCCCTGTAGAAGGAACAGCAGACCGGACAACAGAACAAATACATATTTATTCGTTTTAGCCAACAGGGAAGAGTTTGAATATCCTACAACACCTTCAAAGCTTCTTTGACGATCCCCTCGACAGGCAGGGTCGGATCGTCCCTGATGATCTTTTCCACCACCTTTTTCACCCGGCTTTTCGGGAAGCCCAACGTCACCAATGCTGATAACGATTCTTCCAGGATGCTATTGTCCTGCATCACCAAAATTTCCCCTTCAGCAGCGACCTTCCCCACCTTGTCGCGCAGATCGACGATCACCCGCTGGGCCGTCTTGGCCCCGATGCCTTTGATACCCTGCAGAAGAGCCACGTTCTCCGTGACAATGGCCTGCCGCAGCTCATCAGGCACCAACGAGGAAAGGATCAGACGGGCCGTGTTGGCACCAATGCCTGAGACACTTAACAACTGCCGGAACAATTCCCGCTCGGAACGGTCGTAAAAACCGAACAACAAATGTGCATCCTCACGGATCACATGATGCACGAAAAGAAGCACCTCCTCTTTTTCCTTGATGTGCGTGTAGGTGGTCAGGGAGATGTGCAGGTGAAACCCTACAGCACCGGCCTCCAACACCACATAGGTAGGCGCCAGGTCGGTGATCTTGCCCTTGAGATATTCAAACATGCCAGGTCAGATAGGTTCAGCTTAGGGTCATGGTGAGCATTGTTTGCGTCAGCCCTCCTCTTCTTCTTCACGCTTCAGTGCGTCCGCCGTCAGTTCCTCGTGCTGCTTCCTGTTACGGAAAATGTCGAGTGCCAGATAAAGAGCCTGACGGAAAGAGTCGGGCGAGGCTTTTCCTTTTCCGGCCAACTCATAGGCCGTACCGTGATCAGGCGACGTCCGGACCACCGGCAGGCCGGCAGTGAAGTTGACCCCCCGGTCAAAACAGATCGACTTGAAAGGAGCCAGCCCCTGATCATGGTACATCGCCAGTACCGCATCAAAGCGGGCAAAATCACCCGCACCAAAGAAACCATCGGCAGGATAGGGCCCAAAGACCAGCCTGTTCTCTTCCCGCAACCGCTTGATGGCAGGGATGATCTGTTCCTCCTCTTCTTTACCCAGCAGACCACTCTCGCCGGCATGCGGATTGAGCCCCAGCACCGCGATACGCGGTTTGCGGATGCCAAAATCCTGCATCAGCGATTCTTCCAACGTACGGGCCTTGGCATACACTTTCCCCGCCGTGATCTGCTCCGGCACCTCGGCCACAGGCAGATGCGTCGTCACCAGTGCCACACGCAACCGCTCCCCCACCATCATCATGAGACTGTCCCCCGTCTCACCGAACGATTGCTCAATGTATTCCGTGTGCCCGGGAAAGGGAAACTCCTCCGAATGGATCGTGGCCTTGTTCACCGGCGCCGTCACCAGCACATCGATCAGATTGTCCTGCAGATCGGCAATGGCCCGCTGCAGAGCCGCCAGAGCCGCCTCACCCGCCTCCCGCGACGGCTTGCCCAGATCCACACGGATGTCATCCCTCACACAATTGATGATGTTGGCCCGGCGCGGATTGGCTTCCGTGGCCGAACGAATGTGATTAAGACTGAAATTGTTGATATTCAATACCTTCCTGTGATAAGCCGCCACCTTGGGCGAACCGTACACAATGGGTGTGCACAGCTCCAGGATACGGTTGTCCAGCAACGTCTTGATGATCACCTCATAGCTGATACCATTGATATCGCCGTGGGTGATCCCTACCTTGATCTTCTTCTCAGCCATGGTTCCCGTCGTTTTGCTCAGTTATGCTTCCTCTTTCCCGCAACGGTGACACAACAGGTCATACAGCAGCCGTACCCCTACACCGGTGCCGCCTTTCCCGCGGTACGAGTTGTCGGCAAGGACAAATGCCGGCCCGGCAATATCCAGATGGATGTAAGGATAACCGGTAAAATGTTCCAGGAACTTGCCGGCCGTAATGGCCCCTGCCTCCCGTCCGCCGATGTTCTTCATGTCGGCAATATCCGATTTGAGCAGCTCTTTGTATTCATCCCAGAAAGGGAATCGTACCACCCTTTCCCAGACACGCATCCCGCTCTCTTCCAGCGCCCGGAAGTCTTCTTCCGGAGCATGGCCCATGCCTACGATCCCGTATTTCCCGATCGCCACGGCGGCAGCCCCCGTGAGGGTGGAGAGCTCCACCACCAGCTCAGGATCGAATTGACGGGCATAGGCCAGGGCATCGGCAAGGATCATCCTTCCTTCGGCATCGGTGTTGAGCACCTCCACCGTGGTACCGTCGTACATCGTCACCACATCACCCGGTGTGTAGGCATTGCCGTCGGGACGGTTGTCGGTGGCCGGCACCAGGGCAATGACATGACAAGGCACCCGGTTGGCGGCCAGAGCATACATCGCCGCCCCCACAGCCGCAGCCCCAGCCATGTCCGACTTCATCTGATCCATGCTGTCCTTGGTGGGCTTCAGGCTCAGTCCCCCCGTGTCGAAGACCACTCCCTTGCCTACCAGCACGACAGGCCGCTCGTTCACCGCATCCTCAGGCTTCCACTCCATCACGGTGAAGGTGGGCGGATCGACACTGCCACGGTTGACGGCCAGCAGCCCCCCCATCCGCATCGCCTCGATCTTCTGCTTATGGAACACCTCGACCGAAAATCCGGCCTCCCCTCCCAGCTCCTCGAACGACTCGGCCAGACGAACTGCATTGAGCCACGACACCGGCTCGTTCACCAGATCACGGGCATACCCTACCGCATGCACCACCGTCGCCAGCTCCTGTAAACGCTCCTCTCCCACAGCGGGAGATACCACCGTCACCTCTTGCAGCCTCACCTGCTCCTCACCCTCCCCATTG
Source organism: uncultured Rikenellaceae bacterium (assembly GCA_964599235.1). GTDB lineage: Bacteria > Bacteroidota > Bacteroidia > Bacteroidales > VadinHA17 > DRPN01. Next base: position 117,336 of record CAZRDX010000046.1, read on the forward strand.
GAGGTACGGTACTTGTCAAAACGGTATGCACTCAGCAAAAGCCCTTCCAGAAGCGCCAAAAGAAAAGACGGCTCTTCCTGCCTGTCGACAAGCCGGACCTTTTCCTCCCCGAAGGAGGTGATCTCCTTCATGATCCGGTAGGCCGTATCACGCAACCGTTCCGCCTTCTCCCAAACACTCCCTTTCGAGGGCACTACCACTCCCCACAGACGGTGATCATAACGGTTCAGAGTGACCCAAGAGGTCTTCTCCCCTTCCAGATGCCGGACAACGAAACTCTTCTCCTTCTCATCCTGCAAAAAGGCGAACAAGGCCTCTCGGTCGGCTGCCAGGACTATTGTGGATGAACCTTTCTCATCCCGGCCGGAGGGAACGATCCTGATATCCTGCATGACTTCGATCCTTTTGTGTCGTACAAAGGTAAAAAAAAAGCCACTCCCCGTCAGCATGGGAAGCGGCATTGCGCTTTTTCGTCAACCCTGTTTACTTTTTCTCCGGAGGCACGATCTTCAGCGACTGGACGATGCTCTCCACCTGCCTCATCAGCTCGCGTTTCTTCTGCCCGGGAGCATACACATAACCGTCCACCGTCACCACGCGCTGCCGCGCCTCATCCACAGTGGTCAGACTCACAAAAGGACCTCCCATGAAACCGTTCTCCAGTTTCCACAACCCCCGCATCTCCGCGAAATATTGTCCGTCCTTCTTAAAAGTGCGGAAATCTGGCGTGATCTGCCGTTCCGTGGCCATATAGGTTCCCTCGATCTGGCCGTGGACGTATTTTTTCAGGACACGATCGCGGATATCCATCAGACTGTCCACATTGAAGATCTTTTCCGAACGGTAAGGATAAGTGTATATCAGGATACCCTGGCTGGTCTGGGGGGTCTCACTCGAGATCCATGCAAAATCGGCCGAATCCACATCCAGGGTGTATCCTTTCGGGATATCGAGGAGGATGTGATATTTTTCCTTCACCTTGTTGTAGACATCGGTAGCAAGATAATGCTTGTAGTAGTCGATGATCCTCTTTTTCTCCATGTCGTTGATGCGCTTCACCAGTTCGTCCCCTCCCTCATGCAGAGCTTTGGCCATCTCCTGCACGTTGGGGGCCTGGATGGTGATCAGCAGCTGGGGCGTGGCCCAGCGGTCATGCGACACCAGCAACCTGGGCTCTTTGAATTGACTGCCTGTCTGCATGATCAGGATGTTCCGGTGCGTGTGGAACATCTTGTCGAAGTTGCCCGGCGTGATGTGCAACACGTTGAACATCGGCTCCGGCTGCGGCAGAAAAGGCACCTCCTGTGAGAAAAGCTTACGCAGGGTATCGCCGGCAGGGCTGTTCCACACATGGTCCGGCGCCACCACCAGCACCTCCCCGGCAGACCCCGAGATCTTCGGGCGCAACACTTCCCCCTGCTTCATCTTGCATCCGGCAACGCCCACTGCCAGAAACACCATCAGGACATAGGCCAAACGTTTCATCATTTTTTCTTTTTTCATTCACATTCCGCCCCTCCATAGGGCATACCCCGCCGCTGCGGGTACAAAAACTGTGCCTGACATCCTGTTTTCAGGGAAAATGAGACTGAACGATCCATCAGGGGTTCAGGAAGCCTTCGCATTCCCCTCGCTCTTGCCTTCCTGCGGCTTGGGATCCTCTTTCGTGGCCTTTTTGAACTCTTTCAAGCCCTGGCCTAGACCCCGCATCAGCTCGGGGATCTTCCGACCACCGAACAATAACACCACTATCAAAACGATCAAAACGATCTCCGTAGGACCAAACATCCCTGCCAAAACCAGATCAAGTGTCATAATTTGCGCTTTTTCGTATTACAAAACAAAGTTACTCATTATTTAACAAAACCTGTCCCCTCCCTCCTATTTATGGAAAAGACGGATGACATCGTTACCATTGGCGTACAACAGCAGGAGCAGGAGGAAGATCATGCCGGCGATCTGGGCATATTCCAGGAACTTCTCGCTGGGCTTGCGCCCGGTGATCATCTCGTAAAGGATGAACAGAACATGCCCTCCGTCCAGCGCGGGAATGGGCAACAGGTTCATGATCGCCAGGATGATCGAAAGAAAAGCGGTCAGGTTCCAGAAAGAACGCCAGTCCCACTGTGTGGGGAAAATGCTCCCGATGGTGATGAAACCTCCCAGCGACTCGTATGCCTTGGTCTCGGGCTGAAAGATCAGTTTCAGTTGCTTCAGGTAATCGCCCGTGGTCTTAATGCCTTTGCGTATCCCCGCCGGGATGGACTCCAGGAGAGAATAGTCGATGTGCTTGTACTGAAAGACATGCGAGAAATCGGTCGTCACACCGATCATCCCCTCGGGGGTCAGCTGCACCGGCACCTGCAACAGCAGCGAATCCCGCTCCACGGTGAGCACCACCTCCTGCCCCTTATGATCGAGCAGGTACTGCCTGAACTCATCGTAATAGGCAAAACGGTTGCTGTCCACCGCCACGATGCGGTCACCCTTCCTGAGACCCGCAGCCTTCCCCGGGGATCTCTTCGTGAACCCCCGGATGATGAAAGGATCAAAAGGCAACCGCGGCTGGATCACCCCCTGCCCCTTGAGAAGCTTGGGAAAAACACTGTCAGGCACCTGCACCACCACCGTCCGGCCGTCCCGCTCCACCGTCAGGGTACGGGCATGATTGAGCACGATCTCCGGAAGGATCATGTTGAAATTCTCCACCCGCTCCGAGTCGACCGCGATGATCTTGTCACCGTTGCGCAAACCCATCTCCCGGCCTACCTCATCCACCACAATGCCGTATTTGACGCTTTCGACGGGAAGATAATCTTCCCCCCAGGTGTATATCACAGCAATGTAGATCACAAAGGCCAGAAGGAAATTGACCAGAATGCCTCCCAGCATGATCAGAAGCCGCTGCCAGGCCGGCTTGGCCCTGAACTCCCACGGCTGAGGCGGCTTCTTCATCTGCTCGCGGTCCATCGACTCATCGATCATCCCCGCGATCTTCACATACCCCCCCAGCGGCAACCACCCGATGCCGTATTCCGTTTCCCCTTTCTTGAATTTGAAAAGCGAAAAACCAGGATTGAAGAAGAGATAGAACTTCTCCACCCGTGTATGAAAAAGCTTGGCAAAGAAAAAATGCCCCAGCTCGTGCAGGATCACCAGGATCGAAAGGCTGAGAAGCAGTTGGGCAACTCGTATCAGTATCTCCATGGATCTCGTTCGGTTCGTTATGGTTTGATCAAAGCCTGTGCCACGCGTCGCGCCTCCCGGTCGGTCTCGAGCAGCTCCTCCAAGTCGGGATGGGTGAGGTAAGCCACCCGTTCCATGGTTTGTTCAATGATCTCCGGCATGTTCCGGAAACCGGTCCTCCCCTGCAGAAAAGCCTCTACCGCCACCTCGTTGGCCGCATTCAGGATACAGGGCATGTTGCCACCCCGTTCGAGCGCAGCATAAGCGAGCGCAAGATTACGAAATTTTTTCTTATCCGCAGGCAGGAAAGTGAGCTCGGCAGGACGGCTCAGGTCCAGCCCTCCCCAGGGTGACTCCAGACGCTCAGGCCAGGAGAGCGCCAGCAGGATGGGCAACCGCATGTCCGGATCCCCCAGCTGCGCCTTCACCGAACCGTCACGAAACTGCACCATCGAGTGCACCACCGACTGGGGATGGATCACCACCTCGATGGCCGAAGCCGGCATGTCGAACAACCACCGTGCCTCGATCACCTCGAAACCTTTGTTCATCAAGGAGGCCGAATCGATGGTGATCTTGCTGCCCATCTTCCAGTTGGGATGCTGCAGCGCCTCCCGAGGCGTCACCCCCTCCAGCTGTTCGGCAGGAGTGTGCAGGAAGGGCCCGCCCGAGGCGGTGAGGATGATCTTCTCCACCGACGACCTGCTTTCCCCCATCAGACACTGGAAAATGGCTGAATGTTCCGAATCCACGGGCAGGATGGTCACTCCCTTTTCCCGGGCTTTCCGCATCACCAGCTCCCCGGCCACTACGATGGTCTCTTTGTTGGCCAGGGCGATCTCCTTGCCTGCCTCCAGGGCGGTGAGGGTGGGCAGCAGGCCCGAGAAACCCACCAGCGCCACCACGGCCATCTCCGAAGCCGGATCACCCGCCACCGTCAGGATACCCTCCTCACCCGCCAGCACCTCTACCGGCAAGCCGGCCAGAGCCTCCTTCACTTCGCGGTATCGCCCCTTGTCACCGATGGCCACCTTCTGCGGGAGCAACTCCCGCGCCTGCTCGATCAGCAGACGATGGTTGCTGCCAGCCGTCAGACCCGTCACACGGAACCGCCGCCGATGCCTGCGCACCACCTCCAGCGTCTGCGTGCCGATCGAGCCCGTCGAGCCCAACACACAGATCCTCTTCTCCCGCTCCTCGTAACGTGCCATCCTCTTTCCCCGCTTTCTCAGAAAACCACATATTTCTCCGCATCCAGCGGCTGGCCGTTGTACCACAGCTCAAAATGCAGGTGCGGACCGGTGGTGTACAGCTCGCCCGTCGTGCCGATGAGCGCGATGTCCTCGCCCGCCGTCACCACCGCACCGATCTTACGCAACAAACGGCTGTTGTGCTTGTAGACAGAAATGAGATTGCCTGCATGCTGCAGGATGATCACATACCCCGTCTCCAGCGTCCAGCCTGTGAAGATCACCGTACCGTCCAGCGTGGCATGCACCACATCGCCCGGACTGCCCACGATGTCGGTGGCAAAATGGCCGCGTGCCGGATCGAAATGGGCCGAGACGATCCCCTTCACCGGCGGAAAAAATGCCATCTTGTACAGATCCACCTGCTGCATGCGGTGATCCTGCATCACGGAAAGATTGAACTCCTCCTCCGACTCGATCTGCTGCCGCAGCAGGGAATCTTCCGGCGAACGCGTGAAATCGATCTTGTCCACACTCACCACCGTGTCGGCATCGGTGGTGAAGTTGTCCGGCGTCTCCCCCGAAACGATCTTTTGGATGTTCTGCAGGTACATGTCGCGCAGCTTGATCTCATGTTCCAGCGAATCGAGCAGGATGGCGTTGCGCACGATATCCTCACGCACCGTCACGTCCGGATAACCCGGGATCAGCTCCCGCAGATCCGTGAAGGCGATCAGCAGCGAGACGATCACCACGATGCCCAGTATGAAAGAGAAAAGCACCGCCGTGAACCCCGCCCGCGTCACGCGTATGTTCCAGATCTCCTCGAACGTCTCTTCCCTCGAGAGGGTCAACCGCAGCTTCTCCGTCCAGCTTCTTTTCTTTTTCTTTTCTTCCTCCATCCGTCAAGGAATTGTGAATGAACCAACAAACCTAAACAATTTTTCCAAGTAAAGATACACCCTCCAGCCGAAAAACCACTTCCCTCGATCCAGGCCCGATCATAAAAAAAGAAACATAAATTTTTGTGTTTTCCCCAAAACCTCCTATCTTTGTGTTCCCAAACATTGCGGGGTGGAGCAGTGGCAGCTCGTTGGGCTCATAACCCAAAGGTCGCAGGTTCGAGTCCTGCCCCCGCTACAAAGAAAAAGCCCATCGATGAAATCGATCGGGCTTTTTTCATGGCCCGGGCGCAAGCCCGCTTGCAGGACGGGACAGGGAAAAAGTCCGGCACCTTGCGCAGCAAGGTGGGCTTTTTCTTTGTGAAGCTCTCCCCTACAGGTCCGTGAGTCCCGGCCTGCCGGGACGAACAATCCTGCCCCCGCTACAAAGAAAAAGCCCGGCACTTCATGCCGGGCTTTTTCTTTCCCGCAGCGTTAAAACTCGTTTTTGGCGCCTCCACTTGCCGTGAGTTTTCCCAAAACTTCTACGGACCGTCCTTTTTCCGGACGATCTGCAGGTACAGCCTCACCACCGTCCCGGCAGGCTCCCCGTCCTCATAAAGGTCTTCATACTCGATCCGGTATGCCCGCGTGTTGTTTTTCTGGTTCAGGTATTCCAGTCGCTCTTTCAGCAACTGGATCCCTTTGCTTTTATGGTTCTTTTTCCTGGTGTTGGCCCGGGCCTGTTCCCTGCCGATGCCGTTGTCACGGATCGTCACCACCAGATACTCCATCTCCTGGTCGATCCTGACCTCGACTTCACCCCTGCCTTTTTTGGGCAACACTCCGTGCTTGATGCTGTTCTCCAGCAAAGGCTGGATGAGCATGGGAGGGACCATCAGCTGCTCGGGATCTTCCACCGAGACCACAAAATCGACACGAAGTTGATCTCCCACACGGAACCTTTCTACATTGATGTAACGCTGCAGAAAAGCGATCTCGCGGGAAAGCGGGATGTAGTCTTTCGAGACATTCTCCAGGTTCTCCCTGATCACCAGCGACAGATCGCCGATGAAATCAAGGGTCTCCTCCTTGCTTTTGGTCATCACCGCCCCCTGGATGGTGTTCAGGGCATTGAAGATGAAATGAGGGTTCATCTGGATCTGCAACGCCCTGATCCGCAACTCGGCACTCTCACGCAACAGCCGGTTGCGTTCCTCATCCCTGCGACGGAGCCGCTCATACCGGAACCTCAACCCCCCGTAGATCATCAACACAAGGAACACCAGCATCAGCAGGAGCATCCACCAACGAACCCATAACGGCGCATCGATCACAAAAGCAACCTCCTGACGGTACACCTTGTTCCTCGACAGATCCTTCGCCTCCATCACCAGATCGTACCGCCCCGGCTTCAGATAGGAAAGACTCACCATGTTCGTCGCGGTCCACTTCCCTTTGTTCACCCGGTATCGGTACTCCACATTCATGTCAGCAGGATAGTCCAGAAGATAAAAAGTGATGCTGATGTTGTTGGTATGCGGAGGAAAATGATGTCCGTCGAGACATTCCAGCCTCACGGTCCGTCCATCGACCCTGAGGTCCTGCACCCTGATCTCCGACCTTTTGTTCTTTTTGTTCGGCTTACCAATACGCAACAGCTTGTTACGGGTATGTACAAAGAAATAACCACGATCTGCCGCTTCTGGATGGTGGGTGGAAATATCGAGATAACCATTGTAACGATTGTAGAACCACAAAGTGTCGATCCTACCCTGCCAAAGCTCCTCTTCCGGGAGGATGTTCAGCCCCTGATTGGTGGCCAGGTACAGATAACCGTTCATGAACTTGATCCATTTATAGCTCATCCCGTTGATCTCGGAGCTACAGCAGTCGATCTTTTTTCTCACATAAAGGGAATCTGAAAAATCAAACCAATAAAGGTTCCCTAATGGAGAGACCGCCCACACATTGCCCCGGCTATCAAGGTCCATGCTCACCATGTAATTGTCCACCCCACTGTTCTGCTCATTCAGGTTCCACACGGTCTTCCCTCTCACGGCATACATCCCGTTGAAATAGGATATCATGAACAACAGATCCCCTTTCCTGCGGATATCGGCTACATCCTTTACCTTCCCCATCTCTTCAGAATCAAATCCCTCCCTGATGTTCGGGAAAAACCGCATGGGAGTGTAATCAAGGATGTAATAGACCGACGTATCATGTATCGTGGCAAAATGCCCCAAAGGAAAAGGCAGGTATTTCTTTCCGTCGGGCATTCGTAACGATCCAACGTTGGTATTGAGATACAACTCATCCCCGTCGTGGATGAAATAACGCAGGGTCACGTTCCTGATATTCCCCAAGCCCTTGACAGGTTTGCCTGACCGGTCATGGTAATAGCGGGAACCTTCAAGAAGGCGTTCTTTCAGCGTCTCCCTGCTGAAAAGCAACCGGGCACTGTCCCCCTCCAGCCGGTAGACCCCCTCGCGGGTAAGGATCAACAACGCACTGCCATCCCACCCCAGGTCTTCGATCGTCCCGATATGAAGATCATAGTAACTGAAAGGTGTATTGTAAAGCGCTTTGAGACCGTTCTCCGTTCCGCACCACAGGATCTTACGCAGGGAATCAAGACAGAACCTGAAGATCCCGTTGCTCTGGAACATCCAGGGAGCCCGGTAAAACTTCCGGGCACGGATGTCATAGATCCTGACCACCGCATCGTAGTTGGAGATCTGGAACCCTCCGGCCAGAACAAGTCCTCCCGGAAGGGTCACCATATCCCACGCCAGGAAACCGGGTTCGGATGAGATCACTTTTTCAGGCGCTCCCCCGGCCAGAGCGATCGCATACCAACCCCTCTTGTCATTCGTGTAGATCGTATCCTCCCAAAAGGTAAGAGCAAACATGCTCGACCGCGGCCCCAGATACCGCACCTTCGCCTTCTCAGGCAATTTCCCGTCAAACATTAGCTCATATACCCCCCTCCCTTCACCATGGATGGTGAAGAAGATCCGGCCCTTGTAACGCTTGAGTGAAACGACGGTGTTCTTCTTCCAGTCCTCCCGGTAAGGATAACCCTGCACCCGCAGGAACTTGTCCTCCCGCAACAGGTAGATACCATAGTCGGTGCCCACGATCAACGCCCGAGCGGCCCGGTCATACAGCAACCGCCGGAAAGTGTTCCGCAAAAGCGGATCAGGATAGGTCCAGATCCTCTTCACCTCCCCGCCGTGCAACAAAGCTATGCCCCCCGTATAACACGCCACATACAGGGAATCTTTCCCCCCCTCCGCCAGATCCCAAACCATGTTGCCGGGAAGACCGTCCCTTTTGGTATAGTTGATGAACCGGTGTCCGTCGTACCGCGACAGCCCATTGTCCGTGCCTGCCCACAGGATGTCCCGCGAATCAAGGAGGATCGCACGCACCAGATCATTGGCCAGACCATCGTTCTCAGCAAAAGTGACCACCGGCTTCTTCTGGGCGTACGAGGAAAGCACCCAAACCCATATCAGAAAAAGAAAGGCGCTGCGGACCACGGGACAAATTCGATTGAGCCCTTTAAAATAATGATTTTTGCCGAGCTCCGACCGCTTTGTAACAGATTTTTTTCGACAGATCAGTTCCCCATCTCTGAGAAGAACTTGATCCGCATCAGCCGGATATCCTCCTCCGTATACTCATCCTCCCCGAGCTCCCGCAGGGCCGCCTCGACGGATTCATCCTCCGCCTCCTCACGGAAATATTCGAACACCTCCTCCTGATGCTCCTTGTCCATCACCTGGTCGATGTAATAGTCGAGATTGAGCCTCGTCCCTGAATGCACGATCGATTCGATCTCGGTCAACAGTTCGTCCATCTCCAGATTCTTGGCACTGGCGATATCCTCAAGCGGGATCTTCCTGTCGATGCTCTGAATGATGTACACCTTGAGACCCGATTTGTTGACGATCGACTTGACCACCATCTCGGCCGGACGGATGATCTCCTTTTCATCCACATACTTGCGGATCACCTCCACGAACTCTTTCCCGTAGCGCATCGCCTTGCCCTGTCCCACACCGGTAATGTTCTTAAGCTCCTCAATGGAGACAGGATATTGTATGGCCATGTCCTCCAGCGAGGGATCCTGGAAGATCACGAAGGGGGGCAGGTTCTTCTTGCGGGCGATGTCGCGGCGCAGGTCTTTGAGGATGCTCAGCAGCTCGTCGTCCACCGCAGCGGTCTTGCCCGCAGCCGCAGCATTCTCTTCGTCGATGGCTTCGTAATCATGATCCTCCACCAGCATGAACGAATCCGGCTGCTCCAGATACCTCCTGCCCTTTTCCGTCACCTTCAGCAGGCCATAGTTCTCGATCTCTTTCTCAATGAGATGGGCCACCAGCATCTGCCGCAATACGGCACCCCAAAACTTGGTATCCTTCTCTTTCCCGATACCGAAGACATCCAGATGATGATGACGGTACGATTTGACCGCGGAGGTGGCTTTGCCGCTGAGGATGCTGGCTACATGGTCGGCCTTGAACTTTTCGTTCACGGCCAGGATCACTTTCAAAGCCTTCAGCACGTAATCCCTGCCTTCAAACTGTTTTTTGGGGTGGATGCAGTTGTCACAGGCGCCGCAGTTCTCTTCCGTGTAGTCCTCGCCGAAATAGTTGAGCAGCATCTTCCGCCGGCATACGGCCGACTCGGCATAGGCGGTGGTCTCCAGCAGCAGCTGTTTGCCGATCTCCTGTTCCGCCACCGGCTTACCCTGCATGAACTTCTCCAGCTTCTGGATATCCTTGTAACTGTAGAAGGTGATACAGCGTCCTTCACCGCCGTCCCTCCCGGCACGTCCCGTCTCCTGATAATATCCCTCCAGGCTTTTGGGAATGTCATAATGGATCACGAAACGCACGTCCGGCTTGTCGATGCCCATGCCAAAGGCGATGGTGGCCACGATCACGTCCACCTCCTCCATCAGGAACTTGTCCTGGTTGGCCGAACGGGTGGCCGAGTCCATCCCCGCATGGTAGGGCAACGCTTTGATGCCGTTCACCTGCAGCGTCTCGGCCAGCTCCTCCACCTTCTTGCGGCTCAGACAATAGATGATACCCGACTTGCCCGGGTTGGCCTTGATGAACTTGATAATCTCCTTCGTCGCATTCACCTTGGGCCGCACCTCGTAATAAAGGTTCGGACGGTTGAACGACGACTTGAACACATTGGCATGCAGGATGCCTAGGTTCTTCAGGATGTCGTGCTGCACCTTCGGCGTGGCAGTGGCCGTCAGCGCGATCACCGGAGCCCTGCCGATCTTGTCAATGATCGGACGGATGCGCCGGTATTCGGGCCGGAAATCATGCCCCCACTCCGAAATGCAGTGCGCCTCATCAACGGCATAAAAGGAAATGTTCACCTGCTTCAGGAACTCCACATTGTCCTCCTTCGTCAGCGACTCCGGCGCCACATAAAGCAACTTCGTCTTCTGGTCGAGCACATCCTGCTTCACCTGCTGGATCGCCGCCTTCGAAAGCGAGGAATTGAGGAAATGCGCGATGCCGTCCTCCGTGCTCACGAAGTTGCGCATCGCATCCACCTGGTTCTTCATCAAAGCGATCAACGGCGAGATCACGATCGCCGTCCCCGGCAGGATCAGCGACGGCAGCTGATAACAAAGCGACTTGCCTCCGCCCGTCGGCATCAGCACGAACGTATCACGCCCGTCCAGCAGATTGCGGATGATCACCTCCTGGTTCCCCTTGAACGTGTCAAAACCAAAATACTTCTTCAGATATCCCTGCAACGAAATGTCTGCACGCACACTCATTTTCCACTCCCCCTACAATGTCCTTGTCTCAAAAAAGCTTGCAAAAATACGATTTTTTTCAGCTTTAAATCTTAAATATAGTAAGATAGTTTGAATTTTCAAACAACCTCAAGGTATTTGTGATAAGTTTCTTTTCTTTGTAGCCAGGAACGTGCAAACCCTTTTTCATCCACGAAAGATGGCCCGCAAACGCAAGAATCCCAATGAGATGTCCTTTCTGGAGCACCTGGAAGAGCTGCGCTGGCATCTTATCCGGGCCACACTGGCCGTCTTCGTCATGGCGGTGGTGGCTTTTATCTATCACAACATCATCTTTGACCGCATCATCCTGGCTCCCAAGGATCCTTCCTTTTTCACCAACCGCATGCTCTGCCGGTTGGGGGAGATGGTGCATATCCCCAAGCTCTGCATCAACAGCAAGCCCCTGGAGATCATCAACATCAACATGGCCGGCCAGTTCACCACCCACATCATGGTCTCCCTCCTGGCCGGGCTCATCGTGGCCATCCCTTATGTCTTCTGGGAGTTCTGGCGTTTCATGCGCCCCGCCCTGTACGAGAAAGAAAGAAAGTACGCCCGCGGCGCCGTCTTCTACAGCTCGACCCTTTTCCTGCTGGGCGTCCTCTTCGGCTATTACATCATCGCACCTCTGTCGGTCAATTTCCTCGGCTCCTATTCCGTCAGCGAGGAGGTGATCAACCGCATCAACCTGCGCTCCTACATCTCCACCGTCACCACCGTCACCCTGGCCGGCGGCCTCACCTTTGAGCTGCCCGTGATCGTCTATTTCCTCACCAGGATCGGACTGATCACCCCCGACTTCCTCCGCCGTTACCGCCGCCATGCCATCGTGGTGATCCTGCTGCTGGCAGCCATCATCACCCCGCCCGACGTCTTCAGTCAGATCCTGGTCTTCATCCCCCTGGTGATCCTTTACGAAGTAAGCATCTGGATCTCCGCACGCGTGATGAAACGCCAGGAAGCCACCTTCTCCGACGACGGGAACGACAACGACGAACCTCCCAAAGAACCCGAGAACAAAGAGCCTGCTCCACCCCGCGACGGTAACGACCCGGCCGGAAAAAGCGAAGAACCGGACGAACCGGCTCCCGGCACCGCCGACGAAGAAGCTCAGGACATCCCCGACGACGACCCCTACCCTCCTTTCAGTGAAATGACCGGAGAAGGTTCACCGGAAGAGGAGACAAGCGAACCGACCGAGATGGTGGGAAGCGACGAAAGCCCACGCACCCCACCCCGGCCCGGCAACGACGAAAAAGAAGGAGAAGAAAAACATAACGAAGATCCTGAAAATAAGAAAGACCGGCCATGAGACTCTGGACACAGGACCTGGTGAAAAAATACCGCAAGCGCACAGTGGTCGACCATGTCTCGATCTCCCTCGAGCAGGGAGAGATCGTCGGCCTCCTGGGCCCTAACGGCGCCGGTAAGACCACCACCTTCTACATGATCGTCGGACTGATACGCCCGCTCTCGGGCAAGATCTTCCTCGACGATCTGGAGATCACCAGCCTGCCCGTCTACAAACGTGCCCGCCTGGGCATCGGCTACCTCGCCCAGGAAGCCTCGGTGTTCCGCGGCCTCAGCGTCGAGGACAACATCCTCTCCGTGATGGAGATGTCTGACATGCCCAAAGAAGAACAACGGGAACGGCTCGAATCCCTCATCGAAGAATTCGGGCTCCAGAAGATTCGTAAAAACAAAGGCAACCAGCTCTCCGGCGGCGAAAGACGCCGTACCGAGATCGCCCGCGCCCTCGCCCTCAAACCCCGCTTCATCCTCCTCGACGAACCCTTCGCCGGCGTCGACCCCATCGCCGTCGAGGATATCCAGGAGATCGTCGCACATCTCAAGGACAAGAACATCGGCATCCTCATCACCGACCACAACGTCCACGAAACCCTCTCCATCACCGACAGAGCCTACCTCCTCTACGAAGGGACCATCATGAAAGCCGGCACGGCCGAAGAACTGGCCGAAGATGAACACGTACGCCGCGTCTACCTCGGAAAGAACTTCGAACTGAGAAAAAACCCTTAAAAACCCGATACCATGGCCACACACAAAGATATCATACCCCCTCCCCCGATCCGGGAAAGGAAACCCTGGGGCATGGAGATGCAGACCTTCCTGGTCTTCCTTCATCTGAGCCAGCTGGGCGGACTGATCCTCCCCCTCGCAGGACTGATCCTTCCCCTGGTGATGTGGCTCACCAACCGGGAGGAGTTCCCGGAAGTGGACGCCCACGGAAAGATGGTGATGAACTGGATCATCAGCCTCATCATCTACACCATCGTGGGATCCCTTCTCACCCTGCTGTTCATAGGCATCCCGCTGCTCATCATCCTGGCACTCCTCGCCGTGATCTACCCCATCATCGGGGCGGTGAGGGCCAGCCGGGGAGAGCTGTGGACCTACCCCCTCACGATCCGCTTCATCAGCTGAAAAAGGACATGCTCACTTCCTTTTGATGCGGTAAGCCGCCACGCGGTTGTCCCGGAAAGTAGGCACCAGCAGGAGCGATCTGCCGGCCACCACATCGATGTCGGCAGCCTGCATCCCGGCAGGCGTGGTGTCGAGCCACAGCTCTTTTTGGCCCGTGGTGTCCACACGGTAGACATGCCCCCGCCAGTCGCTGATGAGATAGCCGCCGTGGCCGTCCGCCTCCAGACCGTCTATGCTCCCCGTATGGAGGATGTAGTCCCGTATCTCCCCGCTCACAGGGTCGATGCTGACGATACGGTCCTTCAGCCCCGCCAGCAACCTCCCCTTTTCGGCCAGCAGGCCGTTGGGACCGTTCAGACGGGGATCCTTCACCCACAGGGAGAACCTCCCGTTCTCCAGACGGTAAACGGCCGAAGCTCCCATATCAGAGACATAAACACGCCCTTCGGCATCCACGGCCACATCGTTCAGGAAGACCGCCTCCGACGCCTCATAACGCTTCACCACCTTCGCCGTAGGGATGTCGATCTCCACCAGAACGTTGATATCGGAAACATACAGCCGCTCCCCAAAGAACCCCAGTCCCTTGGGCGCATCCAACCCGGTCACCCATTCCCGTCGCCGCACCTTGCCCTCAGGCCCCAGCAGGGCGATGAAACCCTTCCCGTCGTGTGCGTCCGGGCGACCGTCGATGTTGGAGACATAAATCACATCACGCACGGTGTCATAAAGAACACTCTCCGGCACCCGCAGCACCGGCGCACTCATCCACATCTTCTCCAGCACCCTGGCATCGATGTATACCTTTTTCTCCTTGTCTCGTGCCGGCTGCCCCGCCTCACGTGAGGCACTACCGCTCTGACCGCAGCCGTTGAACCACACCGCCAGGACCACCAGTCCCCATGCTGCACTCCTTTTCATGACATTCCTTTTTTAAAACAGCAAGAATACCTCCCCAAGTTAAGAAAAATGCCCGTCCCTTCTTCCCTCTTTTCTTTCATCCTCACCTTCTTGAAGATGGGAGCCTCAGATTTTTTTTGTATCTTTGCGCCGCTTTTGCGGATGTGGCGGAATTGGTAGACGCGTCAGATTTAGGATCTGATGCCTTCGGGCGTGGGGGTTCGAGTCCCTTCATCCGCACAACATCTGTTACAGCCGCAAGGAGCAGGAACCGCCGCCGAGCGGTTTTTTTAACACGTATAATTTTTTGGACATGAACATCACTCAGGAAAAAACAGACGATCTGAACCTGACCCTGGCCGTGGAGATCGGCCCCGAGGATTACGAAGAGCGCGTGACCAGGATCCTGCGCGACTACCGCAAGAAAGCCCGTCTCGACGGCTTCCGCCCCGGCCACGTGCCCCTGGGGCTCATCAAAAAAATGTACGGCACCCCCGTCCTCGTCGACGAGGTCAACAAGATCCTCAACGAAGCCGTCACCAACTATATCCGCGACAACAAACTCAACGTCCTGGGCGAACCCCTCCCCAACGAGGAAAAAAAGGATGAGTTCGACTGGAACAAGGACACCGTCTTCCGCTTCTACGTCGACCTGGGGCTGGCCCCCGATCCGGAGATCAACCTCTCCAAAAGGATCAAGGTGCCTTACTACAAGATCAGGATCGACGACGAGCTGCTGCAGGAAACCATCGACAACTACCTCGCCCAGCTGGGCAGCATGGTGAGCGTCGACGAGGTGGACGACGAGGACATGCTCGAAGGCACCCTCACCGAAGCCAATGAACAGGGAGAACCCCTCCCCGACGGCCACCATGCCGAGAACGCCGTCATCAACATGCCGGCCGTGACCGACAAGAAAACCCGCAAGGAACTGCTCGGCAGAAAAAAAGGCGACAAAGTCATCGTCCCCCTCGAAAAGGTCATCCCCGACGAGGAAGAGAGAGCCAACACCCTCAAGATCAAAAAAGAAGAGCTGGCAGATCTCAGCCCTTACTTCCTTTTCGAGATCCGCGACATCCGCCGCTTCCAGAAGGCTGAAGAGAACCAGGAGACCTACGACCGTCTCTTCGGCAAGGACGTGGTGAAAGACCACGACACCTTCGTCCAAAAAATACGCGAGTCGCTCGAATACCAGCTCGGCCTCGACAGCAACGCCAAATACCAGAAAGACGTCCGGAAAAAACTCCTCTCCCTCATCGAGGTGCCTCTCCCCAAAGATTTCCTCAAGCGCTGGCTCATCGCCACCAACAAGGAAAAATACACCCCCGAACAGATCGAGAAGGAGTTCGACCTCTTCCTCGAGGACCTGCGCTGGCAGATCATCCGCGACAAGATCGCAGCCTCGGCCAACATCCAGGTAACCCACGAAGAGATCAAGGAATACGCCAAGGCCCTCACCCGCGAACAGTTCCGCCAGTACGGCCTGGGTAACCTGCCCGACGAACAGATCGAACAGTACGCCAACGAGATCCTCAAAAAAGAGGACGAATACAACCGCATCGTCTCATCCATCCTCAACAACAAAGTGTTCGACCACCTGAAGAGCGTCATCAAACTCGACGAAAAAGAAGTGTCGCGCGACAAGTTCCGCAAGATCCTCGAAGAGGATGAGAAAAAAGACGAAAAAGAAAAAGAGAAAAAATAACGCTATCTTGAGCGAACAAAAATATTACCACCATGGATGCAAAGAAAATGAACGACGATTTCCGCAAATACGCCACCAAACACCTGGGGATCAACTCCCTCACCCTGGATGAGTATGCCCGGGTCTACAACAACTACATCTCGCCCACGATCATCGAGGAACGGCAGCTCAACGTCGCCTCGATGGATGTCTTCTCGAGGCTGATGATGGACCGCATCATCTTCGTCGGCCTGGCCATCGACGATTATGTGGCCAACATTGTCGAGGCGCAGCTGCTCTATCTGGAATCGTCCGACCCCGGCAAGGACATCCAGATCTATCTGAACACGCCCGGCGGGTCGGTCTATGCCGGCCTGGGCATCTACGACACGATGCAGTACATCGGCTGCGATGTGGCCACCATCTGCACCGGCATGGCCGCCTCCATGGGCGCCATCCTGCTGTGTGCCGGCACCAAAGGCAAACGCTCGGCACTGAAACACTCCCGCGTGATGATCCACCAGCCCATGGGCGGCGTCCAGGGCCCCGCCTCCGACATCGAGATCACCACCCGCGAAATCGTCAAACTGCGCCAGGAACTCTACGCCATCATCGCCGAACATACCGGCAACTCCATCAAGAAAGTGGCCAAAGACGCCGACCGCGACTTCTGGATGACCGCAGAAGAAGCCAAAAAATACGGCATGATCGACGAGATCCTCGTCCGGAACAACAACAAAAAATAATCCCGAACCATCCACACCACCCTTTTCACCGGGAAGGGCCTCCTCCCCCGGTGATTATTTTGTAACTTTGCTATGAAACAAAACACAGGTCCCATGGAACGCTGTTCTTTTTGCGGACGCGAAAAGAAAGACACCAACCTCCTCATCTCGGGGATCAACGGATACATCTGCGACCACTGCATCGAACAGGCTTACAGCATCCTCCAAGAGGAGATGAAAGGTCGCAGCGACTTCAACCTCCACGACATCCAGCTTCTCAAACCCACCGAGATCAAGAAGTTCCTCGACCAGTACGTCATCGGCCAGGAAGAGGCCAAGAAATACCTCTCGGTGGCCGTCTACAACCATTACAAACGACTGCTGCAGCCGGCCGACGACGACGACATCGAGATCGAGAAATCCAACATCCTCCTGGTGGGCGAGACGGGCACGGGCAAGACCCTTCTGGCCCGCACCATCGCCAAGATGCTGCATGTGCCCTTCACCATCGTCGACGCTACGGTGCTCACCGAAGCCGGCTATGTGGGCGAGGACATCGAAAGCATCCTCACCCGTCTGCTGCAGGCGGCCGACTACGACGTCAAGGCTGCCGAAAAAGGCATCGTCTTCATCGACGAGATCGACAAGATCGCCCGCAAAGGCGACAACCCCTCCATCACGCGCGACGTCTCGGGCGAAGGGGTCCAGCAGGGCCTCCTCAAGCTCCTCGAAGGGTCGGTGGTCAACGTGCCACCCCAGGGCGGACGCAAACACCCCGAACAGAAAATGATCCCCGTCGACACCAAGAACATCCTCTTCATCTGCGGCGGGGCCTTCGACGGCATCGAGAAGAAGATCGCCCAACGCCTCAACACCCAGGTGGTGGGCTTCGGCGCCTCCAAACAACGCGAACAGATCGACAAGGAAAACCTCCTGCAATACATCGCACCGCAAGACCTCAAGGCCTACGGCCTCATCCCCGAGATCATCGGCCGCCTGCCGGTGCTCACCTACCTCCACCCCCTCGACCGCGACGCCCTGCGCCGCATCCTCACCGAACCCAAAAACGCCATCATCAAACAATACATCAAACTCTTCAAGATGGACGGCATCGAACTGTCGTTCGACAAAGAGGTGCTCGACTACATCGTCGACAAAGCCATCGAATTCAAACTCGGCGCACGCGGCCTGCGATCCATCTGCGAGACCATCATGACCGACGCCATGTACCACGTGCCAGGAACAAACAAGAAAAAACTTACCATCACCCTCAAATACGCCAAAGAAAAACTCGAAGGGGTCAACCTCAGAAAACTGAAAGTGGCCTGACATTGCAGCTTAAAAAAAATTTTCCTTACTTTACCGCCGCAAAAGGGTTGCAACAGATGACCTTCATAAAAAATACATGCTGGTGGTGGCTTTACGATAAGGAGACCTTACCGTAAAGAGGAAGCTGGCATGCAAAAAAGCGAAGGCTTACCGGATTTACGGTAAGCCTTTTTTGTTGGAAAAAAACGGAGACGATGGAAAGACACACGATCACCACCCTGACACGTCCGGCGCTGGCCGACACCACCACGCCGGTGGCCCTCTACCTGAAACTGCGGGAGATCTTCCCCGGGGCCCTGCTGCTGGAGAGCTCCGACTACCACAGCAGCGAGGACAGCCTCTCCATCCTCTGTCTGCAGCCCGTCGCCTCGATCAGCGTCAGCGACCACCATGTGCGCGAGGAGATACGCGGCCACACCGTGAACGACACCCGCCTGGAAGGATCGTTCGCACCCCATCTGCAGCGCTTCATGCAACGCTTCCGCTTTGAACATGACGGCTCCGTCCCCGCCAACGCTTTCTTCGGCTATGTCTCCTACGACGCCGTACAGTATTTCGAGACCATCCACCTCCATGCCCCCGCCTCTCGTCACACCATCCCCGACATCCGCTACAGCCTCTACCGCTACATCATCACCATCAACCATTTCAACAACACCATGACCCTCTCCGAGAACCTTTTCCCCGGCGAGACCTCGGAGCTCGACCGTCTGGCGATGTTCATCGACAAGATGTCCGTCACCACCGGCCCTTTCCGCCTGACGGGCGAGGAGAGCTCACCGCTCACCGACGACGATTACCTGGCGATGGTGGCCCGCGGCAAGAGGCACTGCTACCGCGGCGACGTCTTCCAGATCGTCTTGTCGCGAAGTTACGAGCAGTCTTTCGAGGGCGACGACTTCACCCTCTACCGCGCCCTGCGGTCGGTCAACCCCTCGCCCTATCTCTTCTACTTCGACTACGGCGACTACCGCATCTTCGGCTCCTCGCCGGAGACCCACCTGAAGATCGCCGGCGGCCGCGCCTACATCAACCCCATCGCCGGCACCTTCCGCCGCACCGGCAACGACGAAGAGGATAAGAAAAGAGCCCTCCGGCTGGCAGGCGACGAGAAAGAGAACGCCGAACACATCATGCTGGTCGACCTGGCACGCAACGACCTGAGCCGCTACGGCACCGACGTGAAGGTGGAGAAACTCCGCGAGATACAGTTCTACTCGCACGTCATCCACATGGTCTCGACCGTCTCGGCCCGTCTGGAGGATGCTTCCCGGGCCTTTGAGATGTTCGGTGCCACCTTCCCTGCGGGCACCCTCACCGGCGCACCCAAGTACCGCGCCATGCAGCTCATCGACGAGATCGAGCCCGTGGCCCGCGGCTTCTACGGCGGCGCCATAGGCTTCATCCACGCCAACGGCGACCTCAACCACGCCATCATGATACGCTCTTTCCTCAGCAAGGAAAACACCCTGCACTACCAGGCCGGCGCCGGCATCGTCAGCCGCTCCATAGAAAAGAACGAACTGCAGGAGGTCAGCAACAAACTGGCCGCCCTCAAAAGAGCCCTGCAACTCGCCCGCGAACTGTGAACCCTAACCCTTCTCCGCCATGAAGATCGCCGTCATCGACAACTACGACTCCTTCACCTACAACCTGGTCCACTACCTGCGTGAGCTCACCGGGGACAACGTGGAGGTCTTCCGCAACGATGCCGTCACGGCCGAGGATCTGGCCCCCTACGACAAGCTCCTCCTCTCTCCGGGGCCGGGCATCCCGGCCGAGGCGGGCCGCACGCTGGAGATCATCCGGCACTGGGCACCCCACAAAAGCCTCCTCGGCGTATGCCTCGGCCACCAGGCCATCGCCGAAGCCTTCGGCGGCCGCCTCATCAACCTCGAAGAACCCTACCACGGCATCCGTACCCCCATCCACATCGTCCACGACGACCTCCTCTTCCGGGAAATCCCCGACCCTTTCACCGCCGGCAGATACCACTCCTGGGTGGTCGACCGCGATCACCTGCCCGCCGACCTCATCATCACCAGCGTCGACGACCAGGAGAGGATCATGAGCCTCTCCCATGCCTCTTACGACGTGCGCGGCGTGCAGTTCCACCCCGAATCGGTGATGACCGAACACGGATACCGCATGATACGGAACTGGATCGAAAGCTGAAACAACTTATGTCCCACCTGCAAACTTCATGAACATGGAAGAGATCCTGGAACGACTCTCCCGCGGAGAGGCGCTGACGCGCGAGGAAGCTTATGAGGTGATGCTGAACATCGGCCGGGGTGCTTACCCCGAGGCCCAGCTCGCCGCCTTCCTGATGGCTTACCGCATGCGTGCCGTCACGGCTGCCGAGCTGGCCGGCTTCCGCGAGGCCCTCCTCCTGCTGGCCGTGCCCGCCGGGCTGGACGACCTGCACCTGCTGGATGTGTGCGGCACCGGCGGCGACGGGAAGAACACCTTCAACATCTCCACCCTCACCGCCTTTGTCTGTGCGGGCGCGGGCGCCCTCGTGGCCAAACACGGCAATGCCGCCGCCACCTCGGCTGCCGGCTCGTCCGACCTGCTGCAACACCTGGGCTACCGTTTCTCGTCCGACCCGCATAAGCTGCGGCGCGAGCTCGAGGAAGCCGGCATCTGTTACCTGCATGCCCCCCTCTTCCACCCCGCACTCAAACAGGTGGCGCCCGTGCGGAAAGCCCTCCGTGTCAAGACCTTCTTCAATATCCTCGGGCCGCTGGTCAACCCCGCGCGGCCCCGCAGCCAGCTGGCCGGCGTCTTCAGCCTCGAGGTGCAGGACCTCTACCGGGGTGTCCTCGAGGATGCCGGCATCGACTACGCCGTGGTCCACAGCCTCGACGGCTACGACGAGGTGAGCCTCACCGGCGAGACCCGTCTCCTCACCCGCCGCGGCGAGGAGAGGCTCAGCCCCGCCGCCCTGGGCCTGCCCGCCTGCACGCCCGACGAGCTGGCCGGCGGCGCCACTGTCGAGGAGAACGCCCGCATCTTCCTCGATATCCTCCACGGCCAAAGCACACCCGCCCGCCACAACGTGGTGGTGGCCAACAGCGCCCTCGCCCTGCAATGCTACTTCCCCGGCCTCAGCCGCGACGAAGCCCTCGAAAAAGCCCGCGAAAGTCTCGACGGAGGCCGGGCCCTGCAAACATTCCGGAAACTCATAGATATGCAGCCATGAGCATCCTTCACATCATCCTGCGGGAAAAAGAACGGGAAGTGTGGCAACGGAAAAAAGAGGTGCCCTACCGTCATCTGGAGCGCAGCACTCTCTTCGGCCGCGACACCCTTTCGCTGCGCGGGTCGCTCACCACGGTGGCGCCGCCGGCCGTCATCGCCGAGTTCAAGCGGGCCTCCCCCTCCAAAGGACTCATCCACGAGGGCGCCCGCGCCGCCACCATCGTGCCCGCCTACGAGGCCGCCGGTGCCGCAGCCGTCTCGGTGCTCACCGACGTCCCCTTCTTCGACGGCAGCTGCGACGACCTCACCGAAGCACGCGAACACACCTCCCTGCCCCTGCTGCGCAAGGAGTTCGTCATCGACGAGTACCAGGTGGTGGAGGCCAAAGCCCTCGGCGCCGACGCCATCCTCCTCATCGCCGCCGCCCTGGAGAAGAAAGAGCTCGTCCGTCTCACCCGCCTCGCCGGCGAGCTGGGCCTCGAAGTGCTCTTCGAGATCCACGACCCTCTCGAGCTGGTGAAGATGCCCGACGAGGAGGTGATCGTCGGCGTCAACAACCGCGACCTCACCACCTTCGAGGTCTCCCTCCGGAACTCCCTCGAGGCGGCCCCGATCATCCCCCGCGAACTCACCAAAGTGAGCGAGAGCGGCATCGACGACCCCGCCGACATCGTCCGCCTCATCGATGCCGGATACCGGGGCTTCCTCATCGGCGAGACCTTCATGCGCGAAGAAGACCCGGGCAACGCCTGCAAGACCTTCATCCGGCAATGCCGGGACATAATGTCAAAAAGAGAAGAACCATGAACAAAGAAGAGATACGGAACCTCCGGGTGAAGGTTTGCGGCATGCGCGACCCGGAGAACATCCGCGAGCTTGTGACGCTGGGGATCGACTATATCGGCTTCATCTTCTATCCTCCTTCGCCGCGTTATGCCCTGCCGCTGCCGGCCGCTGCCGTCGCGGCGGTGCCGCCCACGGTGAAGAAGGTGGGGGTGTTCGTCGACGAGAACCCCTGCACCGTCACTGCCCGGGTGAAACGCTACGGTCTCGACCTGGTGCAGCTCCACGGCGACGAGACGGCCGCCTACTGCCGACGCATACGCGAAGAGAGCGGCGCCGGCATCATCAAGGCCTTCGCCGTCGAAGGGCCGCCCGACGATCGTGAGCTGGAAGAGTACCGCGGGGTGGCCGACCTCTTCCTCTTCGATACCTCCTCCCCGGGACGCGGCGGCAGCGGCCGGCGGTGGGACCCCCGCCACCTCGCCCATTACTCCCTCGACATCCCCTGGCTGCTGAGCGGCGGCATCGACACAGACATCCTCGACGAACTGCCCCGCCTCAGGCTGCCCGGCCTCGCCGGCCTCGACCTCAACAGCCGCTTCGAGACCTCCCCCGGCCTCAAAGACATCGAAAAGATCAGGACCTTCCTCAAAAGACTCCGCTCATGAAAACAAGAACAGAGGGCCGTTACCATCCCGATGCCCAGGGCTTCTATGGCCCCTTTGGTGGGGCTTACGTGCCGGAGATGCTGTGGCCCAACGTGAAAGAGCTGCAGGAACGCTACCTCGGCGTGCTGGAAGATCCCGCCTTCCGGGAAGAGTACCGTCGTCTGCTGAACGACTATGCCGGACGCCCTACCCCCCTCTATCCTGCCGAGCGTCTCTCCGAGCACTATGGCACCCACATCTACCTCAAACGCGAGGACCTGACCCACACCGGCGCACATAAGATCAACAATGCGCTGGGCCAGATCCTCCTGGCCCGTCGTCTGGGCAAGCAACGCATCATCGCCGAGACGGGTGCCGGCCAGCACGGCGTGGCCACGGCCACCGTCAGCGCCCGTCTGGGCATGAGCTGTACCGTCTACATGGGCGCCCTGGACGTGGAAAGACAGCGTCCCAACGTCGAGCGGATGCAGCTGCTGGGCGCCACCGTGGTGCCGGTACATTCCGGCAATCGCACGCTCAAGGATGCCGTCAACGAGGCCCTGCGCGACTGGATCAGCCATCCCGAAGAGACCTACTACCTCATCGGCTCGACCGTGGGGCCGCATCCTTATCCCGACATGGTGGCGAGGCTGCAGTCGGTGATCAGCGAGGAGCTGCTGTGGCAGTTCCCCCGCCAGAGCGGACGCGACCATCCCGACAGGGTGATCGCCTGCGTGGGCGGCGGCAGCAACGCCTCCGGCGCCTTCTACCACTACCTCGAGGATGAGAGGGTGCAGCTGATAGGTGCCGAGGCCGGCGGCAAGGGCGTCGACAGCGGCGAGACCGCCGCCACCCTCGCCCTCGGACATACCGGCATCCTCCACGGATGCCGCACCTACGTCATCCAGGACGACGACGGCCAGATCACCGAACCCTACTCCATCTCGGCCGGCCTCGACTATCCCGGCATAGGCCCTCTGCTGAGCTACCTCCACGACAGCGGCCGCGCCACCTTCTACGCCGTCACCGACGAGGAAGCCCTCCGGGCCACCCGCCTGCTGGCCCGCCTCGAAGGTATCATCCCCGCCCTCGAATCGGCCCACGCCCTCGCCCTACTCGAAAAACTGCACCTCCACAGCGACGAACATATCATCATCAACCTCTCCGGACGGGGCGACAAAGACCTCGAGACCATCCTCCGGCACAACGGAAGAACGAACACACACCCCTCACAACCCTGAAGACCATGGAAAAGAAAGAACGGGACAACCACAGGATCGACCGGCTCTTTGCCCGCCGCCAAGGGAACATCCTCTCCCTCTATTTCACCGCCGGCTATCCCCGTCGTGACAGCACGGAGGAGGTCCTGCGTGCGCTCATACGCCACGGGGCCGACATGATCGAGGTGGGAGTGCCCTTCTCCGACCCTGTGGCCGACGGGCCGGTGATCCAGGAGAGCAGCCGCCGGGCCCTCGACCAGGGCATCACCCTCCGCATCATCCTCGAACAGGTGGGCAGGGTGGGCCCCGCCAGCCCCGTACCCCTGCTGCTGATGAGCTACCTCAACCCCGTGCTGCGCTACGGCATGGAAGATCTCTGCCGCGACGCCGCAGCAGCAGGCATCGACGGGATGATCATCCCCGACCTGCCCGCCGAAGAGTACCTGGAACACTACCGCCCCCTGTTCCGGCAACACGGACTGAAGAACATCTTCCTGGTCACTCCCCAGACGCCGCCCGACAGGATCCGTTACCTCGACAAGGAGGGCGAAGGGTTCCTCTATGTGGTCTCCTCCCGTGCCACCACCGGTGCCCGCGACTCTTTCTCTGCCGAACAAACGGCTTACTTCCGGCGTCTGAAGGAGATGGGGCTGCAACATCCTCTGCTGGCCGGCTTCGGCATCTCCAACGCCACCACCTTCGCGCAGGCGTGCCGCTGGCTCGACGGCGCCATCGTCGGCAGTGCCTACGTGAAAGCCCTGGCCGCCGCCGGCAACATCGACGAGATCACCCGCCGCTTCCTCCGTTCCCTTCGCCCGGACAAGATGAACGGAACCTGAACCACATCCTCAAAAAACCAACCCCTACATCTACCTGACACACTGATGATTACAGAGTTTCTACGTAGGATGCTACGTAGTTCGCTACGTAGCTGTCCAAAATCCACTCATCACTATTTACTGACATTCATAACAATATGGCCACTCCTTCGGAGCGGCTTATAACCATCTTCAATCCTTTGGTCAAAACTTCTTGCACGGGTGATATTTCAGGAGGATCTCCTTCGTCTCCTCGTCGCGTGTGAGCGTGGCCTTGTTGTCGCAGGTGCCGTCACCATGGTGGAGGATGACGGGCGGACGGTCGTCGATGCGGATAGAGACCGTCCCGCCCTTAATGATGCGGCAACTACGTGCCCGCTCCGGCAGGTTGACAATGGTCTTGTGACAGGTGTGGCCGCCGAAGGTGGTACCCGATGCCTCTCCCGTGATGAAGAAGACATTGTCCCATCTGTTGCGGGTACGCTCACCGCTGACCCACTCGCGGAAACGCACATACTCGCGCGTCATGACGGGGGTGTCGTTGCGGGTGATCTTACCCCCTTTCAGCTCGACGCTGAAGACCGGGTTGCTGTTGTCGTTGCGTCCTTCGTTCATCACGGTGCGGGTGCCTTCAACCGGCATCCCCCGTCGGCACCGGTAACCGTTCCCGGTGATCTGAAAAAAAATATTTTATATTTTTATAGGGTTTGTATCCTCGGAGACTCCGGCAATCAGGACAGATGACACGGGGTTGAGAGCGAAATGATGCGGCATATTCCTGATCCGGTACCGGGAGTAAGGGATGGGAATATGTATTTTTTCAAAAAGACAACTATATCCGAGTACAGGCCGGAGACTTATCTATTGAACGGTCAGCACGCTTTACGGTATACGGCCTCGAGTGTAAGGAAAATATTGCAGAAAGCTGTAAGGCAAACAGGGATCAGGAAGCGGGTCACTCCCCACACACTGCGACACAGCTATGCCACACATATGTTGGAAGGAGGGGTAGACATCCGCCACATACAGGAGTTGCTCGGGCATAACAAACCCGAGACCACAATGATCTACACGCATGTAACCACGAAGCAACTGACCGACATCAAGAGTCCTCTGGACGAGCTGGTGGAC
>CAZRDX010000047.1:0-3278 GCA_964599235.1 uncultured Rikenellaceae bacterium
GCAGCCACTTCAGTGACTGTGCATCTTTCCCCAACGCCCCGTAGGGGCAGAATGACGCTCCTGCGGAGCCAATGACAGCCCCGCAGGGGCGAATTGTTGAGATTGCTTCGTCGGAGCGGAGCTCCTCCTCGCAATGGCTCCTGCGGAGCCAATGACCGCCCGAAGGAGTCAATGACGCCACGAAGTGGCTAATGACGCTCCGCCAGGAGCATATTGACAGGCCGAAAGGCCGAATGACCGGTATGGAAACGGGGAAAAAAGACGGCCTACTTGTAAATGAAAGTCAACGTTCCGCCCTGGGCGATCTCACGATGTCTGAGGCTGTACTTCCCAAGTTTCTTCCCGTTCAGCCGTATCTCCCGGAGAAGAGATCTGTCGGGGGAGAAATTCTCTGTTTCGATCCTGAGCACTTTCCCGTACCCCATTCTGATCTCCGCTTTCGGAAAAAGGGGGGAGGTGAGCTCGTATATGTCGGTCCCGGCAATGGGGTAGAGGCCCAGACTGGCAAAGATGAACCATGCGGAAAGGGTGCCCCCGTCGTCGTTGCCCTCGAGGCCCACATAGCTGTCATCGTACTTGTTTTCCAGGATCCATCTTACCCAGCGTTGGGTCAGATCGGGGCGACCCGCCTCGTTGAAGAGCCAGGCGGCGTGCAGGTCGGGTTGGTTGCCGTGCCAGTAGTAAGGGCCGAAGAAAAGAGGTTGCAGTTTATTCGGAGCTTTTTCAAAGAATGTGTTCAGCTCCTTCACGAAGTATGCCGTGTCGCCGAAGAGGGCGATGAGGCCCTGCGGGTCCCACGGAACGCCCCACCGCCACTGCCAGGCGCTGCCCTCGACATAGTCGTCGGTGTACTTGCCCGTGCGGTCGAGGTAAGTGAGGAGGGTGGGACGGAACTTGTCCGTGAAGGTGCCGTCGCTGTTACGTGGCCGGAAGAACTTTGTGGTACTGTCCCAGATGTTGCGATACCATTGGCCGCGGGTGCGGAAGAGAGCGGCGCTGTCCTCCTTGCCCAGTGCGGCAGCCAGACGGCCGATCGCGTCGTCGGCCCAGGCGTACTCGAGGGTCTTGCTCACCGCCTCGTCGGTGCTGTCGGCAGGGCAGTAGTGGTAACGCAGGTAAAGATCGATGCAGCGCCGGCCGGAGGCAGCGGCCCCACGCGGATGCGGTGCCAGCGCCGAGGAGGCCATGTTGCGGAAAGCAAAAAGCGCATCAAAACCCCGGATACCCTTCTGGTATGCTTCCGAGATGACAATGTCGGCCGGTGCACCCATCATGGAACCAGTATAGCCGTATCCCGAGGGCCAGCGGGGAAGCCACCCTCCCTGACGGGCGATGGTCACCAGCGAACGCACCATGTCGCGCTGGTCGTCCGGGGCGATGAGGGTATAGAGGGGATGGGTGGTGCGGTAGGTGTCCCACAATGAAATGTCGGTGAAATAGCGGAAGGTGTCGGCCACATGCACCTGTTTGTCAAATCCCCGGTATGCACCGTTGACATCGGTGAAGAGGGTGGGCATCTCAAAGACACGGAACAGGGCTGTATAGAAGATACGGCGTTGGGCGGGGGTTCCCCCTTCGATGCGTACGGCTGCGAGCTTGTTGATCCAGGTCTGGCGGGCGGCGGCAAGCAATGTGTCGAAGCTCCTGCCGGCAGCCTCGGCATCCAGGTTCTCCCGGGCATGGGCCAGGCTGATATAGGAGATGCCCAGCCGCACGGTCACCTGAGTATGGGGGGATTCATGTGCGAAGGTGAGGACGGCACCGGGACGGTCGCCGCTGAGGGTGTCGCGGCCGGGGAAATATCCCGCTTCGTTCCACACACCATATTCGCTGAAAGGCTTGTCGAAACGGGCGACGAAGAAGACTTCCTGACCCCCGTAGCGGCGGGCGAAGGTGCCGTAGGTGCGTATATGACCTTCCACCTCCCGGTGTTGCACCAGCACGTGTACGTAGCCGTCGCGGGCCCGGTACTCCTGCGGATCGCCCAGCGTGTGGCCCACATCGAGAAGGAGGCGGCATTTGCGGGGGTCGCGGAAAGTATAACGGTGGATACCGCACCGTTGGGTGGCCGTCAGCTCGGCGGTGACGTGCTGCCGTCGCAGCCGCACGGCATAGTATCCCGGTGAAGCGCTCTCCCGGCGGTGAGAGAAAGGCAGGAAATACCCCCGCATCAGATGACGATGGGCCACCCTCCCACGTACCGGCGTGATGAGGAAGTGGCCGCCGTCGGTGGCGCCGGTGCCGGCGAGACGCGTATGGCTGAAGCCCAGTAGGTAAGGGTCGCCGTAGTAATATCCCGAGGTGTTGAGCGCGCGGCGACGGGTCACCAGCGAGGCCGTCTCAGGCCCCAGCCGTACCATGCCGTAAGGCACCTGCACACCGGGGTGGTTGTGGGAGCACACCCACGGCCAGCCCCCCGTACCGATGAAAGGATCCACCTCACGCAACACCGACGGTACCGGCGCCACCAGACCCGTCTCAGGCAGGGGCTTGGTATGTACGATCAGCTGATACCGGAAAAGGAACCAAAGAAGGAAAAAAAGAGAAGCGGTAACAAGCAGAAGTAAAGCCTTGAGAAGGATCTTGACGAAAGAACTTTTGCTGCCGGATGTTGTTTTTTCCATTTATGGATAGCTAAACCTGGTACGTGATTAAAAATAAAATATTTTTTTTCGAGCCGCTCGTGACCCGCATACAAAGTAATATACTGTTCTGTATTATGAAGATCCTGATCTTATGCACCGGCAACATCTGCCGCAGCCGGAAGATCGAAGATTTTCTCCGGTCATTAGATCATTCACTGGAGCTGTACTCTGCCGGCACGGAGCCGGGGGAGCAGGTGCATCCCCTGGCCATAAAGGTGATGCAGGAAAAAGGCACAGATATCAGTGCCGGCGTTCCAAAAACGGTGGAAAAGTTCATCTACGACTCTTTCGACTATGTGATCACGGTATGTGACGAGGCCCGGGAGATGCGTCCTGTCTTCACCGGCGAGGTGAGGCACCGCCTGCATATCGGCTTTGACGATCCGGCAGAAGCCACGGGCACCGAAGAAGAGGTGCTGGCCGTCTTCCGCAGGGTCAGGGACGAGATCTTCCGCGATTTTGGACGGTTACATAGGGAAAAATTGACAAAAAATGATCAGGGATAGCTGTCATTGGCAATCTTTACAGACTATTTTCCCGTTCTTTCTTCGGGTATATTTTTCAATGACCATCTCTCCACATTCTTCACAGACAATGCTGTTAAATGAATGGAGTGGTTCTTCCCAGGCATAT
>CAZRDX010000048.1:0-1565 GCA_964599235.1 uncultured Rikenellaceae bacterium
GAGCTGGTGGCTCTTTCGGCGCACCGTACGCCCGAGGAGGTGGAGCGTTTCAGTCGCACGGCGAAGGAGCGGGGTGTACGTGTGATCCTTGCGGGGGCAGGCATGGCCGCTCATCTGCCGGGGGTGATCGCCGCCCAGACCACCCTGCCCGTGATCGGCGTGCCCATCAAGGCCTCCCTCGAAGGATGGGATGCCCTCCTCTCCATCCTTCAGATGCCTCCCGGCATCCCGGTGGCGACGGTGGGGGTCAACGCCGCACGCAACGCCGGGCTGCTGGCCATCCAGATGCTGGCCCTCGCCGACGAACGACTGGCAGAGCGGTTCAAAGAATTCAAGGATGAGCTGAAGAAAAAAGTGGTCAAGGCCAACGAAGAACTGAAGGCCGTAAAAAAATATGCTTACAAGACCAACTGATACCTTCCGGCGATCCCGCCACCTGCTGTGGGTGATGGTGATGGCCGCCGGGCTGGGGAGTGGTCACCTCCTTGCCTCTCCCAACAACTACCTGCTGGGGGCCCGTTTCTCGGCCATGGCCAACGCCACGGTGATGATGCCCGACCTGTGGTCGCTGTCGCACAACCAGGCCGGGCTGGGCTGGATCAAACAACCTGTGGTGGGGTTCCATTTCGAGAACAAGTTCGCCGTACCCCAGTATTCGCTCAGTGCCCTGGGGGCAGCCGTCCCCCTGCGCCCCGGGACGATGGGCCTGCTTTTCTATTACTTCGGCTATTCCAAATATCACGACACACGCATCGGCCTCTCCTTCGGCCGTGCTTTCACAGAAAGGTTCGCCGCCGGCATCCAGATCAACTACATCGCCACCTACATCGCCGATGAATACGGAACCTACCATTCGCTGTCGGCCGAAGGAGGGTTCATCGCCCAACCCCTGGAAAACCTCTACCTCGGGTTCCATGTCTATAACTTCACAGCCAGCAAGATGACCAACCCGGAACGGGAACCGCTGCCCGTGATCTTCCGGGTCGGTGCAGGATATGAGTTCCGGAACATCCTCTTCGTGTCGGTAGAGACGGAGAAAACGGTCGACGAGACAGGAGTATTCCGTACCGGTGTGGAGGTGAGCGCTCTGGAGAACTTTTTCCTGCGAGCAGGTTATGCCACCAACCCCTCCCGTCCCTCCATGGGAATGGGTTACATCTTCAAAGGCTTCCGGGGTGATCTTTCCTTCACCCTGCATCCGCAACTGGGCTTCACGCCTTATTTCTCACTGCTCTACACCTTCTGACACCGGTCCTGGCGCGACGATCATCGCGGTTCACCACATAGATGCCGTCTGGTGTGAGATAAGGGATGATGCTGTTCCTTCTGGCAGTGCTCCCTTTGCCGCTGCCGGGACAGGAGGACATTTTTCTGCAGGATGTCACCCTGCAGCAGGCTCTCGAAGAGGCGGTACGCCAACAAAAAGGGGAAGAGGACCTGAGCGACCTGACGTCGCTTCTCGAAGAGCTGGCACGTCATCCCATCGATCTCAACAGGGCCGGCGAAGAGGAGCTGCGTCGTCTTCCCTTCCTCAATGATTTCCAGATCGCCGCACTGCTGGCCTA
>CAZRDX010000049.1:0-50600 GCA_964599235.1 uncultured Rikenellaceae bacterium
GTCAGCTATTACTCTTCCCACGAAGGGAAAGCCGGCATCTACCTGGCCCGGATACGCCTGAAGGGATAACTTGCTGACGATGGGGCGGATCTCCGGCGGAAGGATCGGGAGAGCGATCCATCCTCACCACTTCCAGCCGAAGCCGGTATGGAGGGTGTAGTCGTGACGGGAGGCACCTGCGGCGGGCCGGTTGTCGAAGTTGTGGGTTCCGCCAAGGGAAATGTAAAAGTCGAGAGGGAGGTCGTACTTGACGTTCACCTCAATGGTCGAACGGATCCTGCCCCATTCGGTGATGCCGGGGAAGAAAGCCACCTTGGTGTTGAGGGAAAGATCCCCCACATCGAAGAGATTCAGTTCCATCTTCACCAATCCTTCCATACTTTTCTTGTCGTCCTCTTCTCCGTAATAGTTCTCGTTGTTGAACGAGAGACCGCCGCCGATGCCCCAGTAGGCGTCGTTGGTGTGGAGGAAATAATAGCCCATTCCCAGGTTGCCGTTGGTACGGAGGTGGATCTTCTGTTCCGAACTGGAGAAAAAGGTGAAGTCGGTGATGGTGAACCAGTCATGGGGGAGATAATAATAGTAGGACAGGTTGCCGTCGATCTTTCGAATGTCGCTGATGCTGTCCTGGTGGGAGAAGATGATGTTGGAGGATCCGTCGAGCAGCCATTTCTCGGCGCGATAGCCCGATTTGAACTGCAGGTCGAGCTGTTTGAAATGGTTGGCACGTGTAAGACTGAACCCCACCCCCATGTTGCCGTAGAGGCGGCTGAGGAAATCCTCCTCGATGGGTCGCATGTCCACGACATCAGAAAGGTTGACTTCGACCATTCTGTTGTATCCCAGCATGATACGTGTCTTGCCGTCGCGTCCCGTCTCGAGGCGTCCCAGGTATCTTCTTCCGTCGGTCAGGGTGATGAGGAAGGTGGTGAGGGTGTGGATGGCCCGCACGCCGTTCCACTCGATACGCAGATCCTCTTTACTGTAGTCGGTCTCGATCTCAAGCACCCCTTTGTTCATCACCTTGATCTCTCCGGCAATGACATCGCGGTTGCTGAGCGCCAGCGTGTCCTGTGCCTTGCCCGGAAGCAGGAAAAAGATGAAAAGCACGGTGACCGGGATGATGTGGCGCAGGTGCGGGGTCATGGATACAAAGGACTCAGTTACGGTTGGATAAAGATAAACCCAAAAACGTCAAAAGAAAAATGGTTTTTCCTTTTTACGGAGCCATGACCGAGGGTGCACGGATCATTCAATACTGCCTTCTTCGCCCTCACGGGGTTCGCGGGGAGGATCGAGGCGGGCGATACGGCGCAGGTCTTTGACGAAGAAAAAGAAGTATCCCACCAGGAAAAGGGTTCCCGTGAGCAGTCCCAGCAGGTCAAAGAAGGTGACCTCCTGACCCAGCAGGTGAAGGGTGGGGTTCTCGTTGAGGAAGAAAAGAGCCGTATTGCCGAGGATAGCCAGGAAACGGGCCTCGGTAGGACCGATCTTGCCGTAGGTGATCTTGAAATATCCCTGCAGGTAGGCATTGATGTAGGTGCTGATGGCCAGCATGAAATATCCGATGATCACATAGAAAGCGATGGCCATGTGCATGTAGGGGGAGAGACCGAGCCCCAGTCCCACGAGGAAGATGGAGATGGAGTCGACGTTGTGGTCGAGAAAGAAGCCGTAGAGGGGGCGTTGGATCTTGCGGAAACGTGCCAGGCTGCCGTCGAGGCTGTCACCGAACCAGTTGATCAGGAACCCCGCCGACGCCAGCCACAGCCAGGCCGGATGGTAGTTCGTCAGGGCATACCCTATGGTGATCAGCAAAGCTCCGGCAATGCCGATACCCGTGAGATGGTCGGGCCGGATCTCCAGGGGCAGCACCCGTACAAAAAAGTTCAGCAGTCTTTTCTCTATCCCCCTCAACAGGGAATCGGTCACCCTTTCCGCATCTTTGTGTATCTTCATGATCGTCCCTCCTTGCGCCTGCCCCTGAACAAAATCCTTACCAAAAACTTCTGTTGGCAGGATTTTTTCAGATGAACCCAAGAAAAAACTTTCAGAAAAATCTTTATCAGTTCAAAACAATTTTATATTTTTGTACCCCCGAAAAGGAAAAGCGTTCTTTCTTTTTTTATATATGCCCAGATGGCAGGGCCGAGCGGAGAGGATTGGTCCGGTGGACCAATCGAGCGAGGAGCCGGGAAGCAGGGGAGCCAATTCCGCCATCTGGAGCAAAGAGAAGGTTTAGGAAAGAAGAGATTCTACTATACAACGTTCTTTTAACGGTTAAGAATAGTACATGCCCAGATGGCGGAATTGGTAGACGCGCTAGTTTCAGGGACTAGTGCTCGCAAGAGCGTGCAGGTTCGAGTCCTGTTCTGGGCACAAGAAAGGCCGGGGGCCGCAGAAGGAACAAGGGGGCACGGCCTTTTGTTATCTGTGGAGATAAATAGCGTTCTTTGTTAAGAGAATGATACCCAGGTGGCAGGGCCGAGCGGAGAGGATTGGTCCTGTGGACCAATCGAGCGAGGAGCCGGGATGCAGGGGAGCCAATTCCGCCACCTGGAGCAAAGAGAAAGCATTAGGGAAAAAAGGGATTCTGCGAGATAACGTTCTTTTAACGGTTAAAAAGATAATTGCCCAGGTGGCGGAATTGGTAGACGCGCCAGGTTGAGGGCCTGGTGGCCGCTTTAGGCCGTGCAAGTTCGATTCTTGTCCTGGGCACAGGAATAAGGAACGGAAGGGAACGGCGGACGATTCGTCCGCCGTTTTTTTTTTATTTTTGAGGTACAACCTGTGGTCATGAGGCTCTTCCGTATATGGGGATGGTTCCTGTTCTTCCTTCTGTATCCTTTTGATTCATTCTCGCAGGGGGTGGTCACCGGCCGTGTTGCCGATGCGGGGACGGGAGAACCATTGCCCGGAGCGGCGGTCTATGTGTCGCAGGGCAAAGGTACCACCACCCGTGCCGACGGGACCTATCTGCTGCGTCTTCCTGCCGGTGAATATCTTCTGTATGTGAAGTTCGTGGGTTATCGTCCTGTGGAACGAAAGGTGAATATCCCGGATGATGATACCCTCGTAGCCGATATCTTCCTGCATCCTTCCGAGGAGCAGCTGAGCGAGGTGGTGGTGAGTGCCGACAAGTTCTCCCAGCGTCTGAGTGAGGTGAATGTCTCGATGACGGTGGTGCGTCCCCGTGAGATGGAGCTGGACAATGCCGTTTCGCTGGATGCTGTGCTCAACAAGATCTCGGGGGTGGATATCCTGGATGGTCAGCCGAGCATCCGTGGTGGCAGCGGATACAGTTACGGGGCGGGCAGCCGTGTTTTGGTGGTGGTGGATGGTCTGCCGCTGTTGTCGGGGGATGCCGGCGACGTGAAGTGGGATTTTCTGCCGATGGAGTCGCTCTCGCAGATGGAGGTGATCAAGGGGGCTTCTTCGGTGCTGTATGGCTCTTCGGCGCTCAACGGGGTGATCCGTCTGCGAACGGTGGTGCCGGGGCCGCAGCCGGTGACGCAGGTCCGTCTCTATAGTGGTGTTTATCTCCCGCCGCGGCGACGCGAGATGATGTGGTGGGAGCATCCGCGCTGGTGGGCCGGCGCCTCTTTCCTGCATGCCCGCACACAGGGACGACACGGCTTGGTGGCGGGAGGCGACCTCTTCCGCAATACCGGATACCGGCAGGATGAATATGCCCGGCGGGTCCGCCTCAACGGCGCCTGGTCGTTCCGCCCTTCCAGGGTGCGGGGCCTCTCCCTCGGCGTGGCGTTCAACGGCATGTTCGTCGACAAAAGCAGTTTTTTTCTCTGGCAGGATGCCGATTCCGGAGCATGGAAACAGGCCGGGGTGGGCGTCTCCCCCGTACGGGGGTATCGTCTCTATGTCGATCCGCACCTCAGTTACACCACCCCTTCCGGGGCGATGCATGTGCTGCGCACACGATATTTCTCGGTGAACAATCACATGACGGAGAACCCGGACAAGGACAACCACTTCAACAGCTGCATGGCCGAGTATCGTTACCAGCGCAAGGTGGGTAGATGGCGTCTCTCTGCCGGACTGTTCGAGCATTACAACAGGGTCTTTTCACGCTTGTACGGCAACCACCACAGCAACGAGGCGGCCCTTTACTTTCAGGTGCATGGCAGGGCGGGGGAGCGTCTGTCTTTCACGGCCGGCGGCAGATGGGAGATCTTCGGGCTCGATACTTTCGATGTGAAGCAGGTGCCGGTGTTCCGGGCAGGTCTCAACTACCGTCTGGGACGAGCCACCCGTCTGCGTCTGTCGGGAGGACAGGGCTACCGTTATCCCTCGGTGGCAGAGAAGTTCACAGCCACCAGTCTGGGGGCACTGAACATTTTCCCCAACCCGTGGCTGCGTCCTGAAAAGGGCTGGAGCACCGAAACAGGCGTGATGCAACCTTTCCGTGCCGGGAAGATGGAAGGGTTTGCCGACGTCTCTTTCTTCATGAGCGGTTATCGTGATATGATCGAATTCCTGTTCGGGATGTACCTCCCCGAGGGGGTGACTACACCAAGTCTGAAGTATGTGGGTTTCAAGGCTCTTAACGTGGAGAAAGCCCGTATCAGCGGTGTGGAGGTGCAGGCTCACCTCGAACGCCGGGAGGGGACCGTCACCTGGGCGCTCCATGCGGGTTATCTTTTCCTTCATCCCGTCGACCTGAACATTTCCGATGCCAAGGAAAACATCCTTAAATACCGCTACCGGCATGCGGTGAAAGGTTCAGCCGAAGGAACGTGGCGGAACTGGACGGCCGGCATGACAATGGTGTGGCGCAGCTTCATGGAGCGGGTCGATTCGGTCTTTGTGGACCCTTTCCTCGGCAACCTTATCCTGCCCGGCTATCCGGAATACAGGGAAAACCACCGCCGCGGCCGGGCGGTCTTCGACCTGCGGACCGGCTATCTCTTTGAGAAAAAATGGCGTCTTTACCTGGTATGCAAGAACCTCTTCAACGAAGAGGTGATGGGCCGCCCGGGAGATATCCGCCCTCCACGTACGATCGAGATGCAGATGGTGATGAGATGGTAAACCCCTTCCCCCTCCTTTACTGATTGAGGTAAAGAAGACGCTTCCTCTTCTCCTCCAGCTCTTTCAGCTCCTTTTCCAGCTTCTTGTTCCGCTTGTCCAACTCTTTCAGCTCTTTGCGGGTCTTGAGAAAGTCGGACAAGGGATTGAGGGAGGAGATCCATTCCCTGAACTTTCCCCGGGGCATTTAAGGTATTATTTGTCACAAGGTTACGAATAATTCTTAAAAAATGCAAAAAGTGAGTCATGACCGGGCCTCCGGCTTGGAAAAGATGGCAGGATTCCTTATATTTAAGATGTTCTTGATGTTACCCGTAACTGGATCGTTAACTTTCAAAAACTAAATGTTATGGGTATACAAACCGGAATCTGGCTGGACAGTGAGCATGCGTACGTGATCACGCTTCGTGAAGGGCATGTGACGGTGGAAGAGGTGGAATCCCCGGTGGAGACGAGGGTGCGCATCGAAGGGGAGCGCAAGCCCTACTCCCGTCTGGGAGGGATGTACGTCAATCCGCAGAAGAAGAGGACGAAGCGTCAGGAGCAGCAGCTCAGGAGCTATTTCAGGAGCATCATGGATAAGATTAAGGATGCGGATGAGATCTTTGTCTTCGGCCCCTCGCATACGCCTCGTCGCTTCTACAAAGAGCTGCTGCGCCACCATGATCTGGCGCCGCGCGTGGCGGGTTACGAGAGTGAGGATCATCTTACGCGCAACCAGATGGTAGCCAAGGTGCGCAAAGTGTTCCGGCAGAAAGGTTCACTGGTATGACCCCGTTCCGGAGGTATGAAGCCCGGCAAGCGCCGGGCTTTTTTTTGTCCTGGGGCGGACCAGGATGTATTATTTCTCCTCCGGTGCGGTATCGCCGGAGTCCGGGGTCTGACCCTCTTCCTCCAGTTTCTTCCAAAGGTCGGGACGGAGGC
This sequence comes from uncultured Rikenellaceae bacterium, assembly GCA_964599235.1. GTDB lineage: Bacteria > Bacteroidota > Bacteroidia > Bacteroidales > VadinHA17 > DRPN01. The sequence goes on from CAZRDX010000049.1 coordinate 5,971, forward strand.
GTTTGGTCTTTTCCATGGCCTGTTCCAGACGCCACTCCTCGATCTTCTTCTGGTCGCCGGAAAGTAGCACGGGCGGCACCCGCCAGCCTTGGAAAACCTCGGGACGTGTGTAGACAGGTGGTGCGAGCAGATGATCCTGGAAAGAGTCGGACAGGGCGGACGTCTCGTCGTGGAGGACGCCGGGAAGAAGACGTACCACGGCATCGGTGATGACGGCTGCGGCCAGCTCCCCGCCCGAGAGGACATAGTCGCCTATCGAGATCTCACGCGTGATCAGATGATCGCGGATACGCTGGTCGAGCCCCTTGTAATGGCCGCAGAGGATGAGGAGGTTCTCCTGAAGGGAGAGACGGTTGGCCATCGACTGGTCGAACCGTTCCCCGTCGGGGGTGACGTAGATGATCTCGTTATAGCTGCGTTCCTCCTGCAGATGGCGGATGGCCCGGTAGACAGGTGCCGGCTTGAGCACCATCCCCGCACCGCCACCATACGCATAGTCGTCGACACTGCGGTAACGGTCATCGGTATAGTCGCGCAGATCGTGCACCACGATCTCCACAAGCCCTTTGTCACGTGCCCGCTGAACGATCGACTGGTTCAGGGGACCGTCCAGGATGGCAGGGACCACGGCGATGATGTCAATACGCATGTCTCTTCTTTTTTTAATGTCACCCTTTCGCCTTGTACCGCGGTGGAGCTCGACCGGTGCCGCGAACGACCCAAGCGTCCCGGGAGACCATGACCAGAGCTCCGATAACCGGTCAGGAGGGGAAAGATAGGAATATCTTCATCTACCTCCAAAGGGTGAGGGGTCCTTCAGCTCGCTGCTGTCCCGGGAGAGGTCGAACACCGGGCGTCCCGTCTCCTTGTCGGAGAGCTGCACCCGGCGGTACTCGGCGATCTCGATCATCCTGGTGCCGGGGAGGTACTCTCCCAGCAGGTAATAATGGGTTAGCCTTTCGGGCAGCTCATATTTCAGATAAAAGCGGTCGGGCCCGCTGAAAATGGTATAGGCCGAGGCTTCTCCTTCCACCTCGGGATAGACGGTCCGGAAAAAATAGCCTTTTTTGCCCGAAAGTTTCCTGAAATATTCCCTCCGGTTGCGTCCGGTGTCGTCGTAGGTCTCAAAGACATCACCTTTTCGCATGATGGCCACCACCGTGGGGGGCAGGGCTTCTTCGTCGAGGTAGTTGCCCGCTCCCATATAATGCTGACGTCTGACCAGCAGTTTCCAAAGACCTTCGATAGGATCCAGCGAGTCGAGACGAGCGTAGAAGAACCTGAGAAAAGCTTCCTGGGTACGGAAAGGTGCCGAATCGGCAGGCGGATAGTTGGCCATGTTGGTGAGGTTGACCCCCTCCAGACGGCTGTTCCTGCCGACGATGTCGATCTTGAGCACATCCGGAGGCAACGGCGGGAAACTGAGCCGGTAGGTGAAAGGCTCCTTCTCGTCGGTGTAGATCTTGGTCATCTTCGGGCAGATGGAGATATCCTTGGCCATGATCATGTACAGCCTTTCTTCTCGTCCCGTGGGGGTGATGTAGGTGGAGCGGTCGACGCAGGTCCAGTTGCCGTTCTCGCCGCTCAAAGGAGAGGGATGGAAAAGAAAGTCGATCACCGTGAGCGATTCTTTCACCTCCACCCGCATCACCTCCACCTGCTCGTTGCGCGCGGCGCGGTCGACCACAGGGAAAATGGTCACCTGTCCCTGCACCGGGAGGAGCAAGAACAGCAAAAGGGAAAAGATGGTCATACCTCTGTGCCCCATAAGGAGACTGTTGGGAGGTAACAAGATAATAAAAAGGCCACAATAAAACCCGTAAGAATCGTTATTTTTAGGGAACATGGAACCGGTGTTGTACATAGGAATGGCGCAGTCGTTCTTCGCGGGCCTGATGATCGCCACGAAGAAACCCCAGCAGGTGCAGGACAAGGTGCTGGCAGCGTGGCTTTTCATGATCACCCTCGAGATGGCTTTTGCCTTGGGAAAGAGCTATTACCACCAGCTGCTGGCTTTTACTTTCATTCCTTTCACCTATGGCCCCCTGCTCTATCTCTATACCCGATTCCTTACCGACGACCAGGCCCGTTTCACGTGGCGTTGCTGGCTCCATTTCATCCCTTTTCTGGTCTTCTTTGTGCTGACCTTCGTTTACCGCAAATGGGACGTGCTGCGTATCAACGACTTCTTTGAGAAGGACCGTTTCCTGCCCCTGCGACTCATCTATTCCGTCTCGTTCATCGTCTCCATCACCACCTACAGCATCCTCTCCTTCCGCCTTATTGTGAGATACCAGCGGCGTCTCGGCGATCTTTTTTCCTATACTTCCGACAAGATCACACTCAACTGGCTGAAGATCGTCTCGGTGAGCTTCACGGTCACATACCTGGCGATGTTCATTGCCGGGGCGTTCAACATCTTCAACCGTACCGCCGATCCTGATCCCCTGTTGTTCGCCTATATCGGCCTGACTCTTTTTTCCTTCGCTTTCAGTATCTACGGTTACAAACAGCCCGAGATCTACCGCTATTTCGGGGTCGCTGAGGAGAGGAACGAGAGAAATCTCCGGAGCGGCACGGAGAGGATTGGCGGCAAGCCGCAGGATAGAGCCGACGGGAACGGCCGCTACCGCCGTTCCGGACTGAAAGAAGAAGATGCGGAACGGTATCTCCGGCAGTTGCTCAACCTGATGGAGAAGGAGAAGCCCTACCTCAACGGCGAACTCTCCATCAACGATCTCACCCAGCGGCTCAACATCCCGCGTCATTACCTGACCCAGATCCTCAATGAGAAACTAGGGAAGAATTTCTATACTTTTGTTAACGAGTACCGGGTCCGGGAAGTCCTCCGGATGATGGAGGACCCGGACTATGACCGTTACACCCTGCTGGCTCTGGGTTTTGAGGCGGGGTTCAATGCCAAGTCCTCTTTCAATACCGTCTTCAAGAACCATACGGGCATGACCCCCTCGGAGTACCGGCGCCGTGTTCTCCTCGAACGTGAGGAGCGGCCGGAAAAAAAGCAGGATCCCCGTCCGTGAATCATTGTTCTTTCCCTGCCATGATCGTTTTTCCGCCGGAGGGGGTAAAACCCTTTTTTGTCCTTTCGGTGCCGGTGGCATGAGGTTCAGACGGCGCGGTCCGGACCTGTGGCAGGTCCGATCCGCGCGAGACGGACGACAACGCCTTCTCCTTCTCCTATTTTCCTGAGGGCGTCACCATGGATGCATGGATGGTTGAACCAAAAAATGTTCTGAGATGGAACGGAAGAGATGCGGGATGACCTGGCTGGTCTTTCTCGTGATGATCTTCCCTTTGAGGGGTCAATCACTTTTTGAGGAGGCGCTTTCGGGTGCTTCGGGCGGGCTGGGTGTGAGCCTGAACGGTCACGTGCGGGCTTTGACCTGGATGGGGGAGCGGCGGGGGTCGTCGTCGTGGGAGCAGAAGGCTTTGTACAGCGAGGCGGCGCTGAAGCTGCGTGCCGTTGCCGGCGGGGTGGGGGAGGCTTATGCCGAGGTGCGGCTGCGGGGTGGACTGCCCGGATCGTTCGAAGGCAACGGACCGGAGCTGCGGGAGGCGTGGGTGAGCCTCTCCCTCGGCCCGCTCGACCTGTGCCTGGGCAAACAGGTGAACGTCTGGGGACGTGCCGACAGCTACAGCCCCGTGGACAACATCACCCCCGTCAATGCCCTCTTCCACTCCCCCGAGACGGACGACCTGCGTCTGGGCAACTACCTCCTCACCGCGCGGCTGCCGGTGGGGGAGGCCCTCTCCTTCGAGGGGGTCTGGATCCCGGTGTATGCCCCGTCGGTGCTGCCGCTCGATCCTGGGCTTGACCCCCGCATCGTGATCACGGGTACCGACATGCCGGCACCCGGACTGAAGAACAGCGGCTATGCTTTCCGGCTGCGGTACGACCGCCCCGCCTGGGGGATGAGTCTCTCGTGGTTCGACGGTTACGAGCCCTATCCCGGTCTGTTGATCACCGGCTTTGAGATGGAAGGAGATACGCCGCGTATCCTGCTCACCGGCACCCCCTTCCGTGAGCAGGTGGCTGGCATCGCTTTCGAGGCCACCCCGGGCGACTGGGGGGTGCGGGGAGAGACGGCCTGGCGCCGTACCACGGGCTACCACGACAACTACTACCGGGCCTGGCCCGACCTGCGCTGGACCCTCGGCATCGACCATGCCTTCGGCCTTCTTACGGTGCTGTTCCAGTATACCGGCCGGTGGCTTACCGACTATGAGGCACCTGTCGGCCCCGGCACCCCAGGCGCCACCCCCGACCGGCAGATGGCCTACTTCAACAGGATGATGTTCCGCCAGCTCGACCGTACCGCTCACATGCTCTCCCTGCAACCCCGCATCTCCTTCCTGCATGAGGAACTGCAGGCCGAAGTGTATGCCGAGTACAACCTCACCACAAGCGAGTATCTCATCTATCCCAGACTCAGCTGGCAAGTCTCCGACAATGTCAGGCTGGCAGCCGGCGGAAACCTCTTCCACGGCCCTCCGGAGAGCCTCTACGACATGGTGCGGCCCCTCATGAACGGCATCTACGTGGAAGCCCGTGTATCCTTCTGAACAAAAGACGGAATGATGAAAAACAAGATCGACGGAAAGACCTTTGAACGTTTCAGATGGTGGTTCATCGGCGGGGCGGTGGCCGTTACCTTTTTTTTCGCCGTTTGGTTGCCGCGTCTGGAGATCGATCCTGACATCACCTCCATGATCCCTCCCGACATGGAGGCACGGGTCGTCACCGACAGCGTAGATGCGCTCTTTGGCGGCTCGGGGACGGTGATCATCCTCTTTCGTGACGACGATATCTTGCGTCGGGAAGACCTGCTGCGTATGCGTACCATTGTGCGGGAGATACGACGGGTGGGGGGAGTGAGCCATGTGATGTCGCTCTTCGATGCACGGTATGTGCGGGGCGAAGATGGGATGATGATCGTCGATCCTGCTGTTCCTTTTATTCCCGATGACGCGGCCGGCCGCGACTCTTTGCGGCGTCTGCTCCTGGCCAACGACATGGTACGCGATGTGGTGGTGAGTGCCGACATGACCATGGCTGCCGTGTATATCACCCTGGCCGACAGCGCTGACCAGGTGGAGGTAGTGCGTACGATCGGGCACATCATCGACGGTCATCCCGGCAGGGCCGCGGTGTCGATGGGCGGGATGCCTTATCTGATGGAAAAGATCTCCGGCTACATCGCCCGTGATCTCTCTCTCCTCATGCCCGTAGCCCTGGCGCTGATGCTGGTGATGCTGCTGCTGGCCTTCCGGCAGTGGCAGGGCATGGTGCTCCCTTTCGTTGTGGTGGTGATGACCATCCTCATCACGATGGGGCTGATGCCTCTGCTGGGATGGAAGATGACCGTGGTGACGGTCCTGCTGCCGATCATGATGATCGCCATCGCCAACAATTACGGCATCCATCTGGTGGCGCTGGCACAGGATACGGCCGGGGCCGGCCGTTCTGCTGCTGAGGTGGTGGGGGTGGTCTTCCGTCGTCTGGCCGATCCCGTGATCCTGACGGGGCTGACCACGGTGGCGGGCCTTCTGGGGTTGCTCTCGCATGTCCTGGTGCCGGCGCGTCAGCTGGGGGTGCTGGCCGCCACGGGCATCGTCTTTGCCCTTCTGTTCAGCCTCTTTTTCATCCCGTCGGTGATGGTGATGGCGCCGCCGGTGCCGCCTCCTCGCCCGGCTCGGGCGCCGGGCGGCAGGGCCCTGCGCCGTCTGGCGCGGCTGGTGAGCGACCACCCGCGGCGCGTGCTGGCCGCCGCCCTCCTGATCTTCCTCCTGGCCGCCGCCGGCATCGCCCGACTGCACGTGGACGCCAATATAGAGAACTTCTTCCCCCCTCACGACCCCGTCCGGCAGAGTGCCGAGCTCATCAACGAACATTTCGGCGGCTCGCAGGACCTCTCCATATGGTTCTCGGGCGACTGCAAGGATCCTGCCCTCCTGCGCCGTCTCGACCGCTATACCGACAGCCTGAAGGCGCTGGAGGGGGTGGGGCAGGTGGCTTCGCTGGCCCTCGTGGTGCGGGAGATGAGCAAGGCCCTCTACGACCCCGGCGAGGCATACTACGACCGTATCCCCGCCACACGCGAGGCCGTGGCCCAGTTCTTCGAGATGTACAGCATGGGCGGTGACCCGTCCGACTTCGAGCAGCTGGTCGATTTCGACTTTCGCAACACACGACTGCTGGTGCGTGTGCGCAGCGGCAGCACCAGGGTGATCAATGCCGTGGTGGAACAGGTGCACCGGTTGGTTCAGGATGACCCTGCCTACCGCGGTATCGGAGGCTACGGCTATATCAACGCCCGTCTTTCCGACCTGATCCTGCGGGGGCAGATACGTTCGCTTTTCCTGGCCGTAGCGGTGGTGGCCCTGCTGGTGATGCTCATCTTCCGGTCGGTGCGGGCAGGCCTTTTCATCACCCTCCCGCTGGGAGGGGCGATGGTCCTTCTCTTCGGACTGATGGGCTATGCCGGAATCGTCCTCGACGTGGCCACGGCCATGCTCTCGTCGATCATGATCGGCGTGGGCGTCGACTATACGATCCATTTCCTCTGGCGTTACCGTGATGAACGCCAACAGGGGAGCAACCCCCGTGTGGCGGTGCGGGCCACCCTCATTCACACCGGCAGGGGGATCACCTTCAACGCCCTGTCGGTGATGACAGGCTTTGCGGTGCTGATGATCTCGTCGTTCACGCCCGTGCGTTTCTTCGGTTTCCTGGTGGTGGTCTCCATCGCCTCGTGCCTGGCCGGCGCGCTCATCCTGGTGCCGGCACTCATCCTCCGTTTCCGCCCCGCTTTCCTGGAAAGAGGAAAACGAATGTAGGAAACAAATCATTGAAACACAGTAAATTTCAATCCAATAAAAAGAAAGGACCATGAAAACGATGATGAAACGTATCTTCCGGGCGGTGATCCTGCTTTTCCTCACCTCAGGGATACTCCTGCCGATGTGTGCACAGGTTCCCGATGCCCGGTCGATCATGCAGCGCTCGATCGATGTGGCGAAAGTGCCCGGCATGGAAGCCGTGACCGAGCTGCGCATCGTGGATGCCCGGGGAAGGGAACGCGTGCGTAAAGTGGCCATGGTCTCCCGCGATGAAGGCGCAGTGGAGAAACGGCTCATCCGTTTTCTCGAACCTGCCGACGTGAAAGGAACCGGTCTGCTGGTGTTCGACTATCCCGACAAGGATGATGAGATGTGGCTTTATCTCCCGGCCATCCGCAAGGTGAGGAAGATCGTCAGCAGTGACAAAGGCAAGAGCTTCATGGGGTCGGAGTTCAGCAATGCCGACATGGCCGCACCCAACCTCGATGATTTCCGTTTGTCCTACGTGGGGGAGGGGACGGCCGATGGTGTGCCGTGCTACCGTATCACCATGATCCCCAAAGATGACCGCGTGGCGCGTGAATACGGCTTCTCGAAGAAAGAGGTATGGATCGGGAAAAAGGACATGGTCATGCGCAAGGCGATCTATTACAATGATTTCGGGGAGGTGGAGAAGGTGCTTACGGCTACCGCCGTGCAGCCTGTTGATCCTGAGAGGAAGAAGCTGCTGGCCAGGAAAATGACCATGGTCAACGAGCAGAACGGCAGGAAATCGTATTTCCGCATCCTGGAGGTGCGGTATGCTCCCGATGTCAAAGACGAATATTTCACTCTGAGCTATCTTCGGCAGTAGGCCAGGAAAGTGTAGGCAACTCTTCCAGGGGAAGAAGGGTGTTCTCTTCCAGACGGTAGACAGGGACCCGCATCCAGGAATCTTCCTGCCAGGGGGAGTGACTGTAGATGAACAGCAGCTGGTTGTATCGGTCGGCGGCGAAGGTGCTGTCGCTGCGTCGTCGTGCTTCGAATGCCCGACGAAGTACGGTGTCACGGGCCAGGATCTCGGCGGCACGCTCCTCAAAGGTGGCTGGAGAGAAATATTCCCGCCGCTCAAGGATGGGATCGAAAAAGTTCCAGGCCAGGAAAGCATCCGGAGCCTCGGGTTCAAGGGTCTGGATCAGATAGCGGTTGCCGCTTTGGTCGACAGGGATGACCAGATCGCCGCGATAGAGCGGTATCTTTTGTTTCGTGGTGCGGCACCGGATGTTACGGTGACGGTAGTGGCCGTTGTACGGGCGGTTGCCCGTCTCCATGCCGGTGATGTAGCGTACGGTGAGCGTGAGGGTTGTGTCCCGCATGAGACGGTACATGCGTATGCCGTTGAGGCGAAGGCGCCGGACCGCCTCCTCCCATGCCTGAGGAAGGATGTAGAAGGCGGGGGCTTGTACGCTCTTGTCCGGTACGAAATGATCGTAATAACGCACCCGGCAGCTACAGGGCTGCTCCCGGTCGTACCAGCGGTAAGGGAGCCCCGTGGCCGCACCGGTCATCCGGACCATCCGGTACCCCAGGAAGGGGATCATCGTGTAGCGGGTGGTGTCGAGTTGCCACGAGAGGACATATTCTTTCTGGTCTGCCGTGCGGCGGTCGGCCTGCTGCTTCATACGCATCATCTCCCGGCCGTGTGTGACCGTGAAGGCGGTGAGGGCCTGCATGAAAAGATAGGCCGACCGCACCCGGTCGGCGAAAGGTTTGTATACGTGGTTCTCCGTCATGAAAGCGAAGGTATTGAAGAGGGAAGCATAACCTGTGGAATAGCGGGGCAGGTCGTTGAAGGCGACGATGCCGCGTTCGGGAGTGCCGTACAGCGGATCGACATATGGGGTCATGGGGTAGGGTGTCCGGCTCATGGCTCCGTAGAGGGCGGGTACCATGGTGCGGTGGAAGAACGTGCCCATCACGGAGTCCATTTTCTGGTACATGGTGGGGATGAGCGTGATGGTGTACCGGTGGTCGGAGCCGTTGGTGGTGTGGGTGTCGAGGAAGACAAGGGGACGGAGGGTGGTGAAGAGCCGTTCCAGGGAGCGGGCGTTGCGGCTGTCGGCCTTGACGAAGTCGCGGTTGAGGTCGAGATGACGCGCATTGCCCCGGAAGCCGGTCTCTCGCGGCGACGACTGGTTGGCACGGTGGTAGGGGCTGCGTTGCAGCATGCCGCCCACGTTGTAGACGGGGATGATGGCCACCACCACACTGTCGTGCCATGCCGGCGGCAGCGTGCCGTCGAGCAGGGCACGGGCCAGCAGCAGCGAAGCCTCCATGCCGTCAGGTTCGCCGGGATGGATGCCGTTGTTGATGAGGATCACGGGACGCCCCGAGCGGCCGAGAGCCACCGGATCGAAAAGACGGCTGCCCGTGATGACGAAGAGATGGAGCGGCCGCCCCGCATCGGTGGTGCCTGCCTCCAGCAGCCGCGCCGCATCATAGTGATCGCTGAGCCATCGGTAGGCGGCGATGAGCTCGTCGTACGTGAGCGTCTCTCCCTGCTCGAAACGCTGGACCGGCTGTGCGGTCAGCGGAAGAAAAAGCGCTGCAAATACAAGAAGGAGACTGCAGGATCTTTTCATGATGGATCGTTTGGGGCGGGAGGGACCGCTTCGCGGAAGAGACCTTCAAGGAAAGCCCGCAGATGAGGGTCTTCGGTGCGGGCCGGGAGCATGCGATCGCTCTCGTCGGGGATTTTCTTTCTCTGTGCGAGGACAGAGGTGAGGTATTCCAGGATGCCGGCGGTGAGGTCTTCCTTTCCTTCGGCCAGAGCAGCAAAAAAACGATGCGTCGTCAGGTAACGCTGCCGGTGGTGATCCAGGAGGGCCGGGTCGGCCGCCAGGAGGGGTTCCATGTGGGCGAAACGTCTTTCGAGGTTACCGACCACCTGCCGGGCCATCCCCTCAGGGCTCATGCCGCGGAGGGTATAGATCTCGAAATAGCGGAAGATGCCGTAATGGCCGAAAGCGTCCAGGTCGTCGGCCACCGAGAGGAGCAGCAGCAGGCGTCCTGCGGGTGTGGCCGTATCGGGGTGTTCCCTGTATTCCTTGTCGTCGTGCAGTTCGATGGTGCGGAGGATAGCTTCGCGGAGGGGGACGGGTTGGTCGATGGTGTCGAAGAAGGCGGCGGCGAGCCTGCGTCCTTCGGCGCCGTGGCGGTGGGAGAGGGTGTGTGCCATGCCCGTATCATGGAGCAGCGAGGCCAGCAGCAACGCCTCCACCTCCTCGCCGCCAAGAGGAGTCTCCTGCCGTGCCGCCAGCGGGAGCAGCTCCCCGGCAAAACGCCATACACGCAGATGATGACGCTCATCGTGCGAAGGGAGGTAAAGACCGGAGAAACAGGCACGGCAATAAGCATACGCCCTGCCCAACCATTTACGTTCGGCAGTGTCAATGAGATTGTTGGCCATACTTGCTGGGGACGGGGGACGCGTGGTCCCCTGGATCAGAGGCCGGCGATCTCCTTGGCCATCTCCAGGATGGTGGTGTCGTCAAGCGTGACGATGCCCCCGTCCGGGCCCGGTTCCAGGTGGATGCCTATGCTTTCTCCTTCGTTATAATTGGTGCCGCCGAAATAGTTACGGACCGTCTCCACATTGAGGTCCAGACGTTCTGCGATCAGCTGCATCGATCCGTCCGGCAGGCTGTCTTTGATCCTTCTCAATTCGTTGAAGGTGAGTGTTATGGACATAGTAGTAACCTGTTTATGTTGATGTTGAGGTTCGACCAATAAAGATAGAAAAGATATTTTTTTCTGGCAAACGGATGCAGGGACGGGCTGGTTCATTCTTCGGCCCTGACGTAGAGTTGTCCTGCCATCTGACGCACTACGACGACGGGGGTTCCTTTTTCGATATATCCCAGGTCGGCGACGGCGTCGTAGAGTTCACCGTCGATCTCCACCTTGCCGGAGGGGCGCAGGACGGTGAAGGCTGTACCTTTTTTTCCGGTGAGCTCCTGCTGGGATTCTTGTTCGACGCCCACGAACCCTTCTTTGTTACGCAGTTCGGTGTGGAGGGCGAAGCCCAGGCGGCGCGAGGTGGCTGCTTGGCGGGTGAGCCAGAGTGAGAGGATGATCGCCACCAGCGACGAGACCAGCACCAGCGCCAGCGAACGCAGCAGGCTGACCGTGGCGGCCAGGGGATCAAAACGGAAGGTGAGGTTGTCGACGAGGCTGAGAGTGAGGCCGGCCACCAGCAGGAGGATGCCGCTGACACCCGCCACCCCGAAACCGGGGATGGCGAAGATTTCCACGCCGATGAGGATGAGCCCGGCAAAGAAGAGGAGGATCTCCCAGTGTTCGGCGAGGCCTTCGAGGTAGAGGGGTGCGAAATAGAGGATGGCGGACAGGATGGCCACGGCCAGCGGGAAGCCCACGCCGGGGGTGCGCAGCTCGAAGTAGATGCCGCCGATGATGAACATGATCAGAAAGCCCGAGACGGCCGGGCTGGCCAGGAAGCCGATGATCCTGTCCACGGGCTTGAGCTCATAGCGCACCATACGGTAGCCTTCCAGCCCTGCCTGTCGCAGCACGTCTTCGAGGTTGTCGGCCTTGCCCTCACAGAAGCCCAGGCGGATGGCCTCGTCGGCGGTGAGGGTGAGCACCTTGCCGCTGTCGCTGATGCCGGCGACATGGATGCGGGGGTCGACCATCGCCTCGGCGATGCGCGGGTCGCGCCGCCACCGGAGGAGGGTGTCGCCGTCACGGACGAGGGTGTCGCGGCCGTGGGCCTCGGCCGTGGCCCGCATCATCGCCCGCATGTACGACTGGTACTTGTCGGGTACCTGCTCACCCGTCTGGTTGACCACCGTGGCCGCGCCGATGGTGGCTCCGGGACGCATGTAGATGCTGTCGCACGCCAGCGAGATCAGCGCCCCCGCCGAAGCGGCATTGTTGTCGATGAAAACCATCGTCGGGATACTGCAGTTGAGCAAGGCTGTGCGTATGCTGTCGGCCATGTTGAGCAGACCCCCGTAGGTGTTCATGTGGATCAGCACGTAGTCGGCATGCAACGCCCGTGCCTGCTCCAGTCCTTTTTTTGTCAGACGCCACGCAGGACGGGCGATCTCGTCACGTAAAGGAAAGACATAGACGATCTTCGTCCTCTCACCGCCCGATAGCGTGTCGCCGGCAGGGAGCGTGCCGGACGATACCTGCCCCCCGGCAGGGAACACTGCCGGCAAAAAACATAAAAAGATCAGGGTCCGTATCGTCTTCATCGGGGTGGGCTTCTCTTACAAAGATACAAAGAGTTCCGGTTTATGACCTTTGCAGGGTCCGGAAAGGCTTTATTTTCCTATTTTTGTCCCAACAAACGACCTGATCATGCAAGATCCTTCCCTGATGGCCATCTCGCCTGTGGATGGTCGCTACCGCAGCAAGATAAGTGAGCTGGAGCGCTATTTTTCGGAGTATGCTCTGATCCGTTACCGTCTGAAGGTGGAGGTGGAGTATTTCATTGCCTTGTGTGAGCTGCCGCTGGAGGCGCTTTCTTCTTTTCCGAAGGAGCGTTTTGCGACGTTGCGGGGCTGGGTGGAGCGGTTCACTCGGGAGGAGGCGGCGAAGGTGAAGGCGATCGAGGCGCGTACCAACCACGATGTGAAAGCGGTGGAGTATTACCTGAAGGATCGTTTCCGGGAGGCAGGGCTGGAGAAGTACCAGGAGTTCATCCATTTCGGGCTCACCTCGCAGGACATCAACAACACGGCTTTCCCGATGATGTTGCGGGATGCTGTGCGTGAGGTGTATGTGCCGCGTTTCACGGCTTTGCTGGCGCGTCTTTCCGACATGGCCGACGACTGGGCCGACATCCCCATGCTGGCGCGCACGCACGGTCAGGCTGCCTCGCCCACACGTGTGGGCAAGGAGATCCTGGTGTTCGTCAGGCGGCTGGAGGATCAGTTCGCCCTGCTGGGCAAGGTGCCGTGGGCGGCGAAGTTCGGCGGTGCCACAGGCAACCTCAACGCCCACAAGGTGGCTTACCCCGGCATCGACTGGGTGGCTTTCGCCGACCGTTTCGTCAACGAGACCCTGGGCCTGCACCGCACGCCCGTGACCACCCAGATCGAACCCTACGACCACCTGGCTGCCCTGATGGACAACCTCCGGCGTATCAACACCATCCTCATCGACCTGGCGCGCGACTTTTGGATGTACATCTCGCTGGAGTATTTCCGTCAGCAGATCAAGGCGGGGGAGGTGGGATCATCGACGATGCCGCACAAGGTCAATCCCATCGATTTCGAGAATGCCGAGGGTAACCTGGGGGTGGCCAACGCTTTTTGCGGTCATCTGGCCTCCAAGCTGCCGGTGTCGAGGCTGCAGCGCGACCTCACCGACAGCACCGTCCTGCGCAACGTGGGGATGCCTCTGGCCTATACCCTCATCGCCTTCGACTCGCTGATGAAAGGGCTTAACAAGCTCATCCTCAATGAAGAGAAGATACGCGAGGACCTCGAGGACAACTGGAGCGTGGTGGCCGAAGCCATCCAGACCATCCTGCGCCGCGAAGGTTATCCGCAACCTTATGAGAAACTCAAGGAGCTTACTCGCACGCACGAAAAGATCACGAAGGAACGTCTTCACCGTTTCATCGACAGCCTCGATCTTCCCGACCCCGTGAAAGAGGAGATGAAGCTTATCACCCCGTTCAACTACACCGGTATCTGAGCCCATGAAACAGTTCCTGCAGATCCTGCGACTCGTCAAACCCTACTGGCTGCGTGCAGTGTGGAACGTCATCTTCAACACGTTGTCGGCGTTCTTTGCGATCTTCTCCTATTCGCTTGTGGCGCCTTTTCTGGGCATCCTTTTCGGGACGACGCCGGTGGTGAAAGAGCCTGTGCCGTGGGAGCCCCGGATCGCTGCCATCAAGGACAACCTCTATTATTATCTCGGGCAGATCATAGAACATCACGGGAAGGTGGAGGCGCTGGGCTTCATCGCCGTGCTGGTGGTGGTGATGGCGCTCTTCAAGAACGGGTTCAAGTTCCTGGCCAACTATTACATGGCTCCCATCCGGGCGGGGGTGGAGAAGGATCTGCGGGGGATGCTCTACCGCAAGCTGCTGCGTCTGCCCTTGTCGTACTATTCCGACACACGCAAAGGTGATGTGTTGTCACGTATCTCGTCGGATGTCAAGGAGATCGAGCTCTCCATCGTGGCCTCGCTGGAGATGCTTTTCCGTGATCCCATCACCATTCTCATCTATATGTTCACTCTTTTTGCGATGAGTTATCAGCTCACGCTCTTTGTGCTCCTGCTGCTGCCCCTGAGCGGCTGGCTCATCGGCCGCGTGGCCCGCAACCTGCGGGGAGTGGCAATGCGGGGACAGAAGAGGCTCAGCGGCATCGTCTCGATGATCGAGGAGACGCTCACCGGATTCCGCATCATCAAGGCCTTCAATGCCGATGAGGTGTTCACGGAGAAGTTTGACAACATCAACCGGAAATATTATTCTTCGATGAAGAAGGTGCACCGTCGCCGTTATCTGTCGCAGCCGATGAGCGAGTTCCTTGCCACGGTGGTGATGATGGTGCTGATGTATTACGGGGGGCGGCTGGTGCTGAGCGGCTCGACGGGGCTCTCGTCACAGGCTTTCATCCTCTACATTGTCATCTTCTCGCAGGTGATCCCCCCGGCCAAGAGTCTCTCGATGGCCTATTTCAATGTGCAGAAGGGGCTGGCCTCGCTGGAGCGTATCAACCATATCCTCGGCGAGGAGGAGCCGATACGCGACAAGCCAGGAGCCCTGCCGCTGAAAGAGTTCCGTGAGGTGATCGAGTACGACCATGTATGGTTCCGGTATGACAAGGATTATGTGCTGAAGGATATCAACCTGCGTATTCCCCGGGGCAGGACGGTGGCGCTCGTGGGTGAGTCGGGCGGTGGCAAGAGCACCATGGCCGACCTGCTGCCCCGTTTCATCGAACCGCAGAAAGGGGCCGTACGTATCGACGGCCACGACATACGCGACTACCGCATCGAGGACCTGCGCAACCTCATGGGCATTGTCAACCAGCAGCCCATCCTCTTCAACGACACCTTTTTCAACAACATCGCCATGGGCCAGGAGGGTGTGACCCTCGAGGATGTGGTGCGGGTGGCCAAGATCGCCAACGCCCACGACTTCATCATGGCTACCGAGCATGGTTATGAGACCAACGTGGGTGAGGGAGGCAGTAAACTGTCGGGCGGCCAGAAACAACGCATCAGCATCGCCCGGGCCCTGCTGAAGAACCCGCCCATTCTCATCCTCGATGAGGCCACCTCGTCGCTCGATACCGAGTCGGAAAAGCTGGTGCAGGAGGCCATCGAGAAACTGATGAAGAACCGTACCTCCCTGGTCATCGCCCACAGGCTCTCCACGATCAAGAATGCGGACGAGATCTGTGTCATTCACCAGGGGGAGATCGTGGAACGGGGAACCCACAATGAACTGATGAAGAAAAACGGCTATTATCGTCGTCTGCAGCAGCTGCAGTCGGTGGAATGAGGGATGGCGATGGAGACGTGCGCAGGGGATTTTTTCTATCACAAAGGACGTCTGGAGCCGTGTGAGGTCTTTGAGGCTTCGTGGGCGTGGCATGATGCGGAGGTGTACGAGGTGCTGCGTGTGACGGAGGGGGTGCCTCTTTTCCTGGAAGATCATCTGGATCGTCTTGCCGCTTCGCTGGCCCTGCGGGGGGAGCGGCTCACGGAGGAGCGCCGCGCGGAGGTGGTGCGGGCCGTGCGGCAGGTGATCCGCCACAACAGGCTGCGGGAAGGCAATGTGAGGGTGGTGGTGCACGAGGATGGCGGACTGCTGGTATACCGTGTGCCGCATCACTATCCTTCGGAGGAGATGTACCGCCGGGGTGTCTGCTGCCTGCTGTTCCGGGGCGAGCGGCCCCGCCCGCAGATGAAGGTGGTGCACCGGGGACTGCGGCTGGCCGTGTACGACCGGCTGGTGCAGACCGGCTGCTACGAGGCACTGCTGGTGAACCGCCGTGGCGAGGTGACCGAAGGAAGCCGCTCCAACCTCTTCGCCGTACGCGACGGCACACTCTTCACCGCCCCCGATACCCTGGTGCTGCCGGGTATCTCCCGAAAATATGTCATCGAGGTGTGTGCGCGGGAAAAGATCCCCCTGGTCATGCAAGCGGTGAAAGAGGAGGAGCTGGCTTCGTGCGAGGCCCTCTTCCTGACGGGTACCTCCATCAGGGTATTGCCCGTCAGCCGGGTAGAGGGGATGGTCTTCGACCCGGCACATCCTCTGGTCCGGCGGATCAGGGAAGGTTACGAGCGACTGATCAGCGATTATATATTCCTTCGGCGTATGGAGACGGACGAAGATGAGTGAGGTCAGGTACGCGGTGGTGGATGTAGAGACCACGGGGATGAGCCCTGCCCGCGACCGCATCACCGAGGTGGCGGTGGTGCTGAGCGACGGGCAGCGCATCACGGAGGTCTTCTCCTCGCTCATCGATCCGGAACGTCCCGTCCCTCCCTCGATCACGGCGGTGACGGGCATCACCGACGCCATGGTGGCCGGGGCGCCGCGTTTTTTCGAGGTGGCACGGCAGATCGTCGAGATGACGGAGGGACGCATCCTCGTGGCACACAATGCCCGTTTCGACTATGGTTTCTTGCGTGAGGAGTTTGCCCGTCTGGGTTACCGTTACCGGCGGGAGCTCTTCGACACGGTTCGTGAGAGCCGGCGACTGTTGCCGGGGCTGCCCTCGTACTCGCTGGGAGCGTTGTGTGAGGCGCTCGGTATCGAGCACCGGGAGCGTCATCGTGCCGAAGGGGATGCGCGGGCCACGGCCGGCCTGCTGCATCTGCTGCTGAAGAAGCGGGAAGAGATAGAAAAAACGGAAGAGCTGCCCCTGACACCTTCCCTGCAGGCCAAGATCCGTGAGGTGCCCGGAGAGGCCGGGGTGTACTATCTGCACGACCACCGGGGTGAGGTGATCTACATCGGCAAGAGCAACGACCTGCACCGTCGTGTGCAGTCCCATCTTTCGGGGGCGGCGACGCGGCGGGCGCTGCGTATCCGTCAGGAGACCGTTGACATCTCGTGGGAGGTGACGGGCAGCGAGCTGGTGGCCTTGTTGCTGGAGGCGGCGGAGATACGGCGGCATCTGCCGCGGCACAACCGCGCCCAGCGTCGTCGCAGCCGCCGTGTGGGTCTTTTCGCCTGGCACGACGAACAGGGCTACCTGCGCTTCACCCTCCGCATGGCAGGGGAGGAGGAGATACCCCTGGCCACCTTCGGCACCCTGGCCGAAGGAAAAGAGCTGCTGAACCGCCTCGTCGAACAACACCGGCTCTGCCAGAAAATGGCCGGCCTCTACGAAGGTGCCGGCAGCTGCTTCCATTACAAGATCGGCCAGTGCCGCGGCGCCTGCGTGGGCGAGGAAAACGCCGCCTCCTACAATATGCGCGCCCGCCGCGTCGCCGCCATGTTCGACCTCGGTCAGGAAAACTTCTTCATCATCGACCGGGGACGTCACCCCGAAGAAAGAGCGGTGGTGAAGATCGAACACGGCCTGCCCGTGGGATACGGGTACATCGATATCAACGACCATTTCTTCGGGACGGAAGCCCTCCATGAATGCATCCGTCCCCTGCCGCATTTCCGTGAGATGAGGAACCTGGTGGTGAACTATCTGCGCCGCCACCGCGTGGAACGTATCCCTTTCTGAACCGCTTTGTCTTTGCCTTCTTCACACCCTCACCGGCAACCTGTGGGATATCCTGTTTCCGGTTCTTGTTGTATCTCTTTTGTTGACAATTGGTTACAGGTATTGTTCTTTCTGTCTACGTAGTATACTACGTAGTTCACTACGTAGTTATCTGTCGGGGATGTATCTTTAATGTAAAGATAGGCAATAAGATAGCAGGTGTAGTGCAGAAGGATATGTTGCTGCTTTGTAGAAGTTTGTATAAAGAACCATCCGGCTGACAGAAAGTCAGCCAGCGCTCGGGGATGTTCACCGGAGGATGATCCTTTTGACAGTGAGGAGGTTGTCGTTGCTGTCCAAAAGCCTTACTAAGTAAGTTCCGGGGCCTGGCCAGTCGTTGAGATCGGGTTCGAAAAGGGATGGATCGAGTTGCGACTCAAAGACGGTCTGGCCGGTGTTGTTAAGGATGATCAGCCGGTGACCGAGGGAGGGATCGTCCACCCCGATGAAAAGATGGTCGGTGGCGGGGTTGGGATAGAGCCGGATGGTCTGGGAAAAGGTGGGGGGATCATATCCCGTTAGGTTGGCCCGGATGATGAGGGTGTCGGTACAGTGGTTGGGCAGATAAGCGAAACGGGCGTGGCGGCTGACGATGCTGTCGCAGCCTCCCATGCTTTTCAGGGTGTCGATACCCGGCAAGGTGACCACGTGGGGGGGGCGCTTCGAAGTCAGCGCTGCTGACGGCGTAGAGGGTGGTGTCGCTCACCGCCGTAGGCTGGCAGAAAGTGTTGCGGTAGAGATCGGCGATCTCCTGGGCATCAAGGATGCGGGAGCAGATGCGCACATCGTCCAGTGCTGTCCGGAAAGAGTTTTCCCGGATGCCGATCTTGAAGTCGATCTCCTTGCCGATGGCCAGGTCGGAGGTGTTGTCGCTGGTCGACTCCATGCCGTCGAGGCATAGATGACGTGTGACCCCGTCATACGTGGCTGCCGGATGGTGCCGGGTGCCGAAAAGGGAACCCTCCCACATCCGGCGCAGATCGTTGGCATAGAAACCAAAGTTGAGCTCATAGTCGGTCTCGCTGTAACGTACCGAAAGACCGATCATCTGCTTCTTTTGTGGTTTTTTTCCTAACAGAGCAGATCGAACCATACGGAGGTGGCGACGGTGTCGGGACAGAACCACAGGACCACCGAACACTGTTCCTTCAGGATCTCCGGGAATCCGGCCGTATCGATCAGGATAAGGTTCCCGTCGGTGAAGTGGCAGGCTTCACCGACATCCCGTTCCTGTCGTTGCACAGGGCCGCGCCCACAACCGTACTGTGGTTGAGACCGGTACCCCTCTCATTATTGGCATTGCCGTGGAAAGGATAATACATTACCAGACTGTCGGAAGAGACCTGCTCCGGTATCATGGTCGAGAACGACACCAGTAGCATAAAAAATACGTTTTCTCATTTTATTGGTTTTGGTTGATTGAAGAATAGATCAGGTTGTACGAAAGGTGTGATGAGAAAACCTTTTCACGGAAAGTTCCTTTCCCGGGGAAAAGAAGCCGGGAAAAGGAGAGAAAGCGTGCGGAGGAGACGATCCTTTTCGTGTTCTCAACACAAGTAAAGGAATCCTCTTCTCCCCCTCTCCGGTGCCTGTCTTTCTGTCAGTCGGGCAGGTGTGGCACATCCTTTGACCGGAGAGGCTGCAAATGAACCATAAAAAGCAAGAAGACATGACCACACAGAGAGGACAGATCAACGTTACGACGGATAACCTGTTCCCGATCATCAAGAAATTCCTCTATTCGGAGCATGATATTTTTCTTCGCGAACTCATTTCCAATGCGGTGGATGCCACCCAAAAGCTCAAGACGCTGGCTTCGGTGGGGGATTTCAAGGGTGAGCTGGGCGATCTCACCATCCGAGTGAAGCTGGATAAGAAGAAGGGCACCCTGACGGTCTCCGACCGGGGTATCGGCATGACGGCAGAGGAGGTGGACAAGTACATCAACCAGATCGCCTTGTCGAGTGCCGAGGAGTTCCTGGAGAAGTACAAAAAAGATGCGAACGCCATCATCGGCCACTTCGGTCTGGGGTTCTACTCCTCGTTCATGGTGGCCAAAAAGGTGGAGATCGTGACCCGTTCCTACCGCGAGGATGCCAAGGCGGTGCGCTGGACATGTGAAGGTACGCCGGAGTACACGCTCACCGAGACCGAGAAAGAGGACCGCGGTACCGACATCATCCTCCACATCGACAAAGATTCGAAAGAGTTCCTCGAGGAGGATCGTATCGAAAGCATCCTCAAGAAATACTGCCGTTACCTGCCCATACCCATTGCCTTCGGCAAGAAGAAGGAATGGAAGGACGGCAA
Organism: uncultured Rikenellaceae bacterium; assembly: GCA_964599235.1. Lineage (GTDB taxonomy): Bacteria > Bacteroidota > Bacteroidia > Bacteroidales > VadinHA17 > DRPN01. Next base: position 25,905 of record CAZRDX010000049.1, read on the forward strand.
GGAGGTGGAGACCGACGAGGACAACATCATCAACGATACCCGTCCGCTCTGGACACGCAAGCCGTCGGAGCTGAAAGACGAGGATTACAGGAAGTTCTATCAGGATCTCTACCCCGGACAGGACGATCCGCTCTTCTGGATCCACCTGAACGTCGATTATCCTTTCACGCTGACGGGTGTGCTTTATTTCCCGAAGATCAAGCATCAGTTCGAGATCCAGAAGAACAAGATTCAGCTTTATTGCAACCAGGTGTTCGTCACCGACTCGGTGGAGGGTATCGTGCCAGAGTTCCTTACCCTGCTGCACGGGGTGATCGACTCGCCGGACATCCCGCTGAACGTCTCGCGCAGCTACCTGCAGGGTGATCCCAACGTGCGTAAGATCTCGGGTCACATCACCAAGAAGGTGGCCGACCGTCTGCAGGAGATCTTCAGGAACAACCGCAAGGAGTTCGAGGAGAAGTGGGACGACCTGAAGCTCTTCATCGAGTACGGGATGATGACGGACGAGAAGTTCTACGAGCGGGCCGAGAAGTTCGCCCTCTTCAAGAACACCGAAGGCAAATACTTCACTTTCGAGGAGTACCGCAACCTCATCAAGGAGAACCAGACCGACAAGCACAAGACGCTCATCTACCTCTATGCCACCGACAAGGAGGAGCAGTACATCTTCATCGAGAAAGCGCGTGCCAAAGGGTATGATGTGCTGCTGATGGACGGCCAGCTGGATGTCCATTTCCTGAACCATCTGGAGATGAAGTTCAAGGACAGCCGTTTCGTACGGGTGGATGCCGACGTGGTGGAGCGGCTGATCGAGAAGGAGGACCTGAGCGAGTCGAAGCTGAGCGAGGAAGAGAAGGAGCAGCTGAAAGAGGTGTTCCTCCATGCTCTCCCCGACCGCGAAAGGTTCACAGTGATCTTTGAGAAGTTGGGCACCGACCTGCCCCTGCAGATCACCCAGTCGGAGTTCATGCGCAGGATGAAGGACATGTCGGAGCTCAGCGGCGAGGCCGGCATGTTCGGCACCCTGCCGGAAAGCTACAACCTCGTGATCGACACCGAACATCCGCTGGTGAAAAAGGTGCTCGAGGAGATGAAGAAAAAGACCGGAGCACGCATCTCCAAGCTGCAGGAAAAGATCGATCCGTTGCGTAAGAGCAAAGAAGAACTCGAGAAAGCCAACGAGAACAAGAAAGAGGAGGAGGTGCCGCAGGCCGACAAGGACCGCATCGCCGAACTGGAGAAGAAGATCGGCGAGCTGGAGAAGAAGAAGAAAGAGATCCTCGACGCCTATGCCGAGAAGAGCAAGATGGTACGCCAGCTGGTCGACCTGGCCCTCCTCTCGAACAACATGCTGAAAGGAGAAAAACTCAACACTTTCGTCAAACGGAGCATTGAACTTCTGTGACCGGAAAAATTAAAGGGAACAGCCCGGCATTGCCGGGTTTTTTTTTTGGCGGTGGGGCGGAAAGCCTGTTCAGAAGAGTTTGCTCACCTCGGCCTTGAGCACTTCGATGGCGGTCTGTGTGGGCAGTTTCTCGATGTCGACCAGTTTCTCGAAGAGTCTTTTGCTGAAGTCGATGGCCGGTGCGTCGGGTTTGAATTCCTCGTAGGTGGTGTTGATGAGCCTGAGTATCTGTCCGCGGGCGTTGCGGATCACCTCCCAGGCGGCCGGGGAGATGTAGAGCTGCTGGGAGAGGTTGTGCTCGTACTCGTTGCGGATGGTGGTGAGCAGCTCTTGGTGCAGCTGCTGTACCGTCAGCCCCGGCCTGTTGACACGCAGCAGCAGCGACTCGGGCGAGATGCGCTCCAGGAACAGGACCAGCCGCTCATAAGCCTGCAGACGTATCGGCGTGATGAGCTTCTGGTTCTCCAGCACCAGCTCCATGCGGCGTTGCTCGGCCTGGGCAGAAAGCATCGTACGCAGGACATACCATACGGTAAGAAAAACCACCAGCGAGGGCAGCAGATACTTCAGGATCTCCAGAAAGGTTTGCATCATCACATACTTTAAAGGTCCAAAATACGAAATATTCAGGAAACGGCGAACGTTCCGGTGAATGGCAGGGCTTTTGAAGGAAAGGTGGTGGAGTGCCGGAGAGGCGTTCGTCGTTCCGGAAAATGGAATTAACTTTACCGGGCATGAAGAAGAGGAGCAGGAAAAAACTTTGGTATGGTCTTCTCCGTCTCGGGGGAGCGGGGGCGGTGTTGGCTTTCCTTTTGGGTTACACCGTGATACGTATGCCCAATGTCTGTGTGGATGAGGGGCGTCCATATGATCTGTATGTCCCTGCCGGCATGGATGTCGATTCCCTGATGTGGGTGCTGGAGCGGGATTCGGTGCTGTGTCGTCCGCGGACGTTCCTCTGGCTGGCCGGCATGAAGGATCTGCCGGGTCACCTGAAGACGGGGCATTACGTCCTGCGCCGCGGGATGAACAACCGGGAGATGGTGAACATGCTGCGGGGCGGGTACCAGGTGCCGGTGCGGGTGGTGTTCAACCACATCACCACCGTGGAGGAGCTGGCCGGCGTGGTGGCCCGCCAGCTGGCGTTCGACTCTCTTGAGCTGGTGCATCTGCTGAAGGACACGGCCTTCATCGGCGGGATGGGGTTCGACACGGCCACGGTGATCGCCCTCTTCCTGCCTGACACTTACGAGTTCTACTGGAATGTCTCTCCGCGCCGTTTCGTGAAGCGCATGTACCGCGAGTACCACCTTTTTTGGGACGGGCGACGGCGGGAGCAGGCCCGTGCGCTGGGGCTGACGCCCGTGGAGGTGGCCATCCTGGCCTCGATCGTGCAGCGAGAGGCACTGCATGACGACGAGATGCCCCGCATCGCCGGTGTCTATCTCAACCGCCTGAAACGGGGAATGCGGCTGCAGGCCGACCCCACGGTGGTCTTCGCCATGCGGGAAAAAGGCCGGAAAAGAGTGCTCAAAAAAGACCTGCACATCGACTCGCCTTACAATACCTACCGGTATGCCGGACTGCCGCCGGGACCCATCTGCATGCCTGGCAAACGCGCCATCGACGCCGTGCTGCAGGCCGAGAAACATCATTATCTCTATTTCTGCGCACGGGAGGATTTTTCCGGCTATCACAACTTTGCCCGCACCCTCGCAGAGCATAATCGCAACGCCCGTCGCTACCGCCATGCGCTCAACCAGCGGAGGATCTATCGCTGAGGTTCCCGGGAAGCGGAAGACATCAGAAAATTTTCATTTCCCAGTGATCGTGTTAATTTTGGATCAGGTATGAAAGATATCCGTTTTGGCACGGACGGCTGGCGTGAGGTCATTGCCGCAGGGTTCACCGTTGATCATGTGGCGCGTGTGGCGTGGGCTGTGGCGCGCTGGCTGGTGAGCAGTGCTTCGTCGCCGTCGGTGGTGGTGGGCCACGACACCCGTTTCGGGGGGCGTATGTTCGCCGAGACCCTGGCCAAGGTGTTATCACAGAAGGGTGTGAAGGTCTACCTGTCGCCGGGGGTGGTGACCACGCCGATGCTCTCGTACGGGGTGAAGGTGCTGGGGGCCCGGGCCGGCCTGATGGTCACGGCCAGCCACAACGCTCCCCGCTACAGCGGCATCAAGCTGAAGGGTCCTCACGGCGGTCCTCTCGATGCTGCAGCCACCCGGATGGTGGAAGGGCTGGTCCCCGACGTCAACGAGGTGAATCTGCCGGTCATACGCTGGGAACGACGGCTGCAGGATGAGCGTGTGACCTACACCGATCTGGAAGAGCTCTATTATGGGCGGGTCACCGCCCGTTTCGGGGAGGTGTTGCGGCAGAAAGCTTTCCGTCCTGCCTTCGATGTGATGTACGGGGCGGCGTTGCGTATCGTGCCGCGTCTTTTTCCCGGGGCGCTTCTTCTGCACGGCGAGGAGAACCCTCTCTTTGGCGGCATGGCGCCTGACCCTGTGCCTTCGCGTCTTTTGGAGCTGAGCGAGCGGATGCGCCGGGAGGGCAGCTACGACCTGGGGGTGGCCCTCGACGGCGATGCCGACAGGGTGACGCTCCTCGATGCCGGCGGCACCTGTGTCGACGCCCATCATCTTATCCTGTTGCTGGTACATCATCTGGCGGGACGGAAGAACCTGCACGGCAAGGTGGTCACCGGCATTACCACCACCCACCGTCTGGAGGAGCTGTGTCGCCGCTACGGGCTGGAGGTGCAGCGCACCCCCGTGGGCTTCAAGGAGGTGTCGGCCGTGATGCGGCAGGAGGAAGTGCTCCTGGGGGGCGAGGAGAGCGGCAGCTTCGCCCTGCCCGACCATCTGCCCGAACGCGATGGCCTGTGGGTGGCCCTCACCGTGATGGAAGCCATGATGGAGACAGGCAAGAGCCTGCGACAGCTCCTCGACGAGGTGGAAGAGATCACCGGTCCCTTCGCCTGCGACCGGGCCGACCTGCCCATGAGCGACGAACAACGAAGAAAGGTGCTGCGACGCTGCGCCGAAGGGGCTTTCTCCGCCTTCGGGCCTTTCCGGGTGACCCACATGCTTGAGTTCGACGGATACAAATATTTCTTCGGCGACGGTGAGTGGCTCATGGTACGTCCCTCGGGTACCCAGCAGCTCTTGCGTCTCTATGCCGAGGCTGAGGATGCTGCCCGTGTGGAGGCGATCCTGCGGGCGGCGTATGAGACCCTCACCGCGGAGGAGAAGCACTCCTGAGCCTCTCGGCTCACAGGGTGATCACCTCCCTTTCGAGACGGATCCCGAACTTTTTCTCCACATCCTGGGCAATGGTGCGGGCGAAGCTGTCTATCTCGCTGCCGCGGGCGTGACCGTCGGAGATGATGACCAGTGGCTGGCGGTGCCAGGTGGCACAGGCGCCGTGGTGCACACCTTTCCATCCGGCCTGTTCGATGAGCCAGGCGGCCGGGATCTTGCGGAGCCCTTCCCCTGCCGGATACGAGGGGATGCCGGGATGACGCTGCTGCAGCATGGCGACGACATCCTCCTTCACGACGGGGTTCTTGAAGAAACTGCCGGCATTGGGGACCGTCTCTGGTGAGGGCAGCTTGCTGCTGCGCAGATGACCGACGGCCTCGCGCAGCCGGAGCGGATGGTCAGGCGGGACCTCGAAGAGCTCCTTCAGCGCAGGATAGGTGAGGACGGGTCGGGGCTCACCGACATGGAAAAGGAAAGTGACGCTCGTGATGAAAAAATGAGCGAGGCCGGGGCTTTTGAAGATACTGGTGCGATAGTCGAAACGGCAGACCTCGCGGGAGAAGGTGTGCTCTCTGCCGGTGAGCAGGTCGATGCCCCGCACCTTCCGTACACAGGAGGCGATCTCGCTGCCATAGGCTCCTATGTTCTGTACCACGGCGCCCCCCACGGTGCCGGGGATGAAGGAGAGGTTCTCCGGCCCCCACCATCCCTGCGTGGAGGCATGACGGGCCACCTCGTCCCAGCTCATCCCCGAGGCACAGGTGACCTCAACCCGGTGTTTGCTGATGTAGCGATGATCCATGCCGGCGGTCCTGTTGAGGAGGACAGTGCCGGGGTGGTCGTGTGTGAAGAGGATGTTGCTGCCGCCACCCAGGATGAGCAGCGGGAGGGCAGGCAGACGGCCGGCCAGGGAGGGCAGCGTGCCGGCATCCCGTATGACGGCAAAGTGCCTGGCCCGGGCCTCTGCCCGGAAGGTGTTGAGAAGAGTGAGGGGATGATCGGTGGTGAAGGTGACCATATGGTTCGGTATCCTGCTGTTCATCCGACGATCTTCACCGTGCCGGGGGACCTGCCGGCGGCGGCAACGGCCGGCGAAAAAAATGATTTGAGATGTGACGTCTGCCTCTGCATGATGGTGTGGGTATTGCTTAATGCGGCATGGTGCAGATCATCGCAGGATGAAGTGATAGGTGATGGTGCCTTTCTGGTAGGCGGGGGCGTCGGGCTTGCGGTCGAAACGCGAGGCCAGGGCGGCTTTCTTCGCCACCGAGAGAAGATAGTCGTCGAGGGTGGTGGAGCCCTTGACGCCGGGGATGGCCTTGGTGACCTTGCCGTTGCGGTCGACGGTGACCTCGACCACGACGATGCCTTCCTTCTGGTAGTTGTATTCAGGCACGGGCAGCTTGAGGGGTTTTCTTCCGGCGAGGCTGTAGGAGATGCCGTTGCCGCCGCCGCCGGGGGTGCCGCTGTGGGCGCCCGAGGCGGGTGAGCCTTCTTCGACGCCCTGGTTGCCGGCGGTGCCTGTCTCGCCCTCCGAGCGGGTGTCGCCTGCGCCCTGTGCCTTGGAGAAAGCATTGCGTGTGCGCCGGAGGATCTCCTGCTTGCGCCGTTCCTCCTCCTCGCGCCGCCGCCGTTCTTCTTCCTCACGGCGTTGGCGCTCCAGCTCTTCCTGGCGTTGGCGCTCCAGCTCCTCGCGCGCCTTGCGCTGTGCTTCTTCCTCTTCTTTTTTCTTTTTCAGCTCTTCGGGTGTGGGCAGGTCGGGTTCTTTTTTCTTGCCGCTTTCCACGGCTGCGGCCTCTTCGAAGTCCTGGGTCTCGATCTTTTCGGCCGGTGGTGTCTCTTCCCGGCTGGTCTGTTGCGGCGGCGGAGGTGTGGAGGCCGGCGGGGCCGGGGCCGGCTCGACGAGGCCGGTGCCGCCTTCGTCGGTGCCGAAGTTGATCAGGATTGCCTGTTCTTCGGGCAACGGCAGCGGGGTGTGCAGACCGAACAGCAGGAGCAGCGCCACCACCACGCTGTGGAAGAGAACGGTGGCCACGATCCCCCGCGTATGGTTCTCCCGCGTCTTCATGACCTCATCGGGCTGTGGTGGCCAGCACCAGTTTGTAGCCGTTGCGCTTGGCGATGTTCATCACATCCACCACATACTGTACCGGGATGGTGCGGTCGACATGCAGGGAGATGTAAATGTTCTGGTTGTTGCCTATCTTCTTCTGCAACACCTGTTCCAGCTCGTCGAAGCTCACCTGCTGGTCCTCGACGTAGTACTTGAGATCCTTTGTGATCGAGACGGTGGTGAAAGGTTTGGCGGAGGTCTGGTTGGCACTGCGCGGCAGCAGCAGCTTGAGCGCCGTGGGGCTGATCAGCGTCGAGGAGATCATGAAGAAGATGAGCAGCAGGAAGATGATGTCGGTCATTCCTGACATGCTGAAGCTCGGGCTGATCTTATTGCGTGACTCGATGGCCATGGTGGTGTTTTTGGTGTGGGGTCACTCTTCTTCGACGGGTTCGTTGAGGATGTCCATGAACTCGGAGGTACGTGCCTCGAGGAGGAAGACCACCTTTTCGACGCGGGCCACGAGGATGTTGTAGGCGAAGTAAGCCATGATGCCGACGATGAGCCCTGCGACGGTGGTGATGAGGGCGGTATAGATGCCGTCGGAGAGGGTGGTGATGTCGACGTTGTTGCCGGCGTTGGCCATGTCGTAGAAGGCTTTGATCATGCCGATGACGGTGCCGAGGAAGCCGAGCATGGGGGCACCGCCGGCGACGGTGGCCAGGGCGGCCAGGCCTTTCTCGAGGTTGTAGATCTCCAGCCTGCCGGCGTTCTCGATGGCGGCATGCACATCCTGGATCGGCCGGCCGATGAGACGGATGCCTTTGCCGAGCATGCGGGCCACGGGATGGTCGTGCGACTCGCACAGGGCCAGGGCCGACTCGATCTTGCCCTCATGGATGTAATCCTTGATGCGGTCCATCAGCGTGGTGTCCTCACGCGCCGCCTTGCGTATCACGAAGAACCTGTCAAAAAAGATATAGACGGCGATGAGGGAAAGAATGAAGATGAGCAGATTGACCCATCCGCCCTTGAGAGCAAGGTCCCAGTAGGAAAGGGTCAGCTCGCCGGCCTGTGCCGTATCTGCAACGGAGATCTGGCCTGTCAGAAGCATGTTGAGCATCGTTGGTGGTTTTGACGAAATTATAAAAAAAACGGGACATAACAGATAATATTACATCCCGTTCCCTGAGTTATCAAGATGTGTTCTATTTGATGAGGTAGTATACCAGTGAGCCAGCGAAGTAGCCGGAGAGGGCGAGGAGGCTCATGCGTTTGAGGTACCAGATGAAGTCGATCTTCTCGAGGCCCATGGCGGCCACGCCGGCGGCCGAGCCGATGATGAGGATGCTGCCGCCCGTCCCGGCGGTATAGGCGAGGAACTCCCAGAAGAGGCCGTCCTGGACGAACATCTTGGCCCATTCGAGAGCCTGCGGGTCGGTGATCTGGGCCAGCGAGAGAGCGTCGTGTACCGGATACATCCCCATGCCGGCAGCAGTGAGCGGCACGTTGTCGACGATCGAGGAGAGAAGCCCGATGGCCATGTCGATGTAGTAGATGTTGTGCAGTTTCTCATCAAGGTATACGGCCAGCATGTGAAGCAGCCCGGCCGACTGGAGGGCGGCCACGGCCGTCAGGATACCCAGGAAGAAAAAGATGGTGGGGGTGTCCACTTTCTTGAGGATGTTGGTGATCATCCCCATCCTTTTCTTCTCGGGATGGTCGTTATGGTGCAGCAGGTCGGTGATGATCCAGAGCACCGAGAGGCCCAGCAGCATGCCCATGTAGGGGGGCAGGTGGGTGAAAGTTTTGAATATCGGCACGGAGAGGAGGGCACCCACACCGAGGAAGAAGACCAGTTTCTGTTCGCGGGCGGTGTTGTCGAGGGTGGCAGCCTGGGAATCTTTGTCCGGCAGCTCGAAATGGCCGCGCTCGAAAAAGGAGACAATGGTCAGCGGTACGAGCATGTTGACCAGGCTGACCAGGAAGATGCCTTTGATGATACCCCAGGCAGTGATCTGTCCCCCTATCCAGAGCATGATCGTGGTGACATCGCCGATGGGCGACCAGGCGCCGCCGGCGTTGGCCGCGATGACGATCATACTGGCAAAGAACCAGCGGTCTTTCTTGTCCTTGATGAGCTTGTTGAGCAGCGTCACCATCACAATGGTGGTGGTGAGGTTGTCGAGGGCTGCCGACATGAAGAAGGTGAGGAAACTGAGGATCCACAGCAGCTTTACCTTGTTGGTGGTCTTGATACGGTCGGTGATGAGCCGGAAACCGTTGTGCGAGTCGATGGTCTCGACGATCGTCATGGCGCCGAAAAGGAAGAAAAGGATCTCGGCGGTCTCACCCAGATGATGGATGATCTCGTGTTCGACGATAAAACGCCGGAACTGTTCGTGGAGAGGCAACTGGGTTACCTCAGGATAACGTTCCAGGAACTCTTTGAAGAAATGGTTGCCGGGCAGGATCTCGCCGGCGCCGAAGATCATGATCACCCAGAGGGCCACACTCAGCAAAAGGGCCGAAGCAGCCTTGTCCACCTTCAGAGGATGTTCCAGGGCAATGGCCGTATAGCCCAGGATGAAGACGATCACCATCAGAACTAACATCGACATGACGTAAAAGGTTTAAGATGTTTGACTCCCGAAAAGAACGGGGGCGAAATTATCGTATTGATTCCGCTTTTCCAAAAAAAGTTGACAGAAGGGTTCCTGGCAGTTCCGGGAAGCGGTTCATTTCGCTTTTTTCTTCTTTTTCTTTTCTTCCTTCTTCACGGCAGGTTCTTCTTCTTTTTTCCCTGCTATCTTTTCCCAGTAGCTTTGGAAGAGTTTGTCCCAGGAGCTGAACTCTTCGCGGTAGAAGATGCCGATGCCGTTGGTGTAGGGGGCGGTTTCGTAGAGATAGTTGTCGTTGGCTCGGGTGAAGGCTTTGACACGCAGTTTGCCGTTGCGAGTGATCTTCACTTCCACCTGGAAGTCACCGACGATGTTGCTGTTGTTGGTGGTGGTGTTGTTGTTCTGGGTGTTGAAGTCGATGTTGCCGTTGATGGAGATACGGTCGTTGAGCAGCTGGGTGGAGAGGGCGACCTCGACCTGTTCGGAGGTGACCTCGTCGCCGGGGTGGTAGGAGAAGCCCACATCAAAATCCTTGCTGATCTGGGAGAGCCAGGAGCTGAGCTGGTTGGATAGCATCTCGGTGGTGGTGACACCCAGCACATTGGCCCCGCCGAAGGAGGGCTGCTGGTTATAGACGGGGTTGGGATAGAAGCTGTTGATGATCAGCAGGGAGAGGAACTGCTTGCTGAGCTCTTCCTCCGAGCTCATGGAGTTGCGTACCTTGGCGCGGGTGTCCTCGTCGACGGTGGGCAGATCGATGTTGAAGCTGATCAGGGGATTGTTGAGGCTGCCTTTCAGCAGGATCTGGCATTCCACGGGCACCCTTTTGCGGTAGTTGTCATCGAAAAAGAGGGGGTAGAGGGAGGTCTTGAGCGGATAGACGGCGAGGATGTCGAGCTGGGCATTGAGAGGATCGCCGTTCCAGGTGATGCGGCCGCCGTTCTCCAGGCGGAACTTCTTGTTGATGACGTTCTGGAGGGTGAAGCGGTAGGTTCCTTCATCGATGATGTATTCGCCGTAGAGGCTGAAGTCGCCGTTGCGGTTGACCTCCATGCGCAGGTCGCCGTGCCCGCGGCCGTAGAGGGTGCCTCCGGCGGCCGGGTCGAAAAGGAGGGTCACCTCGGCGTCGGGGGTGACTTGCAGGTCGAGGTTGAGCTGGAAGCTGGTGGGGCGGGGTGCCCGCTCACGCTGCACGGGGTATCTTTTTTTCTTTTTTTCCTGATGAGGGTTGACGAAGTGGATGAAGTCGGTCTCGATCGATTCGCCTCGGCTCTCGGTGAGCGGGAGGGTGATGGCTGTGGCGGGTTCGGTGCGGGCGGTGATGTTCATGGTGATGGCGTCGAGGGGCCCGCGGATGGCCACGGCACCCGAGGCGACTCCCCTGCCGTAGAAATATTCGTTGTCGGAGGAGCGCGTATTGAGGACCAGCATCTTGTCGGCTTTCAGGGTCATGTCGATGGCGGGTGCCAGCAGCTCTTCGATGATGAAGCTGCCGTTCAGCACTCCTTTGTGGCCCTGTTCGTCAAACACCACGACGCTGTCGGCCAGGAAACGGTTGTTGCGCACGGGAACGTCGGCCGTGAAGGTGTAGGTGGTGTTGAGGTAACCCACTTTGAGCGATACTTTCCTGAACTGCAGCTGTCCCCTCACGCGGGGCCGGAGCAGATCGCCTTCGGCATGCAGACGTCCCGAAACGTTCCCGTTGAGGGAAGAAAAGACTTCCGAAACAAAAGAAGAGAAAGCGGTGAGACGGAACTTGTCGAAGAGGATGTCCATCTTCAGCTTACGGTCGTTGGGGCGGTAGATCCCGGTGATGCTGACGGGGCGGCGTTGGCCGTAGTCGGTGTGCAGGTCGAACGCCAGGCCGTCGGCGAGGGTGTCCCAGGCCGAGTTGATGGTGGCGTAGCCCAGGGGCTCGCCGTTGAGGTAGAAGTCGCGGATGGTGGTGGTGGAGAGGAAGATGGGATCATGGTAGATGTTGGAGAGCAGGATCTCACCGTTCATGATGCCCTTGAGTCGCAGGTCTTTCTGTTCCTGGGAGGTGAGGTAGGAGATGTCGAGGTTGTGAAAGGTGGCGCGGAGGGTGTCGGTCGGGGCTTCACTGAGGGTGCCGCTGATGTTCAGGGCCTTGTCGCCGCTTTGAGCGAGGAAATGACGGACCAGAATGGCCGTGCTGTCGACGGTGATGCTGTTGCGGTCGAGGTGCCAGATACGCGGACCCAGGAGAAGAGCGGTGGGCGCGGTCGTAAGGGTCATGCGGGGATGGGTCCTGCCGGAAGGGATGAAAAGATGGGCGGTGAAACGCAGATGGTCGTGGCGTTCCATCGTATCCACGGGAGCCAGCCAGGCAAAATGGCTGCGCAGCGTGTCACGGGCCGCCGTGATATCGGCACTGAAATGGTCGGTATGGAGCCGCGGCCCGAAAAAAAGGTAATCCCCTTCGATGTGGGCGGACAGCACATCGTTGCCCACGACCTGCAGCCGGAGCGAGTCGACGGCCATGGTGGGTGTGACCACCTCGTCGGCGGCAGCCTCCAACTGGAAGAGATCGTGCACCGGAGCATAACGCCCACGGAGGTAACTGTTGTGCGACAAGGAACCACCGGGCCAGAAGAATTCTGTGAAAGGGTCGATGTTGTGGATGTCGATACGGTAGAAGAAATCGTTGGAGGCCATCATCTTATCCTCGCCGCGGGCAAAGGTGGCGGGGAGGTAGCGGGCCAGGAGATGCCGCAGCGAGGGAAGCAGCTGCTGGAAATTGTAACGCCCCTGGACCAGGGCATCCAGGTAATCGGAACGAAGCTGCAGGGAACCGCTGTCGGGTGAGTTGTAGGCTTGCAACTGGACATTGTAGATGTTCAAATGTTCCTTTTCCCTTTTCAGGGTGGCATCCAGCAGTTTGATGTTGCCCTGGAACTCCTGGAGATTGTTGCCGCTGAAGCTGGCAAGGACCAGCCCCGACAGGGTGAGGTTGGTGTCCGACGGGGTGATGTTCATAGGGAAAAGAGCGGCATGCAACAGATTGAGCGAAAAATCGAACTCGGGAAGGTCCTTGGTGAAATCGAACATCCCCAGGAAATCCAGCTTGAGGTTGGGGTCGTTCACCTTGATGCTGCCGTCGTAGGCTTTTTCCGAGAACTTTCCGTCGACAAGGATGGAATGGTAGGTGTAGCGGTTGACCGTGATGCTGTCGATGGTGCCGGTGAGGAGGGAAGAGAAGGTCTTGTCGTTGTATATGGTACCATGCATGTTGGCATGCATGGTCACTTTCCCGAGAAGCTCCTTCTCGCCGGTGAAGGTGCCGATATCGAAATCACGCATGGCGAGATAGCCGTTGAAATGCAGATGGCCGCTGGTGTCTGCCGAGATGGAGATGTCATCGTCGAACCGGCCGATATCGGTGATGAGTGAGCCGTAAGAGACGAAATCCTTGACAAAGCCGGTGAACTTACCGCGGTAGGAGATGTTGCCGAATTTCATGAAGTCGGAAGGGATGGTGAGCTTGCGGTCGGTGCCGGGACGGTAAAGGCCGGCGATGTCTTCCATCGTGCTGTGCATCTCCCGGACGGTGATGTGCAGATAGGTGTCGGCGAAATCAGGCAGCCCGACGATGTTGATGTCCCCTTTCATGGAGGTGTTCTTCTCCAGTTCAAGATGGAGATCTTTGATGACGAGGTTGGAGAGGGTGCCGTGGGCTTTGCCGGAGAAACGGATATCGTTGTGCAGCAGATGGGGGGTCTGGGCAATGGCGTTGAGGTCGCGGTAACCCATATGGGAAGGGCGTATCTTGCCTGAGAGCTGCACCTTGTCGGGGAAATCACGGTAATCGGCCACGGTGTCGAAATCCATGTGGTAGTAATCGGCCCGCAGGTCGGACCACGGCGTGACAATATGCAGGTTGTCGAACCACAGGTGGCGGGGGGAGTTCTCGATGTCGCAGGAGACCTTGTTGACCTTCCATCCTGTGGCATCGATGAAGCTCACGTCGCGGGCCGAGAGGGTGGTGATGCCGTTGAAGATCTCCAGGTCTTTCACCTGGCCTTCGACCCGGCGAAGGTGGAGGTCGGTAAAGTGAACCCCGTAAGGACGGAACCCGACATCCTGCACCTCAAGCGTGAAGCGGGAGTTGTGGATCTCGGCCTGCCGGAGTGCAAGGTAGAAAGGACTTTGACCTGCTTTGTCGGGGTCCTTGGAAAAGAGAAACTCGTAGTTGGAAGCCGTGTCGGCCGGGACGATGAAGCGCACATAGGCACCGTCGACACGTGCCCGGTCGATGACCACACCCCGTTCGCGCAGGGAGGTGAGGTGCATGTCGGGCCAGGCTATCACATGCCGGGCGTAGATGAGGGTGTCGCCTTGTCTGTCACGAATGAGGAAGTCGTTGATCATCAGAGGCCGGAATAAGCCGATCCGGAGCGAGGAGAAGGAGAACCTGGTACCGACATTCTTCTCCAGCAGATCCAGCACCTGTCTGCCGAGATAGTTCTGAACCACGGGGAGATGGACGATGCCGGTCAGACCCCCTGTGATCGCGATGAGGACCAGGAGGGAGAAGATGGCGGCCCTGACGAGCTTTTTGCCGGATGCTGTTTTTTTGATATCTTTCATCCTCAATAAGAACGTGGGGGACGGGAAAAGCTTGCCTCCACGATAACAAACAAAAATAATGCAATTTTTGGGTTTTAAGGGAGGTAGCGGACATGGCGGTGACGATCCTGGGTATTGAGTCGTCTTGTGACGACACTTCGGCGGCGGTGGTACGTGACGGGCTTTTGTTGTCGAACGTGATGGCGGGGCAGGAGGTGCATCGTCGTTACGGGGGTGTGGTGCCTGAGCTGGCTTCGCGTGCCCATCAGCAGCACATCGTGCCGGTGGTGGATACGGCTCTGCGGGAGGCGGGGGTGACGGTGGAGGAGCTGGATGCGGTGGCTTTCACGCAGGGGCCGGGTCTGCTGGGGTCGCTGCTGGTGGGGGCCTCCTTTGCCAAAGGACTGGCCCTGGCGCGGGGGATCCCGCTGGTGGCCGTCAACCATCTGATGGGGCACGTGCATGCCCTCTTCCTGGAAGGGCCGGAGAAAAGCCCTTCTTTCCCTTTCCTGTGTCTGCTGGTCTCGGGAGGACACACCCAGCTGATGCGTGTGACTGCCCCCCTGGAGATGGAGACCTTGGGCAAGACCATCGACGATGCCGCCGGCGAGGCTTTTGACAAGTGTGCCAAGATGATGGACCTGCCTTACCCCGGCGGGCCGGTGATCGACCGTCTGGCCGCCGAAGGGGATGCCGGTCGTTTCCGTTTTGCCATGCCGCGGGTGCAAGGACTGGACTTCAGCTTCAGCGGGCTGAAGACCTCTTTCCTGTATTTTCTGCGGGATGAGCTGAAGAAAGACCCTTTGTTCGTCCGCAACCACCTGAACGATCTGGCGGCCTCGCTGCAGGCGACCATCGTCCGCATCCTGATGGAGAAGCTGCACGAGGCGGTGCGCCGGACAGGCATACGACGGGTAGCCATCGCCGGAGGGGTCTCGGCCAACTCCGCCCTCAAGGAGACGCTGATCCGCACCGGAGAGGAGGAGGGGTGGGAGGTGTTCGTCCCCCGGCCGAGATACACCACCGACAATGCGGCCATGATCACCATGACCGGCTATTTCAAGTACCGCAAAGGCCTTTTTGCCCCACAGGAGATCACACCCCGTGCCCGGATGATGTTGTAGGAAAATCCAAATTTGTTTAACTTTGAAAGGTTATTTCGGGGATATCTCAATGGAAGATTACATCAGGGAACAATCAAGCAACACGCCGGGTGTGGTATTGAAAAAAGAAGGTTATATCCGTCTCAGTGGCCGTTCGATCCATGAGAACCCCGATCGTTTTTTCGAACCTCTTGTGGCATGGGTGGAGGAATACGTAAGGAAGGCTCCGCCGGTGACCACCGTCGATATCCAGCTGGAATATTTCAACAGCAGTTCGGCCAAATACATTCTGACGATGCTGCAGATCCTTTCGGGGCTGTTGGACTCCGGTAAGCGGCTGCGTATCAACTGGTCGTACGAGCAGGGGGACGACGATATCCTCGAGCGCGGGCAATATTATTCGTCGGTGCTGGGTATCCCTTTCAATTTCATAGAGACCGTCTGACAGGCTTCCTTTCTTAACTGGGCGGATTGTCGCCGAACGAACGGGTGATCAACCACAGTTTGGCTGGGGAGGGAATGAGCTTTTCGGCGAGGAAGCTGAACTTCTCATAGAATCCGGGAAGGATGACCGCTTTGCCTTTCAGCATTCCTCGTATGATGATGGGAGCCACCTTCTCTGGGTACCAGGTGATGGCGCGTCCCCAGAAGCCCTGGTCGTTGATCCTCCGGATGACCATGTCGTTGGTACGGACGGGGCCGGGGATGGCGACGCAGACCCGCAGGGGGGTATGAAGGTATTCCTGTCGCAGGGCGAGGGAGAAACCCTGGAGGAAACGTTTGGTGTTGGAGTAAGTGACCTTGTACGGCATGGGGGTGAGGCCGGCCATGCTGGCGATGTTGAGGATGCGGGAGCGGGGCAGGCGTGCGAGCTCATCGATGAACAGGCGTGTGAGGACCACGGGGACACGCACGTTCAGGTCGATCTGGCGGGTCAGGAAGGCAGCGTCCTTGCTGGTGAAAGGCCCCACGCTTCCCAAGCCGGCGTTGTTGATGAGATGGCGCACGGTGAAACCGTGGTCGTGCGTCCAGCGCAGCAGCTCTTCGGGGGCTCCGGGACGGGTGAGGTCGAGCTCCAGATGGTGTACCTCGAGACGGTAGCGGGTGTGCAGGGCGGCGGCTGTGGCGGGGAGGTCCTCGCCGGCGAGGGAGGTGAGCAGGAGGGGCAGACCCTCCTGGGCGCAGGCCTCCGCCAGCGCACGGCCCAGGCCGCGCCCGGCACCGGTGATCAGCGTGTACACAGGTGTCTTATTCGTCATTTTTCTCCAGCCATTGCAGTGTTCTTTCCAGTCCTTCGCGGAAAGTGAGGGGGGCATAGCCCAGTTCGTTGCGGGCACGTGAGATGTTCAGCTTCCAGTGGTACATGTAGCGTCTCACCCATTCGGGTGTGATGAGGGGGCGCAGGCCTGCCACACGGTGTGAGGCGACCATGGTATAGGCTGTGGCAAGCATCAGCGGCAGCGGCAACGGCACCAGAAAGGGCTTTCGTCCTGTGGCCTCCCGCAGACGGGCGAAAAGATCGAGGTAGGTGAGGTTCTCCCCGCCGAGGATGTAACGTCGTCCCGGCGTACCCCGTTCCATGGCCAGGATCATGCCGTGCGCCACGTCATCGACGTAGACGTAGTTGCCGTAGCTTTTCCCGTTGCCGGGGATGATGTGCCATTTGCCCCGGCGGAAAAGATCGATGATGCGGGTGACCGAATTGCTTTCGGTGAGAGGTCCGGGGCCGTAAACACGGGAGGGGTTGACGATGACAATATCCTGCCCTTCCTTCACATATTCGGCGATGAGTGCCTCGGCACGGGCCTTGGATCGTTCGTAGGCTGTGAAATAGGGGAGGGTGCGCGGGGTCTCCTCATCGGCGGGGTCGCCGGCAGAGGGGTTGATGACCCCGGCGGTGGAGCAGAAAAGGATACGCGGCACACCGGCAGCGCGGGCAGCCTGCAGCACGTTCTCTGTACCGCCGACATTGTGTTCGATATAGATTTCTTCGTCAGGGGCCCAGCCGCGGGCATAGGCGGCCAGATGGAAAATGCCCCGGCATCCGCGGGCAGCCTCGCGCAAGACCTCCGGGGAGAGGATGTCACCCACAAAAAAAAGGACCTCCTTCTCAGGAAAGAGGGAGCGGTTGCCGGGATCGCGGGAGAGAGCGTGGACACGGTATCCCTGCCGGAGGAGCAGCTTTACCAGGCGACGTCCCAGAAAGCCGGAGGCACCGGTGACCAGGAAGGTGTCGTAATCATGCAGGGACATGGCCGTTCGTTTTGGTGGCGCGTGCAGCGAAGAACCCGTTGGAGAGGGCCAGCACGAGGTGGCTGAGATAGGAGATCATCAGACTGCCGGAATAGATGGTGGCCAGGACCAGGATGGTGCCGAAGACGAAAGATCCGGCCACTTCGCGCCATCCTTTGTGAAGGTGGGCCAGAGCATAGAGGAGAAGGTTGAAGATAAGGGTGCCGGCCGTGCCCAGACGGGAAAGAAAAGGGAAAAGGAGCAGCCCGCGGAAAAGGAACTCGTAGCCGGCAAGGTAAAGGGCCCAGGTGGCCGCGTTGAGCATCACCATCGGCAGCGTCCATCGTACCTTCCTCATCTGGGGATATTGTTCCAGGTTGGCCGGCCGGCCGGCTACACGGGAGACCGCCAGGATGAGCACCACCCAGAAAAACACGGAAGGGATCACCCAACGGGACGGCGGAAAGACCAGCCCCAGGGAAGAAGGATCAAAGGAGGGCAGACGACTGTACAACAAGGCAAGAGGAAGTATACCGAAAAAGAAAAAACCGGTGAGCCGTTCCGCCACCACCCGTGCCGGGCTGCCATGGACCAGCAGGGTGGGCATCCTTCTTCGCAGAGGCTGAGGAGGATAGAACAAAAGGACGAAAAAGATGAAAAGAACAATGCCGAAAAGGGCAGCGAGGAGATATGGGTCGTGCGGCAAGGGCATGGGGTTGGGATTAGGTGGAACAAATGTAGTATTTTTTCCGGAGCCTTCCGGTACGTTTGGCCGGTAACAGGACAGAATGTATCTTTGCCGGAAAAGTGACAATCGCTTATGACACAGGAAGAGAGAAAACGTCTGGCAGGAGAGCTGAACGAGCGTTTCAAACGGTCGGAGCCGGAGGAGATCATCCGCTATTTTCTGAAAGAGTTCCCGGGCCGTGTGGCGGTGAGCAGCAGCATGAGTGCCGAGGATCAGGTGATCACCCACATGGCTGTTCAGGAGGATCCTTCGGTGGAGATCTTCACGCTCGATACCGGGCGTCTTTTCCCGGAGACCTATGATCTTATCCAGCGTACCAACGATCATTTCGGGATCAGGTTGCATGTTTATTTTCCGGATCACCGGGAGGTGGAAGAGATGGTCAACAGCAAGGGTATCAATCTTTTTTATGAGAGTGAGGCCAACCGTAAGCTGTGTTGCGAGGTGCGCAAGCTGCGGCCACTGGCACGGGCGTTGCGTCCGCTGGATGCCTGGATCTGCGGACTGAGAACGGAACAGTCGGTCACACGTATCTTCACCCAACACGTGGAATGGGATGAGAAGAACGGACTGATCAAGGTCAACCCGCTCTCCGAATGGCTGGAGAAACACGTGTGGGAATACATCCGCAAGCACGACATCCCTTACAATCCTTTGCACGACAAGCACTTCCCCAGCATTGGCTGTCAGCCCTGCACCCGTGCCGTGAAACCGGGTGAGGACATCCGTTCCGGACGGTGGTGGTGGGAAAAGCCTGAGAAAAAAGAGTGCGGCCTGCACCAGAAGTAAGGAAGGCGGTAATCCCTGTTATCCTCCCGGTTCCCAGAAAGAGAACTTGAGCACAAAAGCCATCCGTGTGTGGGTGGAGTTGTAACGGTAGATGTTCTGCATCTGGTTTTGCCGGGTGTAATAGCGGTATTCCAGGCTGACCCGGTTGAAACGGTATCCCGCTCCCAGGAAGACGGAAGTGACCATATTGAGGTCGATGCGGTTCGCATCGTTGTACAGGGAGGCATAGCTGTCGCCGGTATAGAATCCCGGTACGATCCCCGCGCGTACGAAAAGCTTGTGACGGTCGTGGAGGATGAAGTAATAGTTGAGGCCGGCGGGGAACTCCATATACTGGAAATGCACCGTGGTGGTCTCGCTGGTCACCGGGTTGTGGAGCGTGGAATGACGGTAATAGTAGTTGGCTTCGGCGAACAGGCTCAGTTTGTATTTGTTGTGGGGGATGAGATATTCGATCTCCAGCCCACCGCTTACGGTATGGGCGGGCCCCAGATCGATCTGTCCGGTGAAATCCTGTGTGTCATCTATCTGGAAAGTGGACCGGTTAAAGAGGAACGAAGCTTTGAAGTTCCACTTGGCACGGGTCACCCGCGTCAGGATCTTATAACCGGCATTCTTGCACTCATGATAATCCTTGAAGTAGGCGATGAGCTGTTTGCGGGTGTAGGCCAGCTTGTCCAGTTCGCCGGCAAGTGAGGGGCAGAAAAGTTTTTTACGCAACTGCTCACGGAAAAGATGGTTCTCCAGAATGGAAGAAGGCTCATTGGGAGTAAGCTTGACAAAATACTTTTTATAGACGAGCGGTTCGATCGGTTGGTCGGGGAGGCCCAGGAAAAAGTAGGAGACGCCGTTGTCGTTGAACTCATAGAGCGAGCCCAGTTCCCCGTCAAAAAGGAGCTGAACGAAGACGAACCGCTCGTCCCACTTCAGGGGTGGTGCCGTATCCACGGTAATGTTCGCCGGTGAGATCTCCAGCAGGACCCGCGCGCGGAAGAATCGTTTATCGCCCACCCCGAAAGCTTCCACATGCCGGATGTCGATGTGCCGGGCAGTGTCGTTGCGCGAGAGACGGTAATAGTAATCCATCGAGGAATTCTCACTGCCGTAATTGGAGATCTCACAATCGATCTTCTCATGGTCGTTGTTGATGATGAAACCCCGGTGAAACCCTATCTGGGCCGTTGTGGTGAGGCTCACCAGCCATCCCGCCATTGCACTTAAGATCAGGATCCTGCTTTTCACAGCCGGTGGATTTTGCGATGCATAAATACAAAAAAGCATACCTTCCTACAATCTTTAGACAAGATTTTTTGCATTCTCATTCCGGTTCACGCAGGCGAAGCAGCGTATTTTTTATTTTTGGGGGAAAATAAGGGACTTATGAGAAAATGTTTATTGTTTCTGATGGTGACTTTGACGGGGCTTTCCTTTTTTTCCTGTCAGCGGGGAGGTGTCCGGCAATCGCGTGTGCCGGCAGATGAGCTGGCCCCCCTCGACACATTGAAGGATATCTGGCGGCTGGATGACGTGGGTGGGATCGTCTGGCAGGTCAAGGGAGGGCCAGTGCCTCATACCGATCATCTGGAGTTCAGCGGTCTTCGGGTGTCGGCGATCATTACCTACGGTGTGGACGAAAGAGGGGAGCTGGTATTGAGAAAAAAAGTGGTGTGGCCGATGTTGCGTACCATCCCCAATGATACTCATGCCAGCCTGATCCATGACTTTGATGAGAACGAGGATACACGGGTGACGGTGGACGGCCGGCCTGTCAGGGAACGACCTGCGGAGGTCCGTTTTGACGGGGTGCTGACGATCCTGTCAGATGGCGGGGAGGTGATGGTGCGGCGGGAGCTGTTCCCTTCCCCTTCCCGGCCGGCGGTGTATGAGATGGTGACGGTGAGGAACAATTCCTCGGAACCCCATGAAGTATCTCTGAGTTCAGTGACGTACCAGGTGGTCACTCCTGCCGGGGAGGGGGTGTACGGGGCATACACCATCCGTGCGCGGAACGGAAAAGGCGTGCAGAGGAGGCTTGAGCCGGGGGAAGAGGTACGCAGCGTAGTGGCCTTTTATGCTCTGAAAAAGGATGAGACCTTCCGGCCCCAGGGTGAAGAAGATCTGGCGGCACGCCGTGCTTTCGTGCGGTCGCTCGACAGCTCGCTGGTGCTGGAGACGCCCGACCCGGTCATCGACCGGATGTTCCGTTTTGCCAAGCTGCGGGCTGCTGAGAGCATCTATGCCACGCGGGGAGGGCTGATGCACGGCCCCGGCGGCGGACGTTACTACGCGGCGATCTGGGCCAACGACCAGGCGGAGTATGTGAACCCTTTCTTTCCCTTTCTGGGCCATGCCAACGGCAACGAGTCGGCCATCAACAGTTTCCGGCACTTTGCCCGTTTCATGAACCCGCAGTACAAGCCCATCCCTTCTTCGATCATTGCCGAGGGTACCGATATCTGGAACGGTGCCGGCGACCGGGGCGATGCGGCGATGATCGCCTACGGGGCCTCGCGTTTCGCCCTGGCCTACGGAGATACGGCCACGGCCGATTCGTTGTTGCCGCTGATCAAATGGTGTCTGGAATACTGTGAGCGCAGGATGTTGCCCGAAGGGGTCATTGCCTCCGACTGTGACGAGCTGGAAGGACGTTTCCCTGCCGGAGAGGCGAACCTCTCCACCAACATGCTGGCTTACGGAGGTTACCGCAGCGCTGCCCGCCTGTTGCGGTCGGTGGGAGGAGATCCCGCCCTGGCCGCATACTATGAACGCCGGGCCGACACCCTGCGGAAGAACATCGAGGCCTACTTCGGAAGTGAGGTGATGGGATACAACACTTACCGTTATTTCAAGGGCAACACCCGATTGCGTTCATGGATCTGTCTTCCGCTGGTGATGGGGGTCGACGACCGCAAGGAGGAGACCCTGCGGGCCCTGCTCTCGCCCTACCTCTGGAACCGCAACGGCATCTTTACGCAGTCGGGTGATTCCACCTTCTGGGACCGCGCCACGCTCTATGCTTTCCGCGGGCTTTTCTTCGCCGGCGAGACCGATGTCGCGATGCGTTATTTCCACTATTATTCGCAAAAACGCCTGCTGGGTGAGCATGTGCCGTATGCCGTGGAGGCCTGGCCCGAAGGCAACCAGCGTCATCTCTCGGCCGAGAGCGGCCTTTATGCCCGGGTGATCACCGAAGGCCTTTTCGGTATCGAACCCACGGGCCTGCGATCGTTCACCATGGCACCCCGTTTACCGGAGGGATGGGATTTCATGCGTCTGCGCCATATCCGGGCCTTCCAGGGTGATTTCGACATCGAGGTGCGGCGACATGGCGGGAAAATGCTGGTGACCGTGACCAACGGCGGAGAGAAAGTGTTCGAGCGGCTGTGGGACGGCCGCGGGCGCCTGACGGTGGATCTTTGAGCGCTGATCACCACGGCCAGCGGCTGCCCATGAGGATCACCGAAACACCCATGCCGGCACCCGAGAGTACCAGACGCCAGTCGTGCTGCCGCATCGAGAAGAATCTGATGAGCAGGTAGTTGGTGAGGATGATCACCGTTACCAGCACCAGCTGGCCCGCCTCTACACCCAGGTTGAAAGAGAACAACGGTACCAGGATCGACTGCTCGCTGCCCAGCAGCGAACGCAGGTAAGAAGAGAAACCCAGTCCGTGGATCAATCCGAAGAACATGGCCAGCGAATATTTGAAAAGATGAACGCGGCGACTGAATTTGTCCGATTTTTGCAGTAAGTTTGTTATGGAGGTCAGAAAGATGGTGACGGCGATGAGAAACTCCACGAGCGTGGCCTGGACGCGCAGGATTCCCAGCGTGGCCAGAGCGAGGGTGGTGGTGTGTCCCAGCGTGAAAGCCGTCACCAGGATGACGATCTTCTTCCAGTGCTTCAGCTGATAGACCGCTACCAGCGTGATGATGAACAGGATGTGATCGTATGCCTCGAAATTGAGGATGTGATGAATGCCGAGCCCGAAATAAAGATGAAAAAGGTTCATGGTATCGAAAGGATATTAAGGAGTTGGATAAACGTTTCTCTCGCTCTCTTCCTGGGGTCCCTGACTGCGACGGCCCATCCGGTGCATGTGGCCCTCACTTCGATCGAATATCTGGAGGCGAGGAAAGGTTTCCACGTATCGTTCAAGATCTTCCGTGACGACCTGGAAAGGATCATTGCTGCCAAGTACAAAGTGGCGGTAAAATTAACGAATGGTGATGAGAATCCGCAGGAAAAAAAATATCTGCAGAAATACATCGGCGAGAATTTCCGGTTGGTGGTGAACGGCAGGGATACCCTTGCTTTGCATTTCGAGGGCCGGCACATTGAGGAGATGTCGATCTGGATCGATTTCAGTCTGCCCTATGCAGGTCGGGTGGAATGTGTGGATGTCCACAATACGGTGATGATGGACATGTTCTGTGACCAGACCGATCTGGTGATCTTCAAGTTCGGGGAAATGGAGAAGGGGGTGGCTCTGCGTGTGGGCGATGCCGAAGCTGCATTTGATGTGGCGGAGGAGAAAGGCTGACGGCGGGAGGGGGTATGGTGAAATGTTTTAACTTCGCAGGTTGATGTGATGGAGCGTGTTCGAGAAGGCGGAAGGAGTGTCGGATGGTGGTTGTTGGTATTAGGGCTGATGACCGCTCTGCCGGTATATGCTACCCACAACCGGGCAGGTGAGATCACCTGCAAGCAGGTGGGTGAGTTCACGTATGAGGTGACGGTGACCACCTTCACCTATTCGCTGAGCATGGCCGACCGGCCACAGCTGGAGGTGCAGTGGGGCGACAACACCTCGTCGGTGGTGTCGCGGGTGGCCAAGATCGCGCTGCCCAACTATTACAACAAGAACATCTACATTGCCCGTCATACTTACCCCGGACCGGGTGTCTACCGCATCGTGGTGCAGGATCCCAACCGCAACTACGGGGTGAAAAACATCCCCAACTCGGTCAATGTGATCTTCTCGGTGCAGACGGTGCTGATGATCAACCCGGCCATCGGTCATAACAGTACGCCTGTCCTGCTGAGTCCTCCTTATGACAAGGCGGCGGTGGGACATATCTTCATCCATAATCCCACGGCATACGACCCTGACGGCGACAGCCTCTCCTATTCTCTGACCGTATGCCGCAAGGAGAACGGTGAGCCCATAGAAGGGTACACCTTCCCGCCGGCCAGCGACACCCTGTATGTGGACCCCGTGAAAGGCGACCTGGTGTGGGATGCCCCTGTGGACAGCGGTATCTATAACCTGGCCATCAACATCACCGAGTGGAGGAACGGCATCAAGATAGGCAACATAGAGAGGGACATGCAGGTGAACGTTTACAATACCGACAACCACGCGCCGGTGAATGATCCTGTGCCCGACATGTGTGTGCTGGCGGGCGACACCATCGATATCACAGTCTCGAGTGTCGACCAGGACCAGGACTCGGTCTTCCAGGAGGCTTACGGCGGCGTCTTCGGCATCGACGAGAGTTTTGACTCGCCGGCCACCTTTGCGCTGGTGTCACGCGACAGGGGTTACTCCACCTCCCGTTTTTTCTGGCGTACCACCTCCATGCATGTGCGGCATCAGCCCTACCAGGTGGTGGTCAAGTCGTGGGATGACAACCCTGATCTCAGTCTTGTCGACATCACCAACTTTAACATACGTGTGCTGGGTCTGCCGCCCCGTAACCTGACCCTTTCGCCGGGAGGTAATTTCATGCGCCTCTCCTGGTCGCCGGGTGATACGGTGGCCGGAGGCTATCGTATCTACCGCAAGGACGGCTTTGCGGGTTATACGCCCGACAGTTGTGTGGCGGGGGTGCCCGGGGATATAGGCTATCAGCTGGTGGCCGAGCTGAAGTCGCACAATGACAC
>CAZRDX010000050.1:0-5395 GCA_964599235.1 uncultured Rikenellaceae bacterium
TTACATCTGTACCAACTAGATTTGAAACTCCAAAACATGTTTTTTCAAGAAAACTTCAAGCAGGAGATTTGATTATTGAGGTTTCTGGAGGAAGTGCTGGAAAGGGACAACATACAGGACGAACTTTATATGTTTCAAAGAAATTATTAAACTCTTTCAATAATCCAGTCATACCAGCTAGCTTTTGTCGACTTTTACGTCTAGACAGCAACAAAGTTTCGCCAAGATATATAGCTTATCAAATTGACTTAATGCATCTTACAAAAGAAATATCACCTATTATTAAAAACATTTATGAACAGCGTGCCATCGCCCGCATCCTCGGCACGCTGGACGACAAGATCGAGCTGAACCGGAAGATGAACGAGACGCTGGAGGCGATGGCACAGACCTTGTTCAAGTCGTGGTTCGTGGACTTCGACCCGGTGGTGGTCAACGCTCTCAAAGCCGGGAATCCCATCCCCGACAAATTCGCCGAACGGGCCGCCCACTACCGCGAAAACCCCGACGCCCTCGGCCTGCCGGAACACCTCCTCCGCCTCTTCCCCGACCGCTTCATGGACTCCGAACTGGGGCCGATTCCGGAGGGGTGGGAGGTTGGACAAGTTTCAGATTTAGGTAATGTGATTTGTGGGAAAACTCCTCCAACTAAAGATAGAGACAATTATGGGGATGAAATTCCTTTTATTACAATTCCTGATATGCATGGCAAAGTTTATGTAACTGAAACTCAAAAAAATTTATCCAAGAAGGGTGCAGATACTCAAAAAAATAAATATCTACCTCCAAATAGTATTTGTGTTAGCTGTATTGCAACCCCAGGTTTGGTTGTTTTAACTTCAAAAAAATCGCAAACAAACCAGCAGATAAACAGTGTAGTTCCCACCATATTAAGCCCTTTTTATGTTTATGGATTGTTGCGAAATCTTGATAAACAAATACGAGCAGGAGGTAGCGGAGGTTCAGTTTTCGCTAATTTAAATAAATCTAGATTTTCTGCACTGAAGGTAATTTTGCAAATTTAAAATGTGTTAAAGCGTTTCACTCATTAATAAAATCTTTTTATCACTTCATTTTATATAATGAAGAAGAAATATCTATTCTATCCACCCTCCGCGACACCCTCCTGCCCAAACTGATCTCAGGCGAACTGCGCGTGCCGGATGTGGAGAAGATCCTGGAAGATGCGGAAGGAACGGACGGAAAAGAGGGAAGTGCTTCCGGACAATAAGATCACGGAACAAAAAACGACGAACCGCATAGAGAAAGAAAAAACATCGCCAGCGCCCCTGAGAGAAGAACGACCATGACGAACCTGACCGAGAACGACATTGAACGGATGGCCCTGGAGGAGTTGCGGGCCTTGGGGTGGGCCGTAGCTTTCGGTCCCGACATTGCCTTTGACGGGTCGCATCCCGAGCGGGAGGAGTCGGCCGGGTACTGTGACGTGGTGCTGACGGGTCGTCTGCGGCGGGCCGTGGCGCGTCTCAACCCGCATATCCCGGAGGAAGCACGCGAGGAGGCGCTGCGGCAGGTGCTCACCCCCGGCAGCCCCGCCCTCATCGAGAACAACCGCCGTTTCCACGGCATGCTCACCGACGGCGTCGACGTCTCGTGGATGAGCCCGCAAGGCGAACAGCACGGCAAGGTATGGCTGCTGGACACCCGCCACCCCGGACACAACGACTGGCTCGCCGTCAACCAGTTCACCATCATCGAGAACAAAAGGGAACGTCGTCCCGACATTATCCTCTTCGTCAACGGTCTGCCGCTGGTGGTGATCGAGCTGAAGAACGCCGGCTCGGAGCAAGCCACGCTGCGGCAGGCGTTCAACCAGCTGCAGACATACAAGAGCGAGCTCCCGCTGCTGTTCTCGTACAATGCCGTGATGCTCATCTCCGACGGCATGCAGGCGCGTTTCGGCACGATCACCTCGGGGTGGGACCGTTTCATGCCGTGGCGCACCGTCGACGGCACCGACCTCTACCGCGAGCCGGGCAACGACAAACAGAGCGAAGGCCGGGTGCAGCCGGGCCTGGTGACCATGATACGAGGCATGCTGGCGCCGGCACGGCTGCAGGATTATGTGCTGAACTTCATCACCTTCGAGGACAGCGGCGGCGACACGGCCGACATCGCCAAAAAGGCGGCGGGATATCACCAGTACCATGCCGTGAACCAGGCTCTGGCCTCCACGCTGACGGCCTGCGGCATAGACGCCGGCAGCGGGACGCCCCGCAGCCTTCCCGCCGAAGAGGAAACGACCGCCACCCTCCGCAGGGTCGCCGAGCCCTCGGCGGAATACCGTCCCCGTTTCGGCGACCGGCGTGCAGGGGTCATCTGGCACACGCAGGGCTCGGGCAAAAGCCTCTCGATGGTCTTCTACGCCGGCAAGGTGATCCGTCATCCGGCCATGGAGAACCCCACACTGGTGGTGATCACCGACCGCAACGACCTGGACAACCAGCTCTTCGCCACCTTCTCGGCCAACCGGCAGATCCTGCGCCAGACGCCGGTGCAGGCGGAGAGCCGCGCCCATCTGAAGGAGCTGCTGCAGGTGGCCGCCGGCGGCGTGATCTTCACCACCATCCAGAAATTCTTCCCCGAGAAAAAAGGCGACATCTATCCTCTGCTCTCCGCACGGCGCAACATCGTGGTCATCGCCGACGAGGCCCATCGCAGCCAGTACGATTTCATCGACGGTTTTGCCCGTCACATGCGCGATGCGCTGCCCGGTGCCTCCTTCATCGGCTTCACCGGCACCCCCATCGAGAAAGAGGACCGCAGCACACGCGCCGTGTTCGGCGACTACATCTCCATCTACGACATCCAGCGGGCCGTGGAAGACGGCGCCACCGTGCCCATCTACTACGAGAGCCGTCTGGCGCGCATCGACCTCGACGAACGGGAGAAACCCCGTCTGGACGAAGCCTTCGAGGAGATCACCGAGACCGAGGAGGACGAGGTACGCAAGCAGCGTCTGCGTAGCAAGTGGGCCTCGCTCGAGGCGCTGGTGGGCGCCGAGAAGAGGATCCGTCTGGTGGCGGCCGATCTGACGGAGCACTTCGAACGAAGGCAGGAGGCACTCTTCGGCAAGGGGATGATCGTCTGCATGAGCCGCCGCATCTGCGTGGCGATGTACGAGGCCATCACCGCCCTGCGACCGGAGTGGCACAACGACGACGACCGGAAAGGAAAGATCAAGGTGGTGATGACGGGCTCGGCGTCCGACCCGCCATCGTGGCAGCAGCATGTGCGTAACAAGGCCGCGCGTGACCTGCTGGCGCGGCGCTTCAAGGACCCCGACGACGAGCTGCGGCTGGTGATCGTACGCGACATGTGGCTCACCGGCTTCGACGTGCCCAGTCTCCACACCATGTACCTCGACAAGCCCATGAGCGGGCACAACCTGATGCAGGCCATCGCCCGGGTGAACCGGGTCTTCCGCGACAAGCCGGGCGGGCTGGTGGTCGACTACCTGGGCCTTGCCGACTCGCTCCGGCGGGCCCTGGCCGTGTATGCCGAGAGCGGCGGTCGCGGCCGTGCCGCCATCGACCAGGAAGAGGCGGTGGCGGTGATGAAAGAGAAATACGAGGTGGTGCGGGGTCTCCTCCACGGCTTCGACTACCGGCCGCTGCTCCGTGCCGCCACCGCCGTCCGCATGCAGGGCATCGCCGAAGCGATGGATCATATCCTGGCACAGGAAGACGGCAAGAAACGCTACCTGCAGGCGGTGGCCGCCCTCTCGAAAGCCTTCGCCCTGGCCGTACCCCACGAGGAGGCACTGGCCCTGCGCGATGAGGTGGGACTCTTCCAGGAGATACGCGCCTCCCTGATCAAAGCCACCGTACACCACGGCGAACAGACCCCCGAAGAGATGGAAGCGGCCGTGCAACAGCTGGTGTCCCGCGCCGTAGCCGGACATGACGTGATCGACATCTTCGCCGCCGCCGGCCTCGAAAAACCCGACATCTCCATCCTCTCCGACGAGTTCCTCGAAGAGGTGCGTCACCTGCCGCAAAAGAACCTGGCGGTGGAGACACTCAGAAAACTCCTGCAGGATGAGATCCGCGTGCGGCTGAAGAAGAACGTGGTCCGATCGCGCGCTTTCTCCGAGATGCTGGAGGAAGCCCTGAACAAATACCACAACCGCGCCGTGGCGGCCGCCCAGGTCATCGAAGAGCTGATCGCCATCGCCCGGGAGATGCGCGAAGCCCAACGCCGCGGCGAACAACTCGGCCTGACGGAAGACGAAGCCGCCTTCTACGACGCCCTGGCCGACAACGACAGCGCCGTGCAGGTGCTCGGCGACGAAACCCTCAAAAAGATCGCTCACGAACTGGTGGACCAGGTACGCAAAAGCGTGACCGTCGACTGGAGCAAACGGGAAAACGCCAGAGCCCAGCTGCGCGTGCTGGTCAAACGCATCCTCAGAAAATACGGATACCCGCCCGACAAACAGGAAAAAGCCACCGAACTCGTCCTCGAACAGACGGAAGTGCTCTGCAGCGACTGGGTACAATAAACGGTCAAGAATCTGCTGCGTGAATGAAAACCTCAATACTGTCGTTCCTTTTTGATCTTTTTCCCATCCTTCGCTCTCCATGAGATCCGGACAAAAAAAATTCCCCACGCACCTCCTTCGTTCCCAGCAGTGGCATCTTCTGGCGCTGGTTGTTTTGCTGGCGTTGACGGGGTGGTATGTGCGGCATGATCCAGCGGTGTTGCGCGGGGCGCTGTGGGGTGTGGGCACGCCGGCGTGGCTGGTGACGGCCTTGCTGGTGCCGGTGGTGCATCAGCTCTATGTGCTGCTGGTGTGGCGGCTGGAGCTGTACCATGGCCGCATCACCGCCCTGTTCGGCGAGCGTGGGTTCCTGTACTACAAGGCGGGGTTCTCGCTGCTGTTCGTCTTACGGCCGGTGAGCATCCTCCTGCTGGCGGTGGCCAATGCCGGCACGCTCCACCTCGACCCGCGGCTGGCATGGGGGCTCTCCCTCCTGCTCCTGATCCCCACGGTCTTTCTCTTCGTGTCGGTGAAGAAATACTTCGGCATGGACAGGGCCTACGGCCTCGACCATTTCCGTCCCGACGAAGCACGTCGGATGCCTTTCGTGCGCGAGGGCATCTTCCGCCTCACACCCAATGCCATGTATTTTTTCGGTTTCCTGGTGCTGTGGATCCCCGGCCTGCTGCTCTCCTCCCGGGCGGCCCTCCTGGCAGCCCTCTTCAGTCATCTCTACATCTGGGTCCACTACTTCTTCACCGAACGGCCGGATATGAAAGTGATCTACGGGAAATGACCTCTGCCTCCGGCCGTCCCGGGAAGAAGGGGGATCTCCCCTCTCGGGTGTTCCGGAGATCATGATCTTTGTGAAAATATTCTTATCTTGAAGAG
>CAZRDX010000051.1:0-4425 GCA_964599235.1 uncultured Rikenellaceae bacterium
GTCAAAAATGGTCGTCCCTTGCCTCTCTTGCGACAATGACCGGCATAACTATATTCTACGTGGCTCTGAGAATTTCCGGTAAAAGTAAAAAAACAGCACCATGGCCGTTACGACAGACAACATATCCCTGAACCTCGGGAACCGCTTGATCGACATGATTATTCTGGTTTGATACTTTAAAAAAATAGGAAGAATTGAACCCGCTGTTCATTCAAAAAGTAAGAGAAATTTTTCATTTTCTGGTAAAAATCTTTTCTTGCCTGACAGATGGAAAATATGAAGTGTTATAAGTAGCAGAGAGATAGGTGTCTGTACGCATAGATGATTTGTGTCATCCTTCGTCGGATTTTTGTTTGCAGGGTGCTACTTGTCCTGCGCCGGGAAAAGTGATAACTTTGTATAGAAAATATGAACCAATTAAACAGTGTGAAAGCCATGCGGATGAGATTTGTTTTTGTTCTGAGCCTTTTTTTCCTGGTTGTAGTTGGGGGGCATGCCCAGAAGATCATGCAGTTCACTCCTTATGACGATCTTCCTGGTATCCCTAAAATGGATAAGCCCCAGTACTATGAGCAGATGCCGGAGTTCGCGAAGATGTTGTACCGGTATCCGGTCAATTTCAAAGAGATTTCCGAAGCTTTTGAAGAGTATGAAAGGGATCATCCTGCCGAAGAGAGCCCCGAAGCCCGTTATTTCATCAACTGGAGCCGGGTGGTAGCCGACTACGTCCGCGACGACGGGACGATCGTGATACCCGATACGAAGGAGCTGTTCGAGAAGATGAAGGAGATGCAGCTCAAAGCATACAATCCTGAAAAAAAGTCTTCCAATGCCGATGATCCTTCCGACTGGACCTTTCTCGGTCCAAAGAAGACATACTGGATGTCAAAAGGTACGGCAGCTCCCTGGCAGGTGAATGTCTATTCCTTTGACGTATGCAAAAGCCAGCCCGAGGTGCTCTATTGCGGTACCGAGACCGGCTTCGTCAACAAGACCACCGACGGCGGGCTTACATGGAAAATGGTGGGTGAGGACTATTATTTCGGCGGATCGGTCACGGCCGTGGCTGTCGATCCTGTTGATCCAGGTATAGCTTATGTGGCCGCCGGTAACCAGATCCACAAAACCACCGACGGAGGAGTGACCTGGAAACCGTTGCTCAGCTCTCCATTCCATGCTGTCCGTCTCAAGATCGCACCCGACCATCCCGAACGCCTCGCAGCTGCCGGCGACAAAGGCGTCCTCCTCAGCTATGACAGCGGTGCCACCTGGGTGCTGAAAGTGAATGAGCAAACCTACGATGTGGAATTCCAGCCGGGAGCTTCCGACACCATCTTTGCCGTTGGCGTGCATCCATCTCTCAAATACTACCACATCTGGCGCTCCGGAAACAAAGGAGCCGACTGGCGGGTGATCAAATCTTTCTCACAAACCCTCAACCAATCGGGAGCCCTTCTGGCCATGACCCCCGCCAATCCCAATGTGCTCTATATCGCTCTGCTGGCCCATGGCCATGCCGATGTGGGTAATACTGACCCCGATGACTCATACCCCTTCATCTACAAGGCTACCTACCAGAACGGCAGCTGGTCATTCAACCTCCAGAAAATTGGCGAGCCATCCAGCGCAGGACTCGGAGGCTTTACCATAGGCCAGGGCTATTTCGACTTTGTGCTTGAAGTCTCTCCCGACGATGAGAACGAACTCTTCTTCGGTACATGCAACCTCTGGCGCTCCGAAGACGGCGGAGTCACCTTCAAAAAGGTGGGAGGTTACGGCGGATACATTGCCATCCATCCCGACATCCAGGATATCCAACTCATGTCCGATGGAAAAGGATGGGTCTCTACCGACGGTGGAATGACCTACACCAGATATCATTTCAAATACGACCACAGCAATTACTTCAGGATCAACGGGATTGTCGGTTCCCAGTTCTGGGGCTGGGACCAGGGGTGGAACGAAGACCTGATCGTTGGGGGGCGCTATCACAACGGCAATACCGCCATCTCCGAACTCTACGGCGATGTGGCCCTGCGCCTCGGCGGGGCGGAATCTCCAACCGGATGGGTCCTCAAAGGAAAAAGCCGCCATGCCGCTTTTGACGACCTGGGCGGAGGCAAGATCCTCCCCAAGACCTATGACCAGCCCTTCGAAGGAACCTTTGTCTTCTCCAAATTCCCCAACATGGACCAGTATGGTGGCTTGCGGGGGAATCTGGTACAACATCCTAACTATTACAACATCGTATATGTGGGCGAAGGCAATGCTCTATGGGTCAGCCGTGACTTCGGAGAATCCTTTGACCTGCTCTATCAGTTCCCGGACCGTGTCCGTTATTTCGACATCAGCTACAAGAACCCCTCGGTTTTTTACGTGGATGTGGTCAATCATGGTCTCTACCGTTCCGATAATGGCGGCGAGAGCTGGGTCCTTACCTCCCTGCCTTCCTCCTGGGCAGGACGTACGTTCATCGTCATCTCACCTTATGATGAGAAGACCGTTTATGCCTGTTACAAGAACGGTGCATGGTCAACCAGTATCGGCGAGATCTATCGCAGTACCGACGGAGGTGCCAACTGGGAAGACTGGACCGGCAGTCTTAACGTTTATATGAAAGGTCTGGCTATCCAGCCTACCAGCTCCGGGAAGGATCTGATTTATGTCTTTACCAAAGCCAAAAACGACCAACCTGGTACTTGCTGGTACCGGAAAGTGGGTATGGATGACTGGGCACCTTTCAACAACAATTACCCTGACAATTATACGGTCAATATGGGGCTTCCTTTTTTCCGCGACGGCAAACTGCGTGTTGGCGGATCAGGGGGAGTGTGGGAATCGCCCCTGGCAGAACCCGATTTCGCACCGGTCGTCAATTTCTGGGTCCAGGCACCCGTCTCCACGGCATGTGCCAACGATACCCTGATCTTCGACGACCATTCCATGCTTAACCACGACGGTGCTTCCTGGCACTGGGAGATCACCCCGGCTCCCCGCTGGACGAGCGACCCCGACCAGCGCAGGTTCAAGGTGCTTCCGGATACGGCCGGTAACGTCGCCTACACGGTCACGCTTACCGTGACCAAGAACGGTCAGAGTTACTCCAGGACCATCCAGAACATGGTGTATGTCACTACTTGTCCTTCGGTGAACGATTGTGACAACCCGGGAATGGTCCCCAAGAACAACTGGTCGGTCATCTATGTCGACAGTGAAGAACCCTCTGTGGGAGCCACGGCCGACAAGGCCATCGACGGCAACGAGAGTACCCACTGGCATACCCAGTGGGTCAGTGCCTCCCCGCCGCATCCCCACGAGATCCAGGTGGATATGGCCGATACGTTCAAGGTCTTTGAGTTTACCTACCTGCCCCGTCAGGATGGTGGGCTCAACGGCACCATCAAAGACTATGAGCTTTATCTTTCCGACTCGCTGGGGGGTGACAACAAACCGGTATGGGGGGATGCCGTAAGCAAGGGTGCCTGGGAAAAATCCGCAGCTCCCAAGACGGTCGTCTTTCCCAGCCCGGTGCGGGCCCGTTACTTCCGTCTGGTCGCCCTCTCGGAGGTCAATGACAATCCCTGGACCTCGGCTGCCGAACTCTCAGTGAAGGGATGTTACTGGACTCCCTCCGAACCGCCCACAACGGTCCGTCTGCCTTCGGTGACCGAGATCAAAGCCTTCCCCGTCCCGGCCGGTCAGTTGCTTCATGTGCCCCTGCCGGCAGGCGATCGCTTGACCTGGAAAGTCTATTCCGTCTGTGGCGCACTCGTCGACCAGGGCGTCGTGGACGCCGGTGAGGCTACGTGGAACTACGACGTCTCGGCCCTGCAGCCCGGAACCTACATCATGCAACTCGAAGGAAGCGACAGGACCGCCTATCGCGTGAAATTCGTCAAAATGAAATAACCGGATAGACAGAATACACACAGGGAACGGACAGAAAAACTGTCCGTTCTTTTTTTATCTTTGATATCCTAAAAAAAAGGTCATGAACTCACTGGTGCTGATGGTGGTGGCCATCGCTGGATATCTGGTGGCCTATCATACCTACGGAAGAATGCTCGGACGTAAACTGTTCGGCCTGAGCAACGACCATGTGATGCCTTCCCATGCATTCCGCGACGGGGTCGACTACGTTCCCACGAAAAAGCACATCATCTTCGGACACCATTTCGCTACCATAGCCGGCCTGGGACCTATTGTCGGTCCGGCCATCGGGGTCATATGGGGCTGGGTGCCCGTGCTCCTGTGGATCTTTCTCGGGTCAGTCTTCATGGGCGGGGTGCACGACCTCTCCGCACTGGTCATCTCCGCACGCAACAAAGGAAAAACCCTCGGCGAACTTACGGGCGAGATCATCAGCCCCTCCACACGTTATGCCTTTCAGTTCATCATGCAGTTCCTCCTGTGGGTGGTCATCTC
>CAZRDX010000052.1:0-281218 GCA_964599235.1 uncultured Rikenellaceae bacterium
AAGTCCGGAAAAAAGAGGGTGCCCGTCACCGGGCACCCTCCTCGCCAACAGGGGAAGCGCGCTCCAGCTTACTGGTTGTTGCTGCGGGAGATCTCCGTCCAGGCCGCTCCGTTCCAGATAAGCATCAGCACATCGGCCGACGAGGTGATGATGAACTGCAGTCCGCCGTTGAGCAATACACCATCGCCGGGATTGATACGGATCTGGTCGTTCTCGTCATGTCCGGTCAGGATAAGCACCTGGCCGGGATAGCGGCCCGGCTCGATCGTTCCCACATTTATCTGTCCGTCAGGGTTGACATCAAGGTAGATGTAGGACGCCGTGGAAGGAAGCTTGACATCTTCCCCATCGGGATAGGTCAGGGTGACAGGAGTAAGGCTCATCATGTCACGGATGGTCACGGAGCCGTTGAACTGCACCTTCTCCTCCTTGAAGTCGCCCCGTATGAGCGGGGGACTGGCTCCGTTGCCGATGGCCAGCTGTCCCGACACATCAGCTCCCAGGTCCACGTTCGAACCGATCAGAACGTTGCCGCTGCCGTTGGCAATGCTCTTGCCCGCATAGGTACCCAGCAGCACGTTGTCGTATCCGTCTTCCAGGTTCCTCCCCGCCGAGCTGCCGAGCACTACGTTGCTCCGGGCCTGGGAGATGTTGTATGCCGCCTGGTACCCCAGGATGACGTTGTCCATCGCATTGTCGTCATTGTCAATGCTTCCGTCATACCCGGCCCGGCCGCAGTCGGTGCCGATAAAGACGTTGTGGGAACCGTGCGTCAGCCACATACCGCTGTTGGTACCCAGAAAGGTGTTGCCTTGACCAGTAAGAAGCTGCGGACCAGAGTTGATGCCGATATACACAGAATAACTGCCTGAATAATTATAGCCGGCATGGGTACCCAGCATCACATTGTAGTTACCGGACTGGTTGGAATACCCGGTACCCGTTCCGATATAGACATTGTCGTGACCGGAGAGGTTACTGTAACCGGCAAAGGTTCCGATGAAGACGTTGTAGTTGGCAATAGTGGTGGCTAGGCCAGCCTGGTATCCTGCGAAAAAGTTCCCTTTGCCTGTGGTGAGCGAACGGCCCGCCTCATAACCGAAGACGGCATTGTAGACACCTTTCTCTGTGGAGGTATCGGCTTGGATATGTTCGCCTGCACGATGACCGATAAAGTAGTTGGCAGGTGTGAGTTGCATGTAAGAGGTATAGCTGCCTCCGCTGAGGCTGCGCACACCGAAGCCGCTCTCACCCCCCGTGGTATAGATACGCGTGCTGTCACCCGTCACCATCATGTAGTTCATGGTCATCCCCTTCGAGACATCGTAACCGCCGATGGCAAAGCCGCCGCGGAACCCTTTGCCGGCAGGCTGCTGCAGGTAGAAGCGCACCGAATCGGGCGTGATACGGAGCAGGTCCTGGGTCCTGCCCTTGGTCACACCGAAGCCGCCGATGGCAAAGCCGCCGCGATATCCTTTGCTGTTGGGGTCGGCATTCACATAGATACGCACCGAGTCATTATAGACGGCAAAGACCGTCTGCCCGTCTTTTCTTTTCACCTCGAACAGGGGTTTGTCTGTGGTGAGGTCGTCGCCCTGCACCGCGAGTTTGCTGCCCATGCTTTTTCCGCCGATGGCCACACTCTTCGGCCAGGTGAGCGTATCGGCATCACGCGTCCAGCCGGCATTGTCGAGGTAAGGAGAAAGGTCAATCTGTGTGGCCGAACCGTTGCGTGTGATGGTCAGGATGTTGTTCTCCAGATGAAGATCCTGGATCTCGTTGGTGGGATCATGGTCGGCATCGTTGACACTGTCGGGCAGCTGCACCGTATTGCCGTTGCTGATACTGAGCTTGTGCCCTTCCAGACTCAGTTGCTGTGCGTCGGTATTGTCGAGATAAGGAGTGAGGTCGATCTGTGTGGCCGAAGCATTGCGCGTGATGGTGAGGATGTTGCCTTGCAGGGAAAGATCCTGGATCTCGTTGGCAGGATCGGCATCGGCATCATCCTTGTCGGCCACCTCCTTCGCATACAGGGCATACGGCACACTGTTGAAGGGCGTGGTACCCACCACCTGATAGTCGGACCCTCCGGAAAGGTCCAGCCCCACCTCGAGATAATAGGGCCCTGCCGACCAGTCGATATCCCCGAAACTGCCCGTCATCTCCTCCCCCTGACCGATCGTCACGGTGAAAAGGCCCTGGGCATTGGTGGTGACCTCAAAAACTTCTTCGTACTTCACATCCCCCGTGGTCGAACCCTGAAGGATACGCATACGCACCGACAGGGCATGGTTGATGAGGATCTGCCCGTCGGCATCCCGCACCACCGCCTGGTAGGTGAAGCCATCCGGGACCTGGGCGGTCAGTAAGAACATGCCCTGGAAAATAAAGAAGAACAACAGGGAGCCTCGAGTCCATACATCTCTTCTCCTCCCTCCTGAAAAAAGGATACTCAACACTTTCATGATCTTTCTATTTTAGGTTGGTCCATGAAGGTCGTTCAGAAACACGACACTACGGTCAAACAAATTAGGGAATTCAACGGGGAAAGTCAAGAAACCGTACAATAGAATTGACCAAACAAATGATTCCTTCCACCAAAGAAAGCGTTCACCGGAACATTTTCCGGTACTCGGAAGGGGTCTTCTTCATGAGGGTCTTAAAATAGTGGTTGAAGTTGGCCAGGTTGTTGTAGCCGCTCTCATAGCATATCTGGGAGATCGACTTGTCGGTCTCGATGAGCATCTTGGCTGCCAGACTGATACGCACCTTTTTCACATACTCCATGAAGGTAAGGTTGGTCTTTTTCTTGAAATAACGGCAGAATGAGCCTGTGGCCATGTTCACGATCTCTGCAGCCTCCTGCAGCTTGATGCCTTTGCCGATGTTCATGAACACATATTCATATACCTTGTTGATCTGCTCCAGATCGCGTGCGAAATCCCTGGAATACACGAGCGTATCGGACAACGTCTCCTTTTGGTCCATCCTCAGGAGAAGATTGAATATGTTCAGGAGCTCAATATAACTTTCCAGACCTTCCAGCGAGAGGAGCCGCCGTAGACGTTTGCGTATCTCAGGGATCTCCTTACCACTGAAATAGATCCCGTAGGAGGCGTTTTTCAGCAGTTCCACTACCACCTCCATCTCGGGGATGTTGAAGAAATCGGAATGGATGATGTTCTCGTAGAAATGGATCGTGATACAGGAAGGCGGGGTATCGTCTTCTGTTTCCAGCACCTCCCAGCAATGCGGCAGGTCGGGACCCAGCAGCACCAGATCGTCATGCTCAAACCGGGTGATGTTGTTCCCCACGATCCTTCTTCCGGCACCGGAGACGATGAAATTCAGTTCATAGTTCTTGTGAGAATGGATCTTCGGCGCCCGTTCTGCCAGCTGGATCTCCCGTACGATGAAGGAGTGCTTGCTGGGTACCTCGATCTTCTCAAAGACATAATCCATGGTGCCGGATATGAAATTTTGTTAAATTCCGCTTAAATATACCAAAAAAATAAATTTGTTGGTTAAAAAATAATGCAAATTGTCCAAAATAACAGAAGGCAACTATTTCAGGAATGTGTTATTTTGTTAGAGTTCGATCTTTGTAAAAACCTGGCTCATGACTTTACCATTGAGAGGCATCATTCCCCCGCTGGTCACTCCCTTGAAGGATTCTGAGACGCTCGACCGGGAGGGTCTGGAGCGTCTGATCGTTCATTTGCTGGACCATGGGGTGCACGGCATTTTTCTTTTAGGCACCAACGGCGAAGGTCCTTCGCTGGGATACGGCTTGCGGGATGAACTGATCGCCCATGCCTGCCGCATCATTGAGGGGCGTGTGCCGGTGCTGGTAGGGATCTCCGACACTTCCCTGGAGGGCTCCCTGACCGTGGCAGAAGCAGCCCGCAAGCACGGCGCCGACGCTGTAGTGGTAGCACCTCCTTATTATTTCCCTCTCAACCAGCAGGAGGTGATCGACTATTACCGCACGCTGGCACGCCGGTTGCCTCTCCCTTTCTTTGCATACAACATGCCCAGCCATACCAAGATACACCTGGAAGTGCCGACGGTATTGGAGCTGCGCAAGGCAGGCGCCCTGGGCATCAAGGACAGCTCGGGCGACCAGTTCTATTTCTATTCGCTCATGGAAGCCCTGGACGGAGACCCTTCTTTCTCGCTGATCACCGGTACGGAAATGTTCCTCCCCGACGCCCTGCTCTACGGAGGTCATGGTGCCGTCCCCGGCGGGGCCAATGTCTTTCCCTCCCTTTTTGTACGGCTGTATGAAGCTTCCCGTACCCGTAATCTTGAGGAGATCGAACGGCTGCGTCATCCCGTGATGAAGATCTACAACACACTGTATGCCATCAGCGACCAGCCGGCCCGGATCACCCTGGGCATCAAGACGGCTCTTGCCGTGATGGGCATCTGCGACAACATCATGGCCCCCCCTCTCCGGAAGATGAACGACGAAGAACGCGAAAAGGTAAAGACAGCCCTCCGCGACATCGAAGAGAGCCTTCTCCTGGTCACTTCCCGCTCCTGATCCAGCAAAATCATCCTTATGAGTTACCAGCTACATTTCATTGACATTGCCGTGCTCATCGCCTATGCTCTGGTGCTGGTGGGCATGGGGGCCTATTTCCTTCGCAAGAGCAAGACTTCCGAGCAGTTCATGGTGGCGGGACGCAGCATCCCTGCCTGGGCTGCAGGCATCGCCGTGATGAGCGCCTACACCAGCAGCATCTCGTACATCGCCGTGCCGGGCAAAGCCTTCGACGACAACT
Organism: uncultured Rikenellaceae bacterium; assembly: GCA_964599235.1. Classification (GTDB taxonomy): domain Bacteria; phylum Bacteroidota; class Bacteroidia; order Bacteroidales; family VadinHA17; genus DRPN01. The sequence continues at coordinate 4,788 of CAZRDX010000052.1, forward strand.
GGCATCCCATCCTCTTCGCCCTGAGTGCCCTGCCGGTGGCCTGGTTCGTCGCCCGCTACGTGGTACCTTACTACCGCGAGAACAAGATCATCTCGGTTTACGGCTATCTGGAGGAGAAAATGGGCACCTGGGCCCGCGTCTATGCCTCCCTCTCCTTCGTCCTCTTCATGATCGGCCGTACCGCCGTGATCCTCTACCTCTCTTCCCTGCTTCTTTCCCAGTTCGTTGCCACCGACATCAAATGGCTCATCATCATCATCGGTCTGGTCACCATCCTTTATACCCTGATGGGAGGCATGGAAGCCGTGATCTGGACCGACGTGATGCAGTCGATCATCATGATCGGCGGTATCCTCATCGCCGCCTACATTCTCACCAAGGATGTCTTTTCCGGCAGCGAACCTCTCATCCGCAATGCCATCGAGGCGAACAAGTTCTCCTGGGGCGAGCTGACCCTCTCGCTCAGGGGACGCACCGTCCTGGTGATGATCATCTACGGCGTGACGGAGAACCTGCGCAACCTCATGGCCGACCAGAACTACACCCAGAAGTACAGTTCGGTGGGCTCCCTGAAAAAAGCCCGTCGTTCTATCTGGATCGCCGTACTGCTCTACCTTCCGCTCACCGCCATCTTCCTGTACATCGGCACCACGCTGTACGCTTATTATTCCGGTGATGTGCACACCCTTCCCGAGACCATCACCAAGGGGGATCAGGTCTTCCCTTATTTCATCGCTCATGAGATCCCCACCGGCATCAAGGGGCTGATCATCGCCGCCATCCTGGCCGCCTCGATGAGCACCATCGACTCGGCCCTCAACTGTTCGGCCACGGTCCTTTTTGTCGACTATTACAAGAAGTTTTTCAGACCCGATGCCACGGAAAAGGAAAGCGTTCATTTCCTGCGGCTGATGACGGTCATCTGGGGAGTGCTGGGCATTGCCTTTGCTTTGCTGATGATCCGGGCCCGGAGTGCCCTGGATATCTGGTGGCAGATCGCCGGCATCTTCGGCGGCGGTATCCTGGGCCTTTTCCTGCTGGCACTGGCCCGCGTGCGGCTCAGGATCTGGCAGGGTCTTCTGTCGGTCCTCTTCAGCATCCTGATCATCCTCTGGGGCAGCTTCGCCCGCAACCTGCCCGATCATCTGGCGTGGCTCGAATGCCACATCGACCCCATCCTCGTCGGCGCCGTCGGCACCGCCGGGATGATCGTGGTGGCCCTCCTCTTCGCCTGGTCCAACCGCAGGAAAGGAACCCCGTCCGACCAGAGAGATGAAAAAGCTCCCTTAAACGCATGAAACCATGAAAAAGACCCTCATGATCCTGACCCTTGTCACCCTGGCCATCCCTTTGCTTCGCGGACAGCGGCCTTACCAGGGCCGGGAGGCCGTAGTGGAGGAAACCTTCATTTTCCGGCCCGGTGACGCACCTTTTCCCAGCTGTCATGCTTCGACACTGACCACCACCCCGCAGGGAGGGCTGATAGCCGCATGGTTCGGCGGCACCCACGAAAAAGCCCCCGACGTGCGTATCTGGGTCAGCCGACGTCAGGGAAAGGAATGGAGCCGGCCCGTGGCCGTAGCCGACGGTCGCCGCGGCAAAACACGCTATCCTACCTGGAACCCTGTCCTTTTCCGGCGCGACAGCACGCTCCTGCTCTTCTTCAAGACAGGGCCTTCCCCCCGCACCTGGTGGGGTGAGGTGATCACCTCCTGCGACGGCGGTCAGAAATGGACCACCCCCGTCCGCCTTCCCGCCGGCATCCTCGGCCCCATCAAGGACAAGCCCATCCTGATCCGCAACGGCTGGCTGCTGAGTCCCTCCAGCACCGAAGACCACGGATGGCAGGTGCATGTCGAGCTCTCGGGCGACGGCGGCACCACCTGGACCCGCACCCCCCCGCTCAACAACCCGCAGGAAGTGAGACTCATCCAACCCACCCTCCTGGAACATCCCGGCGGCAGGATACAGATGCTCTGCCGCAGCAAGGACCATTTCATCTATACCGCCTGGTCACAAGACTACGGTCTCTCCTGGGGACCTTTCCTACCCCTTTCCCTCCCCAATCCGAATTCGGGCATCGATGCCGTACGCCTGCACGACGGCAGGTACCTCTTGGTCTACAACCATGTCCACTGCAAGAAGGGGGAGACGTGGGGCGACCGCAACATCCTCAACGTAGCCCTCTCCGACGACGGCCTCCACTGGAAAGCCGCCGTCCTCCTGGAGAACGATCCCGACCCCGAGAGCGAATACTCCTACCCTGCCGTCATCCAGACCGGTGACGGGAAAGTGCACATCACCTATACCTGGAACCGCAAGACCATCAAATATGTGGTTCTCGACCCCGGGAAGATCAGCACCCGTTCTTTTCACGACGGGAAATGGCCTGTCGAAGAGTAACAACCTCCAATTGCCGGGACGATGGGTATCCTGAAAAAACAAAAAAACAAGGGTGAGCGGGAGGATCTCCCGCCTCATTTCTCAGCTCTTTTTTTTGTAGCAGTGTCCTTGGGTCTGGCCTGGGCGATGCGTGGTCATTTCGGTCATGAGTGGGGAGCTTCCTGGGCTGGTGCCGTAGGTGTTCTGGCACTGGTGCTGGTGACGGGGCGGCGCGACTGGGCCCGCAAAGCGCCCGTTCTGGCGGTGCTGGGCGCCACAGGATGGGGTGCCGGCGGCATGATGAGCTATGGCCAGGTGGTGGGCTACTGCCGCAGCCTCTCTTTCCCCGACGCTCTTTACGGCTACACCATGCTCACCGTCATCGGTGCCTTGTACGGCTTTACCGGAGGGGGCCTCACAGGCCTGGGACTGGAAGAAGAGGAAAAGAAAAAGGCCGACTGGGCGCGTCTCATGGCCGAGATGGTAGCCGGTGCCATTCTGGCCTGGGGGCTGCTGGTCTACCAGATGGAATGGCTGATGACGCCGCCGCGCAGCGAGTTGTGGGCCGCCATGCTGGGCGCCGCCGGCGCCCTGGCGTGGTACCTCGGCCGCAACGGCTACCACCGCGCCCTGCGCACCGCCGCCTACAGCGCCCTGGGCGCCGGATTCGGCTTCTCCTTCGGCAACCTCATCCAGACCCTCGGCAGCACCTCCGGCCTGCATTACAACTGGTGGAACGTGATGGAGTTCTCCCTCGGTTTCTTCGGCGGGCTGGGCATGATGTGGGGGGTCCTCACCACCTCCTGGCCCGTCAGTCGTCCCGCCGGCACTACCGGCAACGGCATAGCCGCCTTCCTGCTCTTTCTTTTCATCCCCTTCACCAACCTGGTCAACGCCATGGGCAGTGCCCGTTTCATGGAACGGGCGACCCGTCTGAAGCTCGACGTGTCTCCCTCCTTCGGCACTCATCAGATGTGGGCTGCTGCCGGCGTGATGCTGCTCTTTGCCATCCTGCTCATGCTGGCATGGCGGCGCTGGGGCGGCGACGAAGCACAGGCCCGCCGGCGGGCCGTGCCGGCGTTGTTCTTCCTGATCACGCTCGAATACAACCTCTTCGCCTACCTGCAGCTCCTCTTCTTCCGGCAGCCTTTCAGCATGGGCCGCTCCGAGACCCTCTACATCTTCATCCTGGCGGCCCTCTTTTTCTGGTGGTATGCGGAGCTGCGCCGCAAAAACGCCCCGCCCGTCGACGGCGGCATCCAAGAAACACCGCAGCGCTGGACGACCATCCTCCTGCTGCTGGTCCTGGTGCTGCTGGTGCTCACCTTCATCTCCGTTCATGCCCACGGCCCGCTGCCGGGAGCCCACGAACGTTTCAGACCTTAAAAAAACGATGCTTATGGAGCGCTCTCCCCATACAACCGCACGACGTACCCTCCCTTTTCGGGGGTGGTGGCTCACCTGTCTGGTCCTTTTTCTGGCACGGCCCGCCGGCGGGCAGGTGCAGGGCCTCGTCACCGGCGATCTTTTCCCGCTGCAGCATGAGCATGTCCACAGCAGTACATTGGTGGAGCTGCCCGGTGGCGACCTGCTGTGTGCCTGGTTCGCCGGCAGCGGCGAACGCAAGGCCAATGACGTACGCATCATGGGTTGCCGCAAAAAACCGGGCCAGCCATGGAGCCTGCCCTTCCTGATGGCCGACACCCCCGGACTGCCCGACTGCAATCCGGTGCTCTTTCTCGACCGCAAGAAAAAACTCTGGCTTTTCTGGATCGTCGTACGTGCCAACCGCTGGGAGGCATCCCTGCTGAAATACCGCACCTCCACCCAGTACGCAGGGAAAGGAGCTCCCCGCTGGGAGTGGCAGGACGAGGTGCTCCTGCAACCCGGCGACACCTTCGCCACCACCATACACGCCCGTTTCCGGTCGATGGAGCTGCCCGAGTTGGCGTGGTCCGAGTACGCCCCGTCATACGAAGAGATGATCTACCGTGCGGCCCTCGACCCCGTGAAGCGCTCGATGGGGTGGATGACACGCACCCTGCCGCTGCAGCTCCCCTCGGGACGCATCCTCCTGCCCCTCTACTCCGACGGTTACAATCTCTCGCTCATCGCCCGCAGCGACGACGACGGCACCTCATGGCAGGCCTCGCTGCCCATCGTGGGACGGGGCAACGTGCAGCCCGCCCTGGTCAGGAAAAAGGACGGCACCCTCATGGCCTGGATGCGCGACAACGGCGACGCCCCCGGCCGCATCATGACCAGCACCTCGCACGACGACGGTATCACCTGGACAGCCGCCCGCAAAAGCGACCTGCCCAACCCCGGCTCCAGCGTCGCCGTCATCGCCCTCCGCAACGGACACTGGGTGATGGTGTACAACGACACCGAAAAGGGACGCCACCGTCTGGCGGTGAGCCTCTCCACCGACGAAGGAGAGAGCTGGCCCTTCACCCGTCACATAGAGAACGACCCCGGCGGAGAGGACAGCTACTCCTATCCCACCGTCATCCAGACACGGGACGGCATGATCCATGTCTCCTACTCCTGCTCACGCGGCGTCTTCGGTGAGACCATCCGCCACGCCCTCTTCGACGAGTCGTGGATCCTCGGCGACGAACACCCCTGATCACGCAGCGACGATGAGACATCTCCTCCACATACCGTCCTTCCGGCTGCTGCTGCTACTGCCGCTGCTCTTCACCATGTGCGGTCATGGGGAGGATCCCGTGCAGGAGGTGGATCCGTTCATCGGCACGGGGGGTGAGGGACATCTCTGGCCGGGGGCTGCTCTTCCTTTCGGGATGGTACAGGTAAGCCCCGACACCCGTACCCACGGTCATGCCGCCTGCGGCGGCTACTACCACCCCGACACCCTCATCCTGGGGTTCTCACATACCCATCTGCCAGGGGTGGGAGAGCCGGAATACCGCGATCTTCTGCTGATGCCGGTGACCGGCACACCGTGGCTCGCCACCTTTGGGGAAGGTAGGCCGCTCACCGGCTATTCCAGTCGCTACCGTCATACGGACGAGGAGGCCGTTCCGGGCTATTACCGCGTCTTCCTCGACGACCCCGGCATCACGGCCGAGGTGACGGCCACCGCTCGCTGTGCTCTGCACCGTTACACCTTCCCTGCCTCCGACAGCAGCGGGGTGATCATCGATCTCACCTATCCCGGAGGCGCCGAGGCACTCATGCTGCGACGCCACGGCGACTGCGAGCTGGCAGGCTACCGCCGCTCCCACGGCTGGGCCTGGGACGAACATCTTTATTTCGTGATCCGCTTCAGCAAACCCTTCACCGCCTTTCTCCCTGTTGTCAACGATACCCTGTGCCGCAACCGCGACAGCATCGCGGGGAAGAACATCCGGGCCCTCGTGACTTTTCCTACCAAGAAAAACGAACAGGTGCTCATCAAGGCAGGGCTCTCGGCCGTGAGCATCGACGGAGCAAGGAAGAACCTGGAGGCGGAGCTGAACACGTGGGATTTCCCGAAGGTACGACAAGCAGCCCGCTGCGCCTGGCAACGGGAGCTGCAACGCATCACCGTGGAAGGCGGCACACCCCGTGAACGGACCCTCTTCTATACCGCGATGTACCATGCCTTTCTGGCCCCGTACCTCTACATGGACGTCGACAGCCTCTACCGGGGTGTCGACCACCGCATCCACCGGGCCCGCGGCTTCACCAATTACACTGTCTTTTCACTGTGGGACACCTACCGTGCGCTCCATCCCCTCTTCACGCTGGTGCAGCCCCGACGTACGAACATCTTCATCCGCTCCCTCCTGGCCAAGTACGACGACGGAGGCCGTCTGCCCATGTGGCCGCTGGCAGGCAACTACACCGACGACATGATCGGCTACCATGCCGTGGCCGTCATTGCCGACGCCTGGATGAAAGGCCTCCGCGGTTACGACCCCGAAAAAGCCTGGCGGGCCATGAGTGAGGTGGCCAGGCTCGACAGACTGGGACTGCGCTACTACCGCGAGCGGGGGTACGTGCCCGACGACCGGCAGGGCGAGTCGGTGTCGAAGACACTGGAATATGCTTACGACGACTGGTGCATCGCCCGCATGGCCGCCGCCCTGGGCCACGGCGACAGCCTCATCTTCTACCAGCGGGCCCTATCCTACCGCAATGTCTTCGACACCGTCACCCTTTTCATGCGTCCGCGCCGCTGGGACCGGAGCTGGTTCTCCCCCTTCGATCCGCTCTCCGGCCATGGTTTCACTGAAGGAAATGGCTACCAGTACCTTTATGTGCCCCACGACATGGAACATCTCATTGCGTTGATGGGGGGCGACTCCCTCTTCTGTGCATGGCTCGACACTCTTTTCACCCGTGAGGGCGGACACCGGGGCAAGGCCTGGATCGGGCAGTACAACCAGGGCAACGAGCCGAGCCACCATCTGGCATACCTGTACAGTTTCGCCGGCCGGCCGTGGAAGACCCAAGAGCGGGTGCACCGCATCATGGAGCAGTGCTACACCGACCGTCCGGACGGTATCAGCGGCAACGACGATGCGGGACAGATGTCGGCCTGGTACATCTTCTCCGCCCTGGGATTCTATCCCGTCCTGCCGGGTGCACCCTGGTACGTCCTGGGCACGCCGCTGTTCCCGCTGGTCACCCTGCACCTGTCCGGAGGTCGCACTTTCACCATCGAGACGAGAGGCGGCGGAGAAGGCCGTTGTTTCATCCGGGCTGCCGAGCTGAACGGCCATCCTTTCCGCCGCACCTATCTCACCCATCAAGAGATCATCCGGGGAGGCCGGCTGGTGCTCCATATGGACAGCCTGGCACACCCGGCCGCCCTGACGGAACGCCCTCCCTCCACCGGCATCCCACCACTGACACGGCGCCCCTGGCTGAAAGAGGGAAAACGCCTTTTCCTGGACAGCACGCTTATGATCCTTGCCTGTGACCATGCGGATGCGGTGATCCGTTACACGCTCGACGGTACCCTCCCCGGGCCGGACGCAGCCCGTTATACGGGTCCTTTCGTCGTGGACAGCAGCGTCATCCTGACCATGACGGCCCGGGCACCGGGGATGCTTCCCTCGGCACCCGTCACCATCCGGCTGGAAAAGGCCCGTCCCCTGCCCGCCTCCTCCACCGCATCCCTGGCACCGGGCCTGCACTACAGCTATTACGAACGTTTCTTCGTCACCACCGGCGATCTGCTCCTGATCCCCCCTCTCACCTCCGGCATCACCCCCCGGGTGGATCTCTCCGTATCGCCACGCACCACCTACTTCGGCCTGCGCTTCACCGGTTACCTCCGGGTACCTGCCACCGGCATCTATACCTTCTTCCTCGCCTCTAACGACGGCAGCACCCTTTATCTCGACGACCGGAGGGTGGTGGAGAACGACGGCAACCACCCCCTGGTGGAAGAGTGGGGCAGCATCGCCCTGGAAAAAGGCATGCACAAGATGGAGGTACGGTACTTCCAGTGCGGCGGCAGCCGTGACCTCAGGCTCTCCTGGCAGGGACCGGACCTCCGCAAACAAGAGATCCCTGCACCACATCTTTTTCACGAAAAAAAATGGAAAGAAAGCACTCAACCAGAAAAATAGGTATTTAAATACCTATTTAAATGCCTATTAAAATACCTATTTAAATAGGTAGATAGCATATGAAAGAAAGACACGGTAAGCGGAACAGAACGAGATCTCCGGAAGGGCATCCCGCGACAGCGTCACGCAGGAGCGGAAAGGAGAACACAGGCACGGTCCTGACATCATGTGTGTTCATCTTCTTTCTGCTGTTTTCCGTCGGGTGCCGCACCGACGGAGAGGCGGGGGGCGGCCGTTCCATTGGCTGGGACGACGACGGCATGCTGGTGATCGACGGGCGTCGCATTTTCCTCCTCGGCAGTTACCATCTTCCGGCAGGTGAGGCACCTTTTGCGCAGCTGGAGCGGGAGGGGTACAACTATGTGAAGGTTCCGCCGGTGAGGGCGCTCCTCGACAAGGCCGCTGCACACCACTTGCGTACATGGGTGGTCACCGGTTCGCTGCACGGGGGCACGGCTGCCGCCGACAGCAGCCGCATCGTCGCCCTCCTCGACACGCTGGCCTCCCATCCGGCTCTTCTGTGCTGGGAAACGGAAGATGAGCCGGCCTTCACCTGGAGGGCTGACACGCCACGCATCGCCCCCGAACCCCTCATCCGCACCTACCGTCTCCTGAAACGAATCGACCCCCTTCATCCCGTCTACACCAACCATGCCCCCCTCAATCTGGTCACCACCCTCCGCCTCTACAACCCTGCCACCGACATCGTCGCCTGCGATATCTACCCCATCCTGCCCCGCGGTATACGGCCCCAGTATGCGCTCAACGACGACGGCCGTCACGGCGATCTCCTCAACTGCTACCCAAGTCAGGTTGGAGAGTATGTCGATAAGATGAAACGCGTGGGCGAAGGGAAAAAACCGGTGTTCATGGTTCTGCAGGCCTTTGCCTGGGAGATGTTGCGACCTCCGGCCGACCGTGACACCTCCATGGTGCTCTATCCCACCTACCGCCAGTCGCGCTATATGGCCTGGGATGCCATCGTCCACGGCGCCAACGGGATCTTGTACTGGGGCAGGGCCTACACCCCACCCGGCACCCCCTTCCTGTCCGACCTGGCACGGGTGACCCGCGAGCTGGCCTCCCTGCAAGCCATCCTCACCGAACGTGACGAAGAGATCAACTTCCACATCACCTACCACGAGACCGGTCACTCCGTCGACGCCGGAGTGGAAATGATCCTTAAAAAACACGGGAAACTTTACTATCTTATCACTGTGAACTCCGACAAGAACCCCCTCAGGGTGACCCTGAACGGCATGGAAGAATTCCGCCGGGCCAGGGTACTGACAGAGAACAGATCGCTCACCATCCGGGATGGTGCGCTCACAGACACTTACAAACCTTTTGATGTGCACATCTATGAACTGGAAAAATGAAAGAACGATGCCGAGGATCTTCTCCTTTTTTCGCCGTCCTTTTCGGCTGATGCTGGCATGTTGGCTGCTAGGTACCCTTTTCGCCTGTTCGCGCCGTGATGCTGAGGTGACCGATTATCCTCTGGAGCGGGTATTGCAGCTTTTCCATGATGAACGGGCGCCGCAGGTGCTGGTGACGGCACACCGGGCGCGTCACACCCGCTACCCCGAAAATTCCCTGGCAGCCATTCGCGATGCCATTGCCGGGGGTGCCGACATCGTCGAGGTGGATGTACGTACCACCCGCGACGGACGCATGATCCTGATGCACGACAGTGACATCGACCGCACCACCGACGGCCGGGGCAAGGTCAAGGATCTCACCTGGAAAGAACTGCAGCAATACCATCTGCAAGGAGGCGGCGACACCTGCCGCATCCCTCTCCTCGAAGAGGCCCTGCTGACAGCCCGCGGCCGGATCATGGTCGACCTCGACATGAAAGGCGTACATGTCCTCCCCCTGGTCCGAATGGTACAGCATACCGGCACCGCCCGCCAGGTGATCTTCTTCGATGCCGACACGGCTGTCCTCGACAGTGTGCTGCTGGTCGACAGTACGCTGATGATCATGCCGCGTGCCCATGACACCGCCGAGCTGCGGAGGCTCCTCATCCGCTACGACGCCCCCGTCGTCCATATCGACGACAGCTTTTTCACTCCCGAGGTCGTCCGGGCCATCCGTGACGACGGCGCCCGGGTATGGATCAACGCCCTGGGCAAACCCGACCTCATGGCCGCTGCCGGCATCTGGAAAGGTTATAAGGAACTGACCGGCGGCGGCGCGGGCATCCTCCAGACCGACCGGCCCGTGAGACTAAACATATACCTGACAAAGCAAGGATTACGATAAAACCGTTCAGACATGAAAAAGAGAACCATCCAGTCCAGGCCATGCGGAGGATCTCTCGGCAGACTCTTACCGGGAGTCGTAATGTTCTTCCTGTTCTCTTCACTTCTCCCGGCTGCCGGTGACGGCGAGGGCACGATCGTCCAGCCCGTCGACCCCCAGCCGGTGATGGAGGTACGCACCTGGCAGATGCATGTCGGCGACCTCCCGCTAGAGCAGGTGTTCGGCTCATACGACCGCACACAATGGCAGCGGCGTCCCCTGGGCATACGCTGGTGGAACAAATACCAGGTACGCTGGTTCCGGCAGCGCATCACCGTACCGCCCGAGATGGACGGCCGCGACATCATCCTGCATGCTGCCACCTCGGCACGGGGGTTGCAGGCCTATATCGACGGCCGCCCCGTCATCCGCACCAACGGCTCCAAAGCCCGGGGGGTGGTGATGCGCCGCGCCGCCGCCGGCACCACCTTCACCCTGGCCATACGCGTACAGAACGACGACTACAGCTGCCGTCTTTACCAGGCCGACCTGGTGGGCATGCCGGCTGGCTATGCCGACTTCCTCGAGACGCTCCGGGCATGGCACCGCTTGAACCCCGGCGAGGGGCTGGCGATCCGCCGGTGGCGGTGGAAGAAGAACGCCTCTGCCCGGGCCTCCTCACCCGGTTACGACGACAGCCGTTGGGACACCCTCGCCGCGGGTGAGTCGTGGCAGGGAGAGGAGGAACATGCCTGGTACCGCACCCGCATCACCCTCCCCGACAGCATCGACGGCTTCGCCGTCGAGGGAAAGGTGTGGCTCACAGCCAACGGCAACGACCAATGCGAGATATGGATCGACGGCCGTCACGTGGCCGGCCCCCGCGGGGAATGCCGCACCCTCCTCACTCCCGACGGCAAGCCGGGAAAAACGTTCTTTCTCGCCATACGCGTGCAGAACAGCCGCGGCAGCGGCGCCCTCCGCTATGCCCGCCTCATCACCCAGCAGGAGATCGAGATGAAAGCCTCCCTGCAGCAGCTGCTCCACCGCCTCGACCGTGTCGACAGGTACTTCCGCATGAGCGTCATCCCCCGCAGCGACCAGATCAAAGATCTCACCGCCCTGCTGCAAAAATACGTCCGGCCCTTCTCCCCTCCGGAGGAACGACTGGAAGAACTCAGGATGCTGCTCAGCCAGAAGGAAAAGCTTTATGCCCGCACTCCCGTCTTTGTCGTCCCCCCCTATCTGCAGGATGCCGAGGACGACGGTATCACCATCATGTGGGAGACAGCCTATCCCTCCTATGGCAAGGTGATCTACGGCAGGGGACAAAGCCTGGATGATACGCTGGTGGAGCTGCCCGAACCTGCCACGCTTCATGAGGTGACCCTCCCCGGACTGAAGAAGAACACGCAATACACCTACCGGGTGGTCGCAGGCAGCCTGGCCAGCCCCCTCCATACCTTCCATACCAAAAAAGAGCGCAACGACCCCCTCAAGTTCATCGTCTACGGCGACAGCCGCACCCTCTCCAAAGTACACGAACATCTCATCCAACTGATGGTGCCGGAAAAACCGGACTTCATCGCCAACGTGGGCGACGTGGTGAGCCGCGGCTCCCGTCTCGACGAATGGATCGACGAACACTTTTACCCTATCCGTCACATCAGCGGTGACGTACCCATCTACATCTCCATTGGCAACCACGAATACGGCGGCTTCGAGGGGGGAGTCCCCCCCTTCGAACAGCGCGTGCACAACCCTGTCAACACCACCGGCAGCACCGAGTACTACTACTCGTTCGATTACGGCAACGCCCACTTCATCTTTCTCGACCCCAACGAATATGAGTTTCCCCACGGCGACGGCATCCTGCCGGGAAGCCAGCAGTACAAATGGTTTGTCAGCGACCTGAAGAAGGCCAAGGAGAAAAGCGAGTGGATCTTCGTCTTCATGCACCAGCCCCCTTATTCGGAATGCTGGTCGGGCGGTTACTACGACGGCGAGCCTCCGCTGCGGCGTTACATCGTCCCCCTCATCGAGGAGGCGGGTGTCGACATCGTTTTCTCCGGCCATACGCACGACTATGAGCGGGGTCTCCCGCACCCGCCCTACGACCCCGCAACAGGACAGGGCAACAATGCCGTCTACATCATCACCGGCGGCGGCGGGGCCAGTCTCGACAACCACAAATACCGCGACTGGCCCCAGATCGACCTGCCCGACCACCCCGCCGACCCCGACAGCAACGAATACGACGGAGGAAAATATTACGAGTTCCATTACATCGTCGTCGAGATCAACGGAAAACATCTTTCATTCAAAGCTATCAGAATGAGAGGCGACGGCACCTACGGCGGAGTGCTCGACCAGTTCGAACTGCAACACAAATAGAACCAAACAGAACGATCCATGAGAATGCACAGGAAGATAACATCGATGAGACTTGCCCAATGGTCCTTGCTGATGCTGCTGATGTTCGTGCCGGCTCTGCCGGCCGCGTCCCAGCCTTATCACGACCGGCCTTTCCTGCAGGATTTTGCCAGAAAATATCCTTTTGGCGATCGCAACTTCCCCAAATGGCAGCTTTTCCAGGTGGCTGCCGACCGCAACGGTCGCATCCAGGTGCGCTCCAGCAAATATCTGCTCAAGCCGGGCGGAAAATACCTTGTACGCGATGACCTTTATCCTTTTCTTAATGATGTGAACATCCGCGCCCTCGGGAAATACCGCGACCAGTTCGTCTATCTCTCCGAGGGCTCCCTTTTCAGCAATGCCTGGGCCGGCAAGTTCTGGGTCGATCACGACCTGGAAGATGCTTCTGCTTTCTGTCTGGGGAACGATTTTGATTTTCTGCTGGCCTCCGACGGGCTGCTGGAATATTATCGCGACGGCCAAGCTGTCTGGAAAAAGGAGTGGGGCGAGCTGCTGCCTCTGGAGATGCTGTGGGACGACCGAGAGGGCCGCTTTCTTCTGCTGACGGATGACCGTCTTTACACCTTCGATCCTGCGGCCATGAAGCTGAACGAGGTTCATCGCGGTGCTTCGCTCACCACGATGACGCTGATGAAAGGATCGCTGGTGCTGGGCAGCCGTCACGGCTATTATCTTGTCGACCGTCACACCTTTCGTCAGACCCAGTCGCTGCAGGAAAGGCTGCCGTGGCCCGAGCTGACCAGGGTGCGTTACCTCCACGGCCGTCTCTGGTTCGGCTCCACGCGCGGCGCCTTCGTCCTGCGTGAGGATGGACAGTTCGACTACTATGCCTCGAAAAGATGGCTTGTCGACGACCGGGTGGTCGACCTCGCCGAAGGCCCCGGGCGCAGCATCCTGGTGCTCACCTCACGCGGGCTGAGCATCATCGATTTCAAACCCATGACGCTCGCCGAAAAAGCAGCCTATTTCGAGAAGGTGCAACGTCTGCGCCACATCCGTTACGGTTTCCAGTCACGGGCCAACCTGCGCATCCCCGGCGATCTCACCACTGCTTACATGGTCGACTCCGACAACGACGGCCTGTGGACCTCGATGTACCTGGCCGGCGAGCTGTACCGCTATGCGGTGACCCGCTCGCCGGAGGCGCTGCAGAATGCCTACGAGGCTTTCGAGGCCATGGAACGTCTCACCGAGATCAGCGGCATCCCCGGCTTCCCCGCCCGTACCTATGAACGCGACGGCTACCAGTCGAGCGACCGCGACCCCGAGATGCCCGAGGAGCAGAAGATCTGGCGACTCACTCCCGACGGCCGCTGGCGGTGGAAATCAACCACCAGCAGCGACGAATCGTGCGGCCACTTCTTCGTCTATGCTCTCTTCGCCGACATCGTCCCCGACAAGGAATGGCGCGACAGGGCCATCCACCAGATCAGGATCGAGACCGACCACATCATCAACCACGACTGGTACCTGGTGACATGGAACGGCAAACCTACCCAGTGGGGACGCTGGAACCCCGAATATGTCAACAGCTTCCCCATCAACGTGGGCGACCGGCGTCTCAACTCCACCCTTATCATCGCCTTCCTACAGACCGCCTACCACTTCACCGGCGATGAGATCTACAAGGATAAAGCCTACGAGCTGATGGAACAGCACGGCTACCTGGAGAACATCCTCCGGCCCGCCTCGGTGATCGGTTATGTGGAAGGCCAGCCGCTCAGCGACGGCTGGAACCATTCCGACGACGAAATGTACTTCCTCACCGCCCGGGCCCTGATCAAGTACGCCTTCACCGACGAACTTCGGAAAAAGTTCTTCGAGACCGTCAAAAGCCACTGGGAGCTCGAAAGACCGGAGAAAAACCCGCTCTGGAACTTCATCTATGCACAGGTGGGCGGCAAGGAGTACGACCTGGACAACAGCATCTGGTGGCTGAAGGAGTTCCCGCTCGACCTGGTGAGCTGGAACGTCGACAACACCTGGCGCAAGGACATCGACCTGCTGGAACCCAACTTCATGCGACGCACCACCAGGAAGGTGCTGCCACCCGACGAATGTCCCATGACCCTCCACAACAGCGCCTACGAGATCAAAGGCGGTGACGGCGGAAGACGCGAATACCCGCCCTACATCTACACCCTGCCTTACTGGCTGGGACGTTATATAGGAGCGATCACGGAAGAAGAAAAATAACCGCAGCATATGCTACAGACCACCTGTCTCCCGCCATTGCCAGGCCGGAGAGATCAAAAAACAGAGAAACCATGAGAAAGATCCTGTCCCTTTTCCCTCTTCTTCTTGTCTCCTGCACCACGGGTACGCAACAGAAAAACCTTCATATCATCCTCCTTCCCATGGAAGAAAAACAGATCACCTTCACCACGCACAACCATGTACTGGACAACAACGACAACTTCTCCTCCGACGATCTTTTTCTCTGTTACGACACCCGTGGGACGGTGTATAACGAGGACATAGGCAACTGCCAGAGTATCGAGAAGGTGAACATCGCCACGGGTGAGGAGACGGTGTTGTGGGATCCTCCTTCGATCACGGGCGACCGGGCTGCGCCGGGCGTGGGGGCGGTCTCGTACCATCCTTACGAGGACAAGGTGATCTTCATCCACGGGCCCAACATCAACGAGGTGAAGGAGCGGGGTTACTACGGCAAAACCAACCGCACGGCGCTGGAGGTGGCTGCCGACGGCAGCAGGAGGCACAACCTGGTGGAGATGCGGGACGTGACCCACAACCCCACCCCTCCCGGTGCCCACCGCGGCGGCACCCACCGCCATGAATACTGCCGCGACGGCAGCCGCATCGGCTTCACCTACGACGATTTCCTCGTGCGCAACATCGACAGGACCATCGGATACATGGAGGCCAACCCCGCCACGCCAGCGGGATACACAAAGTTTTTCGCCGTGATCCTCCGTCCTGCCGAAAAGGGGAAAGCCCGTCCCGGTGAGATCGAGAAAGCTTACGGCGACTCGTGGGTCGACAGTGCCGGCACCATGCGTGCTTTCATCGGCAAGGTACGCCGTGAGAAGGGAGGTTACGACGAGGACCTCTTCGTTGCCGACATCCCGAAGGAGGTGGACATCACCACCGCCTTCCCCGGCACGCGGGACACCTATCCTGCTCCCCCTGAGGGCATCGTCATCCGGCGTCTCACGCGGGGCTTGCATGTGAGCGGCATTGTCCGGGGCTCCTGCGACGGCACACGCATCGCCTTTGCCGCCGCCGACCGTGCCGGCATCCCACAGCTCTTCGTCATCCGTGCCGACGGCAGCCAGCGACAACCTCGTCAGGTGACCCGTCTCACCCATCCCGTCGAGGCCCTGCGGTGGCATCCCTCCGGCAGGTGGATCCTCTTTCTCAGCGACGGGCACCTGATGGCTGCCTGGGTGGGCCGGGAACAACACCCCTACGGCACACTGGTGCAACTCACCCGCGAGAAAAAAGAACGGCAACAGCTTGTCCTCTCCCACGACGGTACCCTCGCCGCCTATGACCTCCCCACCCCCACCCGCAACGAAAAAAACGAGGTGGTGAAAGATGCCTCAGGCCACGACTTCCGCCAGATCTGGGTGATGAGGATCGACTGGGAAAAGGTGAAAGCAGCCCTGCCTAATGAAAAGAAACGATGAACAACCTCCAAAAGATTACGAGCATGTCCAGGATCCTTCCCCTACCCCTGCTCCTTTCGGCTCTCTTCCTTTCATGTCATCATCAGAAGGACGAGGGTCCGCTCACCGCCTACGTCGATCCTATGATCGGCACGGGTTTTCACGGTCACACCTTCCCAGGTGCTGTCCGGCCCTACGGCATGGTGCAGGTGAGTCCCGACACCCGTCTCAACGAGTGGGACAACTGTTCGGGCTATCACTACTCCAACCCCACGATCATGGGGTTCACCCACACCCACTTCAGCGGCACGGGCGGCGGCGGCGGCTCCGACATCCTCTTCATGCCCGACACGGGACGGGAGAAGTTCGAGGCAGGACCTGAGAATGAGCCTCTCAAGGGGTATCGTTCGGTTTATTCTCACGCTCATGAAGATGCCGAGGCAGGTTACTACCGGGTACTGCTCGATGACAACCACATCACCGTCGAGCTCACCGCCACACCCCGTTGTGCTTTCCATCGTTACACCTATCCTGCCGGTGACGACGGCTGGGTGATCCTCGACCTGGAGCACGGCAACGAGGACCAGCCCGACAGTCTCTTCCTCGACACCACGTCCCTGATGACCGCAGCCCGTGAGCTCTCCGGCTACCGTGCCGCCTCAGGCGGCCTCGACGGACCCAAGGTCTGGTATTTCGTCGCCCGTTTCAGCAAACCGGTGAAGCATCTCTCCGTCATCTCTGCGGATGGTTCCGGACATCCCCCCAAAAGGCTGAAGGCCATCCTGCATTTCGATGTCAGCGACGCCCAGCCGCTGCTGCTCAAGGTGGCGCTCTCCCCCGTCAGCATCGAAGGGGCCCGCCGTAACCTCGAACAGGAGATCCCGGGGTGGGACTTCGGGAAGGTACGTTCCCAGGCCCGTCGGGCCTGGGAAGAGGAGCTGGGCAAGATCACCATTCATGGCGCCACGCGCCGCCAGATGCGCACCTTCTACACCGCCATGTATCACAGCTTCATCCATCCCAGCCTCTACAGCGACGTCGACGGCCGTTATCTCAGCAGCAACGGCAGGATGTACCATGCCGCAGACTTCACCAACTACACCAACTTTTCTCTCTGGGACACCTGGCGTGCCCTCCATCCTCTGCAGACGATCATCAACCGCCGGCGTACGCTCGACTTCATCCGCACCTTCCTCGAGCGGTACGAACATTCGGGCAACATGCCCATCATGGAGTTCTCCGGCAACGAACGTTATGCGATGATCGGCTACCATTCGCTGCCTGTGGTGGCCGATGCCTGGGCCAAGGGCATCCGCGGCTATGACTGCGACGAAGCCCTTCGTGCCATGATCCACCTGGCCAACAGCCCCCGCGCAGGAAAAAAATACTATCTCTCCTACGGCTTCATCCCGTACGATCTGGCTGCCCAGTCGGTATCACGCACGCTGGAGTACGCCTACGACGACTGGTGCATCACACGCCTGGCCGAAGACCATGACAGCGCCGCCTTCTCCCTCTTCAACCAGCGGGGCCAGTTCTACCGCAACCTCTTCAAGGAAGATGTGAAGTTCATGGTGCCCCGGAGCAGTGAATACACCTGGCTGGAGGATTTCAATCCCGGCGAGAGCTCGTCGAACTACACCGAGGCCAATGCCTGGCAGTACACGCCCAGTGTCTTCCAGGACATCTACGGCCTGATCGGCCTGATGGGCGGCGACAGTGCCTTCGTCGACTGGCTCGACCGTCTCTTCACCACACCTGTGGACACCCAAGTGATGAAGGTGATCGATGCTTCGGGACAGATCGGCCAGTATGCCCATGGCAACGAGCCGAGCCACCACATCGCCTACCTCTACGACTATGCCGGGGCGCCGTGGAAAACGCAAGCACGTGTGCGGCAGATCCTCACGGAGCTGTACGACGACACTCCCGCAGGCATCAGCGGCAACGACGACGCCGGCCAGATGTCGGCATGGTACGTGCTCAGCTCCCTGGGCCTGTATGCCGTGACGCCCGGACTCGACTATTTCACTCTGGGCGTGCCTCTCTTCGACCGGGCGGAGATCCATCTGGAGAACGGCAAGACCTTCGTGATCCGTGCCGAGCACAATGCCCCCGATCATCCTTATGTGCAGGAAGTCACCCTCAACGGCCGGCCCTGGCCGTATGTTTACCTCCCGGCGGATAAGATCCTTGAGGGGGGTGAGCTGGTCTTCACGCTGGGCCCCCGCCCCGACAAGAGCCGGGGCACAGCCCCCGCCTACCGCCCGCCGCTGCCGCATTATGAGGCGATACCTTTGCCGGTGATCACCTTCCCCAGCCGCATTTTCCTCGACCGCACGCAGGTAAGGCTCTCCTGTCCTGCTCCGGGAGCCGTGATCCGCTACACCCTCGACGGCCGCGAGCCCGACGAACGGTCGCCCCGGTACACCTCGCCACTGACCATCACCCGCAGCCTCACCCTGCGCGCCCGCTGCTACCTGCCGGGACGGGGAGGCGGCTATGCCGTGGCCCAGACCTTCCGCAAAGCCACCCTCACACCCCCCACCACCCTCCGGCAACCCCGGCCGGGCCTGCGTTATACCTACCGCGAAGGACTGATCAGCTCCACTGCCGAACTCGACAAATACCCCGTCAGGAACCGGGGGATCATCGCCACCTTCAACGTCGACTCGATCCGTGACCAGCGTCCTTTCAGTTACCGCTTCACGGGCTACCTCCAGGCACCCCTCGACGGACTCTACCGCTTCTACCTCGAATCGAACGACGGGGCCGTCCTCTATCTCGACGGGGAAAAGATCATCGACAACGACGGTGGTCATCCCGCCCAGGCCCTGCTGACAAGCGTGGGACTGAAAAAAGGATACCACACCATCCGGGTCGACTATTTCCAGCTGGGACGCGCCAAGAAACTGGTAGTGAAATGGCAACCGCCCGGCCGGAACGAAATGGAAGAGATCCCGGCCCGGGCTCTATGGCACTGACTGCAAAAACAAAAAGAATGAGAAATTTCTTCCTGCTTTTCCTGATGACCCTTTCCCTCGTCTTACGGGGAGGTATTCCCGATGAGCCTTTCTGGCAGGAGTATCATGTCCCTTATCCTCTGGCGGGGGATGCTGCCGACGTACGTGCGGTGGCCGTGACACCGGGCGATGTGGTGTGGGCCGGCACACGGGCCGGGCTTTTTTACCTCGACACCGTCAAGCATCAGTGGGAGGCTGCCCTCCCGCCGCAGGAGCAGGGTCCCGTTTTCGATCTCTTCGTTGACAAGGAGGGCACGCTCTGGGCGGCATCCTGGAACGGTCTCTATGCTTTCCATGGCCTCCAACGTGAGAAGGTCGAGGAGGTGGAGGGTCCGGTGAGTGTGGTCGGCAGTGCCGGCAACCATCTGCTGGTGACGGGTCCTGCCGGCATGTGGCGCCGTGACGGCCTCAAATGGAAGCCAGGGGAGATGCCTTTCTCGCGTGAGGACCGTTGTCTCTTCGATGACGGAAAAGGAGGCTTTTACCTGGCCACCGGCCGGGGCTTATGGCATCAAAAGGGCGACGGCACCCTGCGTCATCTCTGGCAGCCCTCCCATCTCCTCAGCGACAACGTGTACGCCGTGGCCCGGGGAAAGAACAAGGAGATCTGGGCAGGAGGACTGGGAGGGATCACCCTTCTCACCGCCGCCAAGGACACCCGTCTCTCGACGATCGAGGCTGCCGAGGGGCTTCCCGACATCCATGTGCGATGCATCCGTCGTTCACCGGCGGGTGTGATGTGGGTAGGCACCGACAGGGGGGTGGTGCGTTTCCTGGGCACCCGCCATTCGCTGCGTCACAGCCGCCGATGGCTCCTCGACGACCGTGTGCGCGACATCGCCTTCGACAGCCGCGGCAACGCCTGGATCGCCACGGCAGCCGGTGTCAGCGCCATCAAGAAAAAACAGATGACCCTCGCAGAAAAAGCGGAATACTATCACCGTCTTCTGATGCGGCGGCACGTACGTGACCCCTGGCTCGTGGAAAAATGCCGTCTCCTGGTTCCCGGTGACACCGCCCGCTGGGAGCCTATGGACGACGATAACGACGGCCAGTACACCGCCATGTACCTGGCCATGGAGAGCTACCGCTATGCGGTCACGCACGACCCCCAGGCCCGCGAGAACGCCGTGCGGGCCTTCCACGCCCTGTGTTTCCTGCAGCAGGTCACCGGCACCGACGGCTTTGTGGCGCGGACCGTCATCCCCGCCACATGGAAAAGGATGGCCGACCCCAACGAGAGGATCAGCGACAGAGCCTTCGCCGACCGTCTGGTCCGCAACCCCCGCGACAAAAAGGTGGAGAAACACTGGAGACCCTCCGCCGACGGCAGATGGCTGTGGAAAGGAGACACCAGCAGCGATGAGATCACGGGACACATGTACGGCTATACGGTCTTCTGGGAGCTGATCGCCCGCCACGACACCATCCTGCACCGCGAGGTACGCGACCAGGTCACCCGCATCGTCGACTACATCATCACAGGAGGATATGTCCTGAAAGACCTCGACGGCACCCATACCAAATGGGGCGTGTGGGATCCTGCCCACCTCAACCATGACCCCGAGTGGGCACCGGAGCGGGGGATCAATTCACTGGAGATCCTCTCCTACCTTACACTGGCCTACCAGGTGAGCGGCCACGAACGGTACCGGAAAGAATACCGCCGGCTCATCGACGAGCATCATTATGCCCAGAACGCTTTGCATGCCAAGACGGTGATGCCGGGATGGCGTACCTACATCGACGACGAACTGGTGGCCCTGGCCTACCCTGCCCTGATGCTGTATGAAAAAGATCCCGTTCTGATCGACCTCTACAAAAAGAGCATGGACAACTGGTATGCTGCCTGCCGCAACGACGACAGTCCTTTTTATTATTTCACCTACAATGCTTTCCGCGGAAAAGAGTCCCGTCTGGAGCGCGGCGTGCTTTTCCTGCGGGACAATCCGCTCGACCTGGTGCGGTGGCGTGTCGACAACAGCCGGCGTGAGGATCTAACCCTCACCCACAAGCCCATCCTCGAGGACACGGAGACCAGCCGGCTGGTGCCACCCAGTGAGCGGGGGATCATGCGGTGGGACAAGAACCCCTGGGCGGCCGTCCAGGGTGACGGCGGCCACACCGAGGCCAGCCCCACCTTCTGGCTTCTGCCCTACTGGATGGGCAGATATTACGGTTACATCAATGAATGAACGATCTCATGAAGAACCGGTCAACCATGCCCGTGAAGCGTAACAAGCTTTTCACAGCCCTCTCGGCCGTGGGACCCGGTCTGTTCCTTATCGGCTACAACATCGGCACGGGCAGTGTCACCACCATGGCCAAGGTAGGTGCGGAATACGGCATGGCCCTCACCTGGGCCCTGGCACTCTCCGCACTCTTCACCTTCGTGCTGATGGTGGCATACGGCAAGATGACCCTCACCACAGGCCACACCGCTCTTTACAACATCCGTCATCATATCCCCGGCGGAACGCTGCTGGCCCTCTACATCATGGCCGCACTGATCATCGGAGAGCTTTTCTCTCTGGTAGGGATCATGGGCATCGTCAGCGAACTGCTCAGCGAGGGAAGCCGTCTGATCGGCGGCGGTCTGTCTCCTTTTCTGATCACCCTCCTCCTCACGGCAGGGCTTTATCTCCTGCTCTGGTACGGACACTACCGGTCGTTCGAAAAAGTGCTCATCTTCTTTGTCATCCTCATGGCTCTCTCTTTCATGGTGGTCTTTTTTCTCGTTCATCCCGATCTTTCAGCCATAGTCCGGGGGATGATCCCTTCCCTGCCTCAGGGGAAAGGCTCTTTTGCACTGGTGGCTGCCATCGCCGGCACCACCTGTTCGGCAGCGGTTTTCATCATGCGCAGCACCGTGGTGGCTGAAAAAGGATGGGGACCCGATGATCTGGAAAAGGAGAAGAAGGATGCAGCCGTTTCGGCCACCACCATGTTCCTCCTCAGCTTCATCATCATGGCGGTAGCGGCAGGCACGTTGCATGTCAGGGGGTTACGGATGGAGAACACCAGGGAGCTGATCGTTCTTTTGGAGCCCCTGGGCGGCCGCGTCGCCGCCTTCATCCTCATCCTGGGCATCGCCGGCGCCGGTCTCTCCACCATCTTTCCCATCATCCTCATCGCCCCCTGGCTTATCAGCGACTTCACCGGCCGGGAACGCAACATACGTTCCCCCCTGTACCGGCTGCTGGGGCTGGCAGGTCTTCTCTTCGGCTTCGGCTCGCTCCTCGTCGAGGCCACCCCGCCGGTCATCATGGTCTTCTCTCAGGCCTTCCAGGCGCTGATCCTGCCCGCTGTGAGCATCCCTGTGCTCTTCCTCCTCAACGACCGACGCCTGAACCACCGCCCCGGCATCATGCTCAATATCGGGACAGGAGCCGTGGTCCTTTTCAGCCTTCTGACCAGTTATTTTGCCGTTGTTTCCTTGTTCATACCCAAGAGCTAACAAACAAGTATCTATGATATGGTGATCAGTATCAGCAACAACAAACAGGAGCTTGGGCGGCGCGCGGCCGCCCAGGGGGCATCGTTCATAAGGCAAGCCCTCGCACACCATGGTGAGGCAACCATCATCGTAGCCACAGGTGCCTCGCAGTTCGAGATGCTTGACCATCTGGTGAAAGAAGAGATCGACTGGTCGAGAGTGACCGCCTTCCACCTGGATGAATACATCGGCCTGCCCTTCACCCATCCCGCCTCGTTCCGAAGGTATCTGAAAGAGCGTTTCGTTGACAAGGTCCCTCTCAAACAGTTCCATTATGTCAATGGCGAAGCGGACGACCCGGTCGAGGAGTGCCGGAGGCTGGGTGAACTGATCCGCGACCGGCGCGTCGATGTGGCTTTCATCGGCATCGGAGAGAACGGACACATTGCTTTCAACGATCCGCCGGCCGACTTCGAGACAAGTGAGCCTTATCTGGTGGTCGAGCTGGATGAGGCCTGCCGTCGCCAGCAGCTGGGCGAAGGATGGTTCTCCTCGCTCGAGGAGGTGCCCCACAAAGCGATCAGCATGTCGGTCAGACAGATCCTCAAGTCGGAGAAGATCATCTGCTCGGTCCCCGACCGGCGGAAAGCCGTGGCGGTGAAGAACAGCGTCGAAGGGCCTGTCACGCCCGAGGTGCCCGCCTCGATCCTGCAGACCCATCCCGCCACATGGCTCTTCCTCGACAAAGCATCTGCCAGTCTTTTGAACGATAAACGAGAAGAACCATGAAAACCCTTCTTGGCCTTTTAGTGACATGGTTCATTCCGCTATTCAGCGGGATGGCCCAGGACATCCCCGACCTGGACAGCCGGCGGGAGCTGTTCGTCGACACCTTTCTCATAGAAAGCATGGAAGGAACCCGTCTGGTCATGCACCATCCTGTCGACGAAGGAGAGGTGATGCCTTTTGACCGGCCGTGGGAAGGAGCTTTCAGCGCTTATGTCACCGTGATCCGGGACGGTGATCTCTACCGCCTGTACTACCGGGGCATGCCCCAGGGACACCACGACGGCAGCCGTCAGGAGGTGACCTGCTACGCCGAGTCGAACGACGGGATCCACTGGCACAAGCCCGATCTGGGCCTTTTCGAGGTGCACGGCACCCGGCACAACAACGTCGTCCTGGCAGAGGCCGCTCCTGTGACCCATAACTTCTCTCCCTTTCTCGACACACGCCCCGGCGTGCCCGCCGAAGAACGTTACAAAGCCCTGGGCGGCACCGCCCACAGCGGACTCATCGCCTGGTGCTCGGCCGACGGCATCCACTGGAAAAAAATGCAGCAACGGCCGGTACTCACCTGGGACGACGTCCCGTCGGTGAACGGCCCCTTCGACTCGCAGAACGTCTCCTTCTGGTCGGAGCAGGAAAAGAAATATCTCTGCTACTTCCGAGTATGGGAAGAAGTGGCAGGGAAAAAGTACCGTTCGGTGGCCCGGGCCGTCTCGGATGATTTCCTCCACTGGCAACAACCGGTGGTGATGGATTTTGGCAACACGCCCCGGGAACAGCTTTACACCAACCAGACCGCTCCCTATTTCCGTGCCCCGCACATTTACATCTCCGTGGCAGCCCGCTTCATGCCGCACCGTCAGGTGCTCACCGAGGAACAGGCCAGGAACCTCCATGTGGATCCCCGCTATTTCCGCGACTGCTCCGACGCGGTGCTGATGTCGTCACGAGGGGGCAACCGTTATTTCCGGACTTTCATGGAAGGGTTCGTTCGTCCTGGCATCGGTCTGGACAACTGGGTCTCCCGGTCCAACTATCCTGCCCTGAACATCGTCCCCACGGGGCCTGAGGAGATGTCCCTTTACCTCAACCAGGACTACGCCCAACCCACCGCCCACCTCCACCGCTATTCTCTGCGTACCGACGGCTTCGTCTCGGTGAACGCCCCTTACAGTGGAGGCACGCTGACCACCCGTCCTTTCCGTTTTCACGGTGACACTTTATTCCTCAATTTCTCCACCTCGGCCGCCGGCTACATCCTGGTGGAGATCCTCGACGAGCAGGGTACTCCCATCCCTGGCTATACGAAAGAGGAGGCCCGCGAGCTCATCGGCAATGAGATCGACAAGGCTGTCCCCTGGCCGGGGGACCAAACCCTCTCCCCCCTACGGGGACGAACGATACGCCTGCGTTTTTTCATGAAAGACGCCGATCTATACAGTTTCCGTTTCAAATGAGCCGATCCGTCATGAAAAGATTCTCTTTCCTGTTCGTTCTCTTCTTCTTTCTGATCCTTCTGCTGCCGGCATGTCATCGCCAGCAGGTGGAGAAGATCCCCTGGAAGGAGGGATTCATCCGGCTGGTGGTGGTACGCGACGATATCCTCCACGTTACGGTATCACCTACGAGGGAACTGAACGAACGTCCCAGCCTCGTGATCGACGGTGATCCGGTGGTCATAACCTCATGGGACAAAAAAGAGGACGAACATTTTCTGACCCTCACCACCTCACGGCTGGTGGCCCGCCTTAACAAGAGAACGGGCGAACTACGCATCACCCGTCATAACGGCACCCCCGTCCTATGTGCCGGGGCTCCCCGTTTCACCCCCTTCACCCTCCGCGGCGAGGAGGACACCGTTTACAGCATCCTCCAGTCTTTCCGTCCCACCTCAGATGAGTCGCTTTACGGCCTGGGACAACACCAGGACGGAGTGGTCGACCTGCGCGGACACGACCGTACTCTCTTCCAGGAGAACACCATCGCAGCCGTGCCTTTTCTTGTATCGACGAACAACTACGGCATCCTCTGGGACAATTACTCTCTCACCAGGTTCCACGACGGGCAGGAAGGGATGACGATGTGGTCAAAGGTGGCCGATGCGGTGGACTATTACGTCGTCACCGGTGACGATCTTGACGGGGTCATCGCCGGCTACCGTCATCTCACGGGTAAACCGCCCCTCTACGGCCGCTGGGCTTACGGTTACTGGCAGAGCCGTGAGCGTTATCACACGCAGTATGAGCTCACGAAGGTCGTGCGCGAATACCGCCGTCGCGGCCTGCCCCTCGACAACATCGTCCAGGACTGGATGTACTGGGGCAGACACGGCTGGAACGCCCTGCAGTTCGACAGCACACGTTTTCCCCATCCGCGCGAGATGATCGACACGGTCCACCAGCTCCACGCCCACATCATGATCTCCGTATGGCCTAACTTCGGCAAAGAGACGGAAGTATACCGGGAAATGAAAGAGAGAGGGTTCCTCATCACGGGTGAGAACGGTCAGAGCCGGGGTCTGTACGATCCATACAACCCTGCCGCACGCGACTTCTACTGGCATTGGCTGGAGAAGAACCTTTTTTCGCTGGGCATCGATGCCTGGTGGATGGATGCCACGGAACCCGAGGTGGGAGGCCTCACTCTCGAGGAGCGTGTGGCCGCCCTCGAAGGCCTGGGCCGCACCGCCCTGGGGCCCCTGGCACGATATCTCAACACTTACTCGCTGATGTCGGCGCGAGGGGTGTATGAACACCAACGGCAACGTACCGACAGAAAACGCGTATACATCCTCACCCGTTCGGCC
This sequence comes from uncultured Rikenellaceae bacterium, assembly GCA_964599235.1. Taxonomy (GTDB): domain Bacteria; phylum Bacteroidota; class Bacteroidia; order Bacteroidales; family VadinHA17; genus DRPN01. Next base: position 31,124 of record CAZRDX010000052.1, read on the forward strand.
TGGGCAGGCCAGCAACGCTACGCCGCCACCACCTGGTCGGGGGATATCCATGCACGATGGGACGTCTTCCGCAACCAGATCACCGCCGGCATCCATTTCTCCCTCTCCGGCCTGCCATACTGGACCACCGACATTGGCGCGTTCCTCCCCGACAACCCCCTGGGCAACCGTGACAATGCCTACCGTGAGCTCTATCTGCGCTGGTTCCAGTTCGGGGCTTTCTGCCCCATCTTCCGCTCCCACGGTTCGGGCACGCCACGCGAGATCTACCGGTTCGGAGGCGAGAAGAGCTGGACCTATGCTCCGCTCCGGCGTTTCGACCGGCTGCGGTACCGTCTCCTTCCTTACCTCTATTCCCTAGCGTGGCAGGTGACCGCGCATGACTACACGCTGATGCGCGGGCTGGCGATGGACTTCCCCGGAGACACGCTGGCCTGCCGGCTCGGCGACGAATACATGTTCGGCCCCGCCTTCCTGGTGGCACCCGTCACCCGCCCACTCTATTTCCACCGCAACTATACCGGCGCCGTACTGCCTCCTGCTGCCCTGCGTGACGAGCAGGGACGCCGGGGTGGCCTCACCATCCGCTTCTTCAACGGCACCGGCCTGGACACCCTCGTCGCAACAGGCAGGATCACCCGTCTCGACGTCGACTGGAACGACGGCTCCTCCCGCCCGCCGACCGTACACCCTTATCATTACAGCATACGCATGAACGGTACCCTCCTTCCTCCCGAAAGCGGCATCTACACCTTCGTCACCACCTCCAACGACGGTATACGGCTGATCGTTGGCGACACCACCGTCATCGAGAACTGGACCCCGCACGGCGCCACCATGGACATGGGAGAGATCAGACTGGAGAAAGACAAAAACTACCCTTTCACCGTCGAATATTTCCAGACCCTGGGCAGTGCCGTCACGCGTATCGCCTGGATCCCCCCCTCGGTACGCGACACCCTGCACGAGCAGGAGATCCCGCCGGTACGACCGTGGGAGGTCTATCTCCCGGCGGGCACAGCCTGGTACGACTTCTGGCGTGGCATCCGTCATCCCGGCGGGCAACACATACGCGTGCCGGCACCCCTCGACGAGATGCCTCTCTTCGTCCGGGAAGGAACGATCCTGCCCATGGGACCACCCCTGCAATGGGCCGACCAGCACGCCACCGACACCCTCGAACTGAGGATCTACCCCGGACAGAACGGCTCCTTCACCCTCTACGAGGATGAGAACGACAACTACAATTACGAAAAAGGTACCTACGCCCTGACCCCCATCACATGGGACGAGAAAAGCCAAACCCTCACCCTGGCCAAGAGAAAAGGATCGTTCCCCGGGATGTCGCAAGAACATACCTTCCGCATCGTCTGGGTGGACAAGGATCACGGTGCCGGCCCCCGCTTCACCTCCTGTGCCGACACCACCGTCAGGTACACGGGCAGGACCCTGACCGTGGCACGTCCCGACAAAAAGAGCAAGAAACCCTTCAATCAACAAAAAAAATGAAAAAAGGCTGTTTACTCTCTTTCCTTTTCCTTTCCGCAGGTCTCCTTTCCGCCCAGCATCCTGATGATATCCGGCTTCCTTACAATCATCCGGGTCTTATCGTCGATCTGGGGGTAGGGCTGTGGGGCAATCCGGTGCCTGTCGACTGGGACGGCGACGGTGACAACGACCTGCTGGTGACCGGTCGTGACAAGCCCTCCCGCGGAATGTACTATTTCGAGAACCTTGGCAACGGCACCTTCTCCGCAGGGCGACGCATCGCCGACGGCTTGCGTAACCTCACCGTCTCATGGATCGACGGGGAGATGGTACTGTGCACGCCGGGCGTGATGTACCGCCATTTCCGGAAAGATCTCTTCAGCCGTCCGGAGAAGATCCCGTACAAGCAGGAGTTTTACAGCGGGCGTACCAACCAGTGGAAGCTGGCCGACTACGACGGCGACGGCGTATATGACCTGCTCATCGGCGCCAGCGACTGGCGCGAGTACGGCTGGGACGATGCCTACAACGCTCAGGGAGAGTGGACGAACGGTCCCTTGCACGGGTACGTCTATTGGGTGAAGAACCTGGGCACCAATGAAAAACCCAGATACGGCCACGCCGAACACCTCATGGCCGCCGGCCGGCCGGTGGATGTCTACGGTAAGCCCTCGCCCAACCTGGTCGACTGGGACGGCGACGGCGATCTGGACCTGCTCTGCGGCGAGTTCCTCGACCGCATCACCCTCTTCGAGAACACCGGCACACGCACATCCCCCCGCTATGCGGCAGGTCGTTTTCTGAAGGTGAACGGCCGGGTCCTCCATCTCGAACTGGAGATGCCCGAGGTGGTGGTCTACGACTGGGACAGTGACAGCGACCCCGACATCGTCGTCGGCATGGAGGACGGTCGTGTCCTGCTGGTGGAGAACACCGGCCCGGATGACCGGGGCATGCCTCTCCTGGCTCCGCCCGTCTATTTCCGTCAGCAGGCACGCTGGGTGATGTGCGGCGCTCTCTCCACCCCCTGTGCGGTCGACTGGGACGGCGACGGCGACCAGGACCTCATCTCCGGGAACACTGCAGGTTTTCTGGAGTTCTTTGAGAACCTGGGCGGCGGCGCCACGCCCCGCTGGGCGGCCCCCGTCCGTCTCACCGCCGGCGACACCGTCTTCCGCACCATGGCCGGCAACAACCTCTCCATCCAGGGTCCTGCAGAAGCCAAGTGGGGCTATACCGTCCCCTATGTGGCCGACTGGAACATGGACGGCCTGCCCGATATCATCATCAACGACATCACCGGCAGGATACGCTGGTTGCCCAACACCGGCACACGCCACCGGCCTCGTCTCGACACTGCCCGCCCCGTGAAGGTCGACTGGCAGGGCACCCCACCCAAGCCGGCATGGAACTGGTGGAACCCCGCCCCCACCGAGCTGGTGGTGCAGTGGCGCACACGACCCGTGGTGCTCGACCTCAACCACGACGGCCTCAACGACCTGATCATCCTCGACCATGAAGGATACCTGGCCTACTTCGAAAGGAAAAGATCCGACGACGAACTGCTGCTGCGCCCCGGCCGGCGAATCTTCCTCGACGAACGAGGCAATCCCCTGCGACTCAACGACGGCACGGCCGGCCACAGCGGCCGCCGTAAGATCGACCTGGTCGACTGGGACGGCGACGGCGACCTCGACCTGCTGGTCAACACGGTCAACACCGCCCTCTACCGCAACACCGGCGAATACCGCTTCCGTTTTATAGGCAACCTCTCCGGTGCCGTCCTGGGAGGCCACAGCACCTGCCCCACCACCGTCGACTGGAACGGCGACGGCATCCCCGACCTGCTCACCGGCGCCGAAGACGGCTTCTTCTACTACCTCCCCCGCCACAGCTGGAAAGAGATGCAAAAAGGTGTGAAAACAAAAAAGTGACCCTCATGCTGCGTATTCTCCCCACCTTGCTGCTATCATCCTCCCTGCTGCTCCTCTCCTGCAGCAGGAAGGAAAAATCCACCTGTTACAACCCTTATCTTCGCGGTCCTGCCAAACTGGAATATCAGCACCCGGGACTGGTCGTCGACCTCGATGTAGGGTTCAAGGCCGATCCTATGCCCATGGACTTTGACGGCGACGGCGACCTCGACCTCCTCGTCTCGGAGTCCGGTGCCTATACCGAGGCGGGTGTCTACTATTTCGAGAACATCACAGGGCCGGTGACCATGCCTCTCTTCCGTTACCATGGACGTATCTCCAGCGAGCGTTTCCGTCTGGGTTACGACGGCATGTGTTTCGAGGTCTCCTTCGTCCACGGACACACCCATGTGCTCACACCCGACCGGGTCAACCAGCAACTGCTCATTTACCGCGATGTGCCGCAGAACGTCTTCTGGGACCGTCGGGAGATGCCCCTCCCCGCCACAGGATGGGTGAAAGGCACGAAATACAACTCGTGGAAGATGCTTGACTTCGATCACGACGGCCGCCTGGATCTCCTCTGCGGTCTCTCCACACGAGGGGGACGCAGCACGCTGCTTTTTTTCCGCAATACGGCGAACGACACCCTGCCGCACTACGCACCTCCGCAGATCCTCCTCTCGCACGAACAGCTGCCGGACGAGATGAAAGACCTCAAGATGGAGACGGCCCTGGCCGACTTCGATGGCGACGGTGATATCGATTTTGTGGCTGTCGATCATTTTGCACGTTTTGTCTATTTCGAGAACCGCGGCACCCCGTCACAGGCCCGTTTTGCCGGTCCGCACTATCTGACCAATGACAGCCTGCCCCTGCAGATGGTTTCCCATTACGGCGGGGCCACCAAGATAACCGCTCTCGACTGGGACGGCGATGGTCATCCCGACCTGCTGGCCGGCGACGAGGACGGCAAGGTCTCGCTTCTTCTTTTGCGGGGAACAGACGAGAACGGCCTCCCTCGTTTCGATCCGCCCCGTTTTTTTCGTCAGGAGGCCCTTTATGTCGATCTGGGTGCACTCACGGCGCCGCGGGTATACGACTGGGATCATGATGGCCGCGACGATCTCCTCTGCGGCAATGGTCTGGGGAGCATCGTCTTCCTGCGCAACCTGGGCGGCTATCCTCCGCGATGGGACGCTCCCGTGCTGCTGCAAGCCGGCGGCCACACCATCAACCTGCGTCCTCCCTCCGCCAACTGGGGCTATACCACCCTCGATGTAGGGTTATGGGACGAGGATGACCTGCCCGACCTTCTCGTCAACAACCATGATGGCAAGGTGGTATGGTTCCGCAATAAGGGGTCGCAGGCTCATCCCGTGCTGGAGGCCGCACAGCCGGTGAAAGTGGACTGGCACGGTCAGCCGCAGCGTCCCCCCTGGGTGCCCGGCCACGGTGCTCCCGACGACCTCATCGCCCCCTGGCGCACCTCCCCCCTCATTTACGACTTCAACGACGACGGCTTCAACGATCTCGTCATGCTCGATGCCCACGGCTACCTGGCCGTCTACCTCAGGAAAAAGAAAGCCGACGGCACACTCATCCTCACCCCTCCCCGGCGCAGCTTCGTTGACACGGCAGGTCATCCCATCCTGCTCAACCAACGCACCGGCTCCAGCTCCGGCAGGCTCAAGATCGACCTGGACGACTGGGACGGCGACGGCCTGGATGACCTGATCGTCTCGTCCAAACCCGCCGTCGACTGGTTCAAGGGCCAGGGCATCCGTCACGGCATGATGACCCTCGTCTACATGGGCCGTATTATCTCCCGCACCCTCATGGGACATACCGACGGCCCCGTCACCTGCGACTGGAACCACGACCATATCCCCGACCTGCTGGTAGGCACCGAAACGGGCGCTTTCTGGTACTGGCAGAGGGAAAACATAAAAGTGACTACCACCATGACTACCACCGGACCGCAACGACCGGCAGCTTACCCCTATTTCAAAAGATAACATCCCCTGTGTCATAACTCCCAAAAACAACCGACCCATGTCACGAACCCTTCTTTCTCTCTTTCTTCTGCTCCTGCTGCTTCCTCTTCCGGCACAGGAGACCGAGCTCCTTTACCTTTCGGGGCAGGATGCGGCCAACCCGTTGGAGTGGGAGTTCATGGTCGACGGCGGTCGACGGGCCGGCCGCTGGGATCATATCCCCGTCCCTTCCTGCTGGGAGTTGCAGGGCTACGGCACCTACAACTACGGCAAAGACAAGATCAAAGCCTCCGAGACGGGGCATTACCGCACCCGCTTCATGATCCCCCCACGATGGAGATCACGACGTATCTTCTTGGTCTTCGGCGGAGTGATGACCGACACCGAGGTGAAGGTCAACGGACACAGCGCGGGCCCGGTGCATCAGGGTGGATTTTACCGTTTCCGTTACGACATCACCCCTCTGGTGCATCCGTACGATACCAACCTTCTGGAGGTGACGGTGCACAAGATGTCGTCCAACGAGCGCATCAATCTCGCTGAGCGCCGCAGCGACTACTGGATCTTCGGCGGCATCTACCGTCCCGTATGGCTCGAGGCCGTGCCCCCCGAACACATCACCTGGAACGCCGTCGACGGGCGGGCCGACGGCACCCTCCGGCTGGCCGTACATGTCGAAGGGCTTACAGACAACGCCGAGGTGCAGGTACAGGTGTACGACCTCGCAGGAAAAGTAATGGGCAGCCTCTCCCCGCAACGCATCAGGAAAAAGGATACTGTCGTCATCCTCACGGGAAAGATAGATGAGGTGCACCCCTGGAGTGCGGAGGATCCTGTTCTTTATTATGCTGATGTCTCCCTCCTCAGGAAAGGACGACGATTGCATACCGTAAGGGAGCGTTTCGGTTTTCGGACCTTTGAGGTGATACCCGGCGAAGGGCTTTTCCTCAACGGACACCGTATTGTCCTGAAAGGATGCAACCGGCACAGCTTCCGTCCCGCCACGGGGCGTGCCCTCAGCCGGAACGACTGCCGCGACGACGTGCGCCTGATCAAAGAGATGAACATGAACGCCGTACGTATGTCGCACTATCCTCCCGATCCCTGGTTCCTCGATTTTTGCGACGAGGAAGGTCTTTATGTCCTTGATGAGCTGGCCGGATGGCAGAAACCACCCTACGACACCCCCACAGGCCAAAGACTGGTGAAAGAGATGGTGACACGCGATCTCAACCACCCCTCCATCCTGTTCTGGGACAATGGTAACGAGGGAGGATGGAACACCGCCCTTGACGACGAGTTCGCCAGGTACGATCTGCAGCAACGCCCTGTCCTCCACCCCTGGGCTTTTTTCGGAGGCATCGACACCGACCATTACGAAAGCTACGAGAGTGTGGAGAAAAAACTGGCCTCCGGCCGCATCTTCATGCCCACAGAGCATCTTCACGGTCTCTACGACGGTGGTCTGGGAGCAGGGCTGGACGACTTCTGGCGCCTGATGTGGGGCCATCCTCTCACCGGGGGGATGTTCCTCTGGGTCTTTGCCGACGAGGGGGTGGTCCGTACCGACCGTCACTGCACCCTCGACGTCGACGGCAACCACGCCCCCGACGGCATCCTGGGACCGCATCACGAGAAAGAAGCAAGCTTCTTCACCATCCGCGAGATATGGTCGCCGGTGTACATCGAGACGGGCGACACGGTACCGGACAACTTTCCTCTCAGCATCCCGGTGGAGAACAGGTACGATCATCTCAACCTGCGTCGCTGCACTTTCTCCTGGCAGCTGGTACGGTGGCCCGCTCCCGGCGATGCTGTCAGCGCCGTGACGGTGCTGTCTTCAGGGACGATGGCCGGCCCCAATGTACCCCCGCACCGCCGGGGGTGGCTTCATCCCCCGCTCCCCCCGACAGCCTTGCGGGAAGCCGAGGGCTTCCTCCTCACCGCCCGCGACCCTGAGGGACGCCCGCTCTTCACCTGGTCGTGGCCCCTCCGTAACAACGCCGCACTCATCACCCCCTTCCTGCCGGGACGGGGAAAGGAGCCCGCCTCCTTGCCCGGCGACACATCCTGGATCATCCGTTCAGGCAACTACACTTTTTACTTCGACAGAAAAGAAGGCACCCTGCAGGAGGTACGCCAGGGCAGCCACCGTATCCCTTTTGGCGGGGGCCCCTTCATCGTCCCCGCACGCAAGGCCCGGCCCCGCATCATGCCCCACACCCGTCTCGTCAGGAACGACACCGCCCTCATCCTCATCACCGAGCATCATCCTTTTTTCCGTACGCTGCGATGGACCATCCTCCCCGACGGATGGCTGCGTCTGGACTATGCCTTCCCCTACGACGGGGAGGTCGACAACCTGGGCATCAGCTTCCTCTATCCCGAAGAGAGGGTCAGAGGCATGAAATGGCAAGGCAAAGGACCCTACCGTGTCTGGAAGAACCGCCTCAAAGGTGCTACCTACGGCGTGTGGCAGAACGACTACAACAGCTTCGCCCCGGCCACCGCATGGGACTATCCCGAGTTCCCCGGCTACTATGCTGATCTTACGTGGGTGGTGCTCGACACCGACGACGGGCCTGTCACCCTCCTTACGCCCGATGATCACCGTTTCCTGCGTCTCTACCGTCAGCCCGAAGGGTACGAACCGCGGCATGCCCGCATGATCTGGCCGGAAGGGGATATCTCCCTGTTGCATGCCATCCCACCCATCGGCACCAAGTTCCATGACCCTGCCGATCTGGGTCCCTCGGGACAAAAGAACCGGGTGACCGGCCTCCACCGCGGCACCCTTTACTTTCATTTCGGTGCACTGCCATGATCCGGCTCATTCATCCTCAACAACCTTAACCTGCTGCCATGAAACGATCCGCTCTGCTCTTCGTCGTCCTGTTCCCGCTGCTCTCACTTTCCTGTCACCGTCGGGCCTCGCTCACCCCATTCGATCTGCGATGTGAGTATGTCACCGACCCGACAGGCCTGGATGTCTCGGTTCTCCGTCCCCGTCTCTCCTGGCGGCTGCCCGGAGATGTGCCTGGTCAGCGTCAGACGGCCTGGCAGGTGCTGGCCGCCTCGTCGCCCGGGCTGCTGGATCCCGACCATGCCGACCTGTGGAACAGCGGCACGGTGGTCTCCGGCCAGTCTGTCCAGGTGGTTTATGGAGGGCGGTCTTTGCGTCCCCGTCAGGAGGTATGGTGGAAGGTACGTATCTGGGACCGGCACGGACGGGTGTCGGCCTGGAGCGACGCCGCCCGCTGGGAGACGGGGATCCACCCCTCCCGGTGGCAGGCTGCGTGGATCGGCTCGCCGGTGATGCCTCCCCGCAAACCGGGCGGTCCCAACCCGGCCTACCACTTCCGCAAGACCTTCTCCCTCACCTCCCCGCCCCGCAAAGGACGGGCCTATATCAGCGGGCTCGGCTATCATGAGTTGTACATCAATGGCCACAGGGTGGGCGACCACGTCCTCTCCCCCCACCAGTCCAACTACACCTACCGCGACACCGGCAGGTTTCCTTTCAAAGAGGTACGGCACATGTCCTACCGTGTCTATTATGAGACTTACGACATCACCCCCTACCTGCAGGAAGGAAGGAACAGCGTGGGGGTGCTTCTTGGCAATGGCTGGTTCTTCCAGCATGAACGCGACGAGGACACGATCTACAACTACGGTCTTCCCCGTCTCATCATACGTCTGGAGATGGCCGGCGACGAAGACACACTGGTGGTGGTGAGCGACACCACCTGGCGCACCGCCACCGGCCCCATCCTCCACAACGGCATCTATACGGGAGAGATCTACGATGCACGTCGCGAACTCAGGGGATGGACCATGCCGGACTACGACGACCGATCCTGGCCGGCGGCGGTACAGCGTGCCGCCCCCCTCGGTCCTCTCATGGGGCAGATCGCCCCGGCCGACCGGCGTATCCGCGAGATCATCCCCGTACGTCGTGAACGTCTCGACGACACCACGTGGCGGTACGACCTCGGTGAGATGATCTCGGGATGGGTACGGCTGCAGGTAAAGGGCCCACGCGGCCTGCCCGTCACCCTGAAGTTCCTCGAAGAACAGGGACCCCAGTACGGCCAGACCGACATCTATATCCTGCGGGGCGACAGTCTCGAGACGTGGGAACCCCGTTTCACCTGGCACGCTTTCCGCCGGGTGATCGTCACCACACCCCGGCCTCCCGACACGCTCCGGATCACCGGCATCGTCGTGAACACCGACGTGCCGGTCACCGGCCGCTTCGAATGTTCCAACGGTCTTCTCACCCGTCTCAATGACAACTTCATCCGTACCCAACAGGGCAACATGCACGGAGGAGTGACCAGCGACTGTCCCCACCGTGAACGACGGGGCTATACCGGCGACGGTCAGATAGCCGCCCGGGCTGCCATCTACAACTTCGACATGGCTGCCTTTTACACCAAATGGATCGGCGACATGGCCGACGGTCAGAACCGCGAGACCGGCTTCGTGCCCTATACCGTCCCCTTCGAAGGGGGCTGGGGCGGCACCCCGTGGGGCTCGGCTTACATCATCATCCCCTGGTACATGTACCTCTACTACGGCGACACCACCATCGTCCGCCGGCACTGGCAGGGGATGGTGAAGTACATCGACTACCTGGAAAACCGCTTGGTGCCCCCCGGCATCGTCGACGAACAGCTGCTGGGCGAGTGGGTGCCTCCCCAGCCCGAACAGATACCCAAAGACCTCGTAAGTACCGCCTACTTCCACCACGACCTGCAGATCATGGAACATCTTGCGCACGTGCTGGAAAAAGAGTCAGAAGCCGACCGGTTCCGGGCCCTGGCACACCGTGTGAAGGAAGGATTCAACAAGCAGTGGTTCCACAAGGAGGAGATGTCCTATTCCATAGGCCGTCAGGGGGCCAATGTCTTTGCCCTGGGCTTCGACCTGGTTCCCCGCCGCTACACAGGGGATGTTTTCCGGACGCTCGTCGATCATCTTATCAACGATACCGAAGGACACTTCGACACCGGCATGATGGGTACGCCTTTGCTGTTGCAGGTGCTGGCGAAGTATGGTCGCAACGAACTGGCCTATACTCTGATGAACCAGACCGACTACCCCTCTTTCGGGCTGGAGATGCTCAAAGGCTCCACCACCTTGTGGGAAACATGGGACGGCACCCTTTCTCACAGCCATCCCATGTTCGGCAGTGTATGTGAGTGGCTGTACAACAGCCTGGCAGGTATCCGCCCCGACCCTGCCGCCCCGGGGTTCCGACATATCCTCATCCACCCCCTGCCTGTGTCAGACCTGCAGCATGTCACGGCCACCCATCTCACCCCTTACGGGCCGGTCACCTCTTCCTGGAGACAGGAGGGCGACGACCTGGTGCTGGAGGTGACGGTGCCGCCCAACACCACTGCCGCCGTCTCGATCCCCGCCACCGACGAGGGGAGTGTCACGGCCCGGGGGGTCTATGGTCAGCCGGGTGTGGGCGTCCATGCCGTCGGCTATGAAAAGGGGCGTATGCTCTTTGAGACCTGTGCGGGAGAATACCGTTTTGTCTCGCACGGTGCGGCGGCGCTCCTGCCCCGTTCGTTGCCCACGGCACCGGTGGTGATGCCCCGCGACACGCTCTCATGGTCGGGCGACACTCTCCGGGTGACCATGGCCACCCCCCATGCCGGAGCCGTCATACGTTTCACCCTCGACGGCACGCTCCCCGACACCACCTCCTCCCTCTACGGACAACCCCTGCTGATCACCCGCGACACCCGCGTGAAAGCGCGTATCTTCCTCCCCGACGGCACGGCCGGACCTGTGGCCCACCGTGACTACACTTTCCTGCGCCGGGGTATCCATGGCCTGCATTATGCTTATTACGCCGGTCTCTGGCAGCAGGTGCCCGACTTCACGCGCCTGCATCCCTCAGCCCGCGGCACCCTGCCCGCCCTCTGTCTGGACAGCCTGCCCCACAACAAAGACCGTTTCGCCCTGCGTCTGACCTCATGGCTGCGCGTACCCGTAACGGGGACCTACACGATCTACCTCATCTCCAACGACGGCAGCCGTCTCTACCTCGACGGCCGGGAGCTCATCGTCAACGACGGCCCCCACGGGGCCCGCGAACGTTCAGCCACCACCCACCTCACACAGGGCATCCACCAGCTGACCATCGGCTATATGCAGGTGGGCGGAGGCTACTACCTCGCCCTGGAATGGAAAGGCCCGGGAAGAAAAAGGGAAAAAATACCGCCATCGCTCTTTTTCCTCGACGAAGAACAGGCAAAAAAAGCTGGAAAGTGAACATTCACGAAAGGATAGGCAAAAAAGCTTTTGTCACGAAATGACAAAAGAGTTATTTTTATTGACCAGGTGACAAAGTATTGTTCCATCCTTCTTCTGCTGGCCTTTTCCCTGGCCGGCTGCCGTTCCGGTCCACACCGGGAGGAGGGGGAGGTTTCTTTTCCCCCAGGCACGGAAGATCGGGGCTGGCAACAGCTTTTCGATGGTCGTACCCTGAACGGCTGGCAGGCATTGGGGCTCGACAGCATCCCCACCGTTTACTGGCGTGTGGAAGACGGGACGATCCACAAGAGAGCGCGCGACCGGGTGGCACCCCTCCCTGACGGCAGCCCGCCGCCTTCATGCGATCTGATGAGCCGCGACACCTTTCTCAATTTCGAACTGGCCTTTGAATGGAAGATCGCCCCGCTTGGCAACAGCGGCATCAAATACAACGTCTCGGAAAAGATGTCCCTGCGCTACGGCACCACCCACGCCCTGGGCTTCGAGTATCAGATCATTGATGATGCGCATTATTCCGAGCCTTTGTCACCCATGCAGCATACCGCCGCCCTGTATGCTCTGGTAGCTCCGGAGAACGCAGAACCACGACCTGCCGGCCGGTGGAACACCGGACGCATCATCTTGCGGGGGCACCACGGAGAACACTGGCTCAACGGTAAGAAAGTGTTGGAATACGAGACGGGAACACCCCGTTTCGATTCTCTGGTACGCCACAGCAAATACCACAAGTACCCGGGCTTCGCCCGCCGCCGCTACGGTCACATCGTCCTGCAGGACCATGCCGACGACGTATGGTTCCGTAACATCCGCATCCGTACTTTCGACAAACCATAACCCTCTTAAATCTCAAGCCATGACCACACGAAGGAAATTCATTCGCAACAGTTCGGCCGGTCTGTTGGCCGGTTCTGCCGCCCTCTCGTTCTCGCCACGTTCGTATGCCCGCATCCTGGGTGCCAACGACCGTCTTCATGTGGCGGTGGTAGGCATACGAGGTCGCGGCGGCAGTCATATGAGGGCCTATGCCAAGATGAAGAACGTCGAGGTAAAGTACCTGGTCGACATTGATGAAAACCTTTTCAAGGCCCGTCTGGACGAGATGGATCAGCTGGCGGGATATCGTCCCCGCACGGAATGGGACATGCGTCGTGTCTTCGATGACAAGGACCTCGATGTCGTCTCTTTCGCCACGCCCAACCACTGGCATGCCCTGGGCACGGTCTGGGCGGCCATGGCCGGCAAGCACGTGTATGTGGAGAAGCCGGCGATGCACAACATCTGGGAAGGCCGGCAGATGGTCCGCGCCGCCGAGCGCTACAACGTGCTCATCCAGGTTGGTTTCCAGAACCGTTCCTTCGACACCACCAACCGTGCCATCCGTTTCATCCGCGAAGGTCATCTGGGAGAGATCTACCTGGCCCGCGGCCTCTGCTTCAAACCCCGCGGCGATATCGGCGTTTACCCCGACGGGCCGATGAAACCGGGGGAAAAGTTCCGTCTCAACGCCGAACGTTCGCGTTATGAGCCGCCTTACACCGAGGAGTATCTCCGCAAGGTCCACTACGACATGTGGCTCGGCCCCGCTCCCAAGAGACCATTCAACCGCAACCGTTTCCATTACAACTGGCACTGGTTCTGGGATTACGGCAACGGCGACACCGGCAACCAGGGGCCTCACCAGTTCGATGTGGCTCGCTGGGCCCTGGGCGAAGAGGAGATGCCTGTACGCGTCAGCTCCATCGGGGGCATCTACAAGTTCAAGTCGATGCAGGAGACCCCGAACACCCAGACCTCCATCTTCCAGTATGCCGACGGCAAGATGCTGGAGTTCGGCACCCGTGGCCTCTACACCAACCCCGAAGGGATCCTTCTTCCCGACATCCGGCTCACCGATGACGGCAAGATCTCCAAAGGCTCCAAGGCCACACCGGTGAAGATCGGCACCCTCATCCTGGGCACCGAGGGATGGATGCAGATCGATGCGGGCGGCAACTGGCAGACCTTCTTCGGACGCAAGAACGAACCGGGCCCCACCTCCGGCGAGAAAGACTCCTCGTACAACCCCATGGATCTCACCGGCGGCAGCAGCGGCGGCCACTTCGGTAATTTCATCCATGCCGTCCGCAACGGCGACCGTACACTTCTCTCCTGTGACATCGTCACGGGCTACCGCTCCACCTGCCTCCCCCTGCTCGCCAACATCTCCTACCGCGTAGGCAGGGAACTGCATATCGACCCCGCTACCGAAACCATCCTCCACGACGAGGAAGCATCCCGTCTGATGACCCGCGAATACCGGAAAGGATTTGAGGTACCAGATCTTTCATAAATAAAAACCCACCCACCATGAGAACGCTGCAATACTTAAGTATCCTCACTCTCCTCCTGCTGACGGGCTGTCATCCTTCCGCCACGAAGGACACGGCCGGCGCTTTACCGGTACGTGTGGATGTGGACACGGCCGCTCGTCGCGCCGATATCTTCATTGGCGGACAACCGTTCACCTCCTTTCTGTACACCGACACGCTGGCGGCCCTCACCAAGCCGGTGCTGTGGCCCGTAATCTCCGCCGCCGGCGATACGCTCACCAGGGGGTTTCCCCTTCATCCCGTCCCGGGAGAACGTACCGACCATCCTCATCACATCGGCATCTGGTTCACCTACGGCAATGTCAATCACATCGATTTCTGGGGCAATTCGCCCGCCATGCCCGACTCTCTCCGGGACCGTCTGGGCTGGATAAGGAACGTGAAGATCCTGGAGGCTGCCGGCGGCGACAGCGTAGGCACCCTTGTCTACGAAGCTTCCTGGCAGGATTTCCGGGGTCGTCCTATGCTGCAGGAACATACGGTACTGACCTTCAGGGGAGACCGGCACGACCGCTTCGTGGAGCGCACCACCACCCTCACCGCCCTGGACGATACCATCGTGTTCCATGACACCAAGGAAGGAATGATGGCCATCCGGGTGTCCCATCCCCTGGAACTGCCCTCAGACAAACCTTCCACCTTCACCGATGAACACGGGAACGTGACCATCGTGGGGGGAGCCCGGGACACCATCGCCAACGGCGATTATCTCACCAGCAGGGGGATCACAGGAAAAGATGCCTGGGGCAAAAGGGCCGAATGGGTCTGCCTCCACGGGAAAGTGAATGGCCAGGAAGAAAGCATCACCATTTTCGACCATCCGGGCAACCCCGGCCATCCCACCTACTGGCATGCCCGGGGCTACGGTCTTTTCTCGGTCAACCCCCTGGGCCAAAAGACCTTCAGTAAAGGAAAGGAAGAGCTCAACCTCACCCTCGCCCCCGGCGAGTCGGTCACCTTCCGCTACGGGATGCTCTTCCACAGCGGCCCGGTGAGCAAAGAGATGCTCGACCAGTACTATCAACAGTACATCACTCCCTGAGCTTTGTCCGCATGCAAAAAAAGGGTGTGCACTGCACACCCTTTTTTGTCCCCACATTCTTCATCAGTAGGGCTGGCCTGTTCCCTGGAGGAGCCAGAACTTCGACCAGGCACTGTTCTTACCATCATCTTCGGAGAAAACGGTTTCCTCGAGCCCTTCGATGGCCGCTTCGCAATTGTCACGGTTCAGGTCCAGTTCCTTGACCGAATAGTAGAACCTCAGCGGCAGTGCATCTCTTTTCACTTCTTTTCCCGGTCTGAGGCGGGGATAACCTGTCCTTCTCCAGTCGAACCATGCTTCGGCCGCTGCGGTCCAGCTGGCGATCCATTTCTGTTCCATGATCTGACCAAGGGTACCGTCGAAGGCGACGGAGGGCTGGGCTATGTAGGTATCATAATCACCGACAACGCGCCATGCAAGGAACGATTGACGGATACCCTCCTCGTAATGGCTTTGGGCATCCTCACCCGTCCACCCTTTGAGCGCCGCCTCAGCAATGATGAAATGCACTTCCGAAGCGCTCAGCATACGCGCCACCAAGAGATCGCCCGAAGCCTGCTTGTACATGGTGGCCAGATGTGAAGCATGCGGGTTGTAGGAAGCCTGCTCCAGGTTGGGGTTGAGATTGTAAGCCTGGGGCACGATCGACCAGGCCGGCGGCAAGCCGACATAATCGGGATCCTCATCCAGCGGATAACCGTACTTCGCCTCGTACTGGGCAGCGATCGAGTCCCCGACATAACGCACTCCGCCTACGATCTCATCACGGAAATGATCGGCATAGTCCACCTTCAGCGGAATATCCACCTTCCTGGCCCAGACATGTAGACGGGGATCATTGAAATATTCCATCGTATCCACCAGGGTGGCACACATCTTCAACCGCATATAGGCTCCTTGCTTCTCCTGGTTGAAGACGGTATTGGAAGGCCAGGAGTCGGAAGCATTGGTACCCGGGAAACGCAGGTTGGCCTCTTCCGAAGCTCGCAGGATCAAAGGATAATCGTCGGGATGATCGACGATACGTTCAATCCCTTCACGGGCATACTCCGGCTCTTTATAGGAGAGCCTCATGTAATAACGCAAAGCCAGCGAATTGGCAAACTTGCGCCACTTACTCACGTTCCCTTCGTAGAGAACATCCTGGACGGCATCGATACCTTCCTGGGGGTTTCTGGCCAACAAGGCATTGGCCGTATCGAGGTCGGTCAGGATGCCGTGGTAGATATCCTGCTGGGCATCATAGGGAGGACGGATGTATTCTTCCTCTCCATTCTCTCCTTTCAGGGCCTTGGTATAAGGCGCATCGCCCCACAGGTCGGCGATCATGCCGAAGACATAGGCCCGGATGATCAGGGCCACGGCGCGGTGAAAATCAAGATGCATCTCCTCGGCCTTTTCCAGCATCGCCTGTGTATTGCGAAGCAGATCGTAATATCCCCCCCAGTCGCTGCTGCTGGGGTTCCAGTCATAGCTGTTGTGCGAGCCGGACCAGCCATCTTTCTGGGTGTGTTGCATCACTCCCGCCAGATCACCAAAACCAAGACGAACCACCCCCTGGCCTGTGCCGGCAATGACGGTGCTCATCAAAAGATTGGGATGCGCAATGGCCGGATCCACCCCGTTGGGGTTCACATTCAGCTCATCCAAGTCCTTGCACGAAAAGACCGAAAAAGAAAAGAGGATGAGCAAAAGGATGATCCTGGATCTGTATGTGTACATGGCTCTCAGATTTTCAGTGATTAGAAAGTAAGATTGATCTTGAAACCTACGGGGATCACCCAGGGTTCCACATTGTACCTTTCGATACCCTGCTTGAAGCCCGAGGCCTCGGCCTGGAAGGCCCGCTCAGGATCGATGCCGATCTTGGCTTTGGTCCAGATCATGATGTTCCGGCTGTACAAGGAAACAAGCAGGTCCTGCATGCGCAGTTTTTTCACAAAGTTCCCGGGCAAATGGTAACTGAGGGTGATCTCCCTGAGCTTCACAAAGTCGGCATCGAAAGTGGAGGGGGTCATGAAATCCCAGGGGTAGCTGACCACCCAGGGGGTATATGGGATGGGATTGTTCTCTCCCAGATTCTCGGAATAGCTGCCGTCGGCGTTCTTCACCACGCCCGGCACGAAGATACCGTCGTACACCGTGTAGCCGCTCCAGCTTTCGGGGAAACCGCCATACTCGGGAGTAGGCCCGCCCACCACATGGAAACCGTTCTTGATCCATTCGTCCTCGTGGGCCACCAGCCAGTCGCGCAGTTCCTTGCCGCTACGTCCTCCGGGGTTGATGGCCCGGCGCAACCAGTCTTCCGAGTTGGCATCCTCAGCCATGTAACGGTAGGTCTGTGAAACGAACTGTCCGCCATGCCGCCAGTCGAACGTGGCACTCAGGACGAAACCTTTGTACGAGAGGGTGGTCTGTGCCCCGAAGAGGAAATCGGGATTGTAGTTACCGATCTTGTTGCGGGCATCGGCCACCTTGATCTCCTGCCATTCGTAATCACTCCCTCCGATAATGGGATAGCCGTAATAAGGCGAATTGGGATCCGTGACACGGAGGATCTCGGCATCGTACAGGTCGCCGATATCATCCCCTTCGTACACCCAGGCTCCTCCTTTGGCATCGCTCCAGAACTTGATCAGGTCGACTCCCGGAGCGATACGGGTAAGACGGGTCCTGTTGCGTGAGAAATTGACCGACACATCCCACACCAGGTCTCCCCGTCGGAGGGGTACCCCCCCGACCATGAACTCCCACCCGCGGCTCTCGATGAGGCCGGCGTTGACATTCACACTACTGAAACCAGAAGAGGTGGCAATGGGGATGTTACGGATGATCTGGTTCCGGTTGTCGATGTTGTAATAGGTTCCGTCAAAATGGACCCTGTCGTTGAAAAGACGCACCTCGGCACCCACCTCCCACGAGGTGGCTTCCTCAGGCTTGAGGTTGGGTGTGAGGATGGTCCCCGGCTTGGCCAGACGGGTGGCCTCGCCCCACTGGCCGATATCGGAGTAGGTGGGATAGAGCTGGTAGGGAGGTGCGTCGTTCCCTACCTTGGCCCAGCCGGCACGCAGCTTGAGCAGATCGACCTGATCGCCCAGACTGAGCATTTTGTCCAGCAACATGCTGAGAGAGACGGAAGGATAGAAATACGACCGGCTCTCGGGAGGCAGGGTGCTCGACCAGTCGTTGCGGGCCGTCAGGTCGAGGTAGAGCATGCCGTTGTATGAGAGGTTGGCTGTTCCGTACAGGCTGTAGATGGCCTTCTGGCTGAGTGAGCTCCAATAGTTGAGCGAACCGCTCTTGATGTTCCGCACATTGTACACATTGGGCACTACCAGCCCGGCTCCCGGCTTGGAAGCATTGCCCGCCGTGGTGCTCTCCTGATAGAGGGCGTTCCCCCCTGCCGAGATCACCACCCCGAACTTGCCCACCTCTTTGTCGAACGTGGCCAGAAAATCAGCATTCCGCTCATACCGCTGCAGGTTGATGATGCCGTATGCTCCGTTGTTGGGCTCCTTGGTGTAGCTGGGCGGGATCTTCGTCTCTCGCCTCTCCCCGTAACGGTCGATGGAATATCTTCCCCGCAGGCTCAGCGAAGGCAATACCTGCCAGGTGAGCGACATGTTGCCGAAGATACGGTTGCGGTTGAACATGTTGTCCACCTCATAGGCCAGGAAATAAGGGTTGTTGTACAGCCCGTTGGAGGGGGTGCGTTGCTGTAATCCCTCCTGGCCGGGCTCCCAGTAGTCGCGCAGCAGCTTAATGGGAATGTTCAGCGGCACCTTGTATGCCCACTCCAGCGGGTTGGTCCCCCGGTTGGAAGAAGGGCGGTTGTTCGACCAGGTGTTCGCAATACTGACGTTCATCGAAAAGGTGAGATCTTTCGTGGCATGGATGTCCGATCCGACGGTCAGGTTGTTACGGTGCAGATCCGACCCCGGCACGATACCGCGGTTGGTCATGTTGGTCAACGAGATGCGGTAGTTGGCATTGTCGGTCCGGTTCATGATCGACGCTCCGTTGGTGGAGGTGATGCCGGTCTGTACAAAATCCGCCACATTGTCGGGATACGACACGAGGGGGATGGGCACCTTGTTGCCGTTGGCATCCAGGGGGCTGTGCCACTGAATGGCAAAGTAGCCCTTGTCACACTCCGGACCGGCACCGGCCGCCTGTGCCGGATCGACCACCAGGGTGCCGCCCACAATATCGGGAGTGAAAGGAAAATATCCCGAGGAGAAATGTTTCTGGGTATCAAAGTACTTGTACGGCATGTCAAACACCGTGTTGGTGCTGAGGGTGACGGTGACCCCCTTGCTTTTCTTTCCTTTTTTGGTGGTGATGAGCACCACGCCGTTACCGGCCCGCGAACCATAGAGGGCTGCCGCACTGGGCCCTTTCAGGATGGTCACACTCTCGATGTCGTCGGGGTTGAGGTCGGAAATGGCATTCCCGTAGTCGACGATGTTGCGCTCACCGATCTGGCTGGTGTTGTTCAGTCCGTTGATCATCGGCACGCCGTCGACGACGAAGAGGGGCTGGTTGTCACTGCTGAGCGAAGTGGCACCACGGATCACCATGCTCACCGACGAGCCTGTCCCTCCGGTGGAATTGACCGTCACACCGGCCACCTTGCCTGCCAGCGAATTGACCACGTTCTCCTGCACCACCTTGTTCAGCTCTTCACCATCCACCTTACCCACAGCAAAGCCCAGCGATTTCTCCTGGCGTGTGATGCCCAGGGCGGTGACCACCACCTCATCAAGGTTCTTCACGCTCTCTTTCATCACCACATCGATGACACGCCGGTCACCCACACGCTCTTCATGCGTCTCGTAACCCACAAAAGAAAAGACCAGGACGGCATCAGCTCCCGGCACACGGATGGCATAATGGCCGTCCCCCCCGGTGATCGTCCCGCTGCTGGTACCCTTGATCAGCACCGTCACACCAGGCAGCGACTGGCCATCCTCGGAAGTCACCGTGCCGGTCACCTCAAAACCCCGCTGAATGAACCGGACAGTACCCTCCCCCGCCCAAACGGCCATACCGAACCACTGGACTAGCAAGAAAAGTACCGCCGCCATCCGCAGGACTTTCCGGTTAGAGAAAATGAATCCCTGTTCCATAACAAAAGCAGTTAGTTTAGGTTTCAATGTCAATACGGGTAAAATACGTTCAGGGTCGTTTCAAAGAACTTCTTCTTTGGTTAAAAATAAGAATTTTTGGAAAGAACATCTTCCCATATTCACATTCTTTTGACTTTTTCACTGAAAAACAAGAAATTCTCCAATCAAGAAGGTGAAAATACCATAAAGATCAGTCAAATTACCATAGATAAAAAGCGGTTATTTTACGTCTGAATAATAGTGTCATAACTTCTAAAAAGAAAATACGATGAATTTTTCCAGAAGAAATGCTCATTCCGGCAGGGTGCTCATGCTGGCCCTGTTCTTTTCTGTTTTCTCTTTCCTGATCTCCTGTCATTCCGGCCCTACGGGACAGGAGAGTAAAAAGTCGTTCACCGGATATCTCACGACGGCCGGTGACAGCACCGACCGTTTCCAGGTAGCGGTGGTAAAAGGCACGCCTTATGAGATGGGGCAACAGCTGGGCACGATGCTGAAGGATGAGATCACCGTCTGTCTGAACACTTTTCTGGCCGCTGCCCGTCAGGAGTCGCCCGAGGCTTTTGGTAATGAAGCTCTTGACAAGGCCTGGGAGGTGAATTCCCCCTTTATTGACGAACGGGTGAAAGAAGAGATGAAAGGGCTGGCCGATGCGACGGGTCTCGATCTTCAGGATATCCGGCGTGCCCACATGGTTCCTGTGGTAGGTACCTACTCCTGCAGCGGGGTGGTGGTATGGGGTCCTGCCACGGCCACGGGCCATACTTATCAGATACGCAACCTCGATTTCTCCAAGGATGCCGGCCTGCAGGACCATCCTTTGGTGGTGGTCTACGTCCCCGACAGCGGCGCCGTACAGGTAAACGTCTCCTTCGCCGGATACATCGCCTCGCACACCGGCATGAACGCCCGTCATCTGGTCTTTGGCGAGATCGGCGAGTCTCCCGCCTCGGAATATCCTTACGATCTGCACGGAGCCCATTTCAGCTTCCTTTTCCGCAAGATGATGTACGATGCCACCTCGCTGGACGACATCATCCGCACCATCAGGACCACCCCGCTCATCAAGCGTTATTTCCTCTTTTTCAGCGATGGCCGCGAAGCTTCCCAGGGTGGCGTGAAGGTGCTGGTCTCCACTCCCGACTCGGTCAAGTACCACATCTGGCGTGACAACGATCCCGACGACATCGATGCACCCAACGTCCTGCCCAACGTGGTGTACAACACCATGAACAACCCCGTGGCCTTCAAGATGCTCAAGGAATATTACGGCCGGTTCGATGCCGACAAGATGATCGAGCTCTCACGTGCGGTGGCCGACGAGGACGGCAACCTGATGAACGTCGTGTACGACGCTACCACCATGGAGATGTGGATAGCTTACGCCAACGGTCAGGAAGATGCCTCCCGGCAGGGATATGTCCGTCTTTCCCTGGACGAGCTGCTGGAACAGGCCGGTCTGAAATAGGACTCTCTCCCTCCGATGAAAAAGAGACTTTTCCCCCTTTTATGTCTGGTGGTGACAGGTTTCCTTCTGTACCGGCTGTGGGCCGGTCCGGAGGAGACGACCCTGCCTGTCAGTGAATATTATGCTTACGACCGTCAGATGCCGCTCGATGATTCTGTGCGGCCCGTCACCGACACCACCGCATACGATCTTTATTATGTCACCTACCGCAGTGTCCACGACCGGCAGGTCACTGCCCTGCTTTCCGTTCCCGTGGGGAGGGAGCGGCCTCTCCCTGTGGTGCTTCTGCTCCATGGCCTGGGCGACCGCAAGACGGTCGATTATGTGGAGGCGGGCAACCGCTACTTCCTCGATGCCGGTTATGCGGTGATGCGCATCGACATCTGCTGCCACGGCGACAGGAAGACGCAGGAGTGGGAGTTCGACCTCACCGGCCCGAACCGCTACCGCACCCGCGAGATGATGTCCCAGACCGTTTTCGATCTTCGGCGGGCCCTGGACTTCCTGGCCACACGCCCCGAGGTGGACACTTCCCGCATCGGCTTCTTCGGCATCAGCCTCGGCGGCATCATCGGCACCATCTTCTGCGGCGTAGACGACCGGGTCAGGGTGCCGGTGATCGTGCTGGCCGGCGGCCGGATGAACCTGATGTTCGGCAAGAAAGCCCTCTCGAAGGAGACCCGCAACTATCTCAGCATCATCGACCCTATCAACTTCGTGCAGATGATCTCCCCCCGTCCCCTGCTGATGATCAACGCCGAACACGACGACATCGTCCCCCCCATCACCAGCCGTCTGCTTTACCGCAAGGCACGCAAGCCCAAAAGGATCATCTGGTACGATGCCCGTCATCATACCCTGCCCATCAACAAGGCCTATCCGGCGGCGATTAGCTGGTTCGAGACCTGGATGCCCCCCGACACGAAGCAGGGGAACTGAAACCTCCACCTCCTTTTCCTCTCATCCATGAAAAAAGTCCTGAAGATCACCCTCATCCTCCTGGCGGCATTGATGGTGCTTGCATATTTTTATGTGGTCCTTCCGGTATGGGGCATACCTTTCAATGCGAAAAGGCACGGGCCGCCGCCGCTGACGCCGGCCTGGGCGCTGGAGTGCTGGCTGTGGGAAGATGATGAGAACACGGCCGCCCGTGTGGACGAGCTGCTCAGCGGCTACCGTGCCCACGACATCCCGGTACGCACCATCCTCATCGACAGTCCCTGGAGCATGCGTTACAACGACTACACGGTCGACACACTACGCTATCCTCATCCCCGACGGTGGTTCCTGGCCTTGCAGGACAGCGGCTACCGGGTGGTACTGTGGACCACCTCCATGGTGAACAGCTACTCGAAAGACACACGGATAAAGGATTCCCGCGACTGGTACGGGATGGCCCGCGACAGCGACTATCTTTGCGGTAACGGCTATCAGTTCAAATGGTGGAAAGGACGCGGCGGCTTCATCGACTACACCAACCCCGCCGCCATGCGCTGGTGGCACGGCATGCAGCAGCAGGTCTTCGACCTCGGCATCGACGGGTGGAAACTCGACGGCACCGCCACCAACTTCTCCTCCCGCCTCGGCCCCCTGCTCCTCTTCTATCAGACCACTTTCAAGGGATGGATGACCACCCGCCAGTACATGGACCATTACTACCGTGACGAATATTCTTACGGTCTGCAGCAGAACCCTTCGTTCGTGACCCTCTCGCGGGCGATGGACCGTCTGTACCATCCTGAGGGCTTTGCGCCGGTCGACGCCTCGCCGGTGAACTGGGTGGGCGACCAGGAACATTACTGGGAGTCGGAGGAACAACCGGATGAAAAATACCGGGGCACGGAAGGCGATCTGGCCTTCCGTGGCGTGCAGGGCTTTGAGTCGGCCATCCGCAGCATCCTGCGCTCTGCCCGCCGGGGATACAACATCGTCGGGTCGGACGTGGCGGGTTTTTCCGGCAAACACATCCCTCCCCGCCTCTACATCCGCTGGGCCCAGTTCTCCGCTTTCTGCGGCCTTTTCCTCAACGGAGGACACGGGGAGAGGGCTTTGTGGAAGAGAAGCGAACAGGAGCTGGAGATCATCCGGGAGTATTCGTGGCTGCATACCGAGCTGGTCCCCTACATGTACCATTATGTGGTAACGGCCCACCAAGGGGGACGCCGCCTGATGCAGCCGGTACGCGGAGATTACCAGTATCTTTTCGGTGAGTCGTTGCTGGCAGCACCCATCTACCGCGACCGGCCGGAGCGGGAGGTGCGTCTTCCCGCCGGCACCTGGCGCTACTGGTTCGACGACCGCAAGCTGCTCCGGGGACCGCAGACCTTCACCCGTTCCTATCCGCTTGACGAGTATCCCCTGTACGTCCGCGAGGGCGCCATCATCCCCGTAAAAGTATCCCGTCCTTACACCGGTCTGGGCGACACCGCCTCGAAGGGATACCTCACCTTCCTTGTCTGGCCCGCCGAGGAAGGCCGCTTCGAGGTGTACCGCGAACACGACAGCAGCACCATCCTCAGCTACCACCGGGATGAAAGGGGGCTCTCGCTCGTCCTCAGCGGAAAGAAAACACCACACATCCTCCGGATACATCTGGAGACACCCCCTGCCGGCATCCTGTTCGACGGCAGCCCGCTGCCTGACTCGCTCCGGCAATACGACAGCATCGGAAAAAAGCTCATCCTCCGCAACAGGACCTGGCAAAAGGGAGAATATTTGATATCTTTGAGAAGACAACCCTGAAAGCCCGTTGCAATGAAAAGGATCATCACCCTCATCACCGCATCGCTGCTCCTGTTGCCGGCGACAATTCTGTTCACCTCCTGCAGTCAGCGAAGGTCTTCTGAGGACAGAGGCAAGAGTTCACAACCCGCTCCTGTCACGCAGGCAGAACGTCTGGGATTTCCGGCGGGCAGCAAGGTGTTGATCCTGCATGCCGACGATGCTGGCATGTGCGAGGAGGCCAACGAGGCTGTCCGGTACCTTCTGGAACACGGTCTCATCCAGTCGACATCGGTGATGGCTCCCTGTCCGGCGGCCGACAGCATGCTGCTTTGGGCCAGGGCCCACCCCGACATGGATGTGGGCATGCATCTGACCCTCACGAGCGAATGGCAAAGCTGGCGATGGGGACCGGTGAGCGATCCCGCGACCGTCCCCGGCCTTGTTGATCCCGACGGCATGCTGTGGCACGAGGTGCCCCAGGTGGTGGCCCACGCCACTCCCGACGAGGTGGAACGTGAGATACGTGCCCAGATCGACAAAGCCATCGCCCTGGGCCACCGTCCCACCCACCTCGACACCCACATGGGCACCCTCTATGCCTCCCCCGCCTTCGCCGAACGCTTCCTCAAGGTGGCAAAAGAATACCATATCCCCGCCAATGCCATCGACCTCTCCGATACGGCCGTGGCCCGTCAGTTCAGGGATGCGGGCTACCCCATCGACGACCGGATGATCGGCCTGCTGGAACATTACGACCTGCCCAAACTCGATTTCTTCACCAGCGCCCCCAAGGGCGAGACCTACAAAGACAAAAAGGAAAAGTTCAAGGCTCTCGTTCGCTCTCTCAGACCGGGTCTTACCGAGATCATTTTCCACCCTGCCGTGGAAAGCGACCATCTGAAAGAGATCACCAACTCCTGGCAACAAAGGGTCTGGGAATACAGAATGTTCACCGACCCCGAGATGATACGGTTCTTCCGGGAAGAAAGCATTGTCTTCACCAACTGGATCGAGATCATGCAACGATTTGAGGATCAGAAGAGTAAAAAACAATAACTACGTATTCTCCTACGTAGCAACCTACGTAGGGGGCCTCAAATAACGCAACAACGATCTGTATCACTGTAAGTTATAAAAACTTTCACCGAAAGGATGGACAGGAGGTTCAGGGCAAGGTCGTATTCCGGGAGAGAGAGGGAGAAGGCCCAAAGGGGTCCCCGGCATCTTCCGTTTGTCCTCCTCATCCTGCTGGCCATGATCATCCTCTCTTCCCGGAGGGGCGAAGGAGTCGATCTCACCGTACGCATCACCGGCATCCGGGAAGTCAAGGGTCAGATGCAGCTTGGGCTGTACAACCGAGCGGAGGTTTTTCCGAAAGAAGGGAAGCAGTACCGTCTGGTGGAACGGCCCGTAACGGGCAAGGTGTTCATTTACACTTTCGAACAGCTTCCGGCGGGTGACTATGCGTTGGCGGTCTTCCAGGATCTTGACCGGGACGGGCTGATTGACAAGAACATGCTGGGTATCCCCACCGAGCCGTACGGTTTTTCCAACAATGTCCGTCCGCGTCTCTCGGCGCCTGCTTTTTCGCGGGCGCGCATCCGTCTGAACAGCGACACTACCATCGTGATCTCGCTCATTCACTGATCTCTCATCTGGCCCAGGCGGGGAGGGCCATGCCGTGGAGATGCAAGGCTCCCCATCCCAGCAGGTGGATATAAAAGTAGATGGTGAGCACGCCGGCCATGTTGAGCCAGAAACCGGTACGTATCATCGTACGGATCGGTATCCTTCCGCTCCCGAAGACGATGGCATTGGGCGGTGTGGCCGTCGGCAGCATGAAAGCCAGCGAGGCTGCCATCGTCACCGGCACCATGACCATCAGCGGGTTCATGCCGATGCTCACGGCCAGACCGGCAAAGACCGGCAGCAGCATCTGGGTGGATGCCGTGTTGGAGGTAAGCTCCGTAAGGAACGACATCATCGTGATGATCGTCAGCAGGATCACCACCTGTCCGAAAGCACCCATGAAACGCAGCGACTCACCGAACCATACGGAGAGGCCGGAGACCTCGAACCCTTTGGCCAGGGCAAAACCTCCGCCGAACAGAAGGATCATGTTCCACGGCAGACGGTTGGCCGTGCTCCAGTCGAGGATCCTGTCGCCGGGACGGCTGCGCGAAGGGATGAGGAAAAGCAGCACTGCCACAGCCACCGCCACGGTGCCATCATGGATGTACTCGGGATGACCGAACCAGGCGGCCCATCCCCGGATACGGAACCCTCCGAAGTCGATCCCCGCCCTGGTGATCCACAGCAGAGCCAGCACCAGGAAGAGGATACCCACCATCTTCTCTTCGTAGGTGCCGCGTCCCAGCTTACCGTATTCCGTACGGAACGTACTGAGCTCCACCCTCTCCCACCGCTGCCTGGGACGATACATGAAATACAGCAATGACCAGGCGATGACCAGCATGGTCAGGCTCACCGGCAGTCCCAGGATCATCCATTCGGAAAAAGTGATCTCCGGCGCCTCGGGGAAAAGGATGCTGAGCTGTTTGACCAGCACGAGATTGGGCGGTGTACCCACCAGGGTGGCCATTCCCCCGATCGAGGCGGCATAGGCAATGCCCAGGAACACAGCGATCGAATAGCGGTCGATCTCGGACTTACCCACCGTCTCCTCCAGTTCCAGCACGATGGAGAGGGCGATGGGCAGCATCATCATCGCCGTGGCGGTGTTGGAGATCCACATCGAGAGGAAGGCCGTGGCCACCATGAAGCCCATCAGCATCCGGCCCGGCCCTACCCCCACCACCAGCAGAATCCTCAGGGCAATGCGTTTATGGAGGTTCCATTTTTCCATGGCCAGGGCCATCATGAAACCGCCCAGGAAAAGGAAAATGATGTCGTTGAAGTAGGTCCCCGCCACCACCTTGGCATTCAGGATACCCATCAGCGGGAAAAGCACGACGGGCAGCAGGGCCGTGACGGCCAGCGGCACCGCCTCGGTGACCCACCACACTGCCATCAGTGCCGCAATGGCCAGCATGCGCGTCACCTCCGGATGCCCGGGCTTAAGGTCCAGGAACGACCAGATCAACACATAGGACAACAACCCAAGAAAAATCCCCCACAGGGAAACATCACGGGACAAACCCTTCACACGTACCATGGATCACCTCCTTCCGGTTGAGCGTTTTGTGATCCTAAAATTATCGAAAATTCTCTCCTTTTGATCACAGGATTTTCTTATTTCAGGGAAGGAGAGTATATTTCGTTCATTATTTCCTATTATGTCATCCTCACGAACAAGGAAGAGGAGGGTACTGATCCTGGGCATCGGCAATTACCTGATGGGTGATGAAGGGGTGGGGATCCATGCGGTCCGTTATCTGGAAGAGCACAACTGGCAGGAAAAGGCAGATATCCTGGACGGAGGTACGGGAGGATTACCGTTGCTCTCGTTGTTCAGCCGTTATGAGCGGGTCATCCTTATCGATGCCACGGCCGACGGTTCAACGCCCGGCACGGTAAAGGTACGCCGGCCCCGTTTTGCCGCCGACTACCCTCCTTCCCTCGGTGCCCATGATCTGGGCCTGAAAGACCTGGTCGAAGCGGCCACCCTGTTGGACGAGCTCCCGCTCATCGACTTGGTGACCATCAGCATCCGACCGGAGGACCGGCTCTCCACCCGACTCTCCGAAGCGGTGCAAAAAGCCCTCCCCGTCGCAGAGAAAAAAGTGAGTGAACTGCTCAGGGATAAAGAATCCCAAAGGTGACCCTCCTCATTGGATACTTTTCGGTTTTTTGTTACTTTTAGTACGAACAAAAAATTTTCAGAACATGTGTCTGGCCGTACCTGGTAAGATCATCTCCATTGACGACAGCGATCCGGAGATGAAGATGGCGAAGGTCGATTTTGACGGAATGGTAACCGACATCTGTATCCAGTGGCTTCCTGAGAAGGTGAAGGTGGGGGATTATGTGCTTGCGCATGTGGGCATGGCGCTGAACAGGATCGATGAGGAGGAGGCGTTGCAGACGCTGGAGGCGTTGCGACAGATGGGTGAGCCGGATGAAGGTACGGTCCCGCCCTCGTAAGTGCCGGTGCTGCGGCGCCGGCCAGCATATTTCCGCGATGTCGCCGCAGAGATCCATACACATCATCACCCGCAACGAAGCGATGCGGACCTTGCTCACCCGTCTCGACAGGGTGGTGGACAGCCCCACCACGATCCTGCTGATCGGAGAGACGGGCGTGGGCAAAGAGATCCTGGCCGAATACATCCACCGCAGCAGCAACCGGGCCGATCGGCCCTTCATCAAGATCAGCCTCTCCGCCGTACCCTCCGAACTGCTGGCCAGCGAACTGTTCGGCTACGAACGGGGAGCTTTCACCGGCGCCCGTGAGAGCAGAAAAGGCCTTTTCGAGATGGCCCATACCGGCACTATCTTTCTCGATGATATCGATGATGTACCGGTGGAAATGCAGGTCAAGCTGCTGCGCTTCCTGGAGAACCGGGAGTTAAGGCGGGTGGGAGGCAGCCGCTCCATTCCCGTGGATGTACGCATTATCTCGGCCTCCAAAGTGCCCCTGGAAGAGATCGTACGGCAACGGAACTTCCGGGAAGATCTTTTTTACCGGCTCAATGTCCTGCCTTTCCATATCCCGCCGTTGCGTGAACGACGCGACGACATCCCGCTGCTGACCGACTATTTTGTCAGGCATTACGGTGGCGGGAAGGAGGTTCGTTTCACTCCGGAGGCCATGTCGGCGATGATGGCCTACCACTGGCCGGGCAACGTACGGGAACTGCGCAACGTGGTACAACGGGTCCTGGCTTTCGCCGACGAGACCGTCCGCCGTTCCGACCTCCCCCCCGAAGTGCTGCGATACTCCGCCGTGGAACAGATAATCGAGGCCTGTCGCACCTGCTTCCTGGTGAAAGGGATGAAACTCACCGACATCGTTTCTTGCGTGGAGAGCAACCTGCTCCGGGAGGCTTTGCGAAAAAGCGGCGGCAACCAGTCGGAAGCTGCCCGTCTCCTTCAGCTGAGCCTCTCCACCTTCCGCGACAAAATGGCCAAATATGCCCATCACACCCCGAAATGTCCTCCTCCGAAGGCCAACCCCAAAAAAACGGGTCACGGAACCTCGTAAGTTTTCCTGCGGCTGTCCGCAGATCGCTCATCCTTTTCCCATCTGTCTCCGCACCCGCAAAAAATCCCAACAACTCACAACCCTCTGTATATCTGAACCGTACAAATTCTCCCCCCACTCCTGCAGCTCGTGGCACAACCCTTGACCTAAGGCAAGGAGGGAGCAATAAGAAATGTTGTGGACTCCCACGAATTCATATGGCCGGGGGAGGTGGTGGGACTGATGGTCCACGAGCGGGCCTGTCATTTGAGGGTCCATCTGCCGGACCGTCTGATGGATGTATGTATCAGCGGGGAGGAGGTGTTCCGTCTGGGCGACCGTGTGATCATCGAAGGACATCTCG
This sequence comes from uncultured Rikenellaceae bacterium, assembly GCA_964599235.1. Classification (GTDB taxonomy): domain Bacteria; phylum Bacteroidota; class Bacteroidia; order Bacteroidales; family VadinHA17; genus DRPN01. The sequence goes on from CAZRDX010000052.1 coordinate 61,055, forward strand.
TGGTGGGTACGGTCCGGAAAACCACCACCCTGTATGACGAGGAAGATCAGTAATCCCAAATACCAGCATCATGCCTGAAAAAAGACCTACTGTGTACGAGGAAGTGATCGCGAAAGGTTATTCGCGGCGTGATTTCCTCAAGTTCTGCGGGATGATGGGGGCTTTGCTGGGTCTGGAGTTCAGCAGTGTGGGTCGCATCGTGAGAGCGATGGAGACCCGTCCCCGTCCGCCCGTATTGTGGCTGCATTTCCAGGAGTGCACCTGTTGCAGCGAGTCGTTCATTCGTTCGTCGCACCCCATCGTGGCGGACATCCTGCTCGACAAGGTGTCGCTCGACTACACCGAGACGCTGATGGCTGCGGCAGGTCATCAGGCCGAGGCCAACCTCCGCGACACGATGAAGCAATACCATGGGGAATACATCCTGATGGTGGAGGGATCTGTTCCTGTCAAGGACAAAGCCTATTGCTGCATCGCAGGGCGCACGGCCTACGACATTTTGCAGGAGGCGGCCGAGGGTGCCAAAGCCGTCATTGCATGGGGCAACTGTGCCGTGTCGGGCTGTGTACAGGGAGCTGCCCCCAACCCGACGGGGGCCACGCCCGTCCACAAGCTGGTGCGCGGCAAGCCGGTCATCAACGTCCAGGGTTGCCCGCCCATCGCCGAGGTGATGGCCGGGGTGGTGGTGTATCTCCTGACCTTCAACCGGTTCCCCGACCTCGACGGTCTGGGACGACCGAAAGCCTTCTTCTCCAGGCGGGTCCACGACACCTGTTATCGTCGTCCCAATTTCGATGCGGGCCTTTTTGTAGAGACCTTCGATGACGAGAACGCCCGCCGGGGCTACTGTCTCTACAAGATCGGTTGTCGCGGACCGGTGACCTACAACTCCTGCGGGGTGATGCGCTGGAACGACGGCACCAGCTTCCCCATCCAGTCGGGACACCCCTGTATTGGTTGCAGTGAAGCCAATTTCTGGGATAACGGACCTTTCTACAGTCACCTCTCCAGCTTCCCGGGCTTTGGCGTGGAGACCACCGCCGATGACATCGGGCTGGCCGTGGGGGCCGTGACCGCTGCGGGCATCACCGCCCATGCCATCGTGACCAACATACGCAAGCGGAAGATGATCCGCAAAGGGATCATCCACCCCGAAGAAGAGAATGATGATCAAGAAAGGAGTTAATCATGGCCAAGAGAATTGTTGTCGACCCCATCACACGCATCGAAGGACATCTGCGTATCGAAGCCGAAGTGCGCGACGGACGCATCGTCGATGCATACAGCTCCGGCACCATGGTGCGGGGCATTGAGAAGATCCTGCGGGGCCGTGACCCCCGCGATGCCTGGGCATTCACCGAGCGGGTGTGTGGTGTATGCACCACGGTCCATGCCCTGGCCTCGGTACGTTGTGTGGAGGATGCCCTTGACATCGTCGTACCTCCCAATGCCGAGCTGATCCGCAACCTGATGTTCGTCACCCAGTTCATGCACGACCACGTGGTCCATTTCTACCATCTGCATGCGCTCGACTGGGTGGATCTGATCTCTGCGCTGAAGGCCGATCCCGAAGCCACTTCGCAGCTGGCCATGTCGATCTCTCCCTGGCCGAAGAGTTCCCGGGGCTATTTCTCCGACCTGCAGCAGCGCCTGAAGCGCTTTGTGGAGAGCGGTCAACTGGGTATCTTCCGCAACGGCTACTGGGGCCACAAGGCTTACCGTCTGCCGCCGGAGGTCAACCTGTTAGGGGTGGCCCACTACCTGGAAGCCCTCGAATGGCAGAAGGAGATCGTCAAGGTCCACACCATCCTGGGAGGAAAGAACCCCCATCCCAATTATCTGGTGGGCGGTGTGCCCTGTGCCATCAACATCGACGAGGAGAATGCGCTCAACAGCGAACGTCTGGCCATGATCGGCCGGCTGCTGAAGGAGGCGAAAACTTTCGTCGAGCAGGTTTATGTTCCCGACCTTCTTGCCGTAGCCTCGTATTACAAAGACTGGGGTTCTATTGGCGGAGGACTGACGAACTACCTGGTCTATGGCGACCTGCCCACCGCCGGCATCCGTGAGCCGGGGCTTTTCAAGTTCCCCCGCGGCATCATCCTCGACCGCAACCTGAACGAGGTGGTGGAGGTGGATGGCGCCGAGGCCGAGGAGATCCAGGAGTTCATCGCCCATTCCTGGTACAGCTATCAGGAAGGTGACGAGACAGGCAAGCATCCCTGGGACGGCGAGACCGAGTTCAATTTCACCGGTCCCGAGCCGCCTTACGAGCAGCTGAACGTGGAGGGCAAGTACAGCTGGCTGAAGACACCCCGCTGGAAAGGCAAGCCCATGGAGGTAGGGCCGTTGGCGCGGGTGCTGGTGGGCTATGCTTCGGGTCGCGACGAGTTCCGTGAGGTGGTGGAGATGGCCCTGGAGAAGCTGCAGGTACCGGTGGATGCGCTCTTCTCGACGCTGGGACGTACGGCCGCCCGCGGGCTGGAGACACTGCTCGTCGCCCGCTGGGCCCGGGAGTTCTACGACCAGCTGCTCAGCAACATCCGCGCAGGCGACACCCGCACCTTCAACCACGAAAGGTGGGAGCCGCGCATGTGGCCCGCCGAAGCAAAAGGTGTGGGCATGAGCGAAGCTCCCCGGGGAGCCCTGGCACACTGGATACGTATCCGCGACGGACTCATCGAGAACTATCAGATGGTGGTGCCCAGTACCTGGAATGCCTCACCACGCGACCCGGCAGGACAACGCTCCGCTTATGAAGCAGCCCTCATAGACACCCCCGTGGCCGATCCCGAACAACCGCTCGAGATCCTGCGGACGATCCATTCGTTCGATCCCTGTATCGCCTGCGCCGTCCATCTCTACGACGAGAACGGCACCTACGTCCACCAGGTACAGGTGTTCTGACGGAATCAGCAGATGATCATCTCGGAACACAAAAACCGGAAAAAAGAGAAGTCATGACCAAGATCAAAAGAATATATGTCTGGGAGATCCCGGTACGCTTCTACCATTGGGTGAACATGGCATGCATCATCGTGCTGAGCATCACGGGATATTTTATCGGGAATCCTCCCGCCATCCAGCACAGTACCGAAGCTTATGCCAACTATTGGTTCGGAATCAACCGGTTCATCCATTTCCTGGCGGCTTACATCTTTTTCTTCAACTTCCTGTTGCGCATCTACTGGGCCTTTGCAGGCAACCGGTACGCCAGCTGGAGGAATTTCATCCCATACCGCAAGGAGCAGTGGAAAGAGATCCTGGAAGTCCTGAAGGTGGACATCCTGCAGTTGAAGACCTGGACTTTCGAATCCAAGGGGCACAATGCCCTGGCCAGTTTCACCTATTTCATCATGTTCCTGGCCTTCATCCTTCAGTGTCTTACCGGTTTCGGGATGTATGCTGCCATGAGCAGGTCGTGGTTCCCTCAGTTGTTTGCCTGGTTCGTCCCGCTGGTAGGGGGTGACATGGCCGCCCGGCACATCCATCACATCCTGATGTGGGTGTTCATCATCTTTGCGATGATCCATGTCTACCTGGTGGTGTACCACGACTATGTGGAACGTACGGGGGTAGCTTCCTCGATGATCAGCGGGTGGAAGTTCGTCACCGACGGGAAGCACGAGGAGTGATCATTCGTCCGCTGCTGCTGCGAGCAGTTCGCGGGCGTTGAGCAGGGCGGCTTCGCTCAGCTCGCGGCCGCTGAGCATGCGGGCGATCTCGGTGACCCGCTCGTCGGGCGAGAGTTTTTTCACGCTTGTCCGGGTATGCCCGTCGGTCTCTTCCTTGTACACCAAGTAGTGGTCCTCGCCCCTGCTGGCGATCTGGGGCAGGTGGGTGATGTTGATCACCTGCATGTGACGGCTCATGCGGGCGATGATGCGCCCCATGCGGTCGGCGATATCCCCGGAGACGCCGCTGTCGATCTCGTCGAAGACGATGGTGGGCAGACCCCGCGTGGCGGTGAGGAGCGACTTGAGGCTCAGCATGATCCTCGAGAGCTCGCCGCCCGAGGCCACCTTGCCGATCTCGCGGGGAGCACCCTGACGTGTGGCGGAGAAGAGGAACAACACCTTGTCGAAACCTTCGGGGCCCGGTTCTTCGCGTCGTTCCAGCCGTATCTCGAAGCGTGCAGAGGGGATGCCCAGCTCCCGCAGCAGGGCGGTCACCTGACGGGCGGTCTCCTCCCGCACCCCCTCGCGACGGCGGGTGAGCTCGTCACCCAGCTGTAAGACCTGCGCATGCTGTTCTTCCATCTCTTTCTCCAGACGGTTGAGACGGGTATCATAAGAGGTGATGGTGTTGATCTTGCGGTCGAGCTCTTTCTGCAGTTCGAGGAGCTCCGCTACATCCGACACATGGTGTTTGTCAAGGAGATGGTAGAGGGTGTTGAGACGTTCGCGCAGCTCCCCGGCACGCGCAGGGTCGTACTCGGTATCCTGTCCCCGCACCTCCATCTCGGCCGCCAGGTCCTGCAGTTCGAGGTAGACGCTCTCGAGACGCTGCACATATTCCTCGCTCCGGGGCAGGTAAGACCCTATCCGTTCGAGGGTGTGGATCACCTCGCGCAGACGGTCGGTGACGGCACCTTCCTCCCTGCCTGCAAGCTCTTCCCAGGCGCTCATCAGTGCGCTCTTGATCTCGCCGGCATGATCGAGGAGCTGCAGCTCCTGCTCCAGCTCCTCCTGTTCCCCTTCGCGCAGCCCGGCTGCCTCCAGCTCTTCGTACTGGAACCGGTAATAGTCGAGGTCGGCAGTGGCACGGGCAGCCTGTTCACGCAGTTCTTCCAGTTCTTTCTCCGTCATTCTGAAAGCTTCGTAGGCGGCACGGTACTTGGCCAGCAGGGTGTCGCTCCCGCCGAAAGCATCGAGCACCTTCATCTGGAAGGCGGGAGAGGAAAGGAGAACCCCCTGATGCTGGGAGTGGACATCGATAAGGGTACGTCCGAGACGCTGCAATACGGCCAGCGTCACGGGCGTATCGTTGATGAAGGCCCGCGACTTGCCCGCCGGCGTGATCTCGCGCCGGATGAGCGTCTCCTCCTCATAGTCGAGGTCCTCCTCCTCGAAGAAAGACTTCAGCTCATAGTTACGCAGATCGAAGAGTGCCTCCACCACACATTTGCGTTCCTTGTCGAGCAATACGCCGGTGTCGGCCCGCTTGCCCGTCACCAGGTCGAGTGCCCCCAGGATGATCGACTTGCCGGCACCCGTCTCGCCCGAAAGGATCGTCAGGCCGGGACCAAAGGTGAGCTCCACCTCGTCGATGAGCGCATAATTCCGGATGAGAAGCGATCGAAGCATCGTCAGTGAACAGCTTGGCAGAAGGTAAAACTAATGAAAATTTTCCTCAGAGGAAAGGGCTCACTGCGCCTTGAGCATCTTGTCGTACTTCTGTACGTTGGCCGGGTCGATCTCTTTCATGATGAGGTAGACCCGGTGTTTCTCGTCGGGGAAGGATTCGGAAAAGATGTTGATGATCTCATCCCTCTTGGCATCGAGCACCACATTGAGGAAGAGCATGTAAGGGTCGGGTTTGTGGCGGTAGACATCGCGCAGCAGTTCGAGGCTGCTGGCGATCTCGGCCCTTCCCTGGGCCAGCTGACTCTCCATCACGTCGAGGCCTTTCCTGTGGTAACGGTAGATGAACTCCCGCACCGGCGCGTAGTTGTTGTCGAGGATGTTCTGGATCAGCCAGTAACGGTTGCGGTTGCGGTTCCCGGAAAAAGGTTTCCACCCCGGCTCCACGGCGTTCTGCGCATTGCTGACGATCTGCTGGGCCTTGAGAAAATAAGGGGTACCCCCCTTCATGCTGAACGAATCGTAATCGAGACCGATGATGATGTAGGCATAATAGGCCAGCACCGAAGTCAGATTGGAAAGAAAAGTGGTCTCATCGAACTCCAGCGGCTGGAACTCCACATAGGTGAACTGGAACTGGTTGTCGATGAAATTGAACATCGTGGTGTTGTAAGCCGTGTTGTAGACCGGACGGCTCGACTGAATATGGAGCGTGCCCTTGAACTGGTCGGAAGAGATCTGTTCGGTGAGGTTGATCAGCAACGTGCACTCGATGCGTTCGTTGGGGTCGAACTTGTTGTTGGTCCAGACCGTATTGTTCATAAACTCGTAAATGGCCCGCTGCAGGTTACGGAACTTCTCCTGGTACGATCCCTGGATCTTCTGGGCAGAGACGGAGACGTTGCACATCAACTCCTGGGCTGCAACCTGCCGGGGGAAGAGAAGGAGCAGCATCAGGACAGCCAGGACCGGTGCCGTCCGGGCAGATGTATACCGCATGCTGTTGGCCCGAAAGGTCATAGGAAGACTTCCTGGAGGTATTTGAGGATGTCCTCGGCCACCTCGATCTTGGATTTGAGGGGATATTCCTTCTGGTTGCCCACTTTGTCGATGATGGTGATCTTGTTGGTATCGTAGCCGAATCCTGCCCCTTCGTCGCGAAGGGTGTTGAGGACGATGTAATCGAGGTTCTTCTTGCGTATCTTCTCCATGGCGTTCTGCAACTCGTTCTCTGTCTCGAGCGCGAAGCCTACGAGGATCTGTTTGTTGGTCTTCATGCGTCCCAGTTCGGCGGCGATGTCGGGGGTAGGCACCAGACGGATCACCAGTTCTTCCCGGTCGCTTTTGACCTTCTGGTCGAAGCGTTCGGCCGGGCGGAAGTCGGCCACGGCCGCAGCCAGGATGGCCACGTCGCTGGCGGGGAACTCATTTTTTGCCGCCTCGTACATCTCTTCGGCCGAAGTGACGCGGATGACGCGTATCTTAGGTGAGATGTTGACCCCTTCCACGGGACCGAGGATGAGGGTGGCCTCGGCGCCCATCTGGACCGCTTTCTCGGCCAGGGCGATGCCCATCTTGCCTGAGGAGTGGTTGCCGATGTAACGCACCGGGTCGATGGCTTCATAGGTAGGTCCGCCGGTGATGAGGATGCGCTTGCCTGCGATCTTGGTCTTTTTCTTGGGATGACGGGCGAAGAAAGCCTTCATCTCGAGGACGATCTCTTCGGGCTCCATCATCCTGCCCTTTCCCTTGAGGCCGCTGGCCAGCTCTCCCTCGGGGGATTCGAGCACCTGCACACCCCGTTGCCGGAGGAGCTCCAGGTTCTCCTGCATGGAGTGATGGCCGAACATGTCCATGTCCATGGCCGGTGCCACCACCACCGGGCATCGCGCCGAAAGATAGGTGGTGATCAGCAGATTATCACTGATGCCGTGGGCCATCTTGCCCAGCGTGGCTGCGGTGGCGGGAGCGATGAGCAGCACATCGGCCCAGCGCCCCAGGTCGATGTGACTGTACCACTTGCCGGAAGCGGGATTGAAAGGCTCACTATAAACACGGCTCTCCGAAAGCACCGACAAGGTCAGGGGCGTGATGAAATCCTTGGCCGCAGGCGTCATGATCACCTTCACGTCAGCCCGCTCCTTCTTCAGCAGACGGACCAGATGAGCCGCCTTGTAGGCAGCAATGCTGCCCGTGACCCCCAACAGTATTTTCTTACCCTTCAGCATCGGGGTCAGACGGCTTGCTCCTCTTCTTCCTGCTCATCCGCATAGCGGTAATAGATCTTCCCTTCCTTGAACTCTTCCAGGGCAATGGAGGTGGGCTTGGGAAGACGCTCATAGTAACGGGAGATCTCGATCTGCTCCTTGTTCTCCATCACCTCCTCCAGATTGTCGGTGTAATAGGCGAACTCTTCCAGCTTCTTGTTAAGCTCCTGCTTGAGGTCCATGGCGATCTGATTGGCCCTTTTGGAGCAGATGACCACCGTCTCGTAGATGTTGCCCGTGATCTCATCCAGTTTGTTGATGTCCTGGGTCACCGTCGTCACGGGTGCTTTGGTACGTTTGTAATCCATATTTTAAAAATTTTACGTTTTTCCGTTTATCTTGATGTCAGGTAATTATTGGCGTTGCGGTAGATCTTCTCGGCATCCTTGCGGAATTTGCTGTCGGGGAACTCATCGATGAAGGAATAATAATCATCGACAGCTTCCTGGAATCTCTCAGCCTGTTTGGATGGAACGCTGTGGAGTGCATACAGATACCGGGAACGAAGGCGGAGGTACAACAGATCCTCACGGAACTTCGAGTCAGGGTAATCTTCCAGGCTGTTACCGATGGCCACGATGGCCGACTTGTAATATTCCAGCCGGTAATAAAGACGTGCCGCGAGGTAGGATTTCTCAGCCAGTTTATCATTGAGCTCTTTGGTGAGCTCGTCGATCTGTTTGTTGTATTTGCTGTTCGGGAAGCGGGTTTTGTGCAGGGTAAAAGCATTGAGCGCATTGTAGGTGTAACGCTGGTCCAGCTCCGGACGGGGGGAGAGTTTGTAATAACAATAGCCCATGAGGAAATCTGCCTCTTCGGCATGTTCGCTGTTGAGGTAAGTATGGGTGAAGGTCTCGAAATAATGGCTTGCCATCACAAAATCCCCCATTTCGTAATAAGCCTTGGCATGAAGATAATCGAGTTCCTCCGATTTGGTGGTACCTCTGAAGTGGGGAATGATCTGTTCGATAAGCCCGATAGCCTGGGTATATTTACCCAGCGCATAATACTCCTTGGCCTTCTCGTATTTGAGGTCATAGTCCTGGCTCTTCAGCAGCTTGTCATACTCACCACAGGAGGCGGCCAGCATCGTCAATGCCAGAAAAGCTGTGAGCGAAATGAATGTACCACGTGATCCTTTACCCGCCATCGTTTGTTCGATACCCTTGTCCTACCGTTCTCCCGGCACCATTTCAAACGCGCAAAAGTAATGAATATTTTCCATTTAAACATGAAAAAAAGATTTTGCATGACTGCTCTACAAATATTTTTTGGTAGGGGGAAAAAGCGTAACTTTGCTCCCTGTTCGTCAGACTTTGATTACTAACCCTAAAATTGTTATACAGTGGACCTTTTTGAAAAACTTTCGATAGACAACACCTCCCTGGGCAAGCATCACGAATATGCCGACGGGTACATGATGTTTCCCAAGCTGGAAGGGGAGATCCAGCCCTGGATGATGTTCCGGGGCAAGCGGGTGCTCACCTGGAGCCTGAACAACTACATCGGGCTGGCCAATCATCCCGAGGTACGCAAGGTGGATGCCGAAGCGGCCCGGGAGTGGGGGCTGGCCTATCCGATGGGAGCCCGCATGATGTCGGGCCAGACGACACAGCATGAACAGCTGGAACAGGAGCTGGCCGATTTTGTGGGCAAGGAGAGTGCTTATCTGCTCAACTACGGTTATCAGGGCATGCTGTCGATCATCGATGCCCTGGTCGACCGCAAGGATGTGATCGTCTACGACTCGGAGTCGCATGCCTGTATCCTGGACGGTCTGCGCCTGCATATGGGCAAACGTTTCGTATACCAGCACAACGACATGGAGAATCTGGAGACCCAGCTCAGGCGGGCGGTGAAGCTGGCCGACCAGAACGGCGGCGCCGTGCTGCTGATCACCGAGGGTGTGTTCGGCATGGCCGGCGACCTGGGACGGCTTGACAAGATCGTGGAGCTGAAGAAAAAATACAATTTCCGCATCCTGGTGGACGATGCCCACGGTTTCGGCACGATGGGCCCCGAGGGGGCCGGCACGGGCACCCACTTCGGCCAGGACGTGCAGGACGAGATCGACGTCTATTTCGCCACTTTTGCCAAGGCCATGGCCGGCATCGGCGGTTTCGTGGCCAGCACCAAAGAGGTGGTACGCTACCTGCGTTTCAATATGCGGTCGCAGATCTTCGCCAAGTCGCTCCCTATGGCGATGGTCATCGGAGCCCGCAAGCGTCTGGAGCTGCTGAAGACACAGCCCGAACTGCGGGAAAAGCTGTGGCATATCGTGCGACTGCTGCAGGAAGGACTGAAAGAGGCAGGGATGAACATCGGTAACACCGAGTCGCCCGTCACCCCTGTCTTCCTCGAAGGCAACGAGTTCGAAGGAGCCAACCTGGTGGTCGACCTGCGGGAGAACCACAAGGTGTTCTGTTCCATCGTCATTTACCCCGTCGTGCCGAAAGGCACCATCATGCTGCGCCTCATCCCCACGGCCGTCCACACCGAAGAGGACGTGCGCTACACCATTGACGCCTTCAAGGCCATCAGCGACAAGCTGAAATACGGAAAATACAACAAGGAGAAGGTGGTTTTTGAACAATGACCACCGGACAGCTACAAAAAGATAAGGGGGCTGAAATTCAGTCCCCTTTCTTTTTGTGGTGAGCTCTTTTCCTATCTGGTCTGAGCGTATTTCTCTGCCCAATAACGTTCGGCCTCGATGGCGGCCATGGCGCCCGTGCCCGCTGCGGTGATGGCCTGGCGGTAGACACGGTCCTGCACATCGCCGCAGGCAAAGACACCCTCGACGTTGGTGCGGGTAGACCCCGGCACGGTCTTGATGTAGCCGACATCGTCCGTCTCGATGTACTCCTGGAAAATGTCGGAGTTGGGCTTATGACCTATGGCGAGGAAGAAGCCGTCGATCTTGAGTTTCACCTCCTCCTCTTCGGGGGTGCCGCGTTTCTTCACAAGGATGGCTCCTTCGACCACGCCGTCGCCGTAGAGGTCTTTGGTCTCATGCTCGAAAAGGATCTCGATGTTGGGGGTGTTCATCACGCGGTGCTGCATGATCTTCGAGGCGCGCAGATAGGGTTTGCGGACGATCATGTAGACTTTGCGTGCCAGACCGGCCAGGTAGAGGGCCTCTTCGCAGGCGGTGTCACCGCCCCCGACGACCGCCACATCCTTGCCCTTGTAGAAAAAGCCGTCGCAGGTGGCACAGGCAGAGACACCGCTGCCGGCATATTTCTTCTCAGCCTCCAACCCCAGGTACTTGGCCGAGGCTCCCGTAGCGATGATCACCGTATCGGCTTCGATGACCTTCTTGTCATCGATGACCACTTCGTGCGGCATCTTGTCGAAATTGACGGCCGTAGCCATCCCCCAGCGGATGTCCGTGCCGAAACGTTCGGCCTGTTTCTTGAAATCTTCCATCATCTGCGGTCCACTGACCCCCTCGGGATATCCGGGGAAGTTCTCCACATCGGTGGTCGTGGTGAGCTGTCCTCCGGGTTCCATGCCCTGGTACAGCACCGGCTCCATATTGGCACGGGCCGCGTAGATGGCAGCCGTATAACCGGCCGGACCGGATCCCAGGATGAGACATTTCACATGCTCACGCTCCTGCGGGGTCTCGTTCTTCTTCTCCTGGGGCTCATCCCCCAGGCTCTCCATAGGCTTGAAAAGGCTCATAATTCTATCAGTTTTGGGTTTATATCTTCTTTCCGTTCGACATCAGCTCATTGCCGGCGCAAAAATAGCACATCCCACCGGATTTGGCCCTCCCCTATCAATATCCATACCATTTTTTGGAAGCTGAAACTTTTGCAGATTCAAAAGGGTTGATTATTTTTGCACTCGCCTTTCGGTACAAGAGAGGCATTGGCGTTCGGGATGTAGCTCAGCCAGGTTAGAGTACACGTCTGGGGGGCGTGGGGTCGCGAGTTCGAATCTCGCCATCCCGACAGAAAAAGAGGCCGTGCACGGCCTCTTTTTCTTTTTCTTTTTGCAAGATCCGTGACAAAATGGCAATTTTTTAAAACATCTCCCCGACATCAAGGATGTCAGGTAAAAATCATCTATCTTAGCAGGAGATACCTTCTTTTCATGGTTATGGATTCGCATCCTGCAGGGACCTCATCTTTTTTTCTTTTCAGTTTCAGGACTTTCCTGCTCTTAGTGTTTCTTTTCGCAGCGGGTTGTCGCGGTCAGGGGCAGAAGAGCACTCCCGCCATTCGCGAGGGTACGGAGCTGTGTGTGGGCAACTATCTGACCGAAGAAGAGGCCCGCCGGAAGCTGGAAGAGTACGGCACCACGTACCATACGGCTGCGGAGTGGCAGGAACGGGCGGGACGTATCCGCCGGAACATTGTGGAAGGAAGCGGCATCGACTCACTTCTTGCAGCCAAACGACATCTGCAGATCAGGGTGATACACGGTGCCCTGCACAGGATGAACGGCTATACCGTGGAGAACCTCGCCCTGGAGGTGATGCCAGGTTATCGCATCTGCGGCAATCTCTACCTTCCCGACCCTCTTCCCGGGAAGGTGCCGGTGATCCTCAACCCGCATGGTCACTGGTTCAGGCCGGAGGATTACGGGCGTTTCCGTCCGGACATGCAGTACCGTTGTGCCACCTTCGCCCGGATGGGTGCCGCGGCTTTCACGTGGGACATGTACGGCACGGGCGAGGACCGTCAACACCGGCATCACGACCCCAAGGCCCTGAGGATGCAGCTCTTCAACAGCATCCGGGTGCTGGACTATCTCTGTTCCCAGCCATGGGCCGACACCGGCCGCATCGCTGTCACGGGAGCATCGGGAGGGGGCACGCAGACTTTCCTGCTGGCAGCCGTCGACCCGCGCATCGACGTGTCGGCACCGGTGGTGATGGTCTCGGCCCATTTCTTTGGCGGATGTGTCTGCGAAAGCGGGATGCCCATCCACAAATACCATGGGTTTGAAACCAACAATGTGGAGATCGCCGCCGTCGTCGCCCCCAAACCCCTGCTGCTGGTAAGCGACGGCAAGGACTGGACCCGCAACGTACCCCGCGTGGAATATCCGTACATCAGGCGTATCTACCGCCTTTTCGGTGCCGAAGAACAGGTTCGGAACGCCCATTTCCCCAAGGAAGGCCACGACTACGGTCCTTCCAAGCGACAGGCCGTATACCCTTTCCTTGCCCGGTATCTCCGGCTGGATACGGCCGGTATCCGCGAAGACGATGTGATCTTGCTCGACACCACCGCCCTGAAAGTATTCCCAGACAGCATGCTGGTACCAGATCCGATGAACCGGTAAGTTTCCTTACCGGAGTTCCGGCATTCATTTCACAAGAAGTTGTCAGGTTTTCTTTTGATCAGTGAGCAAAAAGTCACCGGAAGGGTTTCTTCCGTAACGATCTACTTTTCGGAAAGATTGCGTTCGCTTTTAGTAACCGGATTCCGGGATGAGATCTCTCAGATACTCCGGATCGTATAAAGAAGGTCAATCCTTTTCCAGGGAGCTGCGTATGTGTTCCACAGCGGTCCGTACCGCTTCTTCTATTTTGTCAGGATCTTTGCCGCCGGCGGTGGCGAAAAAGGGCTGGCCTCCTCCCCCGCCGCGGATGACGGGGGCCACCGTACGGATGATCTCCCGTGCGTCCAGTCCTCTCTCCACGAGACTGTCGGACAGCATGACGGTGATCTGCGGTTTGCCTTTGGCGATCATCCCCCCCACGAAAGCCATGGTGCCTGCCTCGTTACGAAGCTGGAAAGCAAGGTCTTTCATGGCCTTGGCATCGGGCAGGTGGGGCATGCCACTGATGATACGTACCCCCTCGACGATCAGGGCATCACGCAGCAGCCTTTCTTTCTCGCGGATGGTCTTCTCCCGGTGGCAGGCCTCTACCTCCCGCTGGAGACGGGATTGTTCTTCGAGGAGGTGCTCCACACGGTCGACCACCTCGCTGCCTTTCTGTACCTTGAAGAGACCGAGCAGCCGGTCGAGGGTGCGGGCACGTTCACGCACCCACTTTTCCGCCTGTCTTCCCGTCACGGCTTCAATACGGCGGATGCCGGCGGCCACGGCCGTCTCGGAGGTGATCTTGAAGAAACCGATGGTGCCGGTGGCCGGCACATGGGTGCCGCCGCACAGCTCGACCGACTCACCGAAGCGGATCACCCGCACCCGCTCACCATACTTTTCGCCAAAGAGCGACATGGCCCCCATGGCCCGGGCCTCGGCCAAAGGTACTTCACGCATCTCTTCCAGGGGGATGTTCTCCCGGATCTTCTCATTGACCAGTGCCTCCACCCTGTCGAGCTCCTCCTGTTCCATCCTGCGGAAATGGGAGAAGTCGAAACGCAGGTACTCAGGATGGACGAGCGAGCCTTTCTGTTCCACATGGTCGCCCAGCACCTGCCGCAGCGCCCAATGAAGCAGGTGGGTAGCCGAATGGTTGCGGGCGGTGTCCTCACGTCGCACCCTGTCGACCACCGCACGGAAGAGAGCCGCCGGATCCCGCGGCAAACGGTCGGCCACATGAAAGATCAGGTCATGCTCCCTGCGCGTGTCGAGGATGGCGATCCGCTCTTCCTCGTTGTACAGGTATCCTGTATCGCCCACCTGTCCTCCCGCCTCTGCATAGAAAGGGGTACGGTCCAGCACCAGATGCCAGAGTTTTTTCTTTTTCTCCTGTACCTCGCGGTATTTCAGGATGCGTACGGGCCCTTCCAGTGCATCGTAACCGATGAAAGAGACCTCTCCGCCCGGATGCACTTCGGTCCATTCGGCGGTCTCCTGAGCCGTGGCTTTCCGCGAGCGTTCTTTCTGTTTGCGCATCTCCTCCTCAAAGCCGGCAGTATCCACCTCCATGCCGCTCTCACGGGCGATGAGGGCTGTCAGGTCGAGCGGGAACCCGAAGGTATCGTAGAGTTCGAAGGCCTCTTTGCCCCCGATGACCTTTTCTCCTTTTTCCTTGTTCTCCCGGATGACCTTTTCCAGGAGGGCGATACCGGTGTTGAGGGTACGCAGGAAGGCTTTCTCCTCTTCGCGGATGACGCGTGTGATCACATCTTCCTGGCGGGCCAGCTCGGGATAGGCCTCGCCCATCACCTGGATGAGCACGGGTACCAGGCGGTAGATGAAAGGCTCCTCGCGGTGCAGATAGGTATAGCCGTAACGTATGGCACGCCGAAGGATCCGCCTTATCACATAACCGGCCTTGTTGTTGGAGGGCAGCTGGCCGTCGGCGATGGAGAAAGCCACGGCCCGCAGATGGTCGGCCACCACCCGCATCGCCACATCCACCTCTTTCCTGCGACCGTATTCCATGCCGGCGATGGCACCTATCTCCCGGATCAGCGGCATGAAAAGGTCGGTATCGTAATTCGAACGCTTGCCCTGCATCACCATGCAGAGCCGCTCGAAACCCATACCGGTGTCAACATGGCGCTTCGGCAGGGGCTCGAGGGTACCGTCCTCCCGGCGGTTGTACTGGATGAAAACCAGGTTCCATATCTCGATCACCTCGGGATGACCCCGGTTGACCAGCTCTCGACCGTCGCGGGCGGCACGCTCCTCGTCGCTGCGCAGATCGATGTGGATCTCGGTGCAGGGGCCGCAGGGACCGATGTCGCCCATCTCCCAGAAGTTGTCTTTCTTCGACCCGTCGAGCACATGGGATGACGGCATTTTCTCCTGCCAGCAGGCTGCCGCCTCGTCGTCACGTTCCAGGCCCGTGGCAGGATCGCCTTCAAAGACCGTGGCATAGAGACGCCCGGCGTCGATGCCCATCTCGCCAGTAAGGAACTCCCACGCCAGACCGATGGCCTCCCGCTTGAAATAGTCGCCGAACGACCAGTTGCCCAGCATCTCGAACATGGTGTGGTGATAGGTGTCGTGCCCCACCTCCTCCAAGTCGTTGTGCTTGCCGGAGACCCGCAGACATTTCTGGGCATTGGCCACCCGCAAATGCTCCGGTTTGCGGTGACCGAGGAAAATATCCTTGAACTGGTTCATCCCGGCATTGGTGAACATCAGGGTAGGATCATCCTTCACCACCATCGGCGCCGAAGGAACGATCACATGCCCTTTCGACCGGAAATACTCCAGGAAATGCTTTCTTACCTCCTTGCTCGTCATATCTGTCTGTTTTTCTATCTTTTGTTAACCCCCATTTCATCCTTTTTTCAGCTCATTCCGTCAAAAAGCTTGTAAAATTAGTTTATTTCGCTTACTTTTGCTGTTAATTTTGTGAAAAACTTCGCCGAATGGGCAAGGCCAAATATCGTTTCAATCCGGAGACATTACAATACGACCGGATCGAACACACTTTCGGACAAAAGCTCACCAGGTTCTTCATCTACTTCTTTGCCAGTATTTTCCTGGCGGGGCTTTATCTGGGTGTTCTCTCCTATTTCTTTGACTCACCCAAGGAGAAGAAGCTCAAGCGGGAGCTGTCGGAGATGCGTTCGCAGTATGAGCTGCTGAACAAAAGGCTGGACCAGCTGAGTGCGGTATTGCAGGATCTGCAGCTGCGGGATGACAATCTGTACCGCACCATTTTCGAGGCCGATCCGATTCCCAGCACCATCCGCAAGGGAGGGTTCGGCGGGGTGAACAAATACTCCGATCTGGAAGGGTATGCCAACTCCGACATCATCATCAATACGGCCAAGAAACTGGACATCCTCACCCGTCAGGCTTACATCCAGAGCAAGTCGTACGACGAGCTGATCAAGCTGGCCACCAACAAGGAAAAGATGCTGAAATGCATCCCGGCCATCCAGCCCATATCGAACAAGGATCTTCGCCGTGTGGCTTCCGGGTGGGGATGGCGGATCCATCCCATTTACAAGATCCGCAAGTTCCATTATGGCATTGACTTCACCGCTCCCAAGGGCACGCCTGTCTATGCCACGGGTGACGGTGTGGTGAAGCGCATCAAACGCTCACGCCGTGGTTACGGTAATGAGATCATCATCGACCACGGCTTCGGCTATGAGACGGTTTATGCCCACCTGAGCGGCTTCAACGTAAAACGGGGACAGAAGGTCAAGCGTGGCGACGTGATCGGCTTTGTGGGCAACAGCGGTCTCTCCACCGGCCCCCACCTGCACTACGCCGTCATGCTCCACGGCAAGTATGTCAACCCCATCAATTACTTCTACAACGACCTGACGGCAGAGGAGTACGAAAAGATGATCGAACTGGCCAACAACTCGGGACAGTCGCTCGACTGACCGGGGTTGCATCTTCATCATCCGGCCGGCCCAACAACCGGAACACATGAACCCTGGGCGGCAAACTCTTTTCTCCGTCATTTTCTTTGCAGGGTCTTTCTTTTTCATCCCGGGACACAGGCTCAACCTCCTGCTCCACCTGACCGTGTGGAGATCCTGACAGGCACCTTTCGCGGCAACGACCTGCGTATTATGGCGAAGGCAAGCCGCAGGGGCTGGACATCCTTTGGAAGCTCCATCTGGGTAAAGGGCGCACGGTGATCTCCCACAAGCTGGGCGAACGCATCTGGGCGGGAGTCGGCTGGACGGAACAGCCGCTGCTGATGCGTGAAGGATCACGTCTGTTCCTCATCCAGGGAGCTTACGACCATCACCTGAAGAAGATCGACGACGCCACCAGCAAGGTGGTGTGGCAATACCTTTTTGATGATGTGGTGAAGGGCACGGGTACACTCTGGCGCAACCTCCATCCCCCCGAAGAAGCTTTTCTCATTCTCCAGGGCAGTCGTCTGGGCACTCAACATTACATGGATGCTCCGTATATCCCCAGCTTCCGGGCCATCCCGCTGCTCACGGGGCGTAAGCTGTGGCATCTCGACAGCAAGTGGACCCACAGTAACAGCCGCGATGTGTACGGTTCCGCGCTCGTGGTGAATGATACGGCCTACCTCGGACTGGAGAACTCGTTCTTCACTGTGTTCGACCCCTCCTCCGCATACGCCACCGTGCGCGACAGCATGCTGCAACCCCATATCATCCGGGAGATCAGACTGTACCATCCGGAAGATGTGGGAAGACACCGCTACAATGTGGTGACCGAGTCCTCCCCTTCCCGGCTGGGACAGTCGATCTTCATCACGTCGGGATCGGGTCACGTGTTCCGTTACAACATGGACCGGGGGAAGCTGGACTGGGATTTCCACATCGGATCCGACATGGACGGTTCGCCGGTGGTGAGCCGTGACAGCTGCATCCTCGTACCGGTCGAGAAACAATACATCCCCGGCCTCGGGGGATTGTTCAAGCTCGACCCGCGACGTTCACCCGATGCTGCCGTGGTGTGGTATTTCCCCACGGGCAACGACAGTGTAGGCAGCTGGGAAGGGGGTATCACCGTCACGGCGGCCACCAACGATCATGCCCCTGCGCCGGGCCAGCCGCCCCTTGCGGCTTTCTCCGCCATCGACGGTTATCTTTACCTGGTACACTCCGATTCCCTCCAACCGGACACGCTGGTCCCCGGCCCCGATTCTCTGCAACGCTACTCCACCCCGGTCCTTCTGGACAAATACCGCCTAGGTCTCTCCATCTCTTCGCCTGTGATCGTGGGCCGCTATCATGTCGCCGCAGGCTACCATGGCCTTTACCTCTTTCGTATCGTTGTCGATAAAAAGAATATCTTCCTCAGGAAAGAAGCTCACTTCCCTACCCCCTTCGAGGCCACCCCCATCGTCTGGCAGGGACGCATCTACATCGCCTCCCGCAACGGCTATCTATATTGTTTTGGAAAACAACCATGAACCTATGGATATCTGAAGTAAATTTCCTATCTTGTAGAGCCCTTTCCAAAACATTCTGACCCGTGCCTTACAAGGAAAAAAAAGTAGAACGATTGTATTATTCGATCGGGGAGGTCGCCGAGATGTTCAATGTCAACACCTCTCTGATACGATACTGGGAAAAAGAGTTCGACATCATCCGTCCCAAGAAGAACAAAAAGGGAAACAGGCTCTTTACACAGAAGGATATCGAGAATTTCCACATCATTTACCATCTGGTCAAGGAACGGGGGATGACCCTCAAGGGTGCCCGCAAGAAGCTTCGCGAGAACAGGCAGGAAACGCTTGACAACTTCGAGATCGTCCGGTTGCTTCAGAACATCCGTAAGATGCTGGTGGAGATCCGCGATCAGATGTGATATCCTTGCAACAGATAAGATAAAGAACGGAACATATGGCTACAGTGCAGGAGGTCGTATCGTATCTCAACGGCATCGCGCCCCTGGCCTGGCAGGAGTCGTACGACAACTCGGGGCTGTTGGTAGGCGATCCTGAGGGTGAGGTGACCACTGTCGTGATCACGGTGGATGTCACGGAAGAGGTGGTGGCCGAGGCGGTCCGGCTGGGAGCCCAGTTGATCGTGGCCCATCATCCCATCATCTTCAAAGGGCTGAAAAAGCTGACCGGCGAGACGTATGCGGAACGGACGGTGCTGGCGGCCGTCAGGGCCGGCACAGCCATCTATGCCGGTCATACCAACTTTGACAGCCTTCACGGAGGAGTAAGCACCCGCATGGCACAATGGCTGGGGTTACAGGACATTCGTCTTCTGGCAGAGCGACGCGGCACCCTCCGCAAGCTGGTCACATTTGTTCCGCACGATCATGCGGAGCGGGTCCGGCAGGCCCTCTGGGATGCCGGCGCCGGCACCCTCGGCGGATACGACCGGACCAGCTTCAACGTGCGGGGTGAGGGGACCTTCCGCGGCAACGAGAACACCCATCCTTTTGTGGGAGAACCGGGTCTCCTCCACACCGAACCCGAGACCCGCATCGAGACCATCTTCCCCGCCCATCTGGAAAGCCGGGTCATTGCCGCCCTGCTGGAAGCGCATCCTTACGAAGAACCCGCCTACGACATCTATGCCCTTGAGAACAGCACCCCCACAAACGGTACCGGCGCCCTCGGCACCCTCCCGCAACCCATGACAGAAGAGGCTTTCCTGCAACAACTCAAGGAACGTTTCCGGACCCGTTGCGTGCGCCACTCCCCGCTGACGGGGAGACCTGTCCGACGGGTGGCCGTATGCGGAGGAACCTGCAGCTTCCTCCTCCCGGAAGCCATACGGCAACAGGCCGATGTCTTCGTCACAGCCGACGTCAAATACCACGAGTTCTTCGATGCCGACGGAAGGATCCTCCTCGCCGACATCGGACACTATGAAAGTGAACAGGTTATCAAAGAAGTGTTCCATGAACTCCTTTCGAAAAAATTCCCTAACTTTGCACTTCATTTTTCAAAAAGCATCACGAATCCGATAAACTATTTGTAACGATGGCTACCAAGACCAAGACAAAACAGACGCAGGAACAGAAGGAGACGACGATCGAGGAGCGTTTGAAACTGCTGTATGCCCTGCAGATCACCGACTCGAAGATCGACAGGATCCGCACTTTACGGGGCGAACTGCCCCTGGAGGTACAGGATCTTGAAGATGAGATCGCAGGCCTCAACACCAGGATCCAGAACTATGAGAACGAGATCAAGGAGCTCGAGGAGAACATTGCCCGCAAGAAGAACGAGATCAAGGATGCCGAAGCACTGATCAAGAAATACGAGGCCCAGCAGATGAACGTGCGGAACAACCGCGAGTTCGACTCGCTCTCCAAGGAGATCGAGTACCAGACGCTGGAGATCGAGCTATGCAACAAGCACATCAAGGAATTCACCAGGCAGATCGAAGAGAAACGGGAGACCATCGAAAAATCTCAGGAACTGCTCGAGGAAAGAAAAAAGGATCTGGCTTCGAAGAAAGAGGAGTTGGATGAGATCATCAACGACACCCAGAAAGAGGAGGAGGTATTGCTGGAACGTTCCAAGGAGTTGCAGACCCAGATCGAGCCCAGGCTGCTTACCGCCTACAAGCGCATCCGTGCCAACGCCCGCAACGGCCTGGCCATCGTCACCATCCAACGTGACGCCTGCGGAGGTTGTTTCAACAAGATCCCTCCCCAGCGCCAGCTCGACATCAAAACCCGTAAGAAAGTGATCGTGTGTGAATATTGCGGCCGCATCCTGGTCGACGAAGAACTGGCCCGGGAAGTAGAAGAACAGGAAAAATAACCGGAAAAGAAAATATTGAAGATCATCAAAAAAAAGGGAGGTTTCTCCCTTTTTTTTTTTCGAAGGATTTTTACTTTTTTTAGAAAAAATATGAAATTTTCAATTTATTGTACTACTTTCGTATTAAACACCTTAAAATGCGAGGAAAGCGCTTCATCGTCACTTTTTGGTTTCTGCTATTCGTTCTGGCGGTCTCCTTCGGACAAAAGACCCTTACCAAAAAAGAGGAGATCAAGAAAAAGTTCGTCGAAGGCAATTCCTTCTTTCTTTTTGAAGAATACAGCGATGCTCTTCCCTATTATCTTGAACTGATCAAGCTCTTTCCCGACAACAACAATCTCAACTACCGGATAGGACGCTGTTATCTGAACATACCGGGAGAAAAATACAAAGCCATCGCGTACCTGGAGAAAGCCTCCAAGGACATCTCCCTGAAATACAAGGAATCCTCATTGCGTGAGACCCATGCTCCGCTGGAGACATACTTTTATCTGGGTGATGCCTACCGGGTGAACAACATGCTTGACAAGGCCATTGAAGCGTACAAGTATTTCCTGGATCATCTGGATCCGCGCAAGTACGACCGCCAGGTGGTGGAGGATCAGATCCAGGCATGTCTCAATGCCAAGGAGTTGCAGGCCAAACCGCTTTATCTGGCCGAGAAGGATCTGGGCAAACCCATCAACAGTCGTTTTTCCGATTACCGGCCGGCCGTATCCGGCGATCAGCAGGTGCTTGTCTTCACACGAAAGCTGCCCTTCTATGATGCGGTCTTTTTCAGCAAGAAGGAGAACGGGGTCTGGTCGCCCCCCATCAACCTCACCCCACAGCTCGGGATCGACCAGGATTTTTACTCCGCCTCCCTTTCGTGGGACGGTAAGACCCTTTACCTGTACAAGAACGACCAGTACGACGGCAACCTTTATATCAGCAAATACGACGGGACACGCTGGTCGAAAGTGATTCGTCTGAACGATCACATCAATACCAAATACTGGGAATCGCATGCCTGTGTCACGAAGGATGGCAAGACGCTCTATTTCACCAGCAACCGCAAAGGCGGATATGGCGGGCTGGACATCTATGTCACCCATCTCGACAGCACCGGCGACTGGGGGCCGGCCGTCAACCTCGGCCCGGTGATCAATACCAAATACAATGAGGAAACCCCTTTCATCTCCGAAGACGGCAAAACCCTCTTCTTCAGTTCACGCGGACACTTCAACATGGGAGGGTACGATATCTTCTATTCCAACCTGCTTGACAACGGAGAATGGTCGAAGCCGCTCAACATGGGTTACCCCATCAACACCACCGACGATGACCTTTTCTACCAGCCTGTCGGCGAAGGATATTACGCTTACATCTCCAAATTTTCGGATCAAGGTCTGGGAAAGATGGACATCTTCAAGATCGAGATCTTCTCGGCCGAACATCCGCGCAAGTTCAGAATCGAGGGTACGATCGACACACGGACCGTCCCGATTCCAGTGGATAACCACAAGATCTTCGTTTCCTTGCTCAATGAAGACATGTCCGACACCCTTCAGTCGGTCAATCCGGATACCACAGGCCATTACAGTTTCACCGCCACCGCCGGGGAATATCATCTGGCGGTGGGAGGAGAAGGGTTCAGTACCACCACCTACCCGCTTTCCCTTCCCAACAGTCTTGACAAGGAGGTAGTCACCATGCCCCTGACCAGTCTGGTGTTACTGGATCAAACAGCTGTACTTGACATCGCCAACACCACCTTCGAGACCAAGGCCGGCGACACACTGCATCTCAATCTCAACACGGAAAAAGGTTCATGGCTGACGATGATGGTCTATCAGGATTCCACCCTGATGGATTCGATCCGGCTTTTCATCAAGAGCGATACGTTGGATCTGCCGTTGCTGCCTCCGCCCGGACGAAGCCGCGTGGTCCTGAGCCTCACCGACCGGTACGGCAACACAACCCAGAAAGAGATCTATCTCAATGTACCGTTGCCACCGCCGCCTGTGGCCCAAACGGTCGAGGAGCGGCCCGAACACGCTTTGCCCACACCCAACATATCGCCCGCGGAGCTCCGTAAGATGGAAGATTTCCTGGATGTGCTGGAACACTATGCCACAGGCAGTCTGCTTGAGGAGATCCGGAAGATCGATCCGGCAGCCATGCACTTCAACAACCAATTCGACATCATCGATTACCTCAAGAAAAAAGCCGCGGTCTCCAGTTACACCACGGAAGATGTGGATCGTCTGTTGCTTTTGGCAGCCACCAAGGACACCGAGGAACTCGACTACGTCTACCGCAATCTGCAGGCCACCGCTGAAGGAGACCTGAAAGCCTTGCTCGACACCCTCGATCTTGAAAAAGAGGGTATCCAGACCGCTCAGGAACTCTTTAATTACCTCTCGCAGGCTGCCCGGCAAGGCACGATCGACAGCAGTGAGGTAAAAAGCACGATCGTGAGTATGGCCAGCGCTACCGACCAGGGCCTCATTCAGATGTATCGCAACCTGTCCGATCTCTCCACCGGGAAGATCAAAGAGGCCGTCAACGAGGCCAACCCGGAGAAGAAAGAGATCTATTCCGCCTGGGAACTCACAAACTACCTGATGGACCGCTCCCAGAGCCTTGGATACAGCCACCAGGAGCTGATCTATCTCTTCGCCCGCATCGCTTCCAACGGCGATCCGGATGTAAACCATTTCCTGGAAAAAATGACCGGCAAGTCCAGTGGTCCCCTCTATGAATTGCTGAAAAACATGGACCTTTCCGCTTTGGGGATCCACAACATCAAGGAACTGCTCGACTACCTGATCGCCCATGAAACCCAGTATGGGTACAGTGACAAAGACATCCTGCGCACCCTCACACGCATCATCATCGCGTCCGACATTGACGAGAACAAGGTGAGACAACTGCTGGAAGAAGGAGAGATCCTGGAAGGAGGAAAAGGCAAAGAGCTCTACTGGATCATCCCGCTCATCATCGCAGGGCTCGTTGCGGGTTACGTAATATGGAAACGCAGAAAATGATCCTGCCACAAAGGTTAATACCCCTTGCTTTGCAGGCGCAGGGGAATGGATGGTGGTGATTTGAAATATTATTTTTAAATTTGTTTCAATGCATAAACCCTATACCTATGAAGCGACTTCTACTCACCTCCGCTTTCCTGTTGCTGCTCTTACCGGGTTACACGCAATATAGCAAAGAAGTCAAGAGGGCTTTTCTTGACGGTGAATATTTCCTTGCGATGGAAGCTTACCGGGATGCACTGGAAGGTTACCTGAAAGTGCTGGAGGTGGCTCCCGACAATGCCAACATCAATTACCGTGTGGGGCTGTGTTATCTTAACATTCCCGGGAAGAAGGAGCAGGCCATCCCTTACCTGGAGAAAGCAGTGAAGAACATCACCAGCGATTACAAGGAAGGGAACATCAAAGAGGACCATGCTCCTACCGATGCCTGGTTCTTCCTGGGACAGGCCTATTTCCTGCAGTATCGGCTGGATGACGCCAAGAAGTGCTTCCAGAAATACCTTTCGGTGATCACCGAAGCGGACACCCTGGACCTCGATTTTGTCAAACAGGAGCTGGCTGCCGTCGACCGGACACGGGAGTTCATGAAACATCCCATCGCTTTCGCAGCGGAGAACCTGGGAAAAACCATCAATAACGCCACCCAGAACTTTGACGCGGTGGTCTCAGGCGATGAATCGACCCTTGTCTATGTCACCAGTCTCAAATTTTACGATGCGGTTTTCTACAGCAAGAATAAGGATGGCCAGTGGCAGCCTCCCCGCAACATCACCCCCGAGCTCCAGTCGGACGGAGACCTTTATCCCGCGGGCATCTCATACGACGGCAAGACCCTTTACCTCTCCAAGAACGACCGTTTCAACAGCGACATCTATGTAAGCCGCCTGGAGAACGGAAAATGGACCAAGGCTGAAAAACTGGGCAAGAACATCAACACAAGGTACTGGGAGTCGAGTGCCACCCTTTCGCCCGACGGAAAGACCCTCTACTTCACCAGCAACCGGACCGGCTCGTACGGGGGCCTGGACATCTATGTCTCCCAATGGGATGAAACACTCAACGCCTGGGGTCCGCCCAAGAACCTCGGCCCGGTGATCAACACGAAATTCAATGAGGAAACCCCCTTCCTCTCCAATGACGGCAAGACCCTCTACTTCAGCTCGCAGGGTCACAACAGCATGGGCGGTTTCGACATCTTCTATTCCGAGATGAAACCCGACGGCAGCTGGTCGGAACCGGTCAACATCGGTTATCCGGTCAACACCACCGACGACGATCTTTTCTTTGTCCCCATCGTCGCCAGGATCTACGGTTACTATTCCATGTTCGATCCTGAGACCACCCTGGGTGACCGGGATATTTACCGTCTCGAGTTCTATTCCGACCTGAACCCGCGGCCGGTGAACATCCGGGGCAAGATCGACTTCCAGGGTACGCCGCCGGCAACGGCCGAAGTCGTGCTCACCGACGACCGAGGCCAGGTGATCCGCAAGATACCGCTGGCTGAGGACGGGAGTTTCTCCTTCACGGAAAAGATCAAAGGTCAATATCATCTGATCGTAAAAGCGGATCATTTCCAGGAAGGCAAAAAGAACATAGAGATCCCCGCCGACTATTCGGTGGGTGAGGTGAAGGTATCCATGACCCTTCAGCCAGCGGTGGCAGAGACCATCACCCTGCCGGTTATCTTCTTCGGTTTCGACAAGTACGACATCCCGCAGGAAGAGCGTGACAAGATCACCGCCCTGGCAGAAGTGATGAAAATGAATCCATCACTTACTGTTGAACTGGTAGGTTATGCCGATGCCAAAGGTCCTGCACGTTACAACCGGCGTCTGTCGCTCAAGCGGGCCAAAGCCGTGGCGGCCATGCTGGAGGAAGCCGGCATCGAGGCTTCACGTCTCACGGTGAGAGGAGAAGGTGAGACCCACTTCCTGGCCATCAACAAGTACCCCAATGGCAAGGATTGTCCTGAGGGACGGGCCTTCAACCGTCGTGTGGAGGTCCATGTGGTCAACAGTGGCGGAAAGAAAGTAGTTACCGAGATCCCGGAGATCCCCGATGAACTGAAGATGAAATAACGCTCCCCGGCAAGCTGACCAGGGGGAGGAAAGCCTGTCCACCATGAAAAGAGGGGTTGCCTGTGGGATCGTTCTGTGGTCCATACTGGGTGTTTTGCTTATGGCACAGATACCCGGTAGGGATATAACCGCCGAGAAGATCTTTTACAAGGCCAATTTCCTCACTCTTTACGACAAATGGGAAGAGGCACTGCCTCTTTATCTGCAGTTGGAGCAGGAGGACAGCACCAATGCCAACCTGCATTATCTCATCGGCCGTTGCTACCTACACATCCCGGGATTGAAAGGGGAGGCCATCCCCTGGCTTGAGAAAGCCACGCGGGACATCACCCGGCGATACCGGAAAGAGCTGTACGACGAACGGCATGCCCCCCGTGAGACATGGCTTCTTCTGGCCCGCGCACGACAGATCGTCGGCGACCTCGACAAGGCGGAAGAGGCGGCAGCAAAATACCAGAAGCTGCTCAGGAAAAAGGAAGATCATGCCGAAGTGTCCCGTCTCCTGGAAAGCTGCCGGCTGGCCAGGAAGATGCTGCAAGAACATCCCGATGTGGAGCTCATCCAGCCGGAACTGCTGAAGGTGGGCAAGGTCAACTACCACCCTGCCGTATCGGGCGATGGCAAGGTCATGGTGTTCATGAGCGATACGCGCTACTATCACGCCATTTATTTCACACGTCGCGAGAGCGGCGCCTGGATCACCCCTCGCAACATCACCATGGACATTGAGTCGGACGGCACCTATCGTGTGGCCTCGCTCAACCACGACGGCACACTCCTGTTCCTCACCGTGCCGGTGCACGGGAACTACAACATCTTCATCAGCCGGTGGGACAACCAAGAACAGCGCTGGAGCAAGGCAGCTCCCCTCCGGGGGAGGGTGAACAGCCTGAAGAACGAGATCTTTGCCTCTCTTTCGCCGGACGGACAAGAGCTCTATTTCGTCAGCGACCGGGGCGGTGGCGAAGGGGGATACGACATTTTTGTCGCCCGCCGGGATGAGAAAGGCGAATGGAGCAAGATCACCCCCCTCGGCGCCCCTGTCAACACGCCAGGCAACGAACGGTCTCCCCTTCTGGCTGACAACGGGAAAAAACTCTTTTTCAGTTCCGACCGGCACAACACTATGGGAGGATACGACATCTTCATGAGCCAATACAGGAACGGCAGCTGGTCAAAGCCACAGAACGTGGGCCATCCTCCCAACACCACGGATGATGATCTCTTCTTCGTCCCTGTCGAAGGCGGCTACCTGGGTTACTTTACACAATATTCCGTCCGTGCCCCCAAAAGAGCCAACATCACCACGGTCGAGTTCTACTCTGACGAGCATCCCCGTCCGGTGATCGTGGAAGGGCGATTCACACCCTCCGGCCGGGAGGCTCTTCCCCCCACGGTGACGGCGGTGGTGGTCGACCGTACCAGCGGCAAAGAGGTGGCGGTGATCACCTCCGACGATCAGGGTCATTTCCGCCTGCGCCTGCCAACAGGCGAATACCGCATCACCGTACAGGGTGAAGGTGTGGAAAAGACCTCACAGGATATCTCGCTGGAAGCCGGTCAAAAACATGTTGCCCTGGAGATGCCTGTCGAGGTACTGCCTCCCCCTGAAGAGAGAACCATCTATACCATCCGCCCGGTCCATTTTGCATTCAACCGTTACGATCTCACCCCCAGGGCACGTGGCATCCTCGACAGCCTGGTATCCATTTTGACCGAACTGCCTGCCGTTACGGTGGTGATCGAGGGTCATACCGACGCATTGGGGAGCGAAGCTTACAATATGCGACTCTCCCTGCGTCGTGCAAGATCGGTACGGGATTATCTCATCCGGCAAGGGATCTCTTCCTCTAGGCTTTCCGTCAAAGGCTACGGAGAGAGCCGTCCCGTGGCACGTAACAGCAATCCCGACGGTTCCGACAACCCCCGCGGTCGGGCCCTCAACCGCCGCGCCACCTACCGCTTCCAGGGCAAGGAAAGCGAAAGGATCCGGATCATCCAGGAAGTACCACAGGAACTGCGACCCCTGCATTGAGAACGATCCTCCCTCGACGGAAAGTAACCAACCTGTTCGGTTTTGCGTATCATTGTTGTGCATTTCATGATTATTTTTTTAAATTTGACATAATCTTAGTTTAATTATCCGATGAGAATCGCTTCCATCATAATCATCTTCCTTACTTCTTCTTTGCTTTTTACAGCTACCGCCCAAAACGAGAACGACCTGGAAGGTGCTCTGAAAGACGGCGATTACTTCTTTTTCGGGGAAGATTATCAGGAAGCCTTGTACAACTACCTGAAGCTGGTCGGCACCCCGTATGAAAACGCCAATCTGGACTACAAGATCGGTGTATGTTATCTGCATGTGCCCGGAGAAGAGACCAAGGCCATTCCTTTTTTGGAGAAGGCGGTAAAAGACATCAACCCCAAATACAAGAAGCGTTCTCCCAAGGAGACGAAAGCTCCCGAATATGCGATCTTTTATTTGGGTGATGCCTACCGCATCGCCAACCGTCTGGACAAAGCCCTGGAAGCTTACCAGCAGTTCCTCAACCTGCCCGATTTCGATGACAGGTACAACCGAACCATAGTGGAAAACGCTATCAGATCCTGTGAGAAAGCCAAGATCATTCAGGACATTCCCGTGCAGGTGGAGGAGCAGAACCTGGGCAAACCCATCAACACTTCCACAAACAATTATGCCCCTGTCGTATCGCGTGACGAGACGGTGCTCATCTATATGACCGAGCTGAAGTTCTACAATGCCATATTCATGTCACGCCGGGAAGGGGGCAACTGGACCGCACCGGTGAACATCACCCCTCAGGTAGGTTCCGACGGCGATGCTTATCCCACCGACATCTCTGCTGACAAGCAGACTCTCTATCTGGTCCGGGGCACGGGCAACGAACGTGACATATACATCAGCCACTGGAAGGATGGTTTCTGGACCAAAATGGAACCGCTGGGAGAGAACATCAACTCCGGCAGAGCGGAAGCTCATGCCAGCCTCTCGCCCGACAACAAGATTCTTTACTTTTCCAGCAACCGGCGTGGAGGTTTCGGGAAAATGGATATTTACCGTTCGCGGCTCCAGGCTGATGGCACCTGGGGACCGGCCGAGAACCTGGGAAAGACCATCAACACACCTTTCAACGAAGACGCCCCTTACCTCTCCGACGATGGCAGCAAACTCTTCTTCGTCTCCGAAGGCCATTACAACATGGGCGGTTATGACATTTTCTTCTCCAAACGAAAAGACAACGGCTGGGAGATCCCGACCAACATCGGCTACCCCGTCAACACCACGGGCGATAACGATTATTTCTTCCCGGTCAGGAACGGTCTGGCCGGCTATCTCGCCCTGATACGTGACGATGGCTACGGCAAGAAAGACATCTACCGTATCGAGATCATCCCCAATGAAAAACCTGAAGTACGGGTATACGAAGGGGCGGTGGAGATGCACGGCAGGAAGGTCGACCCCGCAAAACGGCACGAGATCATCATCCGGGACAAAGGTACAGGCGATGTTCTCATACGCATCATTTACGATCCCAAAACCCGTACCTACCGTTATTATTCCTCATCGGGAAATTATCTATACGAATACAAGGTTAACACGAACGACCTATGATCAGGAATGCCGCAAAAACGATCCTGTTCTTTTTTATGTTGTTCCTTTACTTTTCCGGGACCACGACGGGACAGGGCCGTGCTGAACTGAAAGAGTTCTTCAAGGAGGCAGAGTCCCACTTCCTGTACGAGGAATATGAACTGGCCACCCCTCTTTATCTGGTGATCTATCAGGTGATGCCCAACAATGCCAATATCGCTTACAAGATCGGCGTCTGTTATCTCAACACTCCGCACGAAAAGGACAAAGCCATCTCCTACCTGGAAACCGCCGCCAAGAATGCCAGCTACGATGCCAACGAACGGTCGTTCAACGAAACGCGCGCTCCGCTGGATGTCTATTTTCAGTTGGGGAATGCGTACCGTGTCAACAACCAGCTTGACAAGGCCATCGAAACATACAAATATTTCAAGGAGCAGCTGGGTTCGGGCAAGGAGATGATCGATGCCGACTTTGTCGATCAGCAGATCATCGCCTGTGAGAACGCCAAGAAGCTGATGGCCTCTCCCATCCAGATGCAGAGAACGAACCTGGGGGATACGATCAATCTTTCCTCGCTCAATGAGAACCCCGTTGTTTCCGGCGACGGCAACGCGCTGGTTTTCACCGCCTACTTCGGCGAGGACCGTATCATCTATTATTCCCGTAAAATACAGGGACGGTGGATGCCTCCCCGTGACATCACCGACGAGATCGGCTCAGAAAAGGACTGTTCCTCCACCTGTCTCAATTACGATGGTACCGAACTCTATCTATACAAGATCGACAATTTTGTCGGGAACCTCTATGTCTCCCATTTGAAGAACGACGTCTGGTCGAAGATCGAGAAACTGAACAAGAACATCAACACCAAATTCTACGAGTCGCATGCCTCGGTCAGCCGGGACGGCAAGACCCTCTATTTCACCAGCAACCGCGAGGGAGGGCATGGCAAGCTCGACATATACGTGTCGCACCGTGAGGAAGGGGGCGACTGGGGTCCGGCGACCAACCTGGGACCGGTCATCAACACCCGCTACAACGAGAACACCCCTTTCATCACGATGAACGACTCGCTGCTCTATTTCTCTTCCGAAGGACACTACAACATGGGCGGGTACGACATTTTTGTCGCCCGTAAAAAAGGAGAGGGCTGGAGCAAGCCGGAGAACGTGGGCTATCCCCTCAACACCACCGACAACGACCTGCACTTCCAGCCCTATCTGAACGGCCGGTCTGGATACAAGTCG
Organism: uncultured Rikenellaceae bacterium; assembly: GCA_964599235.1. Taxonomy (GTDB): domain Bacteria; phylum Bacteroidota; class Bacteroidia; order Bacteroidales; family VadinHA17; genus DRPN01. Next base: position 91,670 of record CAZRDX010000052.1, read on the forward strand.
ATGGACAACGGTTACAAGGAAACCAACATCTACCGTCTCGACTTCCTGGGGGGCCAGGAGATGCCCTGGTTCGAGATCAAGGGTCTGGTGACCGTTGACAGTGTGGCCGACCGGGAGCTTTTCCCGGAGATACGCATCACGCTCATCGATACCGTGAAGGATGACACCACCGACATCGGCATACCTGACCTTTACAGCGGATGGTATTTCTTCAGGGTGAAGCCGGGACATTATGTGTTGAGTGCCGGCGGGTCAGGAGTGCTGTCTCAACGTATAAGCGTTCCCGTCAGTGTGGAAAGCGCCTCCCGCGAGATCATTGTCGACCTGCCTCTCAGCAAAGACACCTCGTGGGTTGCTCCCGTGATCACCTCCCCCCTGCCGACCCTGCCTGCCGTCTCTCCCGACTCGCTCCAGGTCGTCACCGATGTGATGGTCCGAAATCCCGACTATGTCGACAAGGAGGGCAGGAAAGTCCTTTACTACACGGTCCAGCTGATGGCCCTCCTCAAGCCCGTAGACATTTCCTATTTCAAGGACCTGGACAACGTCGTGATCCTCCACGGAAAAGACGCCTTCTACCGATACACTTACGGACAATACAAGACCCTTGAGGAGGCCAAGAAGGCCCGCCTGGAGATCCTGCGAAAAGGGTATCCCGATGTTTTTGTCAAGAAGGTCTACAGCGACTCGGAAGACAAACCCCAACAGTGACTAAGAGTGGCTGCAGTAACCATGGAAGGCAAACTGGTACGTTTGCGTGCCCCCGAACCCGAAGATCTGGATCTCCTCTATCGATGGGAAAATGATCCTGAGGTGTGGCCTGTCAGCAACACACTGACCCCTTTCTCGCGTTACGTATTGCGGCAGTACCTGGAGAATGCCCATAAGGACATCTTCGAGCAGAAACAGGTACGATTCATGATTGATCTGCGGGAAGATCCTCACCGCACCGTCGGCACCATCGATCTTTTCGCCTTCGACCCCATGCACCGCCGTGCCGGTATAGGCATCCTCATCAAGGAGCTTTCCGACCGCGGAAAAGGCTATGCCGGCGAAGCGCTCGACCTGCTCCTCTCCTACTGCTTCACCACCCTGCAGCTGCATCAGGTATATTGCAATATCACCGTGGATAACGAGGCCAGCATCCGCCTGTTCCGTTCCAGAGGTTTTGTTCAGACAGGAAGAAAGAAAGAGTGGCTGTTGCGTGACGGTCACTGGATCGATGAACTTTTCTTTCAGCTGCTCACTCCCAGTTCCTCATAGTAGGGAATGGCATCCAGGAAGCGGTAGCTCCCCTTTTCATAATCCATCCTGCAACAATAGTGCACCATCCCGTTGGTGACGACCAGGAAAGGCACCTGATAAGGCAGATTGTAGCGGGCGATCTGGGCAAAAACCTCATCGGTGAGCTGAACCTCGGGCGCCTTGCATTCCACGATCATCGCCGGCACCGCCTCGCGCGTGAGCACCAGGATATCACTGCGCAGCGAAAAACCGTTCCACGAAAACTCTTTCTCCACCTGCATCCATGTCAGGGGATATCCAAGATGATGATGCAGGTAACGGATGAAATGCTGCCGCACCCACTCCTCAGGGGTCAGCCGCACCTCCTTCTTCCGCACCGGATCGAAGAGATATTCCTTCCCGTCCCTCATCCGCACATCAAAAGGATAGGAAGGCAGGTTGAGCACTTTCATCCGCCGGCTTTTTTTTCTTATTTTAGCAAAGTTATAAAAAATCGCTCCGCAGGTCCGGCAGGACGGAAGGAATGAACAAGGAAGCCAAGCATGAAGACGAAGGAAGAGATTGTAAAGGACTGGTTACCACGGTATACCGGTTGTGACCTGGAAGAGTTCGGGAAGTACATCCTGCTGACCAACTTTTTTTCGTATGTAGAGATGTTCTCACGCTGGTACGGGGTTCCCATCCGGGGGCAGGATGCCAACATGCCCACGGCGACGCACGACGGCATTACGATCATCGATTTCGGCATGGGCAGCCCCAATGCCGCCACCATCCTCGACCTGCTCACGGCGGTCACACCCAAGGCCGTGCTCTTTCTGGGCAAGTGCGGCGGACTGAAACAGAAGAACAAGCTGGGGGATCTTATCCTGCCCATCGCCGCCATACGCAGCGAAGGTACCTCGAACGACTACCTCCCGCCGGAGGTACCGGCACTGCCCGCTTTCAGTCTGCAGCGCGCCGTCTCCAACTCGATCACCGATCACGGCAGGGACTACTGGACCGGTACCGTTTTCACCACCAACCGCCGGGTATGGGAATACGACGACCGTTTCAAGAAGTACCTGCTCAAGACAAGGGCCATGGCCATCGATATGGAAACGGCCACCATCTTCACTGTCGGCTTCGCCAACGACATCCCCTCGGGGGCCTTGCTGCTGGTATCCGACCAGCCGATGATCTCCACCGGCATCAAGACACGCGAATCGGACAAATATGTCAACGACCGTTTCACAGAAGACCATCTGAAGATCGGCTACGATGCCCTGATGGATATCAAGAACCAGGGGCTTTCCGTCAAACATCTGCGTTTCTGAGAGATGGCCCAGAAAGGCAACACGAGCCACGAAGATCTCCTCAGGGAGATCAGGGGTGGGAAGGTCGCTCCCGTCTATTTCCTGATGGGGGATGAAGAGTATTTCATCGATCTCCTCACGGGGGTGATGGAGAAGGAGCTGCTCCCGGAGGAACAGAAAGCCTTCAACCAGCTGGTTTTCTATGGCAAGGACTCCACCCTGAAGATGATCGTGGAGGCGGCGATGCGCCATCCCATGATGTCGGACCGTCAGGTGATCATCGTACGGGAGGCCCAGGATCTCTCCTACAAGGAGGTGGATGACCCACACCATCCGCTGCGCAGTTACCTGCAACATCCCAACCCTGCTACCGTCCTGGTCTTCGCCTACAAGCACGGGCACCCCGATAAGCGCAGCTCCTTTTACAAGCTCCTGCAGGCCTCACCCCACTGCCGGCTCTACGAGTCCACCCGTATCCGCGACTACCAGATGCCGCAATGGATCACCGAACATCTGGAAAAAAGGGGTATCGGCATCGACATGAAGGCGGCCACCCTTCTGACCGAATATGCCGGCGACAGCATCGCCCATGTGATGAACGAACTGGAAAAACTGCTCCTCACCCTCCCCGAAGGTGAGAAAAACATCACCGCGGCACACATCGAGAAATATTCAGGTTACAGCAAGGATTTCAACATCTTTGAGTTACAGAACGCCCTTATCGCGGGCGATGTGGTGAAGGCCCAGCGTATCGCCCGCTTTTTCTGCAACGACCCCAAACATCATCCTCTGCAGATGACCGTAGCTTTCCTGTATGGTTTCTTCCTGAAGGTGATGCTGTACCATGTACATCGTCAGCTGCCGCGCAAGGAGCTGGCCTCGCGCCTGGGGGTCCGGGAATATTTCCTGCGGGATTATGCGCAGGCCGCCAAACGTTATTCATTCTCCAAGCTGCGGGGGATCATCGCCGCCCTCCGCAAGACCGACGCCCGCTCCAAAGGGATCGGCAACCTGAGCGCCGACACCTGTGAACTGCTCAAAGAGCTCCTTTTCTACATCCAGCATTAAAAATCCACTTCTATGAGCGTCACCCTTCTGATCATCCTCATCACCACCGGCATCTCGGTGTATGCTTTCAGCAACACCTCCTTCTTCTACCGCATGACGATGAACCCTTACGAGATGGTCCGCCGCAGGGAATACTGGCGTCTGATCAGCCACGGCTTCATTCACGGCGACTGGGTCCATCTGCTGGTGAACATGTTCGTGCTCTATTCTTTCGGGCGTTTTGCCGAACGGGTCTTCACCGACCTGGCCTCCTACGGCTATCTCCACAACCCCACGCTTCACTATCTGCTGCTCTATTTCGGCGGGCTGGTGGTATCGGCCATCCCATCGATCATGAAACACCGGCATGATCCCATGTACAACTCCGTAGGTGCCTCGGGTGCCGTCTCCTCGGTGATCTTCATCTCCATCTTCTTCCAGCCTAAAAGCATGATCTATTTTTATTTCATCCCCATGCCGGCCATCCTGTTCGGCGTACTCTATCTGCTTTATTCCCAGTACATGGCCCGCCGCAGCGACCAGCGCATCAACCACGACGCCCACTTTTACGGAGCGGTTTTCGGGTTCTTCTATCCCGTACTGATACACCCCTCGCTGATGAAGGTCTTTCTTAACCAGCTTTTCTGAAAGATCCGGAGAACAAAGAAGGGAAAAGTTTTCTCAGTTCATGCCTGGATTTTCCGGGAAGGAGGCCCAGAGACGGTACTTCCTTCCCATCTCGCGCAGGATCTCTTTCCAGGCTTCGGGGGTGGTGGCCGACATGATCCTGGGCGTATCGATCTCAGTGATGACCCAGGAGTTCTCGGAGAGTTCACGTTCCAGCTGACCTGCCGACCATCCGGAGTAGCCGATGAAGAAACGCACCTGTCCTGGTCCCACCAGTCCCTCTTTCACCAGCTCCTTCAGTGTACCGAAATCTCCTCCCCAGTACACTTTTCCAGCTATCTGACGGCTTCCGGGAAGAAGCTCGCCGAGGGTGTGTATGAAATGCATGGTATTGGTGGCTACCGGCCCGCCCAGGGAAACGGGTATATCGACGGCCGGGAACCCTTCCACCAACCTGTCCATGCCCATCTCCACCGGCTTGTTCAGGACAAAACCCAAAGCCCCTTCCTTGCCGTATTCGGCCAGCAACACCACCGACCGCTTGAAATAGGCATCGGGAAGGAAAGGCTCTGACACCAGCACACGGCCCCGTGCCGGTACAGTATCCCGCTTCTCGACCGAAAAGAAATCGTATCCCAGATCCATCTTCCCAACTTTCCGTTCTATAACAAAGTTAATGAATTCTTCGCGAAAAAAGATGACAAAACCGCTGATCTCATAGATGAAATGCACATCCCGGATCTTGGGGAGTAACAAAATATTGATTAAGTTTGCGAACTATAAAAGCGAATCCGGACCATGATGAGATATTTTTCCGGGGGGGTTCTGATGCTGCTGCTGGTGTTTTCCTCCTGTACCACCCAAAAGAACATCACATATCTTCAGGATATTGATACGCTCTCCCAGCCGGTCTTTCCCAGGGAGAAGTCACCTTCTTACCGTCTGCAGGTGGGCGATATCCTTTACGTGAAGATCTCCAGTGCCGACCCACGGGTCAATCAGATCTACAATCCCAACTACTCGACGAACAATTACAACATGTTCAACAATGACATGAGCCTGTACATCTACGGTTATTCGGTGAACGACAGCGGTTATGTGGAGATCCCCCTGATCGGCACGGTGAAGGTGGAAGGGCTGACCATCGAAGAGGCTGCCGCAGCCATCCGCGAGCAGGTGAACAGGGTCCTGAAAGATGCTTCCACGATCGTCAAGCTTCTGACCTTCAAGTTCTCCGTCCTGGGCGAAGTGGCAAGGCCGGGCACCTACATCAACTACAACGAACAGCTGACGGTACTGGAGGCGATCTCGCGTGCCGGAGACATCACCATCGACGGTAACCGGCGTCAGGTGCTGGTGCTGCGTCCCACCATAGACAACAAGACCATCACCTATCATCTTGACCTGACCCGTTCCGACTTCATCCGATCGGACGGCTTCTTCCTGATGCCCAACGACATCGTCTACGTCAAACCGCTCAAGAGCAGGTCGTTCCGTGCCAACATCCCGGTGCTGAGCATCATCCTCTCCAGTATATCCACCCTCATCCTCGTTCTTTCATTCATCAAATAGCGTATCTCGCACATGGAGAACCTGCAGCAAGAATACCCGTTCATCCAGGAAGAGACGATCGATATCAAAAAGTTCCTGCTGAAGATCCTGTACAACTGGTACTGGTTCGCCATCGCCATCTTTATCGCCCTGGTCGGGGCCTACATGGTCAACCGGTATTCCACGCCCAAATACAGTGTCACCTCCACGATCATCGTCCGTGATGACACCAAGGCGGGTCGTGGCCAGCTTACGGGTTACGAGAACATCATCGAGGGGATGGACATCTTCCGCAGCAAGAAGAACGTTTACAACGAGATGGGCATCCTGCAGTCGTATTCCCTGGCACAGCGGGCCCTGAGCGAGCTGAAAGACTTTGAGATCACATACGTATCGGTGGGTCGGCGCGGTATCAAAGAGTCACAGCTCTACAAACGTTCTCCTTTCGTGGTGGAGCTGGATACCACCCATGCCCAGACACGCGGCCATCGTGTCAATGTGTTCATCCTCGACAAAGAACGCTACCGCCTCCAGATCGACGAAGAGATGAACGTGGACACCGTGATGCATTTCGGCGATCCCTTTACCAATGAGTTCTTCTCTTTCCGTATCTACCTCCGTCACCCCGACCAGTTCGACCCCGAAGAGCAGTTGTCGAACAAGTACTACTTCATCATCAACGACCAAAACAGCCTGGTCAATCGTTACAAAGGCAAGCTCAACATCACGGTCAACGACAAAAAAGGGTCGATCCTCATCCTGACGATGGAAGGTCCCGTGGCCGAGCAGGAGTGCGACTATCTCAACAAGCTGGGTGATGTGTACATCCGTTCGGGGCTGGAAGAGAAGAACCGCATTGCCACCAATACGATGCGTTTCATCGACGAACAGCTCAAAAACATTGTGGACTCCCTGCAGCGGGCCGAGAGCCGCCTGGAACAGTTCCGCATCCGCAACCAGGTGCTCGACCTCAGCAAGGAAGGGATGACCATCTACGAAAAGATCAGCTCGTACCAGACCAACAAGGCGATGCTGGAGATCCAGAAGAACTACTACCAGTATCTTTTGAAATATCTCTCGGCCAATGCCAACGTGAACGACATGGTGGCTCCTTCGGTGGCCGGCATCAATGATCCCGTGCTGCTTTCCCTCATCCAGCAGCTGATGGACCTGTACAACCAGAAGACCTCCTTCCAGCTGAGCACACAGTCGAACTCCCTGGCCATCAACTCGGTGAACCAGAAGATCGAAGAACTCACGAAGATGCTGCTGGAGAACGTGCGCAACCTGATCCGGTCGACCGAGATGAACATCCAGGAGATCGACAACATGATCGCCTCGCTGACCGACCGTATCAAGAAGCTTCCTGTGAAGGAGCGTGAGCTGCTGGCCATCCAGCGGGTGTACAACATCAACAACGAGATCTACACTTACCTTCTGCAGAAGAGGGCAGAAGCCGGCATCGCCAAGGCTTCGAACGTGGCCGACAACAAGATCCTCGACATCGCAAGGCCGGAGAACGCTACCAAGGTATCACCCAAGAACAGCCTCAACTACATGATAGCTCTGGTCCTGGGTTTTCTCATTCCGCTGGTGATCCTGCTGCTGGTGGAATATTTCAACAACAAGATCGTCGACAAGCAGGATATTGAAAACAAGACCCGCGTTCCCATTCTGGGGACCATCGGGCACAACACCACCGACGAGAACATTCCGGTGGCCGAACATCCCAAGTCGGCGCTGGCCGAGTCGTTCCGGGCCATCCGCACCAACCTGCAGTACAAACTGCGTGAGCAGGGGCAGAAGGTGATCCTGATCACTTCGACGGTGAGTGGTGAAGGGAAGACCTTCGCTGCGGAGAACCTGGCCGTGATCATCGCCATGTCGGGCAAGAAGACGCTGCTGGCCAGCTTCGACCTGCGCAAGCCCCGTATCCACCGCGACTTCGATGTGGACAACAGCCAGGGACTGAGCTCCTACCTGGTAGGACACAGCAACTATGAAGATGTGGTATTGCCTTCCCAGTATGAAAACCTGTACGTCGCACCCGCAGGCAGTACCCCCCCCAACCCTGCCGAGCTCCTGGAATCAGGTCGCGTGCAGGAGTTCTTCGAAAGGGCACGTAAAGAGTTCGAGTTCATCATCATGGACACCCCGCCCGTGGGCATCGTCACCGACGGACTGATGCTCGCCCCTTATGCCGACGTGATCCTCTATCTCGTCCGGCAGAACTACTCCAGCAAAAATATCCTTCCCTTCATTGACGAGCTGTATGAGAAACAGGATCTCAAGAAACTGGCGATCCTGGTCAACGACATCAAGCTGTCAAGCTATTACGGCTACAGCTATGGTTACGGTTACGGATATGGCTACGGTTATCACTACGGTTACGGTACGGCCTACGGTTACGGGGAAGGATATTACGAGGAGGAACACCGGTCACCTTCCTTCCTGCGGAAAGTCTTTCATTTTCTTTTCCACAAATAACGGCGAGAGGTGATGACCACGACTGCGAAGCAGAGGAAAGAACCTACCCTCTTCCAGGCACTGGTCCCTCTCTTTTTTCTTATCTTCTTTCTCTTCCTGAACGTACATCTTTTCGAGGATACGCTGGCGGGCTCGAACCAGATGGCCCTGATCCTGGCTGCGGCCATAGCCGGGGTGGTGGCCTACACCACGGGGGTACGCTGGGAAGAGATGGAGGCGAGCATCATCCGGAGCATCTCGTCGGCCATGCCGGCGATCCTGATCCTGTTTCTGATCGGTGCACTGGCCGGCACGTGGATGTTGAGCGGTGTTGTACCATTGCTGATCTATTATGGTCTGGAGATCCTCAACCCGAAGATCTTCCTTTTTGCCGCCATCACCATCTCGGCACTGGTCTCACTGGCCACCGGCAGTTCGTGGTCGACGATCGCCACCATCGGCATAGCCTTGATGGGCATAGGCCGTACCCTGGGCATCCACGACGGCCTGGTGGCGGGAGCCATCATCTCGGGAGCCTATTTCGGCGACAAGATGTCACCCCTTTCAGACACTACCAACCTGGCTCCGGCCATGGCCGGCACCGACCTGTTCACCCACATCCGTTACATGACCATCACCACCGGTCCATCGATCACTTTGGCGATGCTGGCTTTCCTGGTGATCGGTTTCACGCTGCACTATCCTGTCAACCATACGGATGTGAAGGAGGTGATGACGGCCTTGCGGGAGACGTTCCATCTGACGCCTGTATTGCTGGTGGTGCCGGTGCTGCTCATCTACATCATTGTGCGGCGTGTGCCGGCAGTGCCTGCCCTGCTCACGGGCATTCTGCTGGGCGTCCTCTTTGCCCTGATCTTTCAGCCCCAGGCCATCCGGCTGGTGGCCCACGGCGGAGGCAGCTATGCCAGGGCTGCCTGGATCGCCAGCATGCAGGCGATGTTCGGTCCCGTGGATATCCCCACCTCCAGTCCCATCGTCACCAGGCTGCTGGCCACCAAAGGGATGGCAGGCATGCTCAACACCATCTGGCTCATCCTGGCAGCCATGGTCTTCGGGGGAATGATGGAGGCGGGACATTTTCTGACACGTATCTCGCAAAGCATCCTCAAAGTGGTTCGCAACACCACCTCGCTGGTGGCTTCGACGGTCTTCACCTGCATCTTTTTCAACATCACCGCCTCCGACCAGTACATCTCCATCGTGGTGCCGGGACGAATGTTCGCCCGCACCTACCGGCGGCGCGGATACAAGCCTGAGCTGCTGAGCCGTACCCTCGAAGATGCCGGCACCGTCACCTCGGTGCTCATCCCGTGGAATACGGGCGGTGCCACCCAGGCCACCGTTCTGGGCGTGCCCACCCTCACCTACCTGCCTTACGCCTTTTTCAACCTCATCAGCCCCGTGATGAGCATCCTGATCGCTGCCCTCAATTACAAGATCCGGCGGTATGCCCCCGGCGAGATCCCCCCCGAAAAAGAGATCCCAGTGCAATAGAGAACCTCCCTGTCATCTCGCCTGCATCATGCTACATACCAGTACTTTATAGAATATCTACGTAGCAAACTACGTAACTCGCTACGTAGAAATAGACAAATCCATTCTCACTATTTTTTCTAAGTACTAGGACATAATAAGCCTTCTGATACAATTCAGACAATAAAAGTTTTTAATAGTTCTTCCCGAGATATGCCCTATTTTCTTCGCTTTTCCGCATGCCGGGCGGGAAGGCGAAAATGCAATCTCAGAACAACCTGATCGGGATTTTGTTAGCTGGAGGGATCAGAAAAGGTCGGGGAATTTCTCGGGATCGGCTTCGTGCATCATTTCATACACGGTGTCGAAAACATCCTCTGCATTCGGGTTGGAAAAGTAATCGCCGTCGGTACCATAGGCGGGGCGGTGTTCCCGGGCAGTAAGGGTTCGTGGCTGGCTGTCGAGCCATTGCCAGCCTGCCTGTTCTTCCAGGACCTTCTGCATCATGTAGGCGGTAGCGCCGCCCGGCACATCCTCATCAAAGAAGAGAATGCGACTGGTCTTCTTCAGCGACTCAAGGATGATCCCGGGCAGGTCAAAGGGGATAAGGGTCTGCACATCAATGAGCTCTACGGAGATGCCGAATTCTTCCAGGCGCTCCACCGCCTCGGAGGCGATCCGTACACACGATCCATAAGTAACGAGGGTCAGGTCGTTGCCTTCGTTCAGCACTTCCGGCACGCCGAGGGGGATGCGGTACACACCGAGGTTGGCAGGACGTCGTTCACGTATGCGGTAGCCGTTGAGCGGCTCGATCACCAGGGCAGGATCCTGGCCGGCCAGGAGGGTGTTGTAAAAACCCGCCGCCCGCGTCATGTCGCGCGGGACACAAACATACACCCCGCGGATGGAATTGATGACCATGCTCAAGGGAGAGCCGGAGTGCCAGATCCCTTCCAGACGATGACCACGCGTGCGAATGATCAGAGGTGCGATCATGGTCCCGCGAGTACGGTAGGTGGTGGTGGCCAGGTCATCACTGATGGTCTGCAGGGCATAAAGAAGGTAGTCGAAATACTGGATCTCGGCAATGGGCCGCAGCCCACGCAGGGCCATGCCGATGCCCTGCCCCACGATGGTCGCCTCCCGGATGCCGGTATCGGTGACCCGCCAGTGACCGTATTTTTTCTGCAGGCCTTCCAGGGCCTGATTGACCCCTCCGATACGGCCCACATCCTCCCCAAAGATGGTGAGGAGAGGATACTGTTCCAGCAGCCTGTCAAAATTATCCCGCAGGATCATCCGTCCCGGCACCTTTTCGCTCTCTTCATCAAAATCAGGGGGGAGGGGTTCCACCTGCAGCACAGAGGTAGGGGTCTCGTTGTACAGATGGGCATTGTAACGGCGCCAGGCGTCGTGTGTATTCTCTTCGATCCACTGCACCAGGTCACGTTGCAGGCTCTCGCGCATGGGACAGTCGGCACATACCCATCGGAGGATCTGCCGGGCGGCGCTGAAGACATCTTTCCGGACGGGAGAAGGGATACGCTTCAGCCGGTCGGTGATGATCCCCACCTTGTCCACATGGTCGTGACGGCACATACAGGAACGGTTGTCGATGATCCGGATGAGCGAATCACGCAGCTCGAGGATGGGCTGCTGGAAATCCTTCCATGCCTTTCTTCTGGCCTGCCGTGCTTCTTCCGCAGCTTCCTCTTCGAGGGTGGTAAGCTCCCGGTCGTCAGCGAGGCCTTTGGCAAGGATCCATGCCCGCATCTTTGGGATCGGATCATGTTCCTCCTCCCAGCGCAGCCGCTCCTTCGACTTATAACGTTCGTGGGATCCCGAAGTGGAGTGACCCAGGGGCTGGGTCATCTCATCCACATGGAAGAGAACGGGCACATGCTCTTCCCGGCAGAGACGGATCCCTTCCTCGTACATCCTGCAAAGACCGGGATAGTCCCATCCTTTTCCCCTGAAGATAACGATCCCGGTCTGGTCATCGTCACGTTCAAATCCTTTCAGCACCTCGGAGATATTCCCTTTGGTGGTCTGAGAGGATCTGGGGACAGAGATACCGTAGCCGTCATCGAAGACGGTGAGGGCCATGGGCACCTGCAGGACGCCTGCGGCGTTGAGCGTCTCCCAGAAATGTCCTTCGGAAGTACTGGCATCTCCGATGGTACCGAAAGCCACCTCATTCCCCTGACGGGAGAGGGAGGTATAGGTCTGCCATTCCCTGATCTCCCGGAAAAGTTTGCTGGTGTAAGCCAGACCTAACAGGCGTGGCATCTGACCTGCCGTAGGAGAGATATCGGCCGAACTGTTCTTTTGGGACGTCAGGTCGCGCCAGCTGCCGTCAGGATGGATGTTGGGGGTTGAAAAATGGTTATTGAAGGAGACCCCTCCGTTGCCGGTTTGCAGTTCAGGATTCGTGTTCCCGTAGAGCTGATGGAAGAAATCCTCGGGGGTGATGATGCCCGCAGCCAGCATCCAGGTCTGATCGCGATAGTAGCCTGACCGCCAGTCGCCCTCCCGGAACTGACGGGCCAGGGCCAGCTGGGCGATCTCCTTCCCGTCGCCGAAGATGCCAAACTTGGCCCGACCGTTGAGCACCTCCTTACGCCCCAGGATGCTGAGCTGACGGCTCAGCCATGCCAGACGATAGTCCTGCAGAACCCTCAACCGGAACTCTTCAAATGACAATCCTTCTTCTTCTTCCATACCTTCCCTCTCTGTTCCGGGCGAAGTTAATAAGAATTATTCTAAATAAGCAGAAAAAGGCAAAAGTCCTACTACTTTCAACAGAATTCACGACGGTGCCGGAGTGTTCAGAAGGCTGCTCTGATCTCGCCGATTCCCACGCCGAAGAGATATTGGGCGATGGTATCGAGGTCAGGTTCGTCGCCTGTGAAATGCCAGGTCCGGCTGATGTGGGTGAGCTGTTCACCGGGATTCAGACGGGCTGCCGGTGAAGAGGTCTCCAGCTCATAGAAAGGTCCGAGCTGTCCGCCCCCGGGCAGGGGACCGTCGTTGTAAGCATTGACCACGTCACCCTGAAAAGGGTTTTCCTGGAGGCGCCACATCGAATTGACATACTCGGTGGCCCCTCGGGGCTTATTGTACCAAACGATGGTGAGGAGACGGTGCTCTTCGTCATAGCTGCCCAGTATCTCTTTGGCCCTGTGGGGTCCCAGGCCTATCTTGCCCCTCATCTTGCCGTCGGCACGGAAGAAAATGACACCATTGGCGATCTTCAGACGGTCGGCCGGGATCTTGCCGAAGTATTCATCGTTAACGATTCGCTCCGCGATGCCGGGATCATCGTGAAAAGGGATGACGACCGTGGTACGGTCGGAGGGATTGAGCATCCCCAGCAACCAGACGGAAGGCATTCCGCTCTTCTCATCCCAACCGTTCTCACCGAGGTTGGTGAGAGTGTTCCTGCTTTCATAGCCCACCCATTTCAGCGATGGCAGCGGCGTATCGCCCAGCAGGCCGATCAACTGTTTTTGTCCCAGCAGGCTGATACGGCGGGAGATCCCGATCTTCAATACCGTTCCGGCATAGTTGACCAGGGTAACCTCCTTACGGAAGAGAGCGGAGGTATCATCCTGGGAGACGGTCTCAAAAGGTTCGGTATCGAAAGCGGAAGGGGTATACCAGTGGTCCAGGTCAAAAGGATCTCCTTTTTTGAAGAAGAGGGAGAACTGTCCCCCTTCGGGTCCCAGCCAGATCCTTTCCTCCCCACCCCAGGGGTTGAAGTGTTCCTGCACCCGGTCTTGCTGTATGAAGGCGGTGTTGACCCATCCGATGCTGTAGCCGGCAGGGCCGTCAAGGCTGGAGGTCATGACACGTCCCTGCAGGTCTCCCGAGACAAGCACCTGCTTTTGGCCCGTAGCATCTTTCAGGATGTGGTAGCTCTTGTGTCCTTCCATGGCCTGAACATCGTACAGGAAGGTCCCTGGTGAGATCTCTTGCTGTTGCATGTCGTTCTTCGTTGTTTTCGTTTTAGTCCTGCAGGCGACGGCAGTCAGAAAAAGGAGTGCTGCCGGCACCAGCCAAGAGGATCGCAGGATCGGGGTTTTCATGATCTGTTGAAGGCTTCAATCTGTTTTCGTATTTCACGGATATGTTCGGGTGTGGTGCCGCAGCATCCTCCGATGACGTCGATGCCGATGTCGAGGAGTTGGGGTACCCAGGAGGCGGTCACCTCAGGGCTTTCGTCGAAGACGGTTTTGTCGCCGTGCACGTGGGGTTCGCCGGCATTGGCCTGGACGAGGATGGGTATGTCGGGGTCGGTCTCTCGCATTTCGCGGGCGATGGGGACCATTTGTTCAATGCCGTGGCCACAGTTGGCCCCGACCATGTCGGCGCCGGCCTCTTTCATGGCACGTACCACCTCGGCCGGGGAGTGGCCCATCATGGTGCGGTATTCTCCCATGCCGGTCCTGTCGAAGGTGAAGGAGCAGATAACCGGCAGAGAGGTGTTCTCCCTCACGGCACGCAGGGCGATACGGGCTTCCTCGATATCCATCATGGTCTCGACCATGGCCACGTCGGCACCGCCTTCTTCGAGGCCGCGGGCCTGCTCGGCAAAGGCTTCGTACATCTCTCCGGGGGTGACGTCGCCCATCATGAGTATCTTGCCTGTAGGTCCCATAGACCCCATGACGATGCCGTCGTCGCCCATGGCTTCACGCGAAATGGCAGCAGCCAGGCGGTTGATCTCGAAGGTCCGGTCGTCGAGACCGCACTCCTTCAGTTTGATCTTGTTGCCGCCGAAACTGTTGGTCTCGATCATTTCTGAGCCGGCCTCGGCATAAGCGCGGGCCACGGCCAGCACCTCGTCGCGTCGGGTGAGGTTCCAGCGTTCGGGACACTCGCCGGGAGGCAGCCCCCGTGCCTGCAGCATCGTCCCCCACGCGCCGTCGCTGAGGATGACCGATCTGCGCCGTAAACGTTCGATGAACCTGTTCATATCTTTGTGTTTTCTCAAAATTAGGAAAATTCGCGTAGCTTTGCATCCATCCTGTGGCAAATAATCCAGGAAGTATGATGACCCTTGACGAGGTGTACCGTATGATCGACGAGCAGGCCCGCGGCCTCATCTTCGATATGGACGGCACCCTCACCGATTCCAACCCGGCCCATCTGAAAGCCTGGACCCGTGCCTGCAAAGCTTTCGGCATGAAATATCCAAAGGAAAAATTCTATTACTATGCCGGGCTGTCTTCCCTGCACATCGCCCGGGATCTGATCAGACAAAGCGGGCTGGAAGGCAAAGTGGATCCCGAAGCACTATCGGCCAGGAAGGAACAGGAATTCTTCAGGGTGGAAGAGATGGTAAAGCCGGTACCCGAGGTTCTGGAGATCGTCCGGCGGTATCAAGGCAGGCTTCCCCTGGCGGTGGGTACGGGCCGCCGTCGTTCTTCCACGACAGCCACTCTCGAGCACCTCGACCTGCTGAAGTATTTTGATGTGATCATCACCGCCGACGATGTAACACGTCATAAACCAGAGCCGGACACTTTCCTGGAGTGTGCCAGGCACATGGGAGTGCCCCCTGACAGATGTGTTGTGTTCGAAGATGCGGAACGGGGACTGGAGGCAGCCCGACGTGCAGGCATGATCGTGGTGAACGTGACGATGTGGCTGCCTCCCATGGTAACGGAATAAGGATACTCAAACACAAATTTCTACTCAAACGTTTGTTTCATTGAAAGGATTGCTATATTTTTAGGCTACTAATTCTTTATTTTCCGTAGTATGTGCACACGATGCGGGGGAAGAACACCCAAGATTGTGAGGATTATCCTGTTGTTTCTGATGATCCTGTTCATTTCTTGCAGTCATCAGCAGCACAAAGTCCTGAAGCTGGCACACAGTCTTCCTGTGGATCATCCCGTTCACCAGGCGATGGCTTTCATGGCCAGGCGTGTTGCGGAGCTCTCGGACGGACGGTTGACCATACAGATCTATCCCAGCGGACAACTGGGCTCGGAGCAACAGTGCGTTGAGCTGGTACAGATCGGCAGCCTGGCCATGACAAAAGTCTCGGCAGCTGTCATGGAAAGTTTCTCTGATGACTACAAGGTGCTGGGGCTCCCCTATCTGTTCCGTTCCAAGGAACATGCATTCAAGGTACAGGACGGTGAGATCGGTCGTGACATCTTATTAAGCACCGAGAATGTATGGATCAGGGGTTTGTGCTTCTACGATGCGGGGAGCCGCAGTTTTTACACCGTGTCCCGGCCCATCCACAAGCCGGAGGATCTGAAGGGGCTGAAGATACGTGTCATGAAGAGCAAGACCGCCCTGGAGATGGTACGGGCGATGGGAGGGTCACCCACACCGCTCTCGTGGGGCGAGCTCTATACGGCTCTGCAGAGCGGAGTCGTCGACGGGGCGGAGAACAACCCGCCCAGCTTCTATACCTCCCATCATTACGAGGTGTGCAAATACTATACCCTGGATGAGCATACGGCCGTACCCGATGTACTGATCATCAACGAAAAGATCTGGAAAAAACTTTCGCCGCAGGAGCAGCACTGGCTCCAGCAGGCTGCCAGTGAGTCGGTGAAAGTACAACGAAAGCTATGGGCAGCAAGTGTAAAAGAGTCGCTTGAGGCTGTCCGGAAAGCAGGTGTGGAGATCTACCGTCCCGACAAAAGTCTTTTCCGGGCCAAGGTGGCGCCCGTGTACGAGGAGTACCGTAAGGACGAAATCATCAATAAATACATCGAAAGGATACAGAACCTCAAATAAACAGAGCTGTCATGACATGGCGTGAAAGAACGGACAAAACACTGGAAGCATTCCTGGTGGTGCTGATGAGCCTGCTGGTGCTCGACGTGTTGTGGCAGGTGATCAGCAGATACATCCTGGTGAACCCCAGTTCGTTCACCACGGAGCTGGCCGGTTACCTGATGATCTGGGTGGGTATCCTGGGGGCAGCCTATGTGGCGGGCAGGAACGAGCACCTGGCCATCGACCTGCTGCTGCAGCGCTCTTCCCCGGTCCGACGGCGACGTCTGCAGGTGACGATCAATCTCCTGATCATCCTGTTCAGCATTTTTGTGATGACCGTAGGAGGCAGCTGGCTGGTGTATACCCGTTTTCTGCTCGATGTTCGTTCGGCCGACCTGCAGTTGCCGCTGGGCTATGTCTACCTGGTCGTACCCGTGAGCGGTCTGCTGATCACTTATTACGGTATTGACAACATACGGATCCTGCTCCGTCAAAAATAACGCATCATGGATATCTGGGGAATCGCTGTCCTGATTGTCAGTTTCATCGTCCTGTTGTCGCTGGGCGTTCCCATCGCTTTCAGCATTGGCATATCCGGCATCCTGACGATGATGGTGACGATCGCACCTTTACCGGCTTTCACCACTTTTGCGCATCGTATGGCCACGGGGCTGGACAGCTTTGCACTTTTGGCAATTCCTTTTTTCATCCTGGCCGGCAACATCATGAACAGCGGAGGCATAGCGATGCGTCTGATCAATCTGGCGCGTGCCCTGGTGGGGAACATCCCCGGGGGGCTGGCTTTCGTCAACATCTTCGCCAACATGCTGTTCGGGGCCATCTCCGGTTCGGCGGCCGCCTCGGCCTCGGCCATCGGCAGCATCATGGAGCCGGAGATGCGGAAAGAGGGCTACGACCGTCATTTCAGTGCGGCCGTCAACATCACCTCGGCCACCACCGGTCTTTCCATCCCACCGAGCAACGTGCTGATCGTCTATTCGCTGGCCAGCGGCGGAGCGTCGATAGCCGCCCTCTTCATTGCCGGCTACCTGCCGGGTATTCTCACCGGAGTGGCCCTGATGCTCACGGCCATGTCGATGCTGATCTACAAGAACAAAGGTGTGCGGGGTGTGATGACCACCCTGCTGAAGATCTTCGCAGTCTTTCTGGTCATCGCCGGGGTGGTGATGCTGCTGGCCCGTCTGGCTGAGCAGGGCTCGCAGCGTCTGCTGCATCTGTCATGGTGGCTTCTGGGCGGGCTGCTGGCCGGATGGGTCCTTTACCGCACGGTGAAACACCGTGAGCGTGCCGTCGCGGGGATCAAAGCCTTCTTCGACGCCCTGCCCAGCCTGTTGCTGCTGGTGATCGTCGTGGGAGGCATCATCGCCGGCTACTTCACTGCCACCGAGGCGTCGGCCGTGGCGGTCCTCTATGCCCTGGTGCTCGCCCTGATCTACCGTGAGATGAGGCTGCGCGACCTGCCCGGCGTCATCCTCCGATCGGTAAAGACCACCGCCATCGTCCTCCTGCTGGTAGGTACCTCCATCGGCCTCTCCTGGATCATGGCTTACGAGAACATCCCCCAGAACGTGAGCGACGGACTGCTGAGCATCAGCGACAGTCCTTTTGTGATCCTGCTGATCATCAACCTGATCCTGCTGTTCGTGGGGGTCTTCATGGACATGACCCCGGCAGTGCTCATCTTTACGCCCATCTTCCTGCCGGTGGTGCAGGACCAGCTGGGGCTCGACCCCATTCATTTCGGCATCATCATGGTGCTGAACCTGAGCGTGGGGCTGTGCACCCCTCCCGTGGGATCGGTGCTGTTCATCGGATGCAGTGTGGCCGGGGTGAAGATCGAGAAAGTGATCCGCCCTCTGTTGCCCATGTTCGCAGCCATGGTCGTGGTCCTGCTGCTGGTCACCTACATCCCCGACATCAGCCTGTGGCTGCCCCGGCTGTTCGGACTGGTGAAATAGCATCTTTTTTTCTTCACCTCCGTCCTATCACGGGTACCTTGGTATGTTCCCGGGATGGTTGTTGACATCGACGGAGGGCAGCCTTGTAGCAAAAGCCTCCAGCATCGCCTGTCGCACGTAGGTGACGAGCCAGGCGTTGCCTCTTTTGTTCAGGTGGATACCGTCAAGGGAGAAGATGCTGTAAAGCCCCAGTCTTGCCGTCAGGGGCACACCGTCCCATTCATAATGAGCGTCACTGGCCGGTTTACCCCAGCCGTTGAGTTTGCCGGTCATGGCTATGGCATGCAGGGGTGTGGCGATATCAACCAGGACCAACCTGCCGGGATGCTGCTCAGCCTGGCGGCGCAGCACCTCATTGAAAGCTTCGGTACGCCGGGCAAGGGCTGCTACCTGTGACCGGCGGAGATAATACCGCTCCGGCAGGGGAATGAGCGATCCCATACCGTATTTCAGCATCTCCGTGGGGAAGCTAAGCAACACCAGCTCATCTTCTTCCAGCTGCCGGTATTTCTCCAGAGGTCTCCCGTCAGGATAATAAGCATCCGGCAGAGTGGTGTCGACCACCACCACCCGCTGAGGATATAGCGTATAACCATTGTCGTTGAAGTCGATATAAGGACGCTTGGGATTGTTCGGGTCGCTGTTGTTGGCCGCCACAGCATCGTTGAAATCACGGTACATCGTCTTGGCCAGGGCCACCATCTTGCTCTCCAGCTTGATGAAATCGTAGGAATAGAAATAGAAATAGGGCAGATCATCGAAACGGGGCAGATTGATGATCACACCTTTGGCCCGGGGGTCCTCAAGGAGGGTTTCCACCAGACGGGTCACCTTCTCCTCGAAAAGGGGCACGGGGGTCAGGTCGGTCGGACCCACCTTCCCTGTCGGGAGGGTATCCCCCTCACCGCCGGAAGCAGCATAGCCCAGGATATCGCTCATGCCGAGCCACAGCAGGAAGGTAGTGGGATGCAGCGACCGGACACGGGCGATCAGCGTCTCCTGGTCATGACCCAAGGCCATCCGGGTATAGTAGGGATTGGCCATGAGTGCAACAGGATCGTCCAGCTGCCAGCTTGTGAGAAAAGGCACGGCCAGATCACGGACAGCAGCAGGATCGCCCTCGTAAGGAGGGATCGACTCTCCCGCGGTGGGCACGATCACAGGTGTCTCCGTCTCCCGGTCGGGATAGACCAGCTCGTACCGTCCTTTCAGGCCATGGCTGTTGTCCTCATACACGTTGAGGCCGTTCACCGAGGGGATGACCGCCTGCTCTAGCATTCCCATACCCGCCTGCTGCAGGAGGGAGGCAAGAATGACACCCGGACTGTGCTGCTGGCCGGCAAGATAATACGCCCCATCCATGAAGCCTGCCGGATGATCGTCACCCACCACAACAAACGAGGAGAGGTCCAGCTCACCGGCAGTGTATTCCTCTTTCCCCTCCGGAAAATCATAGGAACAGCCCCCTGCTGTCAGCAGAAACACCAGCAGCAAGGACCGAGGAACATATGTCATGATCTTTCTCATCAGAACATCCCTCCCAGCAGATCATCGATCCGGTAAGATATGTAATAAAAGATCCCCACCTGGGTACCTCCGAAGGTATTGGTATATCGTACATTGAAAAAGTTGTTGACGCCGGCTTTCAGCAGGGAACGGGGTTTCCTGAAATGGTAGGACACCTGGAAATCCCACGTATTATAGGGATCCACCCATCCGTCGCCGAAAGGACTTTGCCAGTAGAAACGACTCTGGTAACGCCAGTTGACCTTGAAGCCCACGTTGCGGAATCCGGGATTGTTCTCCATCCGGTCGAGCTTGCGGTTGGCCAGGGAGACGTTCATCTTGAACGGCGGCGTGTTGAAACCGGGGACCACCGGGTCGGTGATGCGGCTGTTGAGATCCGACCAGGTGAGATTGCCTGAGACGATGGACCCCAGCGGTGTCAGCCACTTCCAGCCCAACGAGAACCCCTGGATAGAGACCTTCTCATGCGAGTTCGTATAGATGTAATACAGCTCGCGCATGGAAGTGTTGTTCACTTGTGTGGAGGCCATATAAAGATCGGTCCGTGGCGAGGTGCGGGTTTTCACCATCCGGATAAGACCGATGAAATCCCTGTATACGCTGTAATAGTACACTGCATCGAAGAAAATGAGATGAGAGATATCCGCCTTGTACCCTACCTCGAAGCTGTTGACCGATTCGGGGCGAAGGGTACCCAGCTGGCCGCGGTCGACGATGCCTGCCTTCAGGATATCGAGGTTAGCCATGCGCGCTTGTTCCTGACCGTAAGGTGGATCGGCCTCGCGGAAACAGTAGTGCACCGAATCATTGAACTGCAGGACGTTCTGCAGATAGATGGCGTTGCCGGGAATATCGTAATGCCCATAGATCCCGGGCAATCCTCCGAGGAGGCGGGCCGTGGCGAGATCCTGGTTGATGTACTGTTCCTTGGCTCCGGGGTTACGATAACCACGAAGGTAGGATGCCCGGAAGAAATGGCGGTCGTTCAGCGTATAAAGAACAGAGATACGGGGAGAAAAGTGGCCGGTGAAATGTTCCGACCGGTCGTAACGCAAGGCGGCATTGACCTTGAGTTTCTTCTCCATCAGTTCCTTGGTGGCGGAAAGGTAACCTCCGTACTCGTAATATGAGATCGCATTCCCGGCGGTATCGGGAAAAATGGTACCCCGTGAGTCGAGAGCGTAATAGCGGTAGTTCCCTCCCGCTTCCAGGTCGACCCAGGGGAAGAGACTCCCCAGATGATAGGCGGCATCGACGTGATAGAAAGCCGAGTTATTGATCATGCCGGCACCCTGACTGAAGTTCTTGATGGCGATGAGGCTGTCCTTCATTCTTTCGAAGCGCTCTTCACCCGGCCGCGGCATATCACGGTCGGCAAAGGCACGAGCCACCTTATGGTCCTGGGGTCTGATGCCATAATAGATGAGACGACCCAGATAAGCGTTCTCATAGTCGCGGAACCATGCATCATCACTTTTCCAGGTACGCAGGAGATGATAAGCCAGGAAGCGGGCGTCGTAAGTCTCCCCAGTCTGCTGGCGGACGGTATAGCCCCTCAGGAGCAGATGTTCGCCACTGAGCTCCGCCTTACCCTGCCAGATCCCAAAGTCGGTAAGTGAGATACGGTTGTCGCCCGTATAAGCCGTGGTAGTGAGGGAATACTTACCCATCAGGGTGGCTGTGAGGGAAGGTGTGACCTTATAGTACAGCCCTCCTTCCATTTTGATGTTTTTCACATCGTTGTTGATCAGATAACGGTCACGGTAACCGCTGCGGGCCACGATGATCTCTTCTCCCCCTTCACCTACGGGAAGCATTTTGATGATCTCATCACCGTACTTGTTCAAAGCATCGTGTCCCGGATCGTATTCCCAGTGTACGCTCCCCGGCCGGATATTGGTGGTGTCGTCGGCATACCAGTCCTTGCCTTTCATGAAAGCTCCCGTGACCTTGACGGCAAAGCGGTCGGAAAAAGGATGAGCAGCCCGGAAGCCCATGTCGATGACCGGCTTGGCCGAGAACTGAAAAGGATAATCGCTGCCCGCCTTGATATCGCTCACGCCGGGTTTGACATAGATGCCGAGACCGGGATACTGAAAAGGGTCCTTGCTTTTCATGACCAGTATGCCGTTGAGGGCGTTGCCGCCGTAACGGGTGTTCGAAGGACCGGGAAGGAACTCCATCTCATCCACATCCAGTTCATTGAGACCGGCCACGTTGCCGATGGCAAAGTTCATCCCGGGAGCCTGATTATCCATCCCATCGACGATCTGGACGAAACGCATGTTCTCGGTAGAGTTGAAACCGCGGGCATTGACCGTCATGAACTGCATGCTCTGAGTGACCACATCAACCCCTTTGAGGGTGGCGAGCGATTCGTAGAAGTTGGCCGAAGGAGTTTCCTTGACGCTCAGCGCATCCACCACCTCCATGGAGACCGCTTCACGTACCGTTTTCTGCTCCACCTCCACCACCGGAGCGGTGACCACCACCTCCCGTGTCTGGTAGGTCTTGCTGGCCAGACGGATACGTATGCCGGAAGTGGGAGTCTCTTTCACCACATAATCCTGTGACTTGTAGCCGATCATGGAGAAAACCAGCGTATCAGGCAAGGTGCCGCTGTAGACGAGATGAAAATAACCCCGTACGTCGGTCCCCACCCCTGCCCGGCCTCCTTTTACCGAGACATTGACACCCGGTAAAGGTTTCTGGGTTTCGATATCCAGCACCCTTCCGGAGACCTCGATCTTTTCCTGGGCATCTGTATACTGAACAGAAAAAAACAAAACCAACAGGAAGATCAACGCACGACAAACCCGGTATTCCGAGATATTTCCCATTCTTGGATGGTCATCAAAGCCTGTAAAATTATACAATAATGCTTAGCAGCACCCTACTTTTTCCTGAATAATCATTACATTTCTTTTTGATGTAATACGTCAAAAGATGGAGAATCCATGAACGATCCAGCAAAAAAAAGTGCGCAACCCATTTTGAAGGTCACGTCTGACCGTTCACATACGCTGTGGCATCCTCTTTACGGGGAGAACTATCATTCTCTTCACGGGGCCATTCAGGAGTCGCTGCATGTTTTCATCGGAGAAGGATACCGGCACACCGATGCGGAACCTTTGCATATTCTTGAGGCAGGGTTCGGAACGGGGCTGAACGCCCTGCTCACCTTGCGGGAAGTCTTGCAATCCGGTCGCCACGTACATTACACGGCCGTAGAGCTGCACCCTCTTCCCCCGGAGCTGGTCCGACAGCTCAATTATCCTGCATTGCTGGAGATGGACGAAAGGTTTTTCCTCTCACTTCACGAAGCACCGTGGGGGAGCAACAAGATGATCACGCCGGGATTCACTCTTTTGAAGCTTGAATCCGACCTGCTTGCCAGCTCTTTTCCCGGCATGTACGATCTGGTCTATTTCGATGCCTTCAGTGCGGCCGTTCAGCCGGAACTATGGACTGAGGAGGTTTTCGGACGCATTGGCAGACATATGCACAAGGGAGGGGTGCTCGTGACCTATGCCTCCAGGGGAAATGTCCGGAGAGCTTTGCAGCGGTGCGGCTTCACTGTGGAAAAAGTCCCCGGTCCGCCCGGGAAAAGGGAGATGCTCCGCGCTGTGAAAAAGTGATCCGTCCATAAGAACCACTTTGCCGGGAAATATTGTAATTTTGAATCCCTCAGAAAATCCGTCAAGCCATGAAAAAGATCTTGCACACAATCCTGTTCATCCCACTGGTGACGGTGCTGGCGGGATGCCGGCACGGACAGCAACAGCAGAAGAGAAGCGACCTCACCACCAGAATGGACACGATCAGTTATTGTGTGGGAGTCGTATTCGCTTCGAACCTGAAACGTGACGGTTTCGACACCATCGATACACGGATGCTGGCAAAGGGGATCTCCGACTATGTGGATAAAAAAGCTCCTCTCATCGACAAGCACCGGGCCAAGGAGATCCTGCTGGAAGAACATGCCCGTAAGATCATGAAGCATCAGTTGGAAAAATACCATGACAACAAAGTGGCCGGAGAGAAATTCCTTGAGGAGAACAGCAAACGGGAGGGAGTGGTAACCTTGCCTTCAGGACTTCAATACAAGATCCTGAAAGAAGGAAAAGGTCCGAAACCAGGACCCCACGACGTGGTACTGGTGCATTACAAAGGCAGTCTCATCGACGGGACGGTGTTCGAGGAGCATATGACCGGCAACCCCATCCCCTTTTTCGTCAACAGGGTGATCAAAGGATGGAACGAAGTGCTGCAACTCATGCCTGAAGGAAGCCACTGGATGGTATATATACCCTATTACCTGGGTTACGGAACGGAAGTAAACCCGAACAGTTCCATTCCGCCCTTCTCTACGCTCATCTATGAGATCGAACTGATAAAAGTAAAAAAGGAAAACATTTAAACCGCTCTTATCATGGCTTATGAACTGACTGGAAAACTGATCGAGAAATACGACACGGTCACCGTGAGCGACCGCTTTAAGAAACGGGAGTTCGTCGTCCTTGTAAAAGAGGAACGTTCGGGAATGGAGTTCACCAACTATGCAAAATTTGAACTGACGCAGGATCGTTGTGATCTGATCGAACCGTTCAACATCAACGACGAGATCAAGGTTTCCTTTGACATCAGCGGTCGCAGATGGGAAAAAGATGGCCGGGTCAGCTACTTCACGAACCTGCGTGCCTGGCGTATCGAACCGGCAGGGGGTGCACCCTCTGCTCCCTCTTCTCCTGAGGAAGACTCCATGAGAGATCCTTTCGCGGACGGTGCGACGGACGGTCTCACACCTCCTCCGGAGGACCAGGCGGAGGATGATCTGCCATTCTGAAATTTTTTTTCATAGATAACGGTAATCCGGGTCCTTACGGATAAGCATGGAGAGTTTTCTCAGGCAGCCGAATTTTTTTCTGTAGAGAGCGTTCCTGTTCAGGAAGGTTAGGCTGTGCCGGATCGTCTCGGTGCTGTGGCCGTCCAGGTACATCTCGAGCAACTTGCGGCAACGAAGGTCCAGTGCAGGAAGATGACGCAGGCAGAGCACGTACTTCAGCTCACGCCGGTCGGAAAAGACAGGGAAATCCGGATCAGCCGTTGCTATGAAGGTATCTTCATAAGCAGGTGTAAGCTCCTGGAACCTCCCGCTGATACGGGTCTGTCGCAACCAGAGGTTCCGGCAGATACCAAAAAGATATTCAGGAATACTGCGGCAACGAGGGATCTCCCTGCGCGACAGCTTTTCCAGCAACTGGAGCAATCCTTCGTGGAAAAGATCCATTGCATCAAGGGGAGTACCATTCCTGCCTGAGATGTAACGGTCCAGATAACGATACACACGGAGGTAAAGCCACCGCACCACCTCATTGTCACGGGCCATCAAGCCTTCGATGATCACATCCCGGGAATAGTTCCGTGGCTGCATCATCTTATGTGAATGATTAAGGTTTATGGTTTATCCGCCTTCCGGACGGAAGGCCCCGGCGCACGTCGAAACCGGCGTATCTTCCCCTCTCCCCAGCTTCATGCCGGAACTGAGCGGTACACCGGCAAAGAACAAATTACGAAGAACCTGCTTTTTTGTCAAGGCTTCCGTGAAAAAAAACTATTTTTATTCCCTGATCATAAAAGCACCGTTCCATGGATCGTTCCTTTTTTCTGGATCTGCTTAAAAAAACGGGAGTGGAGGGAGAAATGCTGACCACGCTGGATGCTGCGGCCTGGGTCCTGACCATGATCGTGGTGGCCTATCTGGCATACTGGCTCACCCGGAAGATCGTGATCAGCAACATCACCCGCATCATCCATAAGACAAAGAACAAACGGGATGACATCCTCCTTCATCACAAGATCTTCGAGCACCTGAGCCATCTGGTGCCCATTATTTTGCTTTACCTGGCCATTCCCTTCTTTCTGAAGGATCATCCCAGACTGGTCACTTTCCTGAAGGATGTGCTGGGATTGTATCTGGTGATCGTGGGGGTGCTCACCGTCAACGCCCTGCTCAATGCATTGCATTCGTTCTATCTGACACTGCCCATCGCCAAGGACAGACCCATCAAGGGCTACATCCAGGTGGTGCAGGTACTGGTCTATTTCATGGGGCTGATGTTCATCATCTCGATCCTTTTCGACACTTCGGTATGGCACCTGATGACCGGACTGGGGGCGATGGCCGCAGTGCTGATGCTGATCTTCAAGGACACCATCCTGGGTTTCGTAGCCAGTCTGCAGATCGCAGGCAATGACATGCTCAAGCCCGGCGACTGGATCGAGATGCCCAGCCGCGGCGCCGACGGCACCGTCGAAGAGATCACCCTTTATACCGTCAAGGTGCAGAACTGGGATAAGACCATCGTCACCATCCCCACCTACGCCCTGGTGAGTGAGTCGTTCAAGAACTGGCGCGGGATGGAGATGTCCCCCGGCCGCCGCATCAAAAGAGCGGTTTACATCGACGTCAAAAGCATCCGTTTCTGCACTCCCGAGATGATCGAGAAATACAGGAAGATCCAGGTGCTCAAAGAATATATTGAGCAGAAAGAAAAAGAGATCGCAGAATACAATAAGAAATACAACATCGACGACAGTGTGTTGGTCAACGGACGACGTATGACCAACATCGGCACTTTCCGCAACTACGTGGAACAATATCTGCGGCGACATCCCATGATCAACCAGGAGATGACCCTGATGGTGCGGCAGCTACAGGTCACCGAGAAAGGTCTGCCCATCGAGATCTATGCCTTTTGCAAAGACAAGGCTTGGGTCAACTACGAGCATATCCAGGCGGACATCTTTGACCATATCTTCGCCGTGATCCCCGAATTCGATCTGCAAGCTTTCCAGGAACCGTCGGGATATGACCTGCTGCGCCTGGCCGGGAAAAGTCATCTCCACTCCCAAGACTGAGCCCTGTGAAGAGAAGAAAGGATCTTTTTGAGATGTTAGGCTGGACAGGCAATATCCTCCTGAGCATCGGCGTATTGCCTCAAGTGGTCTTCACCTGGCGAACACACGATGTCTCAAGCTTCTCCTGGCCTTTCCTGCTGATGTGGAACATCGGTGTTCTGCTCACGTTCGTCTACATCGTAGCCGACAACGTCCGGGCAGGCAAGTTCCAATATCCGCTGCTCCTCAATTACCTGGTGAACATCCTGGGGACACTTTACCTGGTATATGCCAAGTTCGTTTACGGCTGAGCAGCTGCCAATACTTTCCTGACAGCCTCTGCCACCTTGTGTGCTTCAGCAGCTTTTCCTTCCTTGTTGAAATGCACCCCGTCGCCGCTGTAATATTCGGGATGTTCACAGCCTAATGTCCAGTTGTCGACGATGGGGATGTCTTTTTCATGAAAAAACTTTGCTGCCAACTCATTACGCACTCTTACATGATCCGTGAAGCTGTGGAACTCCTGCAGGTTCTCCCTGTTGCGTACAGGCGTGGTATTGACCCAGATGATATGAGCGTAGGGTGCTTCTTCCCTGAAAACCCGGATCATGGCCGGCAGAGCCGCCGCATACACCGAATCGGGATAGGCTCGTCCATGCAGACCGTTATTGAAGACGATCACTTCACAGGGATATTGCCGGAGGAAAAGTCTTACCTCCTCCAGCAAATAGGGATTGCCCAAACATTTGGAAGAGGTGTAGCGCCCGAAAGAGACCAGGCCCTGAAGCTCTTTCTTCACAAAAGGATAGTATTGCTGGACATGAGAGTCACCAATGAGCAACAGACGGGGCAGCGTGTCGTCATCCGTCTCCTCCACCCACATGTTGGTCCACTCGATACGCTCCAGACGTACCTGTTGGGAGTTTCTTATCTTCGTTCCTGAGCCTTTTGCTTCTTTATCCTTATCGCCTGTGCAGGAAAGAAACGACAACAAAAGGAACACCATAAAAAAAGACCCGAGTTTTTTCATCTTCTAAGATTATGTAGTTGATCTATCTATTCTGGTCTTTTCTTTGTCTCACCACCTCGTAAAGAAGGATGCCGGCAGCCACGGAGACGTTGAGGGACCCTACTTTCCCCTTCATGGGGATGGAAACGCGGTGGTCGGCCATTTTCAGGATGGAAGGGGCGATGCCTTTTTCTTCAGAGCCCATAATCAGCGCCAGGGGGTGGGTCATATCGGGTTCGTCATATGGTTGAGCACCTTTTTCGGTAGCTGCAATGATCTTCAGTCCCGACTCCTTGAGGTAGCGGAGGGTCTCCGTGAGGTGGTCGGTACGGCATACCGGCAGGTGGAGCAGGGCCCCGGAGGAGGTTTTCACGGCATCGGCATTGACGGCGGCGCTGTGGTGCGAGGGGAGGATGAGGGCATGGCATCCTGCAGCCTCGGCGGTCCTGGCGATAGCTCCGAGGTTGCGCACATCGGTGATCCTGTCCAGGACGATGAAGAAAGGTGTCTCTCCCTGTTCATAGAGGGCCGGCAGCAGACGGGTGATGTCCTGATACTCGAGGAGGGCCACGAAGGCCACGGCTCCCTGGTGGTTGCCGCCCGCCAGACGGTCGAGCTTCTCCTGCGGAACGAACTGATACGGCACCCCCTGCTCCCGTACCAGAGCAAAAAGACGACGGAAAGCCTCACTCTGCAGACTCCGCCGCAGATAGACCCGCTCCAGGGGCATTCCCGCCTCCAGCGCCTCCGTCACGGGACGTACACCATAGATCTTCTTCATCTTCGCCATCACACGTCAGTAATTCACGGAAAAAACATTCCCCTGGCGCCAGGTACGCACCGCCTCAACCCAACGGGTCACATCATCTCCCCTCACCAGGTTGTAAACATTGTTCGAAAAAGGACTGTCCACCTTCTGAAAGGTGAACGAGATCTTTTGGGTGGAACGTCCATCCCCGTAGGTCCATACTTCTCTCTTCACACTTTTGGTAAGGTTGTCCGGCGGCCCGTAGATGATGTAGATCATCCCGCGGTCGGTCCGCCATCCCTCTTTCCATGTGGAAAAGAAGATGTTGGCATAGTATACCCGGTTGTAATAGATGCGCACCAGCTGGCGGGCTTTCTCCACATCGTCGGTGGTGCCCAACCAGAACTGATCGACGGCCAGCTTGCGGTTGGGACGGCTCATCAAGGCCTTCATCTCCCTCTTGTTCAGCAGATAAGCCAACGGCTCGGCCATCTGGTCGGGAGAGAGGATCTTGGGAAAGAACGGACCGAAATTGCAGAGCGTCACTCCGTCCTCCACCTTGGGGTCGACACTGAACTGATAGATCCCCCGGCGCGGCAGACGCACATACTCGGTATCACTGTAATGCACCATCCAGGTACTGTCAGGGTTCCTGAGCAGAAAAGGCGTGCCGACACGCAGATTGGGCGGCGGAGGGATGGTGGTGTCGGGGAGGAAATACCTGACGAAATAGTCGTGCGGACGCTGGTCGCGGTAGATGATCTTCACCGCCGCACTGGAATCCAGAGCATAGGAAAAAACCTGCTTCCGGGTGCGGACATCGACCACCATATAATTCTGCGAAGAGTAACGGGTGCGTTTGTCGACGTAAATGAAGTTCTGCACCGCCATCTTCCTGATCTGGTCGATCATCACCACCTCCAGGATGTATTTCTCACCCAGACGGCAACGTAAAAGGATACTTTTCTCGATGGAACGGCTGCGCAGAGTCTTGGGATCGATGGTGTAATGCACCACCCCCGAATCGGCCAGGGTGGTTTCCCTTTTGCGGGTCAGAAAAAGACGATAACGCACATCGACGAAAGAGATATAATTTCCCTGCTCGTCCGCCTGGTTAAAGAGCAACTGGGAAGGGACGATCTTGAGCCGCAGGAGGGAGACCGAATCGGTGGAGTGATAGATACGGTACTCCGGCTGCAGGGGGGTACGGCCGGGTATGTAGAGATAGGAAAGGTTCTTGCCCGGGCGCTTGACCGGCAGGGGCTGTTCCACCGTGCAACGTCCTGCCACCACCAGCAGAACAGCTATGAACAAGAGAAGACCGACCTTCTCTTTCCTTTCGATACCTTTGGTCCCTGAGAATGCCATCTCCGTAAAAATACGCTTTTTTCTCTTACCCTTCAATGCAGTAGGGCGTTCACCGCGGTCTTTCCGTCCTCCTCTTTTTCCACGTGGAAGAGGGTACCTTCCTCCAGCTCTGTCCGGGTCAGACGGATCCTCTCCTCCCGGAACACTTCATGGCCGTAGATGATCTCGAATGCGGCGGGATAGTTCTTCCCCGCCAGACGGTCCCAGGCATCGATGATCCAGCGGATGTACGAGACGTTGTTGACATGGCCGTTCATGTCGAGATCGGAGAAAGCCACCTGCAACATCCCTGAAGGTTCCATCTCGCCGGCACGGGGCAGGGAACGCAAAGGCTCCTCAAAAACGGTCTCATCCCGGAAACGGTAGTGGCGGAACATTTCAGGGTCCATGGGCAGATGGCGTCTTTTTTCGGTATCGATGAGCAGCCAGGCGGTGGTGGCACGGGCCACCTCCTCTCCTTTTCCGTTGCGGACGATGAAGTCACGGTGGGCAAAGAGGCGATCGGGCCGGCGCGGCCAGGTCTCGATCACGATGCGGTCGCCCCAGGCTGCCCGCACGCCCGTCACGATACGCATCTGACGCAACACCCACGCCATCTTCTTCTCCTGAAGATGCAAATATCCCAGCTGCAGGCGAATGGCATGGGTGGCCGCCGCATCCTGGAGGAAGTCACTCAGCGCCACAAAAGAGAGATGCTGTGAGACATCCGTATCGTAGGTACGTACCTCGTATTCTCTGATCATGAAAGCTTCCTGTTCCATAGTTGGATGTGTTGCGCAGGGGTTCATCCCCTGCCGGTGATCTTTTCCAGTTCCTCCACCAGGCCTGACCATTCCTCTTCTTTGCGGGCGATCTCTTTTTTCACCTCTCCGTAAGCCTGTCCCAGCCTGTCGAGATCGCCCTGATAGGCAGCAGGGTCGGCAAGCTGCATCTCCAGGCTGCTCTTCTCTTCTTCGAGGCGGTGTATCTCCTCTTCCAGGCGGGCGATCTTCTTCTCCAGGCTTTTCTTCCGGTTACGCAATCTTTTTCTCTCCTCCCAGTCGCTGTTCTCTTCCGGGGCCGCAGGGTTGTTTTCCGACGCCGCAGACGTGCCGGCTGTCTCTTTCTCCAGGTCGCTCAGCTGCTCGAGCCTTCTTTTTTCCAGGAAGCGGTAGATATCGCCGCCGTGCTGGTGGAGCCTGTGGTCCCGCACCTCGTAGAGCGTTTCGACGAGGCCATCGAGGAAGTCTCTGTCGTGGGAGACGAGCAGGAGCGTCCCCCCGAAGTCCCTGAGGGCTTCCTTAAGGATGTTCTTCGTCCGCATGTCGAGGTGGTTGGTGGGTTCGTCGAGCACGAGGAAGTTGACCGGCCGTATGAGCATGCGCAGCAGTGCCAGACGGGAACGTTCTCCGCCGGAGAGCACCGCCACCTTTTTCTCCACCTCCTCACCGCTGAAGAGGAAAGCCCCCAGCAGGTCGCGTACGCGGGTACGTACGCTGCCCACGGCCACCTCGTCGATGGTCTCCAGCACTGTCTTGTTCTCATCCAGTCTGTCTGCCTCGTCCTGGGCGTAATAGCCTACTGAGACCTTTGTCCCCAGACGGCAGGTACCGGAATAGTCCCGGAGGTCCCCCACGATGATACGCGCCAGGGTGGTCTTACCCTCGCCGTTGCGACCGATGAGGGCCACCTTCTCGCCCCGTTGCAGCGTCAGGTCGATGTTCTCCAGCACCTGCTTGCTGCCGTACGCCTTGCCGACGCCCCGCAGCTCTGCCACCACGTCGCCCGAGCGTTCCACCTCGCGGAAGAAGAGGTTCACCTCCCGGTCGTCGCGCTCCACGGGGGCTATTCTTTCAAGCTTTTCCAGTTGTTTGATGCGCGACTGCACCTGCACGGCCTTGGTGGCCTTGTAACGAAAACGCTCGATGAAGCGTTCGGTCTGCTCGATCCAGCGCTGCTGGTTGCGGTAGGCAGCTTCCTGCTGTGCCATCCGCTCCTCTTTCATCTCCACATACCGGCTGTACGGCACGGGGTAGTCGGTGACCTTCCCGTTCTCGATCTCCAGGGTGCGGTGTGTGACATGGTCGAGCAGGGCCCGGTCGTGGGAGACCAGCACCAGGGCGCCGCGGAACGAACGGAAATAGTCCTCGAGCCACTGGATGCTCTCGATGTCGAGATGATTGGTCGGCTCGTCGAGCAGGAGCAGGTCGGGACGTGCGAGGAGCACCTTGGCCAGCTCGATGCGCATGCGCCATCCGCCGCTGAACGAGGCGGTGGGACGCGACAGGTCGGCCGCCTCGAAGCCCAGCCCCGTGAGGGTGCGGGTCACCAGCAGCTCCTTCCTGCCCCCTTCCAGCAGATGATAACGCTCGGTGAGATCGGCCAGACGTGCCGCCACCCTCAGGTAGTCATCGCTCTCGTAGTCGTCCCTTTTCTCCAGCTCACGGGTGAGCTGATCGATCATTTTTTCCAGGTCGTTGAGTTCGGTGAGCGACGAAGCCACCTCCTCATAGACGCTCCAGCGGTCATGCAGGGGCAGCTGCTGGGGAAGGTATCCCACACGATGGTCGCGCGGCAGGGCCACATGACCGCTGTCGGGGCGCATCTCGCCCGCCAGGATACGCAAGAGGGTCGACTTGCCGGCACCGTTGCGACCGGTGAGACCGATACGGTCGTCAGACCGGATATTGAAGGTGACATCAGAGAAGAGGGTACGTGCACCAAAATGGACCGATATGCCGCTGACAGAGACCATGAACGGCAAAGATAAGACACTTCTTCCTATCTTTGTCGCATCATGAGCAGAAAGCGAAAGAGGGCCCTGCCGCTGATCCGCGAGGCGGAGGTGGTCGACATCGCCCGTGGAGGGAAGGCCATCGCCCGTCAGGGTGAGTGGGTCATCCTGGTCGACCATGCCGTGCCGGGCGATGTGGTGGACATCCAGACCACCCGCAAGAAAAAACGTTACTACGAGGGGCGTGTGGTGCATTTTCATCGTCTCTCCCCGCACCGTACCCTGCCCCGCTGTGCTCACTTCGACCGCTGCGGAGGGTGCAAATGGCAGGACATGACCTACGAGGCACAACTGCAGTACAAGGAGAAAGAGGTACGGGACCAGATGATCCGCCTCGCAGGGCTGGGCGAAGAGGCGGCCGCCATCATCGAGCCGATCCTCCCCTCCGAAGCGATCTATCACTACCGCAACAAGCTGGAGTTCACCTTCTCGGCACGCCGCTGGCTCACGCCGGAAGAGATCGCCTCGGAAAAACATATCGAGGAGCCGGCCCTGGGGTTCCATGTGGCAGGACTCTTCGACAAGGTGCTCGACATCAACGAATGTCATCTGCAGCCGGAACCCTCCA
This sequence comes from uncultured Rikenellaceae bacterium, assembly GCA_964599235.1. GTDB lineage: Bacteria > Bacteroidota > Bacteroidia > Bacteroidales > VadinHA17 > DRPN01. The sequence continues at coordinate 125,014 of CAZRDX010000052.1, forward strand.
ATGCCATCCGCAACTTCATCCGGGAGTACACCCTGCAGCACGGTTATCCCTATTTCCACATACGTGAGCAGCGCGGTCTGATGCGCAACCTTTTGATACGCACCACCACCACGGGCGAGGTGATGGTGGTCCTTTCCTTCTTCGAGGACGACCGGCAGCGTATCGAGACCCTCCTGGAGGCGGTGAAGGAACGTTTTCCCGGCATCACCTCCCTGCAGTGGGTGATCAACCCCAAGGGCAACGACACCCTGGAAGGACTGACGGTGCATCTGTACCACGGCCGCGACCATATCCTCGAAGAGATGGATGGTCTGCGTTTCAAGATCAGCGCCAAGAGTTTTTTCCAGACCAATACGCGGCAGGCTGCGCGTCTCTACCGGACGGTGGCTGAGTTTGCCGGCCTGAAGCCGGAGGATCATGTTTACGACCTGTACAGCGGCACCGGCACCATCGGTCTGTTCCTGGCCCGGCAGGCGGGGAAGGTCACCTGCATCGAGAGCGTGGCAGAGGCCGTCGCCGACGCCCGGGAGAACGCCCGGCTGAACGACATACGCAATGTCTCCTTCCTGCAGGGTGAGGTGAAAGCCCTCTTCGGTGACGAAATGTTCAGCAAGGAGGGCAAACCCGACGTGGTGATCCTCGACCCTCCCCGGGCAGGTATCCATCCCGACACGGTAAAGATGCTGCTGGAGGTACTGCCGGCAAAGATCGTCTACGTGAGCTGCAACCCCGCCACCCAGGCCCGCGACATCCAGGGCCTGCTGCCCGCCTACCACCCCCGGCGCATCCGGCCGGTGGACATGTTCCCCCACACCGACCACGTGGAGAACGTGGTACTGCTGGAAAAGACCGACGGAAACGTATAGGAATACCTGTGAACGTTCCTTTTTTACTATTTTTGCCAGACCCGAAAGGGAAGGGTATGATCAACAAAAGGCCGGGGGCCGTGGAAACTGAAATACTTTTTTGAGCTCAAAACACGGAAAGAAGCCATATCTTTGGAACGAAAACTGAAAAACTTAAAGAGAAGAGAGAAATTGAATACTGTCACTTTCGGGGTAAGGTCCCGTTTTTGCCCGGAGCTCCGATCCGGCTGCAAAAACGCGGATCCTCGAAAAATCAGGCAAATCCCAGATTTGCGATTTTTCGGGATTAGCGCACCTGCTGTATAGGGTAATGTTCATTTACAAGAGAGACAAAATTCGGGGTGTAGCGCAGTCCGGTTAGCGCACCTGCTTTGGGAGCAGGGGGTCGTGAGTTCGAATCTCACCACCCCGACGAGGGGAAAAGCAGGGTCTTGAAGGCCCTGCTTTTTTCATGGTTTTTTCACACCTTCGATCACCTCCGACAAGGCTTTGTAAAGCAGAGGGGCTGTCTCCGGGCCAAGGGAGTTCTCTTCGCCGTACTGCGGTTTTTTCTTCCCGTAGGCATAGGGAGCTTTCACATCCCACTGGCTTTTGGGGATGATGTAACCGATCTCGTCGTTGGCCAGTCCGATGACGAATTTGTATTCGCCCGGCATGGTTTCGCGCAAGGGGGGTGTTTCGAGGGGCTGGATGTCGAAGTCGCGGCCTTCGGGAGCTTCCACGCCACCGTTGACGATCTCGGGGTAGATCTCTCCGGGCACGGCCAGCAGGCTGAGCATCTCTCCGAGACGTATGGCGGCTACCTCGCTGCGTTTTCTGAACCAGCCGGTCATGCCAAAGTCGAGCACTCCGAGCAGGGCGCCAAGGCGGAACATGGTGTTCTGCACCGGCAGGTCGATGGTCCTGGCCCGCAGGGCAATACCGCTGTTCGCGGGCAGGGTGTCGGCATGGTCCAGAGCGCTGAAGAGGAGCATGGCCAGACGTGCCCCTTCGGCACGGGCCTTGTCAAAGGCAGGCTCCACATAGGTGGTGTCGCGGAAAGGATCAGCCACGGGCTGGCTGCCTCTTGTGGTCATCAGCCCGCCGATAGCCCCGGTGACAGCCACACACGTCCCTCCCAGACCCGGATGGATGAGGGTATCGCCGTTGTAAAGGCCTTTCTCGAGATATTCCCGCACATAATGCCAGAAGTCGGAGGTGATGAGCAGGTTGTCCGACCAGAGGGTCTCGGCATGGTTCCCCCATTCCACGAAGGTTCCCAGGGTGGAGTCGGTGACCGCGTCGACGGCACGAAGGATGCGCAGGCCTTCGTCCATGACGATGGGTTCGCGGGTGTCCATGACCAGGGGCGCTGCACCATGCAGGTCGCGCGCCACCAGCAGCCTGGCCGGACGCAGACGACGCACCGCCTCGGCAACAGCCGCCACGGTCTGTTCCTTCACATGTTGCATCATCTCCGGATTGACTCCGCTGCGGAACATGCTCTCACCCCAGATACCCAGCAGATCATAGCTCTCGTGATCGTGGGTGCTGGCTACCATGAGGTAATCGATCCCCAGATCGGGGGGCAACATCTTTCTGATATCCACCACATCGTCGTGACCGAAGCCGATGGCATCGAGAGCGGCCACGGCCAGTCGTGTCTGGCCGTCGTCCAGCACCATCACGCGTGTCCATACATCGTCATGCACACCGTTGGCCGCTCTTTTGTTGTCGAAACCTGCGATCCAGTATGCATCAAAACGACCGTTGTGGTTGTTGTCGTGATAGATATCCCCTTTTTCCGGTTCGTATTTTGCATTATGGTCGCGGTCCTCCCAGGTGTCTACGATCCGGGGTGTGATGGTGCGGGCCGCAAAACCCGCCTTCAGCGAAGAGGTGACGGGAGGCTTGATGTCCAGATCAACTTCATAACCGGGATGACGGTCGCGCAACTGCCAGACAGAACGCAACACCACTGCCACCAAGAGCGCCCCCAGCACGATGAGGGTCCATTTCAAGAACTTCTTCATAACCTGCTTCCTTTTTCCTGATCTTTCGACAAGCCAAAGTTACCTTTTTCTTTTCGCATGACCCGAAGACTATTGCGTGGGATCATTCCTCTTCGCCAAAGAAAGCCTCTTCGACCACCTTACAGAGGGTGTGGTAGACGGGCAGGTGGTACTCCTGCACTTCCGCTGTCCGCGAGGCGGGTACGCGGATACAGATATCGCAGTGTTCGGCGAGCCTGCCTCCTCCTTCACCCGTAAAGCCTATGACGGTCATCCCCATGGCTCTGGCAGCGATGGCAGCGTCAACAACATTGGAGGAGTTGCCGGAGGTGCTGAGGGCAATGAGCACATCTTCCTCGATACCATAGGCGACGACCTGCTGGGCAAAGATGAGGGCAGGGTCGATATCGTTGGCCACGGCAGAGATGAGGGAGGTATGGGCGTTGAGTGAGATGGCCGGCAAGCCGATCTGCAGATGGTCGGCGAGGTACGCCCCCCTCACGGGGTCGACCTCTCCCAGTTGCTGACGCATTTCGTCGTCGAGGGGACGGTGTCCCTCGAAGCTCTTCATCAGCTCTCCCACGATGTGGTCGGCGTCGGCAGCACTGCCGCCGTTACCGCAGGTCATCACCTTGCCTCCCTCCTCATAACAGCCGATGAGGGCCAGGGCAGCCCGGGTGATCTCCTCCCGGCACGCTTCCAGCGCCGGATAACGACGCATCAGATCATCAATGATCTGGTTGGTATCCATGGTTTTAGTTTTTTTGTTTCACTGTTCTTCCTGCATGGCCACGCTCAGCGCCGCATAGTCGCCGATGCTTTCGCCCAGGGCTGCCGGCACGATGCGGCACACCTCCAGCGCCGCGGGAATAGCCTCACGACGCAAGACCCTCTCCATATGCGGACGTATCATCGCCTCGTTCCTGGCAAAGATACTGCCGATGACGATGCATTCGGGGTTGAGGACATCGATCAGGATGGCCAGTCCTTTTCCCAGATATTCCGAGGAGACACGGACGATCTCCAGGGCAGCGTTGTCGCCTTTGCGGGCCGCCTCGAAAACATCTTTCGCGGTGATGGCGGCGGGGTCACCGTTACCGGGCAGGAACGACACTTTCTCTCCGCGGGCAAGCAGTTCGCGTGCTTTTTTCTCTCCCAGACGGGCTATGCCTCCGCCGCTGCAGAACCCTTCGAACGATCCGGCCTTGTTGAATCCCACCGGTCCGTCGTCGGCCATCCGCACATGCCCCACCTCGCCGGCCAGATCGTTGGTGCCGGCATAGAGTCTGCCGTCGAGGATGAGGCCCGAGCCCATGCCGGTGCCGAAGGTCAGGAAGATCATGTTGCGTGTGCCTTTGCCTGCTCCCATCATCCATTCGGCCAGGGCACCGGCATTGGCATCGTTCTGCAGGAGGACGGGCACGCCCAGCGCCTCCTCGAAGATCTTCACCACAGGCACCGCATCCCATCCGGGCAGGTTGGGCGGAGAGTAAATGATCCCGGCCCTGGAGTCGAGCGGACCGCCGCAGCTGATGCCCACACGTTTCAGATGTCCGCGTCCATGCCGCCGCAACAGCCCGCGGGCATGCAGGATGAACTCGGCCAACACCTCCCGCCACCCCCGCTCAGCCGTGCGGGTGGGGAAAGTGATCTTGTCAAGGATATGAAAGGCACCATCGGCCAGGACCACCGCACATTTGGTCCCGCCCACATCAATGCCGAGGTAAAGTTCATCGTTCTTTTCCTGGTTCATGTTGTGCTTTATTGGTATGCCTGCATCTTCACATCAAATCCGGTCAGGCCCGCCACGGGGCTGTCATCCTCCACCTCTCACCAGCAGTTCCATCACTTTCTTCCACTGGGAGAAGTCGGGGATGATCATCTGGGCACCGGCGCGGACCAGGCGGGTACGTTTGGCAGGGTTGAGGCCATAGCGTCGCACCTCGTCGCTGGCCACCCCTACGGCCAGCCCACCGGCTGCCACCACTTCTCGTATCTCCACGGGACCGTCGCCGAAGACGATGAGCTCATCCCCCTCCAGACGGTTCTCCCGCAGGATGCGGTCGACCACCATTTTCTTGGAGTATTTTCTGATGTCGTTCTTCGAACCGTAGATACCTCCGTTGAAGTAAGGTGCAAGGCCCAGTTCGGTAGCTTCGCGGATCACGTCCGCTTCGTCGGTGCCGCTGGCCAGGTAGAGGGTCATCCCGGCTTCGCGCATGGCCGCAAGGAAAGGGATGGCCCCTTTGATGGTAAAGTCGCTTACCTCAAGCTCGCCACGGTGCAGCTTGTCAAGACGGTGATTGACCACCTTCATCAGGGCATCGTTGTATATTTTCTTATAGCCGAACTTATCGAGGATCTGCTCTTGCGGCACATACCCCGCTTCGTGTACCATTTCCACGAGTGCTTCCATCTGCAGGATGGTCTGGATACCCGTGGATGCGTCGATGTAATGGCGTACCTGTTCCTGCACCTTGCGGAGGGTGGCTGTATCCACCGTATGGTATTGGTCTCCGAGTATGGCTTTTACCATGACCGGTTCCATCACCTCCTCCCATCCCTGACGCAAGGTGCTGAGTGTGCCGTCGTTGTCGAAGAGCACATGTCTCACCTTGCCCAGACGGTTGGTGACCTCCGGATCGCACACCTCGATCTCCGTACCGGGGAGGTAGGTGGCCTTGCGGATGTCTTCGGCCAGTTCGGGACGGTGGTTATAGACGGCTTCTCTGTTGAGGGCGATGATCTCCTCGCCGCTGGCTGTGCCGGTGGTGAAGAGTTTCTGCACGGTCACCGCGGCGGCCAGGTTGGCGAAGGCAGCGGCCTCCACCGGCGGTATGCCCGCTGCCAGGGCCGCCGTCAGGGCACTGATGGTGGTATCCCCCGCTCCCACGGTGTCGAGCCGCCTGGTAAGCAGGATGCCCGGCACCTCATGCAGCCCCTCATCATCGGCCACGACAATGCCCTTGGGCCCCACCGTAGCGAATACCGGCTTGTGATAACGCCTGAAAATGTTCAGCGCATACTGCTTCACCTCATCAAGTGAGAGATGCTCCATGGGCGAGACCTCACGCCCGTTGAGCAAGGCTACCTCCACATCGTTGGCCTTGCGGATCACATGACGGAAAAGCGGATTGTAATGACGTGAATCAAGCACCACAATGCGGTCATGATATTTCTCGAAGAGGGCATTGGCCTGCTCAATGAAGCGGGGATCGGGGATGCTGTTCATCACCTGCTGGTTGAAGATGAGTGCATCGTACTGTTGCAGAGCTTCTTCAAGATGTTGCAGGAGCTTCCTGTCGGTATCTTCCGAGCGTCTGTTCTTTACGCCAAAATCGATGCGGGGACCTTCCTCTTCGCCGTAGATTCGCTTGGTATAGGTATAGGTGTCGAAGTGTTCCTTTTGCACCAGCAGGGTTGAGGTATCGGCACCCAGCGTTCTGAGCCGGGTTGTCAGTTCGCGTCCGTGGATGTCGTCACCCACGACACCGATCACCTTGATGTCTGCCGGCTGCAGGGCCGCCAGGTTGGCGACGATGTTGCCCGCCCCGCCCGGAGAATAGGTATGACGGGCCACCGCTTCCGCCTTCAGCCCCGTTTCGACGGAGACCTCCGAACCATCCGGATCCATCACCCAGTAGGCATCAAGACAGAAATCACCATACACGGCAAGCCGAACGTCCCGGATCCTCTTCAGGATCTCTTTGATCCTCTCTTCCTTCATGATAAACTCTCCTTTCTTTAAACTTACGGATCAGCCTTTCAGCTTTTCCACGATCTTCAGATAGAGCAGCGGCACGGTCACTTTCTGGTTGCCTCCCACGTAAATCCCTTCGCCATGGTAAGCCTGCGGCACACGGGTAACGATGCTCTTCTGATCACGAAAATAATAGCCCACCCGGCTTTCGTCGGTGAAACTGTCCGGATCGTACGGACGAAGGTCGAAGTCGGCCGTGATGATCCCCTGGGGCACCTTGCCGATGTTGCCCGCCATCGAGGCCGCTTTGAGGAACACTTCGGGTCCTGTGACGGCACTGCCGATGTTGAGCACCATCCCTCCCTCGGTGAAATGGGTGATGGCCTCGGCATAGATAAGGAAATCTCGTCCGGAGCATCCACCTTTGGCTTCACCGTCGAACCAGTCATGCTGGTCGAGCACGTCGGTACCGATACCGGCATGCACGGTGAAAGGGATGTTCTCCTCGTAACACGCATACTGGACGCTCACCTCCGGATAACGGAACAGGATGGTTCCGTTCTCGAGACCAAGGACCTTCTCCACCTGCCGACGGAATGTCGCATCGTGCATCATTCGGCCGATAGCCTCGCCATAGCCGATCTTCATCCTGTTCCCCACGATGAGAGCTGCATTGATGTAGTTGAACTCGAAAGCCATCCCGAAGGCACCCTCTTCCAGGGCTTTAGGCACGTTCTCGCTGGTCTCTCCGAAGAGGCACAGCTCGAAGTCATGGATCGAGGTGGCACCGTTGCCGGCGACAAGGGTAAAGACCCCGCGCCTTATCAGGTCGACCAGGAGGGGTCCCAGACCGTTCTTGATCAGATGGGCGCCGGTGAAAAGCACGACGGGACGGCCGAAGGCACGCAGCTCGACAATCTTCGTGGCGATGTGGTCGATCTGCTCCTCCACATGGCCTGGGACCGCCGACTGAGGCAGTTTGTGTCTCTTCAGTTCCTGCGGCCGGACCAGATCATCCAGGTGCACCTTGTTGCTGCGCCCCGACACGGGATAGGTGCGTATACGCGAGGTGTCAAAGACACGGTATCTTCCTTCATACTCCATCATCGTTCACAGAGATTGAATACGTCATAAGATAGCTGCAGTGTCAGCCACGAACATTCTTGTACTCCGGAAACAATCCTCTCCTGCAGGAGCAGGGTATCGCACGTCGACGAAGAAAGCCACAAAACCGCTATCGGGCAGAGGCACCGTCACCACGACCGTATCGGCCTCTTCATCCGCCACTGTTCTTGAGCTCCACGTCTCATCCCGGAAATCGCGGTCGGCCGAAGCGGCTTCCCACAATAACGCTCCTTTCATCAAGGAGGAGGTGGTGTACACCGTAAGAAAGATCTTCCCGTCCGACACTTTCGTGCTCCAGTCACAGGCAGGGTACGGCTGATGCCGGAGGGTTCTGCCGAAGAAGCCGTTGAGGGAACGTATCGCCTCCTCACCTCCGTCAAGATCATGGCCGGCATTCGGAACGTAAAGCAACAGTTTCTCTCCCGGCAGACTGTCGAGGTAGTTCTTAATGGCATCGACGGGCCAGTACTCGTCATTGGTACCGTTGATGATCAGTTTGGGCATGGTAAGCCTGTCGCGGTAGGAATAGGGGTCGACCATCTCGACGAGTGCCCGTCCCTCAGGAGTGCTCAGTTCCTGGGCCAGGCCCAGCTTGACATAATCTTCGATCTGAATGCTGTAGTCGCCCCATGCCACCTTGTGATAGTCGACGCTGACAGGCATATTGAGCACATCGATGACCATGGGGGCGATGGCGGCCACCCTCTTGTCGGAAGCACCTGTGAGCCAGGTGGTCCATCCTCTTTTGGAGGCGCCGGTGACCACAAACCGCTCCACAGGATGGTGCAACACGCCGCGGGCGAACTCCTGCACCGCATCCATCGCCTTCACGGCCGACTTCACCATCGGAAAGAGGAGTGGCCAGGTGTAATCACTGTCGTTCTGGAAGTGATGAAGGGTGTACGAGATCAGCTGGTCCTCAGTAAGATCGTCGAAGAGGGGCTGGTTGGGCACCTGCCACAGGACAGCCACCGGAGCAGCATTGTAAGCAGCCAGCGGGGCCAGCATGGCCAACAGGGCATCGTCGCCGGAGCGTTTCACCGGCATGCCTTCCCTGTTCTTCCCTCCGGTGATGAAGAGAAGCGCCCCGTCCTCCTTCAGCTCATCCGGCACCAGCAGGGTAAGGGCATGACGCCAGGTAATGCCCCGCCAGGTCTGTGAGGTGAGCAGCAGATCGTACACCACAACCCCGTTCATCTCCCGTGTGCCCCGCTCGGCCCAGGAATAGGTGGTGTCTCCGTTGTCAAGATATGCCTTCAAAGCTGTAGAAGGCGTCACCCGGGACGTAGGGTGCTCTACCCCCCCACATGAAACAAAGAAGGCAACAGCCAATACCATCAAACAGGAAAAAATACTACGAAAAAAATGTTCTTTCATCTCCATACTGATGATTCATTCAAAAGTAACAAAATCTGACCCTTTCCCTGAAAAAAAGAAGAAAAAGGGCGAAGTATCCTCCGCCCTTTTTCTTTCATTTCTCGCCTTTTCATTGAACAGGAGTGACGTTGTTCAATATCCACATCTTAGCATTCTGAATATCCTGCGGCGGATTGAGACGGCTGACCGCCTCTTCCACGTTGGCCGTATTGTTATCCACCTCATAGGTAGGATATCTCCACCTCAACGGAAAAGGATAAGCATTGATGTTGTTAGTCACCGCCGTAGGCTCAGGATAGCTGGTGCGACGATAGGTGAACCATGCCTGGGGTGACTGGATGAAAAGCGACTTCCATTTCTCCCAAAGGATGGTTTTGAGGGCGTCGGTACCATTGGCAGGCAACGGATGGGCATTCAGGTAACTGACAATATCCGCCTCTTCGATCTCCCAACGCTCCATGTTCAGGCGCACAGCCTTTTCATAATATTCGGAGGCATTGCCTGTGATCCAGCCTCGCTGGGCGGCTTCAGCCAACAGGAACATCACCTCACTGGCTTCCATGAGGGTGGCAGGGAAGAGCGGATGGGAACGTTGACCAAAGATGAACGGATTGAACGACGACATTTTCCAGTTGTCATAAGCGTCGCCACTTTCGTCACCCCAAAGAAGCTTGAGGGTGACATTCGATTTGACGGGAGCTCCTACATAGATGGAATTGAGCGGAAAACCTGCGTAGATATCAGGATTGTCAGCTGTCTCGGTATTGATCAACTGGATGGTGAACTCGTTACCGTAATAGTCGTTGACCGTATAGGAACGGCTTTCGACACCACTGGCAATGGTATCCGACCATGGGGTCATGGCGGGAGCGATCCAGGCCGTCAGACGCGGGTCGTTGTCATCGATGAGGGCTTTGACGAGCGTCTCGGCAGGTTTACGGCGGGTCAGCTCATTGTCATCACCCGTCTTACCGAAATACCACGAGTTGTCATCGTTCGATCCTTCATAAGGCATGGCTGCATTGTACTCGTTTTCATCCATGATCAATCCTTTGGCCAATCCTTCCAGTTCAGCCTTTCTGCTACCACCCGACGCCTCATATGAGTTGATGATCAGGCGGATCTTCAGGGAATTGGCAAAACGTATCCATTTTTCCTTATCACCCTGGAACATCAGGTCTTGTTCAGGATCGATGGCATCGGATTCCGACTGCAGAGTACCGATCGCCTCGTCGAGCTGTTTGAGGAGTCCCGCATAGACATCCTCCTGTTTGTCGAATTTGGGCTGTACGATCCCTTCCCGTCCTCGCAGGGCTTCGCTGTAAGGAATGTCTCCGTATATGTTCGTTACATATTCGAACATAAATGCCTGTAGGATCTTCTGGGCAGCAGCAATAGAGGGGACGCCCTCTTCCATTGCCACATCGATCCCTGCTTTGGTATCATACAGGAGCTTGTATTCCTTTCCCCAGTTGGCCGGGGCTTTGGTGAACTCTTCGTAGGTCTGTGCTTTCACACTGAACAGCTGCTGGTAGTATTCTTCAATTGCGAGGAAATTGTCCTCGGAAAAGGCCTCTTCCTGATAAAAGGTAGAGATGCGAACGATCGAGCCGGCCAGCAGATAACGGGCCGAGGTCAACCGGTCAACGATTTCTGCCTGCTCAAGCTGGTCTTTCCTCAACTGATCACTACAGGAGACACTGATCAGCAGGATGAACAACAGGCTCAGTATTTTAGTCTTTTTCATATCCCTTATTTTTTGATTTTTCATATTTTAAGCTAGAAGGAGAGGTTCAGTTTGAATCCCACCTGACGAACAGAAGGCAAAGAGAACCTGGCCACTCCCTGATGATGACCGACCCCTTCGAAGGCGGTCTCGGGATCCTCATTCCTTCCACTCTTGGCCCAGAAGTATACGTTATGGGCCGTAAGGGAGAAGGAACCACCCTGCATGCCGAACCGTTTGGCAAAACTCCTTGGGAAAGTATAAGTCAGAGCAATATCCCTGATCTTGAAGTTGGTCGCATCGAAAGTTCGTGTCTGGGGGAAATCCCAGGTGTTCCCCACAATACTGGCAGGCACTTTGTAGAAGGTGGTATTGGGATCCTCACCATTCAACACATAGTACTTGTCATCCAGATAGCGATCTTCCGGGTCGATCCCCTCGTTGGCCACAGCATTGGGATCAACATAAACACCTATCCAGTAGGAAGCATCGTTGATCTGATAATTGTAGACAGAGTTGACCTGCTGGTTCACCGAACGCACATTGTCGTACACAACATCGGCAGCATCCGGCCAGGGATAGCCTCCGTGATGCGAGCGACCACCTTTCCAATAGTAGTTATCACCACTCAGTGAATAGGGGTCTTTGCCATCGTCAGCCAAACGTTTCATACTTTCAGAAATATATACACCACCATTACGGTAGCTCATCACTGCGTTCAGAGAGAAACGCTTGTACTTGACCGTCGTGGTAAAACCCATCATAAAATCGGGATTGAAATTGCCCAAATAATCCCTGTTGGCGGGGTCATCGTTCTCGATGGGGGTACCTGACGACTGTTTGAGGATGATCATTCCGTAATATTTGCTGTCAGGATTCTCCACCCTCCAGAAACCTTCTTTTGCATAGAGACTTCCGATCACTTCTCCTTCTCTCAGGCGCAGTCGGCTGTTACTTCCATAGCCTATCCATTTCTCTGTGAAGGCAGGATCCAGCTCCGTGATCTCGGCTTTGTATTTACTGAAATTGATACCGACATTCCACTCCCAATCCTTTGTCCGTACAGGTACCACATTGAGTGAGGTTTCAATCCCTTTGGATGTGACCGTTCCCACATTGGTACGGTAACTGGAGAAACCTGTCGAGGAAACAATGGGAATGTTCTGGATCTGATTGGCATGGACCTTCTCAAAAAGGGTCAGGCTGAAGATGATCCTGTTGTCCATAAAATTACCATCCAGACCGGTTTCGTAGGTTGTGTTCACCTCCGGCAGGATGTCGGGGTTAACCACCGATCCTCCCACTGTACCTATCGTAGCTCCGTTCCAGGTAGCTGAGAAGCCATAAGTATCCACATTGAGATAAGTAGGGATACCATAACCCACCTGGGCAATGCCTGCACGTACTTTCAGCAGATTGACCCACTCCGGCATTTGAAAAGTGGCTGAAGGCAGCCAGCTGATCGAAGCTCCCGGATAGATCGAACTGTTTTTTTCAAGCTCGGTGATCCCTACCCAGTCTTTACGGATGGAGAGGTCCAGGTAGAGCATACTGTTATAGCCAAGCGACGCGGTGGAATAGACGCTCGAATACTTGCCAGTACTCCAATTATAACCATAATGCAGGTTATCACGCGGAATAGCACTGAGCGAATAGTCAAAGGGACGTGCCAGATCTTTCCCTCCCAGGCTTGTATACTGGGCATTGTCAATACGGAAATTGTATCCTACTAAAGCATTCACGCTAAATTTTCCAAAAGCTTTATCGAAAGTAAGGAAGAAATCATTATTGATACGTGCAGTTTGAGAATCGTTGGTCCAGAAACCACCGAACTGGTAATACTTCGACGCATCCCAGGGTCTCCGTTCCTGGGAGTGGAACGTCACCGAAGTAAGTCCCGTACGTCCGGTAAGGGTCAGAAAATCCAAAATCTCCCAGTCGAACTGCACTTTGCCGATCACCGACTCACGGGAATACATATTCTGGATCTGGCCTACGAAGAAATACGGGTTCTGACGCTTCCTGGCACGATAGTTCCGACGGTCATAACGGTCATCGTTGCCAAGATAGTTTTTGTAATCCAGATAAGGTGTATTCTGCATATAACCTTCGTAACCGTCAATCCATACATCGGTCCAATCAGCATAAGGGTTCATATCCGGTGTACGTGCATAGATATTCTCCACGACATTGGCTTTGTAGTCGCCGGCCACCCCCGTTTTGTTAGGCACAAAAGTCTTGATGTACTGTGCGTCGCCCGTAACCTTGAACTTCTTTGATACCTGATAGGTAGCATCGAAAGCTACGGTATTCCGCGAGGTCTTGGTGTAAGGAATTACTCCTTTGTTGGCCAGATTGGTATATGAAAGGCGGAAGCTCCCCTTGTCATATGAACCTGTGACGGCTACGTTCTGTATCGAGGTCATACCTGTCCGGGCAAAAGCCTTCATCGGATCATCGTCGGCTCTCTTTACGATGGGGGCATCCACGAACTTTTGTTCTTTCATGTCCCACTGCATGTAAAGATTGTTGTCGTCACCGAAATAGGGCCCCCAGTTCCGGTTCGGCGTATCACCAAAAACATTCTCCAACCCATCTCCCCTCGCATACAGGTTCTGTACCGGCAAGGTTTTGTAGACATTATCCCAGGTAAGGGAAGAGTTGACAGTCACGCCAATACCTCTTTTGAGTCCCTGTCCCGATTTGGTGGTGATGAGGATAACACCGTTACCCCCTTCCGAACCATACAAGGCGGTGGCCGAAGCACCCTTCAGTACCGAGATGCTCTCAATATCCTCGGGGTTAAGTTCCGACATGAAATTACCCGCATCAATGTTGCGGCGCGTTCCAGAAACTGAAATGTTCCCCGTACCCACAGGCACCCCGTCGATCACGTAGAGCGGCTGAGCCGAGGCGGAAATGTTCCCCGACTGAACTCCGTTGATGGAGGTGGCTCCGCGTATCACCACAAAAACCGACGAAGTGGGATCCGAGCTCAGGCTGGTGATGTTAACCCCGGTCACTTGTCCATCCAAGTTCTTCAGATAGTTGGCCGTCCCTCCTTTGTCAAGTTCCTCCGATTCCACTTTATCGACGGCATATCCCAGTGACTTGGTCTGTCTTGAAATCCCCAGGGCCGTCACCACGACATCGTTCAGCCCGATGGCCTCAGCCTTCATCGTCACATCGATTACCGTTCTATCACCAACAGGAATGTCCTGCGACTGCATGCCGACGAATGAAAAATGCAGCACGGCATCATTCCCCGGCACCTGGATGGAATACCTCCCATCCTGGTCCGTGATCGTCCCCTGCGTAGTGCCCGAGATCATCACCGTGACACCCGGCAGCGGATTCCCGGCATCATCCTTGACGACACCGGTAACTGTCTTTTGTGCCCACACACTCGCAGAGATGAGGAGCAACAAAAAGAACACGTTAAAAACCTTCTTTTTCATAAGCTTTAGGTTTGGTTAATAAAATATGAGGAGTTGAGACATATCCAAGCAGTAGGTTTATGCTCTCCGATCACGGACAAAATCGTACCCGTCGTCACCATAAGTACGCAATTGGTCAAATCAAATTTAGGGACATTTTCTGCTGATGATTTACTAAATCTTAATGTATATAAATAAAATTTTCACCTTTCACCCGTTTATGTTCCTTTCCATTGAAACAAGGGTGAATATTCCATCACATCCTAGCAAAATTCCATTGAAAGACCCGCGAGATCCGGGTGACGGTGTGAGAATCCGAGAATCTACAAAGTGATGCTTCTTTTTTCCAGAGAGGAGCGGTAGGCAGCATCCACGATCCGCATCACGGTCAGTCCCTCCTGCAGGCCAGGGGAAGGCTCCTGACGAGTGCGAAGGGCTTCGACAAAACGGTCCATCTGCCGGGTGTAGATCGACTGATCACAATGTTCTTCTTTCTTCAAATCCGGAGGAGTAAGATTTTTTTCTTTCCCCTGCCGGTCTCTTATGAAGGTAGGGAACACACTGCCGTATCCCCGTGTACCCCAGAGCCGTGTGGCGGCCTCCGGGCCATCCGTGAAGGGATGCCACCAGCCGCTCTCTACGACCGATACGGTCCCGTTATCCCAGGTGATCATCACCACGGCCGTATCATCCACATCGTAATCTCCGTAGCAGGTCCCCGTCTCGGCATACACCCGGACAGGTTCGGGATCACCCAGAAGATATCTGACCGTGTCGATGGCATGGACCCCCATGTCGATGAGAGCCCCTCCTCCGGCCAGCTCCTTCTGTGTGAACCATCCCGAAGGGCCCCAGTTCTCGTGGATCCCGTAACCTCTGGTCCTGACGATCCTGCCCAGCTCACCCTGCTCCACCGCTTTTTTCAGCCGGTTCACCTCCTCATCGAAACGCCACATATGCCCCACCATGACGATACGGTCTTTTTGGCGGGCTTTGAAGGCGATCTCTTCCCCTTCGGCCGCGTTCATGGCCATCGGTTTCTCCAGGAAAACATCCTTGCCGCCCTCGAGAAAAGCCAGGGCATAAGGAGCATGGAACTTGTTGGGGGTGCTGATGACCACGGCATCGATCCCTTCGTGATCGGCCAGGCCAAGGACATCCGTGGTGAGCAGGGCTCCCGGGAGACGATGCTTCCCGGCGAACCGTTCTGTGGAGGCCTGTGTGGCCGCTGCCACAGCCACGATCTCCACATCCCGACGGACCATCAAGCCCCGGGCATGATAGTCGGCTATGTAACCTGTGCCCACAAGGGCGATCCTCACCTTTTCCATCACATCAGCTCTTCAGCATGATCGTAAACCTTACGCACCGCCTCGGCAACCATTTCCATGTCCTTCTTGTCACCCAGAAGGATCTTGTGGTGGGTGGTCACCGATTCCTCACGGTAGATACGTTCACATACAGGCAGACGGAAACGGGTGGGGTCAATCGCTTTCCAGTGCTCCTCACTGATACGGTATCGCGAAGGCTTGGTATGAGGAACATAGAGGGAACAATCGTTCAGAGGCTCGTACGAAGGTTCCACTTCGATGCCCAGCTCGGCCGAGAGGGCCTCCCGGAAACGGGTCACGGGTAGGCCTTTGAAAGCCTCCCGCTGATAGCGGAAACTGAAATTGAAATAGGCTTCCGCCGTCTCCCGCTCGTCACGCCGCATGGGCATCACACCGGGGATCTCCTGCAGGAGGCTGTTGAGGTAGACGGCGTTCTCGTCCCGTCGTCCGTTCTGTTCCGGCAGTCTTTTAAGGCCTTCGATGAGGAGGGCTGCCTGGAATTCAGTGATGCGGTAGTTGCCCGACTGGATGAAATTCCCTTCGTCACCGTAGTGGCCGGCACCTTTGTCCACCTCGCCCTGGGGTTCTCCTTCCGGGCGGCGGCCGCAGTTGCGCAGGGCGTCGAGTCGCTCGGCCAGGGCATCGTCGTCGGTGGTCATCACACCTCCCTCACCGGCAGTGAGATGCTTGGAGAGCTGAAAGCTGAAGCTGCCGATGTGACCGATGGATCCGGCCTTCTTCCCTTTCCACTCACCGCCGTGTTTGTGGGCACAGTCCTCGATGACATAAAGACCATGCTTCTCCGCGATCGCCATGATGGCATCCATATCGGCAAAACTGCCGTAAAGATGAACAGGGATGATGGCTTTGGTACGCGGGGTGATGGCCGCTTCGACGGCGGCAGGGTCGATGCACCAGGTATCTTCCAGAACATCGACCAGCACCGGCACGGCGTTGACATCGATCACCGAGGCGGCGGTGGCCTGCCACGTGAGCCCCGGCACGATCACCTCATCACCTACCCCCACCCCCAACGCCTCGAGAGCCAGCTGCAACGTCACCGTCCCATTGGCCGCAGAAACGGCATGCCTCACTCCCGTATATTCAGCAAACAGGCGGTTGAACTCCGTCTCCTTAGGACCGTTGTACGACCAGATGCCGCTGTGCAGCACCTCCAGCAAAGCCTTTTCTTCCCGCTCATCCCATACGGGCCAGGCAGGCCAGGGATGCCTTTTCACATCCCGGACCGGAGCACCTCCGTTGATCGCCAATCTTCCCATGATATCCGATAATTTGTTTGTTTTTTCTCAGATCTCCACAAACCGCTCTTGTAGGTTCCATCCCCGGATACGGAGCCGTCCCACCCTGGCTCCCTCTTCTTTTCGCAGGGAGACCTCCACCTGTCTTTTTTCTCCCGGCACAAGGGAAAGGTAGTTATCCTCCCAAAAGACCGGCAGGAGGGTCTCTTCCTGATCTGCATCGACGAGGGCCAGCTCGGTGAAGAAAGCGATCTGCTCCGACGGGTTCCACAGCTCCACCCGGTAACCTGCACAACGCCCTTCCTTCTTCCTCTTCACCACAGCTTCCACATGCGCCTTTCCCATTTCCCTGATCATCGTGAAGTCGGCATACTGTTTGCTGGGCGTATAAAAAGGCCAGTCGTCGAACTTGTGATCATAATCCAGCACATCGTCGACCAGCGAGAGCCAGTAAAAGTTCGTATCGAGGAGTGTTCCCTCTTTGTCTCTGAGTCGCAGGTCGAGGAAGTATGTCTGTGTGGCGCCGGGCGGTGGAGGCACCTCCGCCACCTGCACCACCCCTTCGGGAGGGCACGAGACATGCACACGTTCCTCCCGTAGGAGCCTGGAGTATACATCATACACCCGCAGCAGCACCTCCGTCCCTTCCGCCTCGTGAAAATGATCGTTCACCAGGTGGACAGTACGTTTCCCGTAATCATAGATCACGTGCAGGGGCTTGCATGCGTTGCGGGTGGCATAGAAGGCTCCGGTAGGCATCAGGTACCAGTCGTACAACTGCCAGAACATGTTGGGCCAGGCCGAGTTGAGCATCCACTGCACCACGCCCATGGCGCGTGTTTTGTTCACCTGGAAGGCTTCGAACATGGGACGCATCAGCTCATAGTTGAGCAACTGGGCCTTGAAAGCAAAGTCCCCGACCCCTTCCGGCGGGCCGTACCTTTTTTCCACGGCGGTGAGGAAACGCTCGAGGGTGCTGAAGGCATTCTTCCCGCAGTGATACTCCCACACCTCATCTACCGGCCACAGATGCTCCGGCGGGATCATCTTACGGATGCTCTCCAGCGGCGGAACACTGGCACCCGGACTGGTCTCGGTATTGAAGCCGTATGCCCCGCCGAACTCACGGTCGGTGTACCAATAGACGGGAGGAGTGTATTCATAAGGCCCCAGCATCTTCATTCCCGACGAGCCACTTATCTCACTGATCAGCTCCACCTCTGTGATCACCCCTTTCTCACTGCCCACTCCTCCGGTGGAGTTAAGATAAGGTCTCGTAGGATCGTACCGGGCCAGTGTTGCGGCATAACGTCTCTCGGCATCGGGATGAGGCAGCTTGTCACTACCCACGTTCCACACAAAGATCGAAGGATGGTTCCGCAGCCAGAGGATCTGGTCCTCCCAGGCCCGCGACATCAGCTCGATCTCGTCGGGCTCGATGATACCCCCGTATTTGGGATCAACGGGCTTGTGCAGGTACTCCTCATGTTCCCAGTGGCAGCTCCACCCTGCCATGATCAGGATGCCGTGGCGGTCGCACAGTTCGTAAAGGTACCGGTCCTTGCCCCAGAAACCTTCCAGGCGGATGCAGTTGAGATTGAGATGTTTCACGTAGGCGATCTGCGCCTCGAGCTTTTCGTGGCTGTCCATCAGCAAGAGATCGTCGGTCCATCCCGCCCCTTTGATGACCAGCTTATGGCCGTTGATGCGGAAGCCGCGATGACCGTTCTCGAAGAAATCCTCCACCCTGCGGATGCCGAAGTCCACCGTCTCGCGGTGCCACTCCTCCCCCTCACTGACGAACGAAACACGGCAACGGTACATGCTGGGTTTGCCAAGATTGTTAGGCCACCACAGCTTGGGGGAACGGATGTTGAGCTCGAGATGTTCGTGAGGCGAGAAAGTCACGGTACGACGTTCTCCGCGTCGCAGCTTCACCGGCATCCTGACTTTCAGACTGTCGATGGCCACCATCACCTCCCCTGCCACGGAGTGTTCCAGATGGTTCACCACATCGGCCGTAACGGTCAGGGAGGCGAAAGAAGGATCCTGTGGGTTGAAATTCGATTCCACGAACGAACGTTCGACCGTCACGCCCCGGCTGAAATGAAGCAACACTTCCCGGAAAATCCCCATGTTGCCGTCCGGCGGATCGATGTTCCAGTCAACAAAACCGGTAGAGAAATCACCCGGACCGGGGGGGGTGACCTTCACCGCCAGGACGTTGTCACCCTCCTGCACGAAAGAGGTCACATCAAAACGAAAACGACGGAATGCTCCTGTCACCTCATCCTTGCCGGCGACCTGTCTGCCGTTGAGCCAGATATCGCCCCGGTAGTTGATCCCTTCAAAGGCCAGCTCCACCACGCCGGCAGCCTCTTCCGCGGTGAGCGTGAAGACGGTGCGGTACCACCATGGCTTCCGGAACTGCTCACGCGGCACCTTCTCCATGTTCTTCCCCACATAAAGATCACGGTATATGCCTGCCTGCACCAGCCCGCCCAGCACTGTGGAAGGGACCTCCACACCCACCCAGCCTCTTAGGGAAAAATCCTCACGTGAGATCATCTCCCCCCCAACGGTCAACCCGGCCGAAGAACGGATCATCCATCCTTCCCTGAGGCGTCGCAAATATGTTGGCTTTTTTTCTGGCATATCCCGTTCAATCCGCCTTTACAACCCGTCCCGTGAGCGTTCCCCCTCTGTATCCCTGATCCTCCGGATCGTTTTTCGGGCATAGACGACCATCCCCAGGCCGATG
Organism: uncultured Rikenellaceae bacterium; assembly: GCA_964599235.1. GTDB lineage: Bacteria > Bacteroidota > Bacteroidia > Bacteroidales > VadinHA17 > DRPN01. Next base: position 144,587 of record CAZRDX010000052.1, read on the forward strand.
ATCACCAGCAGGAGACCGGCCACCAGATTGGTCATCCTGTCAAAGAAATTATCCGAAAAAGGAATGGCTGCCACCACGACCACCCCGAAAAAGAGTATGAAAATACCCAGTGCCTGGTTGATCTGCATCGACTTCAGTCTCCCTTTCGTCTTCGGATCGGTTGGTTCCATGGTCAATCATTTAGAAAATGTAGTAAGTGTAGAAAAGGATCCCCAGCACGGCCCAGGCCCACAGCTTAAGGTTCATGTACCAATGACGTTTCTCTTCAGGCACGCCCTCGAAGATGTAATCCCGGGGAATGAGCAGGACCAGCAGGCCGATGAAGATGAACAGGATGAGAAAGACCCACTTGGCCGTCTCCTGGTCCACGCCCGCCAGCCAGTCGAAGTTGAGTATGGTTTTCATCCTTGATCCGTTTAGGTTCTTTGTTATTTCTCTTTTTTCATCGTCAGTCCGTACACCAGGCCCACCAGCGATCTGTCCTCGTAGGGTTTGGTGAACAGGCTCACCACCACCGTAATGATCAGCCCCGCCACGAACGACCACCACGAGACATACAGGAAAGGATCTTCGATGGTAAAGAACTTTCCTTTGAACATATTGAGGATGAAAGCAATGAAGATCCCCACGACCAGGCCGGTCAGGCCTCCCCACTGTGTGGTCCTTTTCCAGAAGATGCCCAGCAGGAGGATGGCGAACATCGGTCCCTGGAAGTAAGAAAGGAAAGTCTGCATGGCCACATAGATGCCGGGGAAGAAGCTGGAGAGAGGCGAGGTGATTACCCCCAGCAGCAGAAGCACGAGGGTCGTGATCTTGCCAACCTTCAGGTAATGTTCGTCACCGGCGTTCTTTTTCAGGAACGGTTCGTAAATGTCTTTCGTGAAGAGGGTGGCGGTAGAGTTGAGCATGGAGTCGACGCTTGACATCATTCCGGCGAAGAAAGCGGCGAACATCAGTCCCACCAGGCCGGGTGGCAGCATGTGTTTGATCATCCAGGGAAGGGCCTTGTCGCCGTCGGGCAGGCCGGGAACAAGGATCACGGCCATCAGGCCGGGGAAGAGCACCAGCACGGGGATGAGCATCTTCAGCCCTGCCCCGAAGATCATGCTGGCTTTGGCATGCCATTCGTTGCGGGCGGTCAGACAACGCTGCACGATGGTCTGGTTGCCGATCATGTAAGCATTGGCCATCACGAAGGTCAGTCCGAAAAGGATGCCGGTCCACGGGAAGGGAGTCCTGGTATCGGTGGGTTGCATCAGGTGGAAATGCTGCTGGTAGGCCGGACCCATGTTGTGGATCTTCTCCACCATGCTCTCCCAGCCGCCTACCTCATGGAACCCCAGTGCCACCAGGGTGAAGCCCCCCACGAACATGATGATCAGTTGCACCACGTCGGTCATCACCACGGCCGTAATGCCGCCGAAATAGGTATAGAGCCCCACCACGGCGGCCGTCACCACGATCGAGGTCCACACCGGCCAGCCCATCAGAACATTCAGCAGGACGGCACTGGCCCAGAACATCACCCCAAGGTCGACAGCAAAAAAGAGGATCCAGGTCAGCGAGGCGATGGTCCGCACCCCGCGGTTGTACCTTTTGCCCAGATACTCGGGGATGGTATAAAGACCGCCCCGCCAGAAATAGGGGATGAAGATGAAGGCGGCCAGCAGCATCGCCGGTACCGACCCGATCCAGTCGAAGTTACCTACCGAGATGCCATAACGATAGGCCTGTCCTGAAACCCCCACAAAATCAAGCGCCCCGATGTCCGAGACCACCACCGACATCCCGATGGCCCAGAACGGTAAGGTCCTGCCCCCCAGAAAATAATCCTCCGAACTGCCTACGAACTTCTTGAAATAGAAACCCAAGAGCAACATTCCACCGAAGTAGGCGATGACAATGAAATAATCGATTCCAGCCAGCATGATCGCTCTATCTTGATGATACAGGCATAAAAACTATTACAAATAAATGAAAAAGGACGTTCCTCTTCTTAAGCAATTTTACACAAATCACATTATTTTTTGACCGCCTTCTCTCCCCAGTGTTCGTTGGGGCGGGGGCCCATCGTAAAGATCAGTTCTCCTCCCCGGGTGATCTCCTCGTGGGTGATCCACGGTCTGTCGAGTGCTTTCCCGTTGAGTGTGACCGACTGGATGTACAGGTTCTGCTCCGACACGTTCCTTGCCCGGATCACGAGGTCTTCTTTCTGCCAGGGAGGGTTCCTGCGGATCACCACCTTACCCAGGACAGGGGAACCGATCATATAGCGTCCGCTGCCGGGAGCGACGGGATAAAATCCCATGCTGCTGAGGACATACCATGAGGAGAGCGAACCCATGTCCTCATTGCCGCAGATACCTCCGGGGCCGGTACGGTACAAGGCCAGTACCTGTCGCACGCGCTGCTGTGTTTTCCAGGGCATGCCCGCATAATCGTACAGGTAAGCCACATGATGCGAGGGCTGGTTGCCGTGGACATATTGCCCGATGGTCCCGACTACACCCACGTATTTAGGTCCATGGATCTCGGGGCTCATCGTGAAAAAAGTGTCGAGACGGACGGTGAAGGCCTCCCTCCCGCCCATCAGGCGGATAAGCCCCGCCACATCGTGCTGCACCGACCAAAGGTACTGCCAGGCATTCGACTCCGTGAAATACCTGTTGGGACGCCTTCCCACCCACAGCGGGTCGAAACAGTCGTAATAGGTATGGTCGCCATTGCGGGCGATGCCCATGGGCTTCCCGTCACATGCCGGCAACCATCTTCCGTCAGCCAGCCGGGGACGCATGAAACGGGTCGTCGTATCGAACAGATGACGGTAGTTGCCGGCACGCTGCATCATCACCTGTTCCTCCTCATGACGCCCCATCGCTCCTGCCATCCGGCCGATGCACCAGTCGTCGTAAGCCATCTCCAGCGTGTTCGACACCGATTCGGGACGACGGTCCACAGGGACATATCCCAGCCTCATATAGTCGAGCAATCCCGAGCGGCCGTCCTCGGGAGGAAGAGGCGGCGGCGGCAGCTGCGTCGCCTTGCGGTACATCGCATCGAAAAGGAAAGTGGTATCCCACTCGCGGAAGCCTTTCATGTAAGCATCCACGATGATCGGCACCAGATGGTCACCCGCCATGCCCTGACCGAACCTGTTGCGGTGATGTTGCGCCGGCAGCCAGCCGTAATGCCTCGTCTTCAGTTCGATCGACCGGATCATGTCGTTCACATGTTCCGGCTCGACGATCGTCATCAGCGGATGTTCCGAACGGTACGTATCCCAACAGAAAAACGACGGATAAAAGTCCCCTTTTTCCAATGTGTGGATCTTTCCATCCATACCGCGGTAGCGTCCGTCGACATCCTGGAAGATGCGTTGTGCCAGCACAGCATGATAGAGCGCGGTATAGAAGATCGTACGTTGCTCCCGGGAGGCCTCTTGCACCTCGATCCTGGCAAGCTCCCTGTTCCACATCTCTCTGGCAGCGTCCCTGACACGGTCGAAATCCCATCCGGCCGCCTCCGTTTCCATGTTCTTCTCCGCCCCCTCAGGGTCGACGTACGACAAGGCCACCTTGACCACGATCTGTTCCCCCTGACGGGTATGGTACCGCACGAATGCACCCACATTCTCCCCTGTTTCGGCTGTTTTCCACGGGAACAACGAAGCACCCGACTCGGGGGTACGGCAACCGGCATCCCAGGTGCCGTACGCATCGAACGGGCGACTGAAGCTGGCAGTAAAATAGACCGTCGCCTCGTAGGAAGGTTTATAGCCCCGGAGGGTGTGATCGTCCACGATCTCCACATGGGCTCTCCCCAGGTCGCGGTCACCCAGGCTGTGCCCCAGGTCGATGAGGATATAAGCATCGCGGCTGGCCGGAAAAGTGTAGCGGTGGATCCCCACACGGCGGGTGGTGGTCAGCTCGGCCCGGATGCCGTAATCGTCGAGGAAGACGGAATAATACCCCGGTGAAGCCTTCTCCCTGGCATGACTGAATCGCGAACGATATCCCTTGTCGGGGTCGTCAGGGGGACCCGGCACCACCTGAAGATGCTGGTTCACCACAGGCATCAGCAGGATATCCCCCGCGGCGGTCATCCCCACACCGCTGTAGTGCGTGTGACTGAACCCCATCACGGTGCTGTCGGCCCACTGGTATCCCACCGCATAGGTCCATCCCTTCGTGTAAGTGTCGGGACTGAGCTGCACCATCCCGAAAGGCACCGTGGCACCCGGAAAAAGATGGGCAAAATAGTCGGTGCCGATGAAGGGATCTACCCAGGAGGCAGGGTCACCTTGACCCGAGCCGGTGTCCCGGCCACAGTCGCAACCATACAATAACAACGGCAACAGGAAATACAGCAGGATCTTTCTTTTCATCATCGTATGAGGTTTGTGTTCATTTTTCTTTTGTCGGCATTCCTCCCGGCGGGGCGGCTTCCGGTGTGCTGCCCCACTCCCTGTTGGGATAGGGCCCCATCACCAGCTTCAGCTCCCCGCCCCGCATCAGCTCCTCATGGGTGAACCAGGGCCTCTCGAGGGGCCGGCCGTTGAGGCGGGCCGACTGGATATATTTGTTCTGCGGTGCATAGTTGACGGCCACAATACGGAAACGCTTCCCCTCCGGCAGCTCCAGCACCACCTCCCGGAAGACGGGGCTGCCGATGTTGTACACCGGGATGCCGGGCGTCACCGGGTAGAAGCCCATCATGGAGAAGACCACGAAAGCCGACATCGCACCGCCATCCTCATCACCGGGAATGCCGAAGATGTAATCCGGGAACCACGCATCCAGCAGGAAACGGATATGTTTCTGTGTCTTCCACGGGGCGCCGGCATAGTTGAACAGGTAGGGAATGTGGAAGGAGGGTTCGTTGCCCATCGAGAACTGTCCGACCATGCCTGTGGCGTCGGGAAAACGTGCCCAGTACTGGTACCTGGTCCTGCCCAGATCCATGCGGAAGAGGTGGTCCAGATCGTTCACAAAAGCTTCCCGCCCCCCGTGCAGGGTGATGAGCCCGGGGATGTCGTGCTGCACCTGCCAGGCATAGGTATAGCCGTTGTTCTCGTCGTAATAGTCGCGTCCGCCGGGACCGCCATCCCAGCCCGGATCGATGTCGATCCACTGTCCCTTTTCATCTTTCGGCATGAAAAGCTTCTTTTCCGGATCGTACAGATTGCGGTAATTGCGTGCCTGAGCAAGGAAATAATGGTAATCCTCCTCTTTCCCCAGCTCACGGGCCATCTCTGCCAGGGCCCAGTCGTCGTAGCTGGCACCCAGGGTCACCGCCACGGCCTGACGCCGTTCGAAAGGATGCACCTGCGGTACGGTCTCCTTCTCGCCGGGATGCAGGGCAGGGAAATATCCATGGCGGCGGTAGAAAGTATCCAGCACGGTGGCCGGACCGTTGCGCCAGGGAAGCAGCGTAGCCTGCAAAGCGTTCTTCTTCATCCCCTCATAGGCCTTCTCCACATCGAAGTCGCGTATCCCCTTGCGCCATGCATCCAGGATCATGATCGTCGAGTGGAAGCCGTTCATGGCGGGATCATCGCGGTAAAGCAAGGGAAACTGGGGCATCCAACCCGACTGTTCATACATGTCCACATAGGAACGGATGATGTCGTTCTCCATCGCAGGGTCGAGGATCATCCGCAGGGGATGGTGGGCAAGGTAGGTGTCCCACACCCAGTCATCCACGTAAAAAGGATGACGGGCCCTGTGGATCCGGTGATCATAGGCACTGTAATAGCTGCTGTCCTCCCTGATGTCGATCATACGCTCGTAGCAGCGGTAGCAGGCGGTATAGAAGACCCGTCGCTGGGCGGGTGTGCCGCCCTTGATGCGTATCCTGCCCAGCACCTTCTTCCATGCATCACGGCACGCATCCTGGACTTTCACGAAATCATCCTCCCCGGCGATCTCCTGCTCCAGGTTGCGACGGGCCTGCTCCGGCCCGATGAATGAGATGCCGTAACGGAAGACAAGGGAAGAAGAGGATTGCCCGTCAAAAGTGACCAGCAGGACGGGTCGTTCACTTGGCTGTCTTTTTCTTTTCACACGGAGGGTCGTCTTCCGGGCCTGGCCGCCGGCGCTGAACACACCATAGACCCATGCCTGCATGCCGTCGAAACGCTCCGTGCCGCGGAACACCGTGGGAGAGACCTGCTCCCACGCCCCTTCTTCGTTCACCTGCAAACGTATCAAAGGCGGACCTTCCCCTGAAAAGTTGAAACGGAAGATACCACTGTGCCGGGCAGCCGTATATTCCACCTCGACCCCTTCGTCAAGGAGCCAGGTGGCATAGTACCAGGGCCGGGTGATCTCCAGATCGTGGTCATACAGGGCCGGCGAGGTCCAACCACTGTCACCCGGCATGCCGGAAAAAGGCATGATGCCGAACAGTTCGCCTTTCCTGTGCGATTTGATCGTCAAAGGGAAAAAATCGATCTGGTCCGACAGCCAGTCGGAACGTACCGGATACATCCTTATCATGCTGTTGGGTACCGAGACGGTGGGACGTGTCGGTTTCAACAGCCATCCTACCCCGCCGATGTCGGGCGTCACCTCCTCAAGGAACGAATCTTCCTCCTCTGCGGCCGGCCGGGTGCGGCAACCACTCATGACGAACAGCACGGCCATAGCGGCGAAGAACATCATCCATCGATTCATGGTCTTTTTCTTTTAATGATGTTTCCTTTCTTTTTTTGTTGCGGGCCGGTCTTCCACTTCCAGCCGGAAATCCTCGAACCGGACGGTATAGGCTTTCCCGTCGGGCGCGCCGGCGGCCAGGCCCAGGTGGACCGCCCGGGCGATGCCGGGGATGTCACCCGTATGGCGTTCCACTGTCCAGTGGATGCCGTCGTAGCTGACATAACCCGAGAAGCTGTTGCCATGGCGTACCAGACGCAGCCACATGGGCACCGGCTCATATACCGGGTGGTTCTGACTGCTGGCCTTGTGCATGCAGCCGTCACCGTGCTCGTCCCAGTCCATCCCCGCCCGTCCCGGCGAGACGAACAACAACACCGACCCCAGGCTCCCCTCGCCGGTGTCAAAGCTCTTCGTGATGTCGTTGCGGACAAAGAGACCCGTGCGGAACCACTCATGGGTGTGCGGACCGTAACGGACCACTTTCACCGTGGCGACGAAGTTACCTTCCACTTTCTTCTTCAGATAAGCCGTAGCATACGAATCCTCGCCGTGGAAAAAGTCGGTCCCTGCCGCCCGGATAATGTAAGTGTTCTTCGGTACCTCGACGGTCACTTCACAGGGTCTTGCCCGGGCCGTGCAGTAGGTGGAAAAATCCTGCTGCCGCAGCTCGACGGGATGATGCGGAAAAACATACACATCCACCTCGTTCGAGTTGCCCAGACGATAGCGATGGTATCCGGCAGGGGGCTGCAGGGTCACGAAGATGCTTTTTCGTTCACCTTCGCTGACGGTCACCCTTTTCTCTCCCACTCTCCTGCCATCCTCGTAGATGCCTATCGGTACTTCGCGTGACAGTTCCGTGCCGGTGACGGTGGCGGTGAGCAGCAGGCTGTCCCCTTCGGGCAGAGTGTCCATAGAGACCCACAGATGATCGCAGAACCAGGCCAGCGGCTCTCCCTTGACCTCCAGGTCGCGGTATGCCGACCCGCCCACAGTGATCCTGTGCACGCCGGGACGGGCAAAACGGTGTTCAAAGACCACTGTGCCGCTGTCGTGCCTCACCAGCGCCAGCCCTTTACGCTGCACCTCGCGGCCGTCGACACACAGCACCACCTCTCCGGGACCCGACGAACCCGCATTGTACACACGGCTCCTGATCACGACGGGAGTGCCGGTGACCACCTGCCCGACCTGCTCCTCCCCCGCCAAAAAGACAGGACGAGACACCACGAAACGGGGATCGTCCACAATGATCCCTTCCGGCTCTACCGAAGGTGTTGCGATGAGATAGTTGTTTCGGTAGACATTGTCGGTCAGGTTGGCCGCACACAGCTTCATCTCCCCCTGGTCCAGCGCATAAAAAACATTCTCCTCGGCCGTCCATCCTTTGGAAAGGTTGTCGAACCAGATCGCCACATTGTCGTTGAACATGCCCCGGTGCACATGGTGGATGAGGTTGCGCCGGATCACCGAGCAACAAGTGTACCCTCCCGTGGTGATCACCCCCGAATCGTCGGAACGCGACTGGACATGATGCAGATGATTGTATTCCACCCGGCAGCCTCCGTCCAACGCCTCCTCGACGTTGTGCCATCCGCCCACGTAGATGGGATAACGCCCTTTGTTGTTGGTGATCTCGTTATGCGATATGGTGGTATACAGCGTGTTCCTGACCGAGATGACGTTGCCGAAATGCTCGCCTATATCGTCGAAACGGTTCCATGAGACGGTATTCCGGCGGATGATGTCGGCCGTCCGGGGAGGGTAAGGGTCACCCGCCATGACGATCCCATGTTTCCCGATCTGTTGAAAGAGGCTTTCGAGGATGCGGGTCCCGAACGTCCCTTTCCCCATGAGGATCCCGCTCCCTCCCAGGGCCCGCAAGGTATTGCCGACCAGTTCGCAGTAGCGTGTATATTGCAGTGTGACGGCATATCCGCCGGCGCGGGTACATTCGAAAGTGAGGCCGTAGAAACGCAGGTTGCGCAGGGGGCGGCCGGGCGTGCCTTTCAGCTCCATCAGTTGCTCCTGGTAGGCGACCGTCGTCACCGTCGTAAGGGGGTCGGTCCCTGCCGGCGGCCACCACCACAAGAGCCTCTCACCGGCATCGTAATACCACTCCCCTGCCGTGTCGAGGAGCGCCCTCACATTCTCGATGTAGTACCTCGGCTGAATGACCGTGATGCCGGCATCGGCATGGGCCAGACGGGCCAGATGCGCCTGAGGATCCACGCCGGTGATGCGGTTGGTGGTCATGTGCCACCGCAGATAGAAAACCACCCTGTTGTTTTCCATGCCGGGCCATTCCTGCACCTCGCCCTCACGGAAAAAGATCGCCCGATCCGAGGGAGAAGCCTTCGCCACGGTGTACATCCCCCGGTTGGGAGTACGGGCCAGCGTCTGCAGACGACCGTCCGCCACCAGGCGGGTCACCTCTCCCTCCACCGGCACCACCCAGAGACGGCCTCTTCTGCTCCAGCCCGTCACACGTTGCCCCCCCGAGATCACGGGATGTTCACCGGGGTAGGCCGCCCAGGTGACAAAATGGTCCTTCAGCTTGTGGAACTCCCACGCCCCCGAAGGCTGGTTGGTCTCCACACGCTCACCCCCGTCGTCCGGGGTGAAGAGCAGAACAGTATCCGGGAAATAGTATCCTCCCCGTACCAGCACAAGAATATCCCTCCCGCTGCCGAGAGGATGCGAGGTCCCGATGTAATTCTCCTGGACCGGTTTTTCTTTGGGTGTGTACACCTGCTTTTTCAGCTCCCGCACGGCACGCTTGGCTCGTGCCAGCGTGCGGAAAGGACCGTCGGTACCCTGCGCATCGGGTTCGGGAAGACGCCCCGACCAGGCATCCTTGCCCTGCGGGGAGACGAAGAAATCGGCATCTTCCACCCGTATCCGGGCCTTCTGCCACACCTCGCCCCGGAAAAAACGTCCTTCCTGCGCCCCGGCCGGCAAGAAGAGTACGGAACAAAAGACAACCAGTGTCCACCAACGCAGCATGACCTAAACCCTCATTTTTTCATTTTCCTGATCCGGAAAGTCTCTTTCAGCAGGATGTTCTCCGACGAATTGCCCAGCCAGACCTCGCAGGTGCCGGGGTCGACCACCCAGTTCTTTTGGCCGGTGTCCCACCGTGCCAGCGAGGCCACGGGCAGCTCGAGACGCACACGCCGTCGCTCTCCCGCCCTGAGGAAAACCTTCCGGTAGCCTTTCAGGGCTTTTTCTTCCCGCTCCACCTTGCTCCGGGGATAATGCACGTAGAGCTGCACCACCTCGGCTCCGTCTCTTTTGCCGGTGTTGGTCACGGTGAGGAAGACGCGGATCGTATCCTCCGGCCCTGCCGGCGTACCTTCCACGACCGGATCTTCAAAAGCGAAAGAGGTATAGGAGAGGCCATATCCGAAGGGGAAGAGGGGGCGGATACCCGTTTTGTCGAAACCACGGTAGCCTACGAAGATACCCTCGGTGTACATCACCGAGTCGCGCGGGCCGGGGTAGGTGGCATGGACGGGTGAGTCCTCCCGGCGGCGCGGGAAGGTGAGAGGCAGCTTGCCCGAAGGGTTGACATCACCAAAAAGGATGCCTGCCAGGGCATGGCCGCCCTGTTCGCCAGGATAGAGGGCGTCGACGACCGCCGGCACGCTGTCGAGCCACCGTTCCATGGTGATGGGTGTGGCGCCGTAGAGCACCACCACCGTGCGGGGGTTCACCGCCGTCACCGCACGGATCAGCTCCTCCTGCGCCTCCGGCAGCGACAGACGGTCGCGGTCCTTGGCCTCTCCTTCCATGTCCTTGTTGAGACCCATGCCCAGGATCACCACATCGGCATCACGGGCCAGCGCCACGGCACGCTTCGACGACTCGCCCGGCGTGAAAGGATCCATGCCGAGAATACAGCGGCACGAGCCCCAGTTCTCATAGAACTCGATCTTCAGATCATACACTTTTCCTTTCTCGAACCTGTACTGACCGATCTTGAACCTCCCCGGAGCCTGGTCGGTCCAGGCATCCACGACGAGTCTTCCGTTCAGATAGATACGCACGCCGTTGTCGCTCTTGCAGCCGATGTCGTACCATCCCTCGCCGGGGCTGACGAGCCGTGCCGTCCAGCGGGCCGACCACCGGTCGGTACGTATTACGGAAGGATCGGGCGAACCCGGCTCCTCAGGGTTGCGGAAGCCCCCGTAACCCCAGTCGAAGTTGATGTTCTTCTCCCTGCGGGTGAGGTCCGGTTTACCGGCCACGTCACGGTTGTTAAAATATTCGGCCCATACACCCTGTCCTTCGCCGCGGGAGGGAGGCAGGCGCAGCAGCGAGTCGGGTACAGGCGAGAGTTCGCTGCGTGCTTCGGGGATGCCCCGTTCGTATACCACCTCGGCCTCATCACCCAGCCGGGTACGGATACCCTCCAGCAGGGAGACGGGGAAATAACCGTTGTTGCTGCCGCTCCCCCCGCCGCATACCGGCGAAGGGTCGGCATTGGGTCCGATCACCGCCACCCTCCTGCAGTCCGCAGGGTCGAGGGGCAGGACAGCCCCGGCGTTCTTCAGCAGCACAATGCTTTCCTCGGCCATCTTCCTGGCCAGGACAATACGCTCGGGAGTGTAAGCCTGGCCACCATAGGCGGCGGTGGTCTCGTCGAAAAGCCCCGCCTCGAACATCACCCGTAGGATACGACGCACCCTGTCGTCGATGAGCTGTTGGCCGATGACACCTTTCTGCAGGAGGGGCATCACCGAGTCTCTGCCCAGAAAACGTCCCGTAGGCATCTCCAGATCGAGGCCGGCCAGCAGCGTGGGCAGCGTACTGTGCACACCGCCCCAGTCGGAGACCACGATCCCTTCAAACCCCAGCTCGTCACGCAGGATATCCCGGATGAGATATTCGTTCTCCGCGCAGTACCTGCCGAAGGCAGCATTGTAGGCGGTCATGATGCTCCATCCGCCGGCTTCCTGCACCACCGCCCGGAACGCCGGCAGGTAGATCTCATGCAGTGCCCGCTCATCCACCCAGGCATCGCAACTCATGCGGTTCCATTCCTGATTGTTGAGCAGGTAATGCTTGGTGCAGGTGACGACGTTCTGGCTCTGCACCCCTGTGACATAGGCCACAGCCATGCGCGAGACCAGATAAGGATCCTCGCCGAAACCTTCGAAGGTACGTCCTCCGAAAGGGGTGCGGGCAATGTTGATGCATGGCCCCAGCAACATGTTGTATCCCAGATCGCGCGTGGCCCCGCCGATATGGCGGGCGATCAGGTTCACCAACGAGTCGTTGAAAGAAGCGGCGAAATTGATCGTGGCCGAGTAGTTCACCGAGCCGTGCTTGCCGTTGGGCCCCAGCGGACCGTCGGTCATCACCAGCTGGGGGATGCAAAGACGTTTGTTCACCGCCGTCTGGGAGAGGAAGTTGACCGCCCGGATGATCGTCGAAGGGGTGTTGCCCGCCACCGCCGGTGTCTTTTCTCCTTCACGTATCTCAGCCCCGTGGATCATCTTCAGCTTCTCCTCCAGCGTCATGCGCCGCAGGAGGTCCTCCACACGACGCTCCACAGAAAGCGATGCATCGCGGTAGGGAGGGAGGTCAATCTCATCCTGAGGAAAAAGCGGAGATGCAGGGAAGAGCAGGGTCAGCAACAACAGGGACAAAAATCTTTTCATGATCGTTCGGTTTCATGTTCAGGGATCATTTGCAGGAAGGGTTCACCGCCGTCCTCTTCGCAGGCGCAGGACAGTTGCCAGCAAAGCACAGGCGAAAAAAGGTGCACCGATGAAAAGGAAAAGACGGGCATATTCGGGATAGATGTCGTTGTATCCTCTCACGGCAGGGGCTCTGAGGTAAAAGCGCAGGGCCATGCCCAGCAGGAAGAGGGAAGCGATGAGGGCGGCCAGGGCGATGCTCCTGCCTGTGCTCTGCACACGCCGTTCTTCCTTGACGAAAATGCGCCGGATCCACCAGCCGGCAAGAAAAAGTGTCCACAACGTCCACGAGAGACGCTGCCAGCCGTTGAGCGTGCGGAAATAGCCCAGCAGCGTCAGCGGAGGACGGTACCAGAGACCTGCTTTGGAATAATAGGGGCGGTCACGGTACATCAGCACCCGTATGCGCGTGGTGTCACGGGAACGGAGGATGCCGAGGATGGCCCGCTCTTTCTCCTCCTGTCCCATCGCATACCAGCCGGGGATACGGAAAGCGTTCCACAACGAACAGACGTTGCCATATCCGTGGAAATCGAGTCCGCCGACGAGCACCAGACCGTTCTCGCGGCAAAAGCGCAGGATACGCCGGTAGATGCCTCTGTCGTAGTACCTGTCCGTGGCTGTGTTCTCGATCTCGAAGCCATCCACCCCCAGGTCGCGATAGTAGGGCAAGGTCATATGTTCGCCGTCGAACCAGTGGTTGACGATCACTGCCCCGCCCTGGGCGTGGGTGGTATCCACGGCCACGCTGTCGGAGAAACCGCGCGTGGAGAAGTCGTACTGCAGGCCCAGCAGACTGAGGTGGTTGGTGCCGGAGAACTCTTCGCCGCACATCACCAGTGGCTCATCAGGGATCTCGCCGGCCCGTTGGCGGCGGACGAAGGCCAGCGTCTTGTCGTGATGGTTATGGTCGGTGATGAAGAAAGCGTCGAAGCCGTTGCGGCGCTGCCAGCGCCACAAGGCTTTTTGCGAGATCAGGCCGTCGTGGCTCCACTCGGTATGACAGTGGGTCGTCACCAGCACCTCATCATCCCCTTTTTTCTCGATGGTGTTTCCCGGCAGACGCAGGAAGATCATCGCCACGAAGAGGGTGAGGAGCAGTCCTGCCACCAGGGGGATGTCAGCGATCCTGCCGCCGAACCAGCGACGCCGCAGACGAACACTGCGCAGCTGCACACCCCGCACCGCCACCCACACCAGATAGCCGGCAAAAAGCCATACCAGTGCATACGGCACCTCGGTGAGAGCATAGAGGGAACGGTTGAAGAAGAGCATCAGCCCCAGGAACGGCTCCGCCGCCACGCGCCACCACGGTACCCGTACCCCGTAACCGGCCACCTCCTGCTGGGTCACGGCATCCACAATGCCCACATGGAAAGGCATCAGCCATGGGATCAGCCACACCGCCAGAAGGAAAGCCAAGGTGAGCAGATAACCTTTTCTCATTTTCCTGTGCAACGTCATGGAAGTGTTTTTTATTTGTTCGTCATATCCTCGGGCAAGGGAAAGACCTTCTCCGTCCGCACGCGGCCTTCCTCCACCCACATTTCGATGACCGGCCATGTATTGAGCCGGTTGGCCAGGCGGTGTCCTTCGGCTTTGTCACCCTTGTAGATGTAAAAACGCATCTTCATACCCGGATTGTTCTCATTGAGTTCTTCACGGAAGACTGCCCGTCGCTCTTTCCTTTTCCAGGTGACGGCCAGGTGCTCCACGCTGCAGTCCTTGATGAGGGTATAGCCGTTGCCCAGGTACAGGAAGCCGTTGGAGAGGGCCAGGGCAGGGTCCCTTTTGAGGTCGACGGGCACTTCCACCATGATCTCCTCACCGCATCCCGCCGAATAGTAAAGCCCCTCTCCGGAGGTGGGGAAGGCGATCTCCACGGCACCGTCGGCGGGACGGATGCAGGAGATGTCGAGCTGCCAGAGATGTTCTCCCACTTTCTTCACCACGGTGTGATAGGCCGCAGCTCTGACGTAAAGAGGCAGCGGCAGATAGTCCTCGGAGAAAGAGGGCGCGACGGCAGGATGCTGCAGGGTGGTCACGCTGCCGCTGCGGGTGTCCACACGCCAGCGGCGGGGTGCTTCGGGAAGAAGCTCCTGGAGCGCCTCGTAGATACGCTGCAGATACATCCTCGCCTGTGCCACCTCGTTGGCCGTGTACTGCACCTCCACCGGCCAGGGAGTCCACCCGCTCGAGTCGGACACCTCCGAGAGAAAGAGATGTTTCCATGCCTCGCGCAGCCATGCCAGCACCTTCTCCAGGAGGGAGCGGTCGACCCTGTCCTTCACATGCTCCACCATCTTTTCCGCGGCAAGCACCTCTCCCCGCAGACGATAGCTGAGCGCCCGCGTGAGACCGTCGGTCTCCACCCCACTGCGCTGACGCCCCATCCACATGAAAGGACCACATACCGACATGTTCCACGTCCCCTCCGGGATGAAGCCTGCCACAGGGATCGTGTAGTCAGGATCATCCTTCAGGATCTTCACCAGTTCGGAGATGGTGACAAAACGGTATCCCTCCCTTTCCAGCTCACGGAAGCGGCCGATGTTCTTCTTCTCCTGCTCCGGCACACGGTAAAAGTCGCTCTTGTAATCGAGCGTATTGAACACTTCACCGTCGTCGAGGAACGACCAGGTCCATTCCAGGTTTTTCAGCTTTTTCTCGCCGCCACCCATCCATCCGAGGATCTCATCGTGGCCGTAGACGACCCGCACCAACGGAGGGATACTGCCGCGGTACCAGCTGTAGGGATCGGAGCTGGTGACCACCACGTCATACAGACCTTTCAGGGCCGTGGCCAGGCCCGGCGAATACTGGATCTCCTGACCGAAGAAGACGCGTGAGCGTTGCAGTCCGTAAAGGTGCAGGATGCTGTCCGACATGGTGATCGACCGCCGCAGGTCGATCGCCGGGTATGCGATGAAGAACTGATCGGAATAGTGGGCGATGACCAGCTCGATCTGTCCCCTGCGCACCAGCTTCTTCAGCAACTTCAGCACTTCAGGATACTCCCGTGCCATCGTCTCGATAGCGTAACCCTGGAACTCCAGATCGACACGGTAACGGGGATGTTTCTCGAAGAACTGCAGCGCAGGCCAGAGCGACTCCCGCACGATACGGGCCTCGATGCGGTAATCCCCCGCCACGTACTGGAAATTGTAATGGAACAGCGCAACGGCATATTTGGGTTTCGCCGTCAGGCTCCCCGCCAGCAGGGAAAACACCACCATCCAAAAGAATTTCTTCATGGGTCAGTTTTTTTCTGTGGTTCTTGTTCGTTCGTATCTGTCGGCTTATGCCGAGTATGGTGAAGGGGAATTGCCGCAGCTCTTCTGCTCTCGAAGAAACGGATTAGAACGGCGGGACACACTTTTTTTGTCCCCCTGGCGATGTTCTTCTCGTTCGCTCTGCCCTGGTGACCCGGAGCATGATTGTCAATACGGTCATCGTGAACGCCGAAGAAAGGAGCGGCGCATGTGCGGCGCATGTCGATCTCCATGAAGTCGCACCTCCGATCCAAGGCGCAGCGGCTGCCGGCAAGGGTGTTCCCCGGGATGTTCTCATGGGCTTCCCGGCAGACGATGACACAGGCTTTCCCGGGGTGTGGAGGGAAAAGGGAGGGGGCTCCCGCCCGCATCATGCTGGCCGGCAAGGACAACCACAAGAGGATAAGGAAATATTCTTTCATTGCACTTCGATCCTGATCGTTCCTCGGATGTCGCAGGCGCTGCTTCCCACGGCAAGGATCACCTCTCCTTTTTCCACGGTGCGGCGGTGATGTTGCATGTCCCAGTGTCCCAGTTCGTCGACGGCGAAGGTGAGGGGCACGGTGACCGTCCTGCCGCGCGGCACGGTGACCCGCCGGAAGGCTACGAGCTGTCTGTCGGGCCCTTCCTCGCCCCAGGGAGCGCGGGCATAGAGCTGCACCACTTCGTCGCCGTCGTAGTCACCCGTGTTGGTGACTTCCACCGTCACATAGACACTGTCACCTGGTGCCACACGCCTGCGTTCCACCCGCAAGGGGCCATAGGAGAAGTGCGTGTAGCTGAGGCCGTGACCGAAGCACCACAGCGGCTCCGGCGCCTCGGGATGGAGGCGGGCGAGACGGGAGTAATACAGATAGGTGCGTCCTTTTCGCAGGTCGTAATCGCTGATGCCGGGCAGCTGGTCCACGGAGCGGTATACCGTCAGCGGCAGGCGGCCCGCGGGGTTGTAACGGCCCAACAGGACATCGGCCAGGGCGTTGCCTCCCTCCTCGCCGTTGCAGAAGGTCTCGACGATGGCCGGCACCCGGTCGTGCAGCGAGGGCAACGACACCGGCCCGCCGTTCTGGAGCACCAGCACGGTGCGGGGGTTGGCCTCCAGCACCGCCTCAATGAAAGCCTGCTGGTCGCCCGGCAGGTGCAGGAAAACACGATCGCGTCCTTCCCCTTCCACCCGGTCGTCAATGCCGGCGACGACGATGGCCACATCAGCCTCACGGGCCAGCGCCACCGCCCGGTCGTAACGGTGCGGGTCGGGCATCCCACCCCCGAGCGTCACCCGCCCCTTGTACCACAGCTGCATGAACTCCAGACGCAACGGATACTTCCGTCCTTTCTCCAGGTGCACCCTCACCACCGCCGAGGAACGGTTGCGGTTGCGGCTGCGGTCGATCACCTTTTTTCCGTCGAACCAGAGCCGGAAGATATCGTCAAAGTCACCCCCCAGGTAGTAGTCGCCCGTGACCGGCGCCACGAAACGTCCCGTCCAGCGGATGGCGTAATACTGGCCGGGCATGCCCGGCAACGGGGCTTTTTTGCCAAAGTCGAAGTCGATCGTGCTGTCAAGGCGGGTGACGACCGGCGTACCCCGGAAGGAGGTATCGGAAAAATATTCGCCCAGGAGGCCGTGTCCTTCCCCGTAACCTTCTGGCGGGAGGAGGAGGGTATCAGGGAGGGGGGGCAGGACGATCGTAACGTCGGTACCTTTTTCATAGAGGATCTTGTCCGCTCCCAGGGCGTTGCGCAGGCCTTCGAGGGGGCTCACGGCGTGGGAATAGCGGCCTGTGTATCCCCCGAGGAGGGCGACGTCGGCCAGCGGGCCGAGGACAGCCACACGCCGCAGACGGGCCGTGTCGAGAGGGAGGAGGCTCCCTTCGTTGCGCAGGAGGATGATGGCCTCGCGGGCCGCCTGCCGCGCCAGTTCCCTGTGCTCAGGGCCATCCACCACCGAGAGGGGGATCTTCGTATAGGGCACCTGCGAGGGTGGATCATAGAGTCCCAGCAAGAAACGCGAGCGCATGATCCGGCGCACCGCACTGTCGATGAAAGGTGTGGCCACCACATTCTTCTCCGCCAGCTCGGGAAGATATGGGACGAAGGTATTGCCGCACTCGATGTCCACTCCCGAATGGATGGCTGCGGCAATGGCCTCGCGGGGACCCGGCAGGTAACGATGACCGCGGTAGAGGTCTTCGATGCCGTTGCAGTCGGTCACCACCGTGCCGCGGAAGCCCCATTCTTCACGCAGCACCGTGGTGAGAAGCCAGCGGTTGGCGATGCAGGGAACACCGTTGAGACGGTTGTAGGCGGCCATGATGCCCATGGCATGGTCGTGTCTCACCAGTACCTCGTAAGGACGGAGGTAATAATCGCGCAGGAGGGCTTCGTCGATGTCGGAGGAGCCGTTGTGACGGTCCCACTCTTCGTTGTTGGCCACGAAGTGCTTGGGTGCGGCGATGCATTTGAGATAATGCGGGTCATCACCCTGGATGCCGCGCACCCAGGCGCCGGCGATGGCAGCGGTGAGGAGAGGGTCTTCGCCATAGCATTCGTGCGTGCGGCCCCAGCGCGGGTCGCGCGCCAGCTCGACCACCGGCGCCCAGAAAGTGAGCCCCATACCCGGATAACCGGAATGATAGAGTGCCCGCGCCTCATCAGAGAGAGCCGTGCCGATGGCCTGTACCAACACGGGATCCCACGTGGAGGCCTGTGCGATGGCATGCGGGAAGATGGTACAGGCATCACCCCGCTCAATGTTGTGCGCCGACATGCCCGACCAGGCATAGCCTGCTATACCCAGCGAAGGAAGATCACGAGGGGTACGGCTCATCATCTGCGACACCTTCTCCTGCAACGTCATCCTTTGCAAAAGATCATCCACACGCACCTCCACCGGCAGGGAAGGATCCAGGTAGGCTGGCATCCCGGGACGTTGCGCCACCGTCGTCCACGGAAAGACCAGGAACCACAGCCACGGCCCCCAAAAACGCCATACGCTTTTCCTTTTCCTCATCTCCCTCGCCTATCTTTTTGCTAATTAACCCAAACACCCCGGTTTATACCACCAGAATATTCACCATTCGTTCAACAATCTTGTTAAGGAAAAAAATTCTCACAACTTTTATCCCAATCACAATGTCGATACAATTGCAACAATTTGTATACCATACATTTATACAAGTCCAGCTACGTATCACCCTACGTAGCTCCCTACGTAGACATATATCAACCCGTTCTTACTCAATAACTTAACGGATACTTACAAAAAAAGACGCCTTGTGGTTGTGTGTCGGGGAGGTATCTGTCACCGGACCACGAAAGCTCTTTTCCTCACCAGCCGGATCATAGCATCGATATCTTTTTTTAGGGGACGGTCGTCGTCGAGCCGAGGCACGACGCGGCGGATAACGGCATGGTTCTTCTCGATAAGGGGCGAGGAGACCAGGGGGCGGCGGAAGTCGATGGCCTGTGCGGCGTACATCAGTTCGATGGCCAGGATCTTCTCCACATTGTCGAGCACCCGGAGGAACTTGCGTGCCGACACTGCTCCCATCGACACCAGGTCCTCCTGGCCCAGCGAGGTGGGGATGCTGTCGGCCGAGGTGGGGGTGCAGAGCATCTTGTTCTCGGTGACCAGGGCGGCGGTGGTATACTGTGGGATCATATAGCCGGAGTTGAGGCCGCCGTTGGGGGTGAGCAGCCGCGGCAGGCCAAACCTTCCTTCCAGCAGCAGGTAACAGCGCCGGTCGGAGATATTGCCCAGCTCGGCCGCTGCCAGCGCGGCATAGTCGAGGGCCAGGGCCAGCGGCTCGCCGTGGAAGTTGCCTCCCGAGACGGCTTCGTCGTCGCTGAGGATGACAGGGTTGTCGGTCACGGCGTTGAGCTCCGTCTCCACCAGCTCGTGCAGGTGGTGCCACGCGTTGCGTGAGGCACCGTGCACCTGCGGGATGCACCGCAGCGAGTAGGGGTCCTGCACCCTGCCGCAGTTCCTGTGCGACTCGATGATGCCGGAGCCTTCCAGCAGCGCCCGCATATGTGCCGCCACCTCCTGCGTGCCGCGATAGGGACGGATACGGTGCAGCTCCTCCCGGAAAGGCGACGAGCTCCCCTCGAACCCTTCCAGGCTCATCGCCCCCGCCAGGTCGGCCAGGTCGAGCAGGTAAGCCATCCGCTCCAGCCCCGCCACGGCATGGGCCAGGATGAACTGCGTGCCGTTGATGAGGGCCAGCCCCTCCTTGGCATGCAGCCGCAAAGGCTTCAAGCCATGCTCCCGCAGCACCTCCCGTGCCGGACGGGGCCCCTCCTCACCATGGAAAAAGCCTTCTCCCAGCAACGGCAGGAAGAGATGGGCCAGCGGCGCCAGGTCGCCCGACGCCCCCACCGACCCCTGCGAAGGTACCACCGGCAGAAGATCATGCTCGATGAAATAGATCACCCGCTCCACCACCTCTCTGCGTATGCCGGAAAAACCCTGCGCCAGAGCCTGCACCTTGCAAACCATCATGATCTTCGAGAGAAAAGGGTCAATGGGCTCCCCCACCCCCACCGCGTGGGTCATCAGCAGGTTCTCCTGCAAGCGGCTGGTCTCCTCGGGCGACACCTTCACATCCACCAATGGCCCGAAACCGGTGTTCACCCCGTAGACCGCCCGGTCGGAGGCAGCCATCACCTCCACCTCCGCCCGTGAACGATCGATGCGCTGCAAAGCCTCCCCGTCCAGCATCCCCTTCATCTTTCCCTCTGCCAGGGCAAACACCTTCGCCACCGTCAGTCTCTCTGTTCCGTACCTGAAATCCATATGCCTGATCTGTTTGAAAACACTCTCTCAAAAGTAATCTTTTTCCCGATCATTTCCAGAACGATCCGTCCTTTCAAGGGTCTGCCCACCGGTCTCTTTCCCTTTTTCTTTTCTCATACTTTTTTTTGGTGTATTTTTGAGTGATCACGCACACGATCATGAACGATAGGGCCATACGACTTACGGGGCTGGCGGGCCTGGCGGGGGGTCTGCTTCTTTTTTCCGGCGACATGCTGTTGTATTACGACCCCGTCTCCACCGATCTGTTGCGTAACATGTCGCATGTGGCGGTGTGGCGGTTGCGTCTGAGCACCCTTTTCGCGTTGCTGGCGGCCTGGGCTTACCTGGCCGGGGCTGTACAGATGTATCTGGCTTTTCGGCCCGCCCCTGTGTGGGTGCGCCGGCCGGTCACGGCCTTTTTTGCAGCCATCCTGGTCGCCTATGGTGTCATCCATGCCCATTACATGGCCATAGCTTTGACGGCACGGCTGGCCGTCCTTCACGGCCTCGACCCGGTGGAGGCCACCCGCCTGGCACGCGACCACAACCACCTGCTGCGCCTGGTGGTCTATCCCCTTTTCGCTCTCCTCTCGATCCTCTTCCTCTATGCCGTATGGAAACGCCGGACGCTCTATCCGCGCTGGATCATCTTTTTCTTCCCCCTGTTTCCTTTCTTCCTCCAAGGTCCGCTCGACCGGCTGCTCTCCGGCCCGCTCCATACGGTCATAGTGGGCGGGTTCTTCAATCTGTTGCTGGTCCTGTTTTTCGGTGCATCGACGTTTGCCCTCTGGCATCCCCGTGAGGCTGCCTCATCCCCTGAGATCGACGGCGATGGCTGAAAAGTCGAGGCATCAGATGCTCCGTAATGTGGAGGAGCGGGTAAAGGTGCTCCTGGCCGGTGCGGAGGGGGGCCACGACTGGTGGCATGCCCACCGCGTGCGGCGGGTGGCTCTTCGTCTGGCACATGAGGAGGGGGCCGACCCTTTTGTGGTGGAGCTGGCCGCCCTCCTGCACGACATCGCCGACCCTAAGTTCCACGACGGCGACGAGGAGGCAGGCCCCCGCCAGGCCCGCCACATCCTCGACGACGCAGGCGTCCCCCCGGAGGTGCGTGACCATGTCCTCCACATCATCCGTCACATCTCCTTCCGCGGCGGTCATGCTCCCGTCCCCGCCTACCGCTCACCCGAGCTGGCAGTGGTGCAGGACGCCGACCGTCTTGACGCCCTCGGCGCCATCGGCATCGCCCGTACCTTCAACTACGGCGGCTACCGCCAACGCCCCCTCTACGACCCCACCATACCACCCCGCCAATACGACAGCGCCGAAGAGTACCGCAAAAGCCGGACACCCACCATCAACCATTTCTACGAAAAACTGCTCCTGCTGAAAGATCGGATGAACACGACCGCAGGAAAGAAAATGGCCGAACAACGCCATCGTTTCATGGAATCTTTTCTTGAAGAGTTCTTCCGGGAATGGAAGGGCGAACGATAGACCTGAAAAACCCGCACGACCATGAAAAGAAGATCTTTTTTGCGCACCACACTGGCCGGCACGGTCGCTGCCGGCAGCGGTCTCACCTTCTTCTCCGGCTGCCGGGGCGGCAGCAGCGACGACGAGCGTCTGCGTCGTCAGGTGACGGCCGCTTTCAGGCGTTTCAGCGAGGTGTGGGACTTCAACGATTTCTGGAAGCGCGGCAACACCATGGATGCCTGTCTCACCTTTGCCGGCGCGGCCCGGACACGCTGGCCCGGTGATGCGGAGATACGGAAGATGCAGGAGAAGGTCACGGCGATGCTGCGGGATGACCTTGCCTTCTTCCGCCGTTTCGATCTCTCGGGGCTGTGGGCCGACGATTTCGGCTGGTGGGGGCTGATGGCCCTCAACGCCCGGCGTCATCTGCTGCACGAGGGAGAGGAGACCCTGGCGGAGGAGTACCTTCATCTGGCCGGTCTCTGCTGGGAACATAAGGTGAAGTACGCCTACGATGCCACCCCCGATGCCCGGCCTGTCCCCCACGGCTGCCGCAACGGCGACGCCGCCGGCCACGACAAGGGGGTGAAGAACACCGTCACCAACGTGCTGCTCCTGCTGCTCTCGTCCCGTCTCTACCGCACCAGCCTGGAGACCCCTCTTGAGGGAGCCGACCGCTATCTCGACATGACCTGGCGCCAGTGGCGCTGGTTCGAACAGTGGTTCGCCCTCGAGGAGTATGCTTATCTGAAACGCTTCGCCGGCGGTGCCGGCCTGGTGCAGGAGCGTCCCATGGCTTTCTTCGAGGGCTCCGACTACCAGGACCGCGGTCATCCTCCATGGGAGGAGGGCTGGACGTGGAGCGGCGACCAGGGCATGCTGGTGGCGGCCCTCACCGACCTGCTCCTGCTGCGCAAGCCCCTGCAGCGACTGGTGCAGGAACGCTATCCTGACGAGACGTTCGTCGCGGACACTTTCTCCCATGATGTAGAAGGTTACCTCCGCACGCTGGGCCGCGGCATACGGCAAGCCCTCGTCGCCCGTGCGGACGGGCTCCTGCGCGAGGCCCCCTTCACCGCCAGCTTCGGCCCCCGCCACGGCAACGACTACGTCGCCGGCCGCGGTATCCTCATGCGCTACCTCGGCGACCCGCAGGTACGCGCCCGTGTCCCCCACGAGATGAAAGAGGTACTCCACCGTACCGCCCGGGCTATCTGGACCACACGCGACACCCGGAACGACCAGTTCACGGCCGAATACACCTCCCCGGAGAACGACCGCCTCTACATCCAACAGTTCCGTGACCTGTGGGGCAAGGCCGACGAGGTCTACCGCTGGGAACTGAAACACATGGACGAACAGCAAAAGCTGGGGGTATGTCAGGCCATCGGCCTCGACGCCTTCGGCGCCGTCATGCGAACATAATAAGGAACGATATGGAACATCTGCGTGGGAGGATATCCTTCCTGATCCCGGTCCTTCTTTGCCTTGCCGTTATCACGGGGCGGGCGCAGCAGCCTTATGTCCCCGACGATCCCGTGCTGCCCGCTTACCTGCGCCAGGTGACCCTCTGGCAGCCCGACGGCCGTCGCACCACCCTCGGCACGGTGCTCGACTCGCTCAGAGGGAAGGTGGTCTACGTCGACTTCTGGGCCTCGTGGTGCGGGCCCTGTCTGCACGAAATGCCCTACTCCCTGGAGCTGCAGCATCGCTTCGCAGAAAAGGAGGTCGAATTCCTCTACCTCTCCACCAACACCGACGACAAGAGCTGGAAAAAAGGACTGGAGAGGATCCGTCTCCCCGGCCATCACTACCGCATCGAGCCTCTGGAAAAAGCCCGTTTCAGGAAGTATTTCCGTATACCGGGCATTCCTTTCTACCTCATCCTCGACAGGGAAGGAAAGGTGTTCCTGGCCGACGCTCCCTGGCCCAGCGACAGCCGGGCCGCCCGGCAGATCGAGAAAGCCCTGCGACACCCTGACGCGGCGGCAGAAGACAAGCTTCCGTGATTTATCACTACTTTTACCCATCAAACATGGAAGAAAATGTTACCGACCCATATTCTGGACAGGATCTCCCGTAAGGCAAGAGTGATCTTGTTCTTCCCGGTGCTCTTTGTCACATCTTTTCTCACGGCTCAGGAGCGGGAGTGTTTCCTGATCATGGTAGGTCCTGAGGCTTCGGCCACGGGAGAGGTGCTGCTGGCCCACAACAACGATCTCACGGGGCGGGAAGCCTCTTTCCTGGTGAAGGTCCCTGCCGGCGAGGCGATGCAGCTGCCTGTGAAAGATCTTCCTGACACAGCTCCTGCCTGCTCCATGCTGGTGCTGCAGACCTACAAAGGTTTTGCCGAGGGGGATGCCGTAGCCGTCAACGAGTACGGTGTGGCCATTGCCGGGGGCGTCTCACTCAAGCAGGACAGGAACGCCCGTGCCGAGGAGATCGACCCGCTCATCGCCGGCGGACTGGGCGGGGGGGTGCGTTATTACGCCCTGCAGCATGCCCGCACGGCAAGGGAATGTGTCAAGATCATCGGTGCACTGTACGACCGCTACGGCTGTGCCTATCCCAGCGGCGTGGGCATCGCCGACGCCAGGGAGATGTGGTACCTGGAGAGCGGCGGCGGTCACATGTGGGCCGCCATGCAGATCCCTCCCAACGCTTTTTTTCTGGCGGCCAACAGCTACAACCTGCCCATGGTCGACGTGCAGGACACGCTCTACTTCCTCTGTTCGGCACCGTTGCGCGAGCTGGCGCTGCGGGAGGGCTACGGCGACGGTCGTCTTTTTCCTTTCGCTGACTGGTTCGGCGGCGGCTACCGCGAACGCACCGGCAACAACCGTTACAACCTGCTGCGGCTGCAGCGTGCCGCCATCCTGCTGGGCTCTCTCTCCGCCGGCACCCCCGGCGACACGTTCCGTCCGCCTTTCCATCTTCCTCGCCACAAGATCTCCCTGGAGCAATGTTTCGGTGTCCTGCGGGACTATTACGACGGCACCCGTTACAACATCTTCTCCCCCGCCAACCGTAGTCATCCTGCCCGTGCCATCGCCGATGCCGGCTGTGTTCACAGCAGCGTCATCACCCTCACCCCCGGCCGGCCGGCCGACTACGGGGCCGTGATCTGGACCGGCCTGGGTCCTTCACTCACCACCGTCTATGTCCCCGTCTTCTTCGGGGTGGAGTCCCTGCCGCCGGGATACGACCAGGCTTCACCCGAACCCAGTGAGATGTCGGCTTTCTGGATCTTCAGGCAGCTGGCCGACCTGACATGGCGGGATTATCCTGCCCTGACCCGCTCGTGGCAACAGCAACGACGGCAGTTCGAAGAACAGGAGATCAGGATGGTGCCGCTCATCACCCGCAAAGCCCGTCAGCTGGCCGAACAAAGTCCTGAGAAGATGCGGCAGTATCTGGACGAACGGTCGCAACACTACGCCTTCGAGGCGGTACGTCTCGCCTCAGAGAAACTCTATCAGCTGAAACAGGAAGGAACACGGTCCAATCCCTTCGTCGCACCTCAGCGGCAATAGAAGTTGATCATCCGGACGATGGCCCGCTGACAGACCGGACAGAAACGCTCCCCGCGGAAGGTGTTCATCAGACAATCGTGCATGGGACGGTACATCCCCTCGTGCATGTAGCCACCCCCCTCGAACACTCCCACCACGTTGAAATATTTCTTGATATCGGGTGTCGGCACCGGCACCGTGTCCGGGACCATGTCCTTCCATTTCCTCTCGAAATGCACCAGCGTGGTGAGATTGGGTTCCCAGGGCTCCACCTTCACGTTGTAAAACTCACCGTAGGTCTCGTCGGGACCGTACTCATCGCCCAGGCCGGCAAAGCCATGGCCGAACTCATGCACCAGGATCTTGGCCGAGTTGACATTGCCGTTGATGACCACGTTGTAGAAGTTGTAGATCGCCCCGCCCCCGTACTTGTCGCTGTTGACCAGGATGTAGATCTGATCGTAGGGTGCCTGGGCCGCCAGATCCCGCACCTTGTGGTAATCGGTGGTCATCAGGTAACGCTCGCTGTTGAGGGTGTAATACGATGCATCCAGCAGGGTCGGCACCCACTTCCCCTCCTTCGGGATGTCCACACCCGACGCAGGGGAAGGGGCCAGCACCGCCCGCAGATTGAAATCGAAACGATGCTCTTTGTAGGGAGAATAAGTGAAGAAATTCTTCTCGAACTGACGGCAGTCGGCCACAAAACGGTCCATCTCATCTTCCGTGTACCCCTCAGGCAGGATCACGATGTCCACCTTGTTCGCCGGATCACCGCTGATCCACACATCGAACACCGGGTACCGGTCCCTCGGTTCCCTGCGGATGAAGTAATTGGCCGTGTCGATATGATAGGAGAACATCTTCTCCCATTTCCCCTCCCAGGTACGTCTGAGGAGCTCCACATCCACAGGCACCTTGGGATAGGGAAAGACCACCGACTCAGGGAAGGTGCGCATCACCGTGTCGGCCTCTTTCGTGGTGCGCCATTCGAAGAAGAGGGTGGAATAGCCGCGGGAATAGATCAGCTGGTGCGATGCGGCATCGAACACCTTGAGGAAATAGTTGCCGTAGCCGAAGGTATCCACCAGCCGGGTCCGCGACCCGCCCCAGTATGGCTCGGCCACCAGCTTGCCGAACGAACAGACCTCGGTGTGCCGGTCGCCGGTGTGGTAATAGTCCAGACGCAGCGTCCCGGACTCGAACCAGCGGTCGAACTGTGCCGGCACCTGACCCGCCCAGAACACCAGCAAAAGGAACATCAACGCTCTTCTCATCCTAAACCTTTTTACTGTTTGAGTCACGACAAAAGTAGACAAATAGTTGGTAAGACGAATGAGCGGCGGGGATGGAAAATTTGGTTATCTTTGATGGTCACCATTTTAAGAAAGCGGATGTCACAGGAGGAGAAAGGACCGTACCGGCGTCGCAACGAAGATCGTCCGGCCGGCGAGGGCCGTCAGGAGGAGGCCGCTCCGGCTGGTGTATGGGATCATCTCCTGCGTTTTCTCGGTGGTCTGCTGCGCATGCCTTTCCGGATGCTGTTCCGCTATTTCCGTCGCGAGCTCACCGAAGCCCTGAAAAAGGACCTGCGCATCTACCTGCTGATACTCCTGATCCTGGGGATGGTGATTGTCTTTTTCGTGATCCTGTGGCTTTCCGTGGCCGTGGCGGTAGGGGTATGGTTCTACACGCGCGGGACACCGCTTTTCCTTTCGGTGTTGTATTCGATCCTCTTTCAGGTGGTGGTGATCCTGCTGGCCCTGCTGGCAACATGGATCATCTCGCGCCGTCGTCGCACGGGCAAGCTGCTGCGGGAGCTGCGCGATGCTGCCCGCACGGAAGGATGATGATTCACCGTACCATCCTTTGCATGAGCTTGTCGAGCCACGTCTGCGGCAGTAGGGAGAGCCAGCGGATCGTGGGATTGCGGTTGACCGTGTAGAGACGCCGCGGCCGCCGGTCGGTGAGGGCCCGGCGTATCACCGCCGCCATCCTCTCCGGCGGGATCATCCTCCCCACTCTACGGGTGGCCTGCTCCAGAAAACGCCGGTAGTACCCGGCATAGCGGCTCTCTTCCGGCGGCACCGGCAGGCGGGTCATCTCCTGCACCAGCGGCGTGTCGATGGCACCGGCACGCACCAGGCTCAGCGTGACCCCCACCAACGCCAGCTCCTGCCGCATCGAGATGCTGAAAGCCTCCATGGCGATCTTGGTGGCCGGATAGGCCTGGAAGAGGGTGGGCAGCCGCACCCCGCACGTGCTCACCTGCACCACCCGTCCCCGCCGGGCGATGAGGTCGTCGAGGAAGACGCTCACCGTCAGCACCGCCGCCCGCGTGTTCACCCCCATCATCCGCTCCAGCAAGTCGGCGGTCATCTCCGTGACGGGATGGAAGAAATAGACGCCGGCATTGTTGATGAGGTAACGCACCTGCCATCGCCGGCGGTGCAGCTCGTCGCGCGCCGCCAGCAGGGCCTCCTCCGACGTGGCATCCGCCACCAGGGGCAGCACCCTCCCCTGCCCGGAAAACAGCCCCACCACCTCCTCCCGCACGTCAACAGCCACCACCTTCGGCTGCCCAGGCAGGGTGAGAGCCATCGCCACCAGCGCCCGCCCCAGACCGCCGGCAGCCCCCGTGATCAGAACCGCATGTTCCATCTCTTTTTCCCGTAAAGATAACGATACCAGACACATCCTCATCCAACATTTCCTATCTTTGAAAAAAAAGCCCATGAAAACCGTCACGGAAGAGGTAACCCGCGCCGGCGACGAGGTGTGGGAGGCCCTGGTGCACCTGTTGCCTCAGCTCACGCCCGGCACCACCCTCAGCAGGGAATGGCTCGAGGAGGTGGTGGCCGACCCCTGCACACGGCTCTTCGTCGTACGCGACAACACGGGAAGGATCGTCGCCACCTACACCCTCGCCGTCCAGCGTCTGATCACCGGCATGAAGGTGTGGCTCGAAGACGTGGTCGTCGACGCTGCCGCACGCGGCCGCGGCATAGGCAAAGCGATCGTACGGCAAGCCATCGCCGAAGCCCGCCGCATGGGCAGCCGCAAGCTCGACCTCACCTCCTCGCCCCACAGGGAGGCCGCCAACCGGCTCTACCGCAGCTCAGGATTCACCAGGCGTAACACCAACGTCTACCGCATGCTGCTCGACAAGTGAGACTGCACGGTTTTTGCACTGTATCATGAAAAACACCATGACCGCAAAATCACTGTTCCTGTCCTTTTTTCTGTTCCTCTCCTTCTCCGGCATCCTTCACGCCCAGAAAGTCTTTTCCGCCGAAAACGCATGGGAGGCCGACGTCAAGGTCTATGTCACCGAACACGAATACGAGGCCGACCTGCTCGTCCATAAGGTCGACCATGCCTATGAAGCAAAAGGCAACAAAGGGCTCTGGTACTTCACAACACGGAAATGGGAAGCAGACAAGGTGATCTTTTTCGTGGAGAAAGCCTGGGAGGCCGACCTGAAGATATGCTTCGTGAAAGAAGCCTACCAGGCAGGATGGAAGAAACGGGAGAAGATGTATCTGATGTACTGAGGCTTCCCGCGGTTATTTTTCTTATCTTGCTGACCAAAGGAACTTCGATGGGCAAGAAAAAGAGCGAACAGAAAAACCACTCCTCCCGTGATACGGGTGGTGTCCCGGAGGATCTGCAGCTGGTGCTCCAGGTGACGGGACCGGGAGATGCGGAGCTGTTCATCCGGCATCTCACGGGGATGGAACTTTCCGCCCTGCCCGTAGAGAAAGGACTGGTCAAGGGCACACAGGTATACGATCTCAGTGATGAGATCTTTGTGGCTGTGGCGTCGTGGCCTGGTGGTGACGGGCGGTCGTTCCGTCCCGAGCCGGCGGCCGACCTGCTGGTATGGCTGGGCGGCGGGGAGGAGCTGCAGGAGGCGCTCCCTGCGCTGGAGGCGCTGGCCCGCGAAAAGGACCTCCCCGTGCTGGTGGTGCTGCCCGCCGGCACCTCTCCCACGGCCGTGCCGGCGGAGGGGCTGACGCTCCATCACACCGGCGACGATGCCGAGGACGACGCACGTATGCTCACGCGGCGTATGGCGGCCCTGCTGGCGGCGCGCGGCAAGGAGATGCTCTTCTTGCGTGTGGCGCGTCAGCGGGCTACGGTGCTGGTCACATGGGTCATGGGGGCGGCGGCGACCGCCTTCGGCGTGGCGGCGCTCGGCGCCGGCGCGGCCACGCCGCTGCTCACCTCGCTGCAGAGCGCTCTCTGTCTGCGGCTGGCCAGCGTCTACGGCCAGCAGCCGCAGGGCACCCTCCTCGAGGAGCTCCTCGCCCTGCCGGCGCTGAGCGCCGCAGGACGCCGCCTCAGCCACCACCTCACCGGCCTCCTCGACCAGGCCCGCCTGCCCCGCACCCTGCACACCCTCACCCGCGCCACCCTGCACGGCGTCCTCGCCGCCGCCCTCACCTACGGCCTGGGCATGACCTGCCTCGCCTACTTCCAGTCAGGCATGGGAAAGAAAATGGAAGACCTCGTCACCATAATCCGGCAGTTCGCCGAAGAGTACCTCCGCGATCACACAGGCGACCGACCTACTCCGGCGTCCACTCGCCCGGATGCTCCCGCTTGAAGTCGATCCAGTACTGCCGGATGGTGCTCTTGATCTCCTTGTGCAGAATAAGCAACCCCATCAGGTTGGGCACCGCCATGATGACGATGGTGATGTAAGAGAGTGCCCACACGATCGTGGTATCGGTGAAAGAAGCGAAGAAGAAGGCAATGATGTAGATGATGCGGTAAAACTTCACCGACCGCGGCCCGAAGAGGAAGGTCATGGCCCTCCCGCCATAGTACGACCATGAGATGGCCGTGGAGAAGGCGAAGAGCAACAGGCCGATGGAGACGATGTACTGACCGTAGTCGCCCAGGAAGCTCTGCTTGAACGCTTCGGTGGTGAGGGGGGCACTGTGCAGGAGGGAGCGGCCCGTGATCACCACCCCCGCCTTGTCGATCTCCACCACGCCGTTCTCCACAGGGATGGTGCCGGTATAGGGCCGGCCGTCCTTCGTGACCCGCACATCCTCGGCGATCGACTGTGAGTTGAGCAGCGTGAGCGTGTCGACGATGCGGCCGTCGACGACATGCACCTCGCCGGTGTAGAGGGGCGGGGTCTCCTGGTTGTTGAACATCTTGAACAGCTCCTGCCGGTCGTGGGGGTCCTTGTCGTCGTACACCCTGGCCAGCATCACCATGTCGGCTTTCTGGAAGGTGTTCTCGTATTTCTCATGCCAGGCTCCCGAGGCCAGCAGCACCAGGCCGGTGAGGGTGCAGATGATGATGGTGTCGATGAAGGGTTCGAGGATGGCCACCAGGCCTTCGGACACCGGCTCATGGGCGCGGGCGGCCGAGTGGGCGATGGGCGCGGAGCCCTGGCCCGCCTCGTTGGAGAAAAGACCGCGGTTGACCCCCTTGTTGAAGGCAAAGGCGAAACTCGCCCCCAGGAAGCCCCCTACCGCCGCCGTGCCGGTGAAGACATCGCGGAAAATGGAGATGAACGAGGGGATGACGTTGTCGTAATGGGTGACCAGCACGGCCAACGCCCCCAGGAAGTAGAAGATGGCCATCACGGGCACAAGCGTCGAGGTCACCTTGGCGATCCGTTTGATGCCGCCCAGGATCACCAACGCCAGCAGGACGGCCAGGATCGCCCCCGAGACGATCTGCTTGACATGAAAGGAGGAATAGAGGGCGTTGGAGATGCTGTTGATCTGGGGCAGGCTGCCCGTGCCAAAAGAGGAGAGGATGGTGGCCAGGGCGAAGAAGATGCCCAGCCAGGTGCCCGTACGGATCACCTTACCGCTGGGCAGGCGGATGTTCAGCCTTTTCTTCATGTAGTACATCGGCCCGCCGGAGATGGTACCGTCGGGGAGGATGTCACGGTATTTGTGCGAGATGGTCACCTCGACGAACTTGGTGGTCATCCCCACCAAGGCGGTGGCCAGCATCCAGAAGAGGGCCGCAGGACCGCCGATGTGGATGGCCAGCGCCACGCCGGCAATGTTGCCCGTGCCCACCGTGCCCGACAAGGCCGTGGACAAAGCCTGGAAATGACTGGCATCGCCGATGTCGGTATCCTTGTCGTACTTGCCTCTCACCACCCGCACCGCAAAACGGAAATACCTGAACTGCGGGAACTTCAGATAGAACGTGAAGAACAGGCCTGTACCCAACAGGAGGAAAACGAACCACTGGCTTCCTCCCAGATACTGGTTGAGATACTCCAGGAACTCCTTTACCTGCTGCATGCCGGACGTTTTAGGGTTGACACGGGAACAACGGGGAACAAATTTAAGAATATTGTGACAAGATGAAAGAAAGGCTGCGCTTTTGCCCGGAACGACGGCGGGACGGTAAAAATCAGGGCGGGCAGGCTTGGATATGAGGAAGCCTTTTTATACTTTTGCGGTGCTCCGGAGGGGGATCATCCCGCCGTGAGCAGACATCAGGAGAGGTGGGAGAGTGGCTTAATCCACCAGTTTGCTAAACTGGCGTACGGGTTTAACCGTACCGGGGGTTCGAATCCCCCCCTCTCCGCAAGGCAACGAAACCCCGTGATCACGGGGTTTTTTCTTTTCATTCCTTGACCACTTTCCGCACAGTGAGGTGTGGTCCGTCGCGCAGGACCACGAGGTAGATGCCGGAGGACCAGCTGCTGAGGTCAAGCTTCCACCGGGCTCCATTCATTTTTCTTTCCAGGAGCGTCTGTCCGGTGAGGGTGGTGATGGCAAGGGTCCTGTGGCTGTTCTTTCCGTCGTTCGTGAGGATGGTGAGGGGTCCGCGGGTCACCGTGGGCCAAATCTTCAGGGCGGACGACGAGGCCGTCAGCGGCAGCCGGGCCGCAGGAAGCTCAGCGGCGGGGGCCCAGGCGTTGCCCGAGAGGACCAGCAGAGCCAGCATGCTGAGCGTGGCTGAATAATACTCATCGAGTGCGTTCTCCTTTGTGATATCGTCGTACAGGGCATCGAGCCATCCTGGATGGAGCGTGTCGAGCATGGCCCCCACGGCCAGGGGGGCTGAGAAGGCTGCATCGTGCCAGTCGTACAGAGGGGTTCCGTCGAGGCGGTAGCCGCTGGAGAGGCGTGTCACCTCGCCCCCACAGCGCTCCCTCACACCGGCGGTGAGCGACAGGGCGATGCGCCGCGCCTGTGCGTCGCCCGTCATCAGCCAGGCCACACCCAGACGCCACGGCACACGACAAGCATTGTAATAGTAGTCGCCGTCGTGATCACCCTCCAGGAAGCCGGGGGCGGCAGGGGCAGGAGCACCGTCGAGGCCGGTGATGAAATCGGGCACCAGCCCGGTGACCGGAGCATAAGCGTGCTGCACACGCTCCAGCAGAGCCAGGGAGCTGTCCGCCACCCGCTGCCACAGGGTGTCGCCCGTGAACCGGAAGAAAAGACGGAAATGACCGGGCATGATATCCGAGGTGCGCAGGGCGTGATAGTAACCCGGCGAAGAGGGGTCGCACCAGTCACCCAGCAGAGGCGTGCAGGCGACAGGATGGATCTCATCCCCGGCGATGGCGGCCAGCAGGGCACGTGCCTCCTCCAGGTAGTCGATCCCGCCGTCGCTGCCCCACTGCTCATGCGCCATCAGCAGGGCCATGGCAATGTCCAGATCACCATCGGTGGCAGCATCGTCATCACCGGAAGGCGGATCATGACAGGTGACCTGCTGCCAGTCCATCAGACGAGGATTGAGACGACTGGGATGAGCCCGGCTGAAACGGTACAGCCCGTCGAAGATCCGGTGCGCATCCGGATCGTACCCCGCCATCATCACCACGATCATCATCCCATAGCCCGTACCTTCCGAGACATTGATGGCCTCGTCACCGAAATACACATAGTACTGGGAGGTGTCGTCACAGTCGTTGCGCAGATATATCTTCTTCCAGGCATCATAATATGCTGCTGCCTGAGCATCCAGCTGCTCCTGCGTGTAACCGGACGGTCGGATATGAGCAGCATATTCCGTGTGGTTCGGAAAAGGATGTGCCGGCGACTGAGCCACCCCTACCCTGCCCTGCAGTGAGAAAGAAATACACGCCGCTGCGATCCATAGAAAGAAAACATGCTTCATGATACCATGGTTTGTCGTTCTCTGCCGGTCATGAAGATCATCGCATCAACCCGCTTCAGGAATGATCAGGAAAAACCACCCCAAAGTACCAGGAGGACAAAACACAAAAGCGCCACATTGACCGAGACCAGCCATACCAAATAAAGTGTCCCCGTTCTGCCGTGCACCTTTTTTGTCAAATGCTTGTATCTTTCAATGTATTTGAAGATGAAAAAGTTGATCAGGACAAAAGGTTTCGTTCCCTGATCATTCTCTTTCAGATAAGCATGAATCCTTACGGTTGATCCGATAAAAAAGACCACGGCGGTTGTTCCCAGGAGGATCAGGAGAGTATGCATTGTTTCGGAACTTTTCGTAAGACATTAATGAACATTTCCTCAAGTAAAAAAGAGCTGTTCCTTTTTGTAAATGTACTATAATCCAAAAAGATAAAAAAACATCCGGCGTTGGAACATGAAAAACGGTCTGGGGCCGCTGAGTGCCGCTATTGCTATTTTCTTTATTTTTATTGCCTCAGTAAAAACAACTCGGGGCCATGAGAGTCATTTTTGTTTCCGTTTTATTGTTATTTCTGCATGTTCTTTCGTCACCCGGTCAGCTCACGCCGCAGGAGGCTCAGGAGCGTCTGGGTCGTGGCATCAATCTGGGCAACACGCTGGAGCCGCCCTACGAAGGGGGCTGGAACAATCCTCCGGCCGAGGAGCGATATTTTGATGCATACAAGGAGGCGGGTTTTTCCACTGTACGTATTCCTGTACGGTGGGACAAGCACACTGCAGCCACGGCGCCATACACCATTCAGAACAGCTGGCTCGATCGGGTGGAAGAGGTGGCCGACTGGGGGTTGGAGCGCGGGATGTTCGTGATCATCAACGCCCATCATGAGGAATGGCTCAAGAGCAATTACGAGAGTGCCGACACTCTGGCCCGTTTTGTGGCCATCTGGCGCCAGGTGGCAGAGCGCTTCAAGGACAAGAGCGACAGTCTGCTGTTCGAGATCATCAACGAGCCTTACGGGATGACCATCGAACAGGTCGACGAGCTCAACGACACCATCCTGAAAGTGATCCGTGAGAGCAATCCCACCCGTATCGTCATCTATTCAGGTTACCGCTGGTCGAACTCGGAAGAGCTGATGCAGGCCCGTATCCCGGACGATCCCTACATCATGGGTTATTTCCATTCCTACAATCCGTGGTCGTTCGCCGGCCAGGGCAACGGCACCTGGGGTACCCTGAGTGACAGGAACCAGATACGAGACAAGTTCCAGACCGTAGGCCAGTGGGCCCGCGACCACGGTGTCTCGATCATGATCAGCGAGTTCGGAGCCATGAACGGTTGTGAATTCAACTCCCGCATGCAACACTATTTCGTCTATGTCCAGAACAGCCTCAGGCAACATATCCCTTTCATGGCGTGGGACGACGGGGGCCAGTTCTGTATCCTGTGCCGCAGCAGCAACACCTGGTTCATCATCAAGGACATCCTCATCTACACCACCCTGGAGAGCCCCGACTGGTTCAAAGCAGAAGAGAGCGGCGAAGGGGTCCACCTCACCTGGATGAACATGGGCGAGTACGACACGCTCATCCTGGAGCGGGGTCCGTCGGTCAGTACCATAGAACCGCTCCTCGGACTCTCTCCCACAGCCACCGCCTGGGTCGACTCTACGGCCATACAGGGCTATAACTACTACCGTCTGAAAGCCTACCTCCACGATACGGTTTTCACCTATTCCTATCCGGTCCGTGTTTATCATACCCCCGCCACCATGGTGGTTTCCCCGGATGCGACCGGCCTGCACCTTTATCCCAACCCTCCAAAGGAAGGAACGATCTACCTGGATACCGGTGATCTGCCCGCAGGCATCCCATGCTCCTGGGAACTTTTTGACATGAAGGGACAGTCCGTGGCTTCCGGTACTTTCGTCACATGTGAAGGAGATATTGAACTCAACCCTTTGCCTGGGAAATTGACCGCCGGAACCTATCTCTTCCTGTTGCATGAAACGCGACGTACACATACCCTTCGTCTTGTAGTGGATTGAGAGTTGGGCCATTTCATAAAATTTTTATTTTTGAGCTTCCAAAAAAGTACACCATGAGCAGTGACCCAACCCTCTACCGGGGAGAGGACGACCGCGTGGTTCCCCGGGAATATCTGGTTCCGTTCATTCTGATCACCATTCTGTTCCCCTTGTGGGGTTTTGCCAACGATATCACCAACCCGCTGGTGGCCGCTTTCAAGACGGTGCTCGAGATCCCCAATGCGAAGGCGGCGCTGGTCCAGTTCGCCTTTTACGGGGGGTATGCCACGATGGCCATTCCGGCAGCACTGGTGGTGAAGAAATACTCGTATAAGACAGGCATCCTGATCGGTCTGGCCCTCTATGCCACAGGGGCTTTCCTTTTCTGGCCGGCGGCCCGGTATGAGATGTTCGGTTTTTTCCTGGTGGCCTACTACATCCTGACCTTTGGGCTGGCTTTTCTGGAAACGACAGCCAATCCGTACATTCTTTCGATGGGGAGTGAGAAGACGGCCACGCGGCGTCTCAACTTCGCCCAGGCGTTCAACCCCCTCGGATCGCTGCTGGGCATGCTGGTGGCCACCCACTTCATTCTGGCCTTGTTGCAGTCGGACGAGCGTGATGCCGCCGGCAACCTCATCTATCCCACCCTCGATGCTGCCGAGAAAGCGGCCATCCGCGCACACGACCTGGTGATCATCCGCGACCCTTACGTGGCCCTGGGCGTGGTGGTGCTCATCGTCTTCCTCATCATCGCCTTCTACAACATGCCGAAGAACAAGAGCGAAGTACATACACCCACCCGCGAGATCTTCCGCCGGCTCTTCACCCTGCCTGAATACCGCAAATACCGCGAGGGGGTCATCGCCCAGGTCTTCTACGTGGGGGTACAGATCATGTGCTGGACCTTCATCATCCAGTATGCCGAGCACCTGGGCTTTACCAAGGCACAGGGGGAAGAGTTCAACATCATCGCCATGATCGTTTTCGTGAGCGGCCGTTTCATCGGCACCTGGCTGATGAAGTACATCGAACCGGGCAAGCTGCTTTTCCTCTTCGCAGTGGGGGGGATGATCACCATCATGGGGACGATCTTCATCCAGGGGATGCTGGGGCTATATTCCCTGATGGCCACGTCGCTTTTCATGTCGATCATGTTCCCCACCATTTACGGCATCTCGCTGAAGGGGATGAACAACGACGACGCCAAGCTGGGTGCTGCCGGCCTGGTGATGGCCATTGTGGGCGGGGCCCTGATGCCGCCACTGCAGGGCAAGATCATCGACCTGGGGCAGGTAGGCCCTCTGCCGGCCGTCAACGCCTCGTTCATCCTGCCTTTTATCAGCTTCGTGGTGATCTCCATCTTCGGATACCGCACGTTCCGTATCCACCACGCCACCCCGGCCCGGGCATGAAAGGGAAGAGAAAGGATCTTCCCTCCGTGAAAAGATCACAGCAGACCCGGTTTTGTTCCGCACCAGGAAAAAAAGAGTTTTTTTCCTGGTCATTTTTTCGCATATTTACACAAACAAAAACCTAACTTAAAAACTTCAAAACCATGACAGAACAGAACGAACAAAAGGAAACACAGTCCGGTTTTTCCTTTGCGAAGATGATCGCGGACGCCAAAGGA
Organism: uncultured Rikenellaceae bacterium; assembly: GCA_964599235.1. Lineage (GTDB taxonomy): Bacteria > Bacteroidota > Bacteroidia > Bacteroidales > VadinHA17 > DRPN01. The sequence goes on from CAZRDX010000052.1 coordinate 181,783, forward strand.
GCTTTGCTAGACCCCAAAGGACATTTCTCCTCGATGGCGGTGACCGGCGGCCTGGGTGAACCGATCATCAAGGCTTTGATCTACGGTACTGTCGCAGGTGTTTTCAGTTTCATCTGGAGTGTGGCAGGACTGACGGCCATAGGAGGCGGAGGTCTGGGTTTCCTTACCGGCAATGTCGTGGGCATCGCCGCACTTTTCGGCAGCATTGTCGGTGCCCTCATCGCTCTTTTCATTGGCGGGGTGATCCTGCTCATCATTTCGGCCATCTGCAGCGGCACGACCGACTTTGAGGCCAACCTGCGGGTGACGTCCGACCTGATGGTCCTGCTTCCCATCAAGGCGGCCTTGGGTTTTCTGGTGTTTCTGCCGGCCCTGCACACGCTGACGATGCTGGTAGCAAACCTCTACGGACTGTGGATGCTTTTCCACGCCCTGAAGGGTGTTTTGCAGGCGAAGGCCGAGACTGCCAAGGTGATCACCCTGGTGCTGGCCGCCCTGTTGGTGATCTTCTCCCTTATCGGCATGGCCACCCACCGAGCTGTCAAACACCTCGCCAACAGACAGGAAAAGATCCTGGAACAGTATACCAAAGCTGCTGAGGAGATCGCCAGGGAAGCCGGTGGCGAAGAAGCTGCCAAAGTGGTCCGTGAGGCCACTGAAGAGGCAGGGAACGGAACCATCATTGTGGTACTGGAAAAAGTGGATGGCACCACCATCAAAGGACCTGACGGGGAAGAAGTGAACAAAGCCCTCGAAGAGATGAAGAACGACAACGACGTGGTGATCCTCTCCCGCGGCGACAACGACTTCATCCAGGCCATGCGTTCCGGCGACGGCTATATTCTCCAGTACAAGGACGATCAGGGTCTTCACCAGTACGCCGGTTCCGACGGCCTGGCCAGCGAGTCGGTGGTGATCCGCTGCTTCTCCAGTTACAATGCCAACCCGACCGCATGGAAAATGACTCGCAGCCAGTTCGAATGGAAAGACGCCGAAGACTGAACCTGTAAAAAAACGAACCAAGAAAGGGTCCGGAAATTCCGGACCTTTTTTGTTCCTTTCCCTGACAGCCATCTTTTCAGCCCATTTGATCCAAAGTGCTCATTTACTTGCCTCCTCCCTCTCAAAAACACCAACCTCCGGATCAACTTCAGCCTGACCCTCTCGCCCGGAAATACCACAAATAGCTAACACTCTGATCGTTACGCAAACTTTTCAAATATCCTACGTAGGATCCTACGTAGAACCCTACGTAGATAATATTTCTTTTCACATTATTTGTTCAGCTTTTTACAGCATTCTCAAAAACTTACTTTTCAAAACTTTGAACACAACTACGGATCATTCTTTTCGCCCTCCCGTATCAGGCGGGGCTTTCCGGGACGGCGAGGTGGCGATCATCTTTTTTGGGGGTCCGAAGCATCTTTTTCCTTAGGCGACAGACTGGGGTGAAAGACCGGCCACCGGAAGCTTTTGTCGCCATGACCTGGCGAGAGGGACTTCTTCCTAAGGAAGGTGAAGGGTGTAGGTCCGGTCCGGTCAAAAAACATAAAGCTCATGCCGGGCATTCTCAGCGCTGTCCTGCTCTTTTCCGTTTGTCTTTCGTTCAACTTTTCCTAACTTTCGGCATGGCGGTAAGGTCCATGATACGGAGAACGCTCGTTTTTTCCTTTCTGTTCCTGTGTCTGGGGACGTTCCCTCTGGCTGCGCAGGACACACTCACCCGGTCAGCCGGGAAGCCCTGGCTCAATGTGTGGGGGATGGTGAACCTGGACATCATCCACGACCTTGATCAGATGGACCCTCAGTGGATCGGCGGTTTCCGGCCCTCGAAGATACCGGTCCATCCCGGTGATCCCGGCTGGGGCAGCAGTCACAACACCTGGTTCAGTCTCCGTCAGTCGACCTTCAAATTCGAGGGGGTGATGCCCGTGCAGCATCGTCTGGGCCCCATACGGCTGCGTTTTGAGTTCGACCTGTTCGGCATGGGGGTCAATGCCGGTGAGACCACTTTTCGTCTGCGGCTGGCTTACGGCCAGTGGGGACCTTTCCTGGTGGGAAAGGACTGGTCGACCTTCATTGATCTGGAGAGTTTTCCCAACCATTTTGATTTCTGGGGTCCTTCGGGGATGGCCCTGCTGGCTTCGGTGATGGTGCGTTACAGCCGCACCGTGGGAGAAGCCAACCGGCTGGAGGCGGCCCTGGAGTTGCCCGGCTCGGAGATCGACCCCGGCCAGCTGCGTCAGATCGATCCCGCTTTCCTGAACATCCAGTCGAAGGAACAGGTGCCCGACCTGATCCTGCGTTACACCCGCAAGGGGGCCTGGGGGCATGTACGGGTAGCAGGCATGGCCCGCATGCTGAGCTACGACGTCATCAGCCAACAGGCCGGAAAAAGTGTCGATCATGCACTCTTCGGCTGGGCGTTCAACGTCACCTCCAACCTTTATCTCTTCGACCGACAGGGATGGTTCAACCTACAGACGGTCTTCGGCCACGGCTATGCCGGGTATAACAACGACGGCGGTGTGGAGATCACTCCCACGGCCGGTTTCCGTGCTACGGTGCCTTTCCAGTACGGGATGGTGGCCTTTTACAACCACAACTTCAGCCGACACTGGTCGGTCTCGGCGGGTTACAGCGAGACCAGCCAGCACAACACCCCCGGCCAGCTGGACAACGCCTTCCACCGCTCGCAGTACATCCTCGCCCAGACGATCTGGAACATCCTGGATAACAAAGCTGTCCAGGCAGGTCTCTGCGGCATGTACGGCAAAAAGTACGAGAAGGACGGGTCATCGGCCCGTGACCGGCGGATCATGTTCACCGTACGTTTCCAGATGGACCATATACACAAACCGAGGTGAGACCTTCACCCACTCCCTTTTTTCCTACCTTTGCCGGCAATGATAAGTAAAGCTGAAGGCAGACAGACGGGTCCTGGCAGGGTCTGGCACGGGCTGACAACACGCGGCAGCCGCTATGTCGACTACAGGATGGGCCGTTACGGGGCGGTGGTGATGGCCACCATCGTCTTCCTCATCAATTTCTTCGGCAAGAAGGATGAGCTGGGCATCCCGCAGGCAGCCTTATGGTCGACGACCGCAGCGCTCAAACAAGGGACCTACACCTTTTTCTTCGGCGGGGTGATCATGAAGATGAGCGAGCGGCTGGCCACCGAGGTGAGACGCCGCACCCTCGCCCTCGTCCTCGCCTGTGTGGTCCCCTCGTTGGTATCGCTCACCCTCACCTTCGGCATGCACAACCTCAAAGGCACCCCCCTGCCGGCCAAATCCACCATCCCCACCGCCATCTTCGTCATCCCCTCCACCGCCGTATGGGGCAGCATAAAAAGAAAAAAGATGGGAAAAGGCCCGGAACAGTAAACTGAAAAACCCCCAAAAGCCGAATAAACAGGAAAATGCAGACCCGTCTGCCCCTCTCTCCATACAGGACCGGACCAGAAACATGTCCATAAAGTCAAAACCCGCCGGAACAAAAGGAGAGGATCCTTCCATCAGAACATCGACCGTATTTTTATTTTATTATTTGCTTAATTAATAAAACCGAATTATTTTTATGATGGTATAACTGGCCGGCCATGACAAAGAAATCCTCTTCCGGATCAGGGAAAAAAGATCCTTGTACCCGCACGGATGCAGATCCTGTATTGCTCCACAACATCAAAGCCCGTCTGATCCATGAGGATGAGGAGCTGAAGAAACTGGCCAAGATCTTTTATCTGGCCGGCAACGAGGTAAGGCTTAAGATCCTGTATCTTCTGTTCGGGGAAGAAGAATTGAGTGTTTGTGATATCACCCGCATACTGGAGATGAAGATCCCTGCGATATCTCAGCATCTGAGAAAGCTGAAGGACCTGGGCGTGGTCAGAACGAGGCGTCAGGGGCGGACCATCTATTACAGTCCCGCCCCCGGCTATCTGCATTATCTGGAAGTGTTCTTCAGCCGTTTGCTGAGGTACCGGCCCTGATTCGCCTTTGTATCTTCCCCCCGGATCCCTCCTGCTCCTGTTCTAACAGCTCTCAGGCCTTTCTCCAAAGATCCTGATACAGATTCGTTTTTGCAGAACTTTTGCCGGCAGAGGATCAGAACAGCTCATCGCGCGGAAAGGTCTCTGCACTGTGTTTTCCGGACCTATTCCGAGAAGATTCCACTCTTCTCCTCCAGGAAACGCTTCATCTCACCCAGGCGTTCTTCCTCGCAATGTTCGGAATAGACCCCCACCATGTCGATGAAGCGTGTTCCGCAGTTGAGATAGATCAGCGAGGCATCGAACATGTGGAAATCACAGTTGTTTTTCACCTCCTTGATCAGTTCCTCGAAACGCGGATATTCCAGATTTGCCGGTAAGGTAACAAAATAAAGATGCGGATTCTCGCTGTCCCGGTAGATCCCCGGCTCCATGATCACGAACTCCGTATAACGCTTGTACTGGACAAAAGCATGGTAAGGCTCCACATGACGGTCGCGGAGAAAACGAATGCCGAGGCTGCGGAAACCCTTAATGTATTCGGGCAACACGGCCACATCATCGGTGCGGATCCTGATGCACGACCAGGTCTTGTTCCACAGAGTGATCTGCCCCGGCGAAATATGCAGCATGGTCCCGGTACGTTCCCGTAACTGATGCGCCATCCGCATCACCCGGTCCTGAAAACAGGGGATCGATTTACGCACCACCAAATAAAGATGATGATCCCCCACCGTTCGGAGGTTCTCAGGAAAACCTGCCCGGGAATAATAGGATGGATAAGGACTCGACTCGAGCACCAGCATCCTTATCCCGTCACTCAACGGTGAACGAGCTACCTCCACACGGACCGAAAAACACGCAAAACATGAAAAATTCTTTGTCATGGTTCCAGATTCTATATATTGAACATATGTTACAAACATACTGATTTTCGCGGCCATAAGATCTTCGTTCCATATGTTGTTCAATAGGTTTTCGAAAAATCTTTACCTTTCCGGAAGAAAACATTTCAAGGCGGCAGCAAAACCATGAAAATGACGAACCCCAAGTCGAACACGTATGTCACGAAACGGTCCGGGGAGCGGGTGCCTTTCGATCCGGAGCGTTTGAAGCGTTCTTTGCAGCGCGTAGGAGCAGGAGAAGAGGATGTGGCAGCGATCCTGAAGGAAGTGGAAGGGATGCTGTATGAAGGCATTCCTACCAGTCGTATCTACCGGAAAGCCCATGAGCTGCTGCGTCGCCGTTCGTCAGGGGCATCGGCACGGTACCATCTGAAACAGGCCATCCAAGAACTGGGCCCGACCGGATATCCTTTTGAAAAATACGTGGGAGCACTGCTGGCCTACCAGGGCTATGAGGTCAGGAACGACCAGCTGCTGGAAGGAAAGTGTGTACAACACGAAGTGGATGTGGTCGCTGAAAAGGGAGATGAAGTGATCATGGTGGAGTGCAAGTTCCATTCCGAGCAGGGCACCAAGAGCGATGTAAAAGTGCCGATGTACATCCATTCCCGTTTCGAGGATCTTCGCAGCAATCTGGAGCATTACTATCCGGGCAGGAAGATGCGCTTCCGGGGCTGGGTGGTCACCAATACCCGTTTCACCGAGGACGCCATTGCTTTCGGACGGTGCAACGGGCTCTATCTGATCAGCTGGGATTATCCTGAACAGGGGAGTTTGCGGGACCGGATCGATCTGGCGGGACTCCATCCCGTCACCTGCCTCCACAGCCTCACCCGAAAAGAGAAAAAGGAGCTTCTTCAGCGTGAAGTGGTGCTCGTGAAAGAGCTGCTGGATGACCCCGCTCTGCTGGAAAGCCTCCACCTCACCGGGACACGCCGCAAAAAACTGCTGCAGGAGGCACGGGAACTCTTTTACTGAAAAAAGAAAGCCGGCAGCTGCCGGCTTTCCTTATCATCTGCGTCTTCGCTTCTTCTTGGCCAGCTTGCGCTGGTATTTCTTCGAGAAGAAATATTTGTTTTTCCCCAGCTGGGTGGTATTGATCATGGTCGATTTCTTCTTCCGTACGGTCTTGGAAGAACTGCCGCATCCCACGGGGAGAGCCAGCACCAGAAGGAATACCAACACCTTGAGCAGGATTCTCATATGCCTTTTCTTATCAGCTTTAATGCAATAATAGGAAAAATCAGGCACATTATCCCGCCCCGGAGGATGAAATTCCTCTCCGGCGACCGGTGATTCACATCACCAGTTATTTTTTCTCATCCCCTTTTTTCTGTTGGGCGCTTCCGGCGATGGAATCGCGCATGGAGGTATCGGCCTGGATGTTCTTGATGCGGTAATAGTCCATCACGCCGAGGTTCCCGTTGCGGAAGGCATCGGCCATGGCGAGGGGGATCTGCACCTCGGCCTCGATTACTTTGGCACGTGCTTCCTGGGCTTTGGCCTTCATCTCCTGTTCGAGGGCCACTGCCATGGCCCTGCGCTCTTCGGCCTTGGCCTGTGCGATGTTCTTGTCGGCATTGGCCTGGTCCATCTGCAGCACTGCTCCGATGTTCTTGCCGATGTCGATATCGGCGATGTCGATGGAGAGGATCTCGAAGGCCGTACCGGCATCCAGTCCTTTTTCCAGTACCACTTTGGAGATGTTGTCTGGGTTCTCAAGCACTTCCTTGTGGGTCTGTGCCGATCCGATGGAGGAGACGATGCCTTCGCCCACGCGGGCCAGGACGGTCTCTTCGCCGGCGCCTCCTACCAGCTGCTTGATGTTGGCACGCACCGTCACGCGGGCTTTGGCGATGAGCTGGATGCCGTCCTTAGCCACGGCGGTCACCGGCGGAGTATCGATCACCTTGGGATTCACCGACATCTGCACGGCCTCGAAGACATCCCTCCCGGCCAGGTCGATGGCCGTAGCCATTTTGAAGGAGAGGTCGATGTTGGCCTTGGAAGCCGACACCAGGGCATGTACCACCTTAGGCACATGACCGCCCGCCAGATAATGAGCCTCCAGCTCGTCGCGCGAGAGCTTCAGCCCTGCTTTCCAGCCCTCGATCATGGCACTGACGATCACTCCCGGCGGCACCTTGCGCCACCGCATGATGATCAGCTGCAGCAGCGAGATACGCACCCCCGAGACCTGGGCCTGGAACCACAAACCCACCGGGATGAAATAAAGGAACACCCACAACAGAATGAGGGCTCCCACAATGATAACAACGATCATACCTATGTTTCCCATGACTTTATGTGTTTTTTGGTTTCACGACGATCGTATGTCCACTGATCCGGACCACCTCCACCTCTTCTTCAGCATCGAGGTAGCCGGACAAAGAACGTCCTTCGTACACCTGTTCACCTATCTTTACCTTCCCGATTGGATTAAGGCGGGTAAGCGTCGTGCCGGTGTCACCGGCTTTCACTTTTTGCTGTTCCTCTTCGGGCGTGTTCACTTTGCTCTCGATGGCTGTGGATAGGCTGATGCTTTTCCAGGTACGCCCTTTGAGCATCATGACCATTGCCCCCACAAACAACAGGAAGGTCCCCACCAGAACGATGGTCCCCACGGTGGTGCCATGATCACGATAAGCCAGCACCACCGCCGCCACAAGCAGCACAGCACCTCCTATGCCGGCCACCGTGACACCGGGAATGAGCAGGAACTCAACCATGAAAAGAAAGATCCCCAGCAGGATCAGAATGATAATGAGAGTAATTGACATATTTTCACCGGCTCATTTCACATAGGCTTTCAGTCCTCTTTCCGCGAGGCTGCGACGCTGGGCCCGCAGTTTCTCCAGTTCGCCGCTGCTCACCTCACACTTCCCCTTGTAGTGGGTGATGAGGGTGCACTGTTCTGCCTGTACCGGATCGTGCGAACACACCTCGATGAGGGCACGGATGACATACTCAAAGGTATGTACATCGTCGTTCAAAAGAATGAGGGCATGCTTCCCCTCTTTCGTGTCCGCACCTTCGTCAACCGTTCTGATCTTCTCCTTTGCCATGCCTTGATCACTTTTATTCTTTCCCCTGATCACCGATCATCACACGAACGCCTCTGCGGTAGGCGGTCACGAAACACCCGCTCAGACCCTGTTCCAGCAGCCTGTCGCGGAATGTTGCGGCCTCCTCAAATGTAGCAAAATTTCCGATTGCATAAATGTAGTAGCCCAGATTATTTTTCGTGCGTATCACCACGTGATCCCATCCGGCCAGTTCCTCGAGGACATGCAGTTTTTCTGGCGGCAGCGGCTTGCTGAAGACTCCCACCTGCACCCTGTAGATAAGGGAGGGCTCATGGCTTGCGGGAGGTGTCTGCCGGCTTTTCTCCTGGACCTCCGCCACCGGAGCTTTCTTTTTTTCTTTATTCTTTTTCCCTGTATCTCCACCGGATACGGCAACCCTCAGATTGGAATAGGGACGGTCATCCTCCAGTTCCCTGGCCAGGTCGACCCTTTCCCGTCGTCCGTCGCGGAAGGCCACCAGCACCGCATCGGGGTAGCCGTTCCTGCGAAGACGCAGCAGGGCCTGTACCGCCTCACCGTAGGTACGGAACTGTCCGGCATAGTAACGTGTCAGGTCCTTCCCCGGCACCGGTTCCCGGAACAGGGGATACATCCCCCGGAAATAGGCCGGATCGGGCTCCCTGCTGAATACCCCCACCTGGAGGCGGTAGTTGACGCCCGGCGGCATCTCCGAGGCCGGCAGGAAGGTCACCTCCCCTCCCGGCCGTTCCGTCAGCCCGAAAGGATAGGCGGCCAGTACGCCACGCTTCTCCGAAGCTTTCTGTTCCGGCTTTTTCCTGTATACCTTTTCCTCCTCCTTCGCAGTGATGCCAGCGGCAGCCTGCTTCCGTTCCACCTTTTTCTTCTTCCCGCCCTGTTTCGCTGCCACTGAGACGTGGGTCATATCTTTCTCGCTGGCAGGCATGAGGCCGGTGAGGGTCAGGATGGCCTTGCGCTGCCGGTCGAGCGACATCATCTCGTAAGCATTGGCTTCCATCAGCCGGTCGTAACGCTGCCTCGGGTTTTTCCCCGCCTCCCCGCGCAGCTCCCGTGCCCGCCGATAGCCTCTCTCTGCTTCCTGATGGAACCTGCGTCCCTGCTCTTTCCGCACCTCCTGCACCGAAGCGTCTTCGAGCAGGGCGAGGATGTATTTTCTGTTGAGGGCATACTCCCTGTCGTTGGCTTCCTGGTAGCAGGCCACACCCTGCAGGCGCTTTTCCTGCTGGTCCTTCAGGAGGCTCTTCACCTTCTGTTCGGCCCTCCGTCTTTCCATGCCCGTGGTGGTGTTGACGACCATTTTTTGCCGCTCGGTTTCACGGGCGTTGCGGCGTGCCTCTTCCATCAGCCGGTCACCTTTGGCGGTCAGCTCCCGGCAGCTTGCGTACTCCGCACGGTCGGCGGGGGTGATGATCTTTTGCAGGTCGGGATTCGTGAAAAAATCCTTTCCTGTCATCTCAAGGAAGGGAGCCGCCTCTTTTTCACTCACGGCACCCACGGGCGCCGAGATATGGGTAGCATTCTTACCGGGGCCGAAGAGCGTATAGGCGGTGCCGTCGTCCCTGCCTTCACCGGCACGCACGGCCCAGATGCCTGCCTGTTCGCGGTAGCGGGTCATCTCCTCCTCGTGGCGGGCGATACGCTGCTGCAGCTTTTCGCGTGCGGGACGTTCCGTGGTGGCGGCCAGCTCCTTCTTCTCACGTTCGATGATCTGCCGGAGCGAGTCGGCCTGGTGGCGATAAGCCAGGGCGGTGAGGGAGGCCTGCTCGGCGGGGGTGGCAGGGGGCGGGGGCGGACGGGGGGGGCTGGGGGGCGGAGGGCCGGGCGGGGGGGGGGGCCCGCCTGGGGGGGGGGGGAGGGGGGGGGGGGGGGGGGCGGCGCCCCGCGGCGGTCGCGGGCCATCTTTGCCTCACCGAGGTATTTCTCCAGATGGTATCTCTTCCGCACCCCCGGTGACACCTCCCGCCCGAAACGCTCGTACCAGCCGATGGCCTCGTCGTAGCGGCCAGCCTGCATACACGCTTTTCCCAGGTAGAAGAAGACATCTTCAGGCACCTCCTTCAGCGAGGCGATCTTCAGGCGGTAGATGGCCTTACGCGGCTCCTGGCCCAGCTCGACCATACAGACCCCCGCACGGTAGTTGTACTGCGGGTCGCGGGGATACATCTCCAGCAGCTTGTTGTATTGCTGCAGGGCGGAGGAATAGGCTTTCTTCTCAAAAGCCTCGGCCGCCGACTGCTCGAGGGCCGCGACCGCCGCCGACTGCGCCGGCGCCGCCACCGCCCCCACCAGCAGGAAAACACCCGCCGCCATCACCATGATACGCATCATCCTCATCATCCTCTTCCGGTTCGTTAAACCGTCCTTTCCTCCTGACCCTCAGCCCGGAACAAAAAAGACGAACATTGTTGATAAACTCTTGAAACTTACCCTTCCTTCTCCCCCAATTTTCATGTAAACTTCGTAATTTTACCTGAAATCTCAAAAGACACGGAACAGATGACCCATCTCAAGCCAGGGGACGCGGCGCCTCCCTTTGAAGGGCCTGACCAGCATGGCCATACGGTACGTCTCAGCGACTTTCGCGGGAAAAGGCTGGTGCTCTACTTCTATCCCAAGGACAACACGCCCGGCTGCACCGCCGAGGCGGTCAACCTGAAAGAGCATCACGAACAGCTCGCCGGGGAGGGACTGGCCGTGGTGGGTGTCAGCCCCGACAGCGTGGAGTCGCACAGGCGTTTTGCCGAGAAATACGGTCTGCCCTTTCCGCTCATCGCCGATCCTGAGAAAAAGATCCTGCAGGCTTACGGTGTATGGGGCGAGAAAAAGAACTACGGCCGCACTTACATGGGGGTACACCGCACCACTTTCCTCATCGACGGCGAGGGGATCATCACCCATGTCATCACCAAGGTGAAGACCAAAGACCATGCAGCACAGATCCTGCAGGCACTGAACGGATAAAAACCAGAAAAGATATGAGCAAAGAGACGAAAGAAAGCAACATCAGCAAGGAGAAGCTGAAGGCCCTTCAGCTGACGATCGACAAGATCGAGAAAGGCTACGGCAAGGGCACGATCATGAAGCTGGGCGATCATGTGGTGGAGGATGTTCCATCGATCCCTTCGGGGTCGATCGCCCTCGACATGGCTTTGGGGGTGGGGGGATACCCGCGAGGGCGGGTCATCGAAATCTTCGGCCCCGAGTCGTCGGGTAAGACCACCCTGGCGCTGCATGCCATCGCCAACGCGCAGAAGGCCGGCGGCATCGCCGCCTTCATCGACGCTGAGCATGCCTTCGACAGGTTCTATGCCGAGAACCTGGGCGTCGATACGGAGAACCTCCTCATCTCGCAGCCCGACAACGGCGAACAGGCCCTGGAGATCGTCGACCATCTGATCCGCTCGGGGGCCATCGACATCATCGTCATCGACTCGGTAGCGGCACTGACACCCCGTGCCGAGATCGAAGGGGAGATGGGCGACTCGAACGTGGGTCTGCAGGCCAGGCTGATGTCACAGGCCCTGCGCAAGCTCACGGCCAACATCGGCAAGACCAACACCACCTGCATGTTCATCAACCAGCTGCGTGAGAAGATCGGCGTGATGTTCGGCAACCCCGAGACCACCACCGGCGGCAATGCGCTGAAGTTCTACGCTTCGGTACGTCTGGACATCCGCCGCATCGGCCAGATCAAGGAAGGCGAAGAGATCATCGGCAACCGCACACGCGTGAAGGTGGTCAAGAACAAGCTGGCGCCGCCGTTCCGCAAGGCCGAATTCGACATCCTCTACGGCGAAGGGATCTCCCTCACCGGCGAGGTGATCGACCTCGGCGTGGAAAAAGGCATCATCCAGAAAAGCGGCTCGTGGTTCAGCTACGGCGACACACGCCTCGGACAGGGACGCGAGACCGTACGGAAACTGCTCGCCGACAACCCCGAACTGCTGGAAGAACTGAAAGAAAAGATCATCGAAGCCTTCAGGAAAGAGGAAGGGGGGAAATGATCCTCCTTCGCTGAAGCTACGGTGGACAAGTTCCTCCTTCGCTGAAGCTACGGTGGACAAGTTCCTCCTTCGCTGAAGCTACGGTGGACAAGTTCCTCCTTTGCTGAAGCTACGGAGAACAAGACCTTCCTTCGCTGAAGGTGCTGAAGGCCCGGTGGTGCGTCGTTGAAACAACCGGCATGCCGGGCAGGTCCTGAAGGTGCGGGGAGTTGTCCTTACTTCTTCCCTCAAGAGAAGACTCGATGCCCCGTCCCTCGGGTTATGCCGGAAAGGATATGAATGTCTCCCGGAGAATATGCCGGTCGGGAAGACGGCACGTTATCCTGAACAAAAAAGGAGGCTGCCATGATCAGGTGCCCCTTCCTCCGGACACTTTCCTTGCTTTGATCTGAAAAGTCAGCCGTCATAATCACTTGCCTTCCTCACCCCGGCGTTCAGGGTGAAATTTCTCTTACACGCCGGCAGAATAAGAATGAACGTAAGTTTTTGGTAATCTGAATATTTTTTAAGTCAATCTTTAGGTGTTTTGCTCCCCTGATAAGGGAATAATTTTTTTCTTTGTAAGCATGCTCCGGAAACTTCATGCACAAAGAAGAGAATTGTTGGGGGTATCGGTCAGCCTTTTGTTCCTTGTTGTTCCTAATCAGTCCCTTTTTGCGCAGGATACCCCCTTCACGCTGGGACAGTGTATCGACAGTGTGGTATCCCACAGTTATCTTTACCGTGCGGGGGAATACCGGACACGGGCTGCCGGCTATGAGGCGGATATCAGTCGCACCTACATGATGCCGGTGGTGAGCGGTGATGCCGGCATCGACGGTCATTTTCTTTCCCCTTACAATTTCTCACAGGCATGGGCCATGGTCCACGGTGACTGGTCGCTGGGTGATTTCATCAGGAGGAGCGACCGTCTGGCCCGTCAGGAGGTGGTCACCGCTGAGATGATGAAGGAGCAGACACGTCTGGATGCCATCAGCCGGGCGGTTTCTCTTTACATGAGCATCCTGCAGCAGCGCAAGGAGATCCGGCTGCTTGACGACCGCATCGCCCTCCTTCGTGATCATCTGGTGGTAGCACGCTCACTGTGGAATGCCGGCGTACGCACCCGCATGGATATCCTGCAGACAGAATCGGAGATCAACCGGATGAACGTAGAGAAAACCCGGGTGGCCATGACGATACGCAACCTGATGCAGGAGCTGGCCGCCATTACGGGTCTGCCGGCGGAGGACTCCCTGACCCTCGTTCATATCGACGCACCCCGCCTCATTGACGAGATGACGGTGAGTGGTGCCAGCGACACGCTGGTCCGGCGAAACCCGCTCTATCAGGTCTATCTCTCCCGCATCGAGACCCAACATCTGCAGAGCGAGCTGGTATCGGCTCTGCGCTGGCCGCACCTCACCGCAGGAGGAGGACGCTACCGCGACGGCGACCCTACCGGCGACGGAAACTACTGGCTCCTGAGCGCCGGCCTTACCATCCCCATCTACCAGTGGGGAAGAATAAAACAGATGAAGAAAAAATCGGAAGCCCTCGCTTTTTCACTCAACTCCGAGCTGGCCGACCTGTCGCGCGAACTCCAGATCCACCTGGCCAAAACGGTCAACCGCATGGAGGAACTGCGCAAGATGCTGGACATGCAAAACCAACGCCTGGAGAATGCCAGGGAAGCCTGGACGCTGGCAAGCATCAACTATAAGGCAGGCCTGATCACCAACCTGGACTACCTGACCACACAACAACAGGTAACCTCCACAGAGATTGCCATTGCTCAAACCCGCCTGCAATATGTCATGAACCTGATCGAATACTACCTCACCACCAACCAGGTGGAAAAGATCAGAAAAATGGGGACATACGTGAAGGAGTGAAAAGGAAAAACAGAAGAAAAAATGGAGCAGAGAGCGCAGAGCATATGGCATAGAGCTTAGGGCGCAGAGTCTGGGACTTCTGAACGTTTGGATTTTTAACATCTCGACTGCAACGATCTTATGAAAAAGAACATCTGTTATTCGGTTTTTCTGCTCTTTCTGATCACCTCGTGTGACCGTCATCCTTCCGGGGACAAGACCGGACGGCCTGAGCCCGCGAAGGAGGGTCCGGCGATAGAGATCACGGCGTCTCCCGTCATCCGGAAGGATATGACCGACACCGTGCACATCTACGGAAAAGTCGTCTTGCGTCAGGAGGTGCGACTGGCCAGCCAGTTCGACGGCCGTTTGCAGGGTTTCTCCCTCCTTATGGGCGATCATGTGCAGAAAGGAGAAAAGCTGGGCGTCATCATCCCCCCCATGCGGGAGGCCCTGTTGCAGGTGCTCGACCAGATCGACGCCGCACAACGGGAGCGTATCTCGCAGGAGATCAAAGAGATCCCTATCCATAGCCCCATCGACGGTGTCGTCCTGGAAGTATACAAACATACCGGCGACGTGATCTCCCGCGGTGAAGCCATCGTCCACATAGGCCGTCTTAACGTGCTGGATGTCTACGGCGATCTGCCGGTGGCTTATCTGGCCCGCGTGAGAGAACTGAGCCGCATACATACCACTTTCCTGGATTTTGAGCATCCTCCCCTCGATCTTCCGGTGGTACGGATAGGAGGCCAGGTGAATGTTGCCACACAGACGGTACCGGTGCGTCTGCGTCTGGACAACCCCCGTCGTCTTTTCCGACCCGGCATGATGGTGATGCTCACTTTCCCCGCGGAAGAGCACCCCCGCACCCTGGTGGTTCCCCGCCGGGCCCTGCTGGAAGAGGAAGGGATATTCAGCGTCTTCGTAGTCCGGAAGAACAAGACGGTGGAGAAAAGAAAGATCGTCCCCGGAATAAGGCTTGACCGATATGTGGAGGTCCTGTCAGGCGTGAAAGAGGGAGAGATGGTGGCCACCGGCAGGACCTATTCCCTTATCGACGGCATGGAGGTGGAGGTAAAATGAAAGGGTTGTCACGGTTTGCGGTGGAGAACAGGAGAGCGTTGCTTTTTACGGCGCTGCTTCTCTCCGTCATCGGAGGTTATCTTATCCCCCGCATCCCGGAAGGGGTTTTCCCCGATGCCACCTTCCCCCGCATCGCCGTGATGGTGGATTACGGTCTGGCTCCTCTCAAGGAGATGGAGATGGAGGTGACCAAGCCCATCGAGGAGGCGGTGATGATGGTCGAAGGGGTACGGACGGTGCGTTCCTCCATCAGCCGCGGCTCGGCCGAGGTGAACATCGACTTTCAGTGGGACCAGGACATGTTCCGTGCCTACCAGCTGGTGCAGGCGGCCGTCAGCGGCGTACAACATACCCTGCCGCCGGGAGTGCAGCTGGAGGTGCGGCGTTTTACCACCAGCACCTATCCCGTCGCAGGTTACAGCCTGGTCTCTGACAAACTGAACCTCGAACAGCTGCGCGATCTGGCGATCTATACCATCCGTCCCCAGCTGGCCAGCATCCCCGGCGTATACAACATCGAAGTGATGGGAGGACACCAGCGGGAGTTCTGGGTCAACCTCGATCCCCGCAAACTGGCATCCCTTCACCTCGACTACCGCCGCGTGGAAGAGGCCCTGCGCCAGTCCAATACACTGAAATATGTAGGCCGTCTCCACGAAGCCCATAAACTCTATCTCAACATTGCCGACAACCGTTTTCAGAAGCTTGACGACATCGGTGAGGTGGTGGTCGACCGGCGGGGGTCCACGCCGGTACGGCTGAAAGACATCGCCACCGTCGAACCGGCGGTCAAGGAGACCTTCATCGCCTGCGAGAGTGATCTGAAGCCGGCCGTCCTGGTTACGGTCATCAAGCAGCCGGGCACCAACGCCGTCTCCATCATGCAGGAGGTGGACCGTCGCTGGCGCGAGCTGGAGAGCGTATTGCCTGCCGGCGTGCAGGTGAGCAAGTGGTACGACATGAGCGAATTCATCAGGCGCTCCATAAGGAGCGTGCGTGATGCCATCCTTCTGGGGGCTCTCTTCACGATGCTGATCCTCCTGCTCTTCCTGCGCCGCATACGCATCACCCTGGTTACGGCCGCCATCATCCCCGTAGCTCTCTTCATCACTTTCATCTTCATTCGTCTCTCGGGCATGAACCTCAGCCTGATGAGCCTGGGCGGACTGGCCGCCGCCATAGGCATCCTCGTCGACAACGCCATCGTGGTGATCGAGAACATAGAACGTTACCTGGAGGAGGGTTATCCCCGCCGTGAGGCGGTGGTCAAGGCCACGGGTGAGATCATCCCCCCACTGCTGGGTGCCACTCTCACCACGCTGGTGGTCTTCGTGCCGCTGGTCTTTCTCACCGGCGTGGGCGGCATCTTTTTCCGCGCTCTGGCTTCCACCCTCTCCATCGCGATCATCGTCTCCATGCTGCTGGCCGTCTTTGTCACTCCGGCGCTGGCTGCGGTCTTCATCTCACCCAAAAAGAAGAAACCCGGCAAGGTGATGCCCAAGGTGGTGGGGGTGCAGCAGAGGCTCCTGCGGGGAGTGATGCGGTGGCCGGGGATCACCCTGCTGCTGGTGCTCCTCTTCAGCAGCATCGCCTGGTGGTCGTACAGCAAGATCCCCAGCGGTTTCCTGCCCGAATGGGACGAGGGCACCATCGTGCACGACTTCCTCGCACCCCCCGGCTCCTCCATAGAGGGCACCCACAGCCTGGTGCGTCCCGTGGCCGAATACATCATGAAGATCCCCGAGGTGGAGACCTACTCCCTGCGTATGGGCCGCAGCCTCGCCCATCCCCGCACCCATGCCAACGAGGGGGATTTTGTCATCTCCCTGAAGAAAGGCCACAAACGTTCCTCTTTTGAGATCATGGATGAAATCCGGAAGTTCGACGAGGCCCATGAGCCGCGTCTGGAGCCCGAGCTCTTCCAGGTGCTGCCCGACCGTCTCAATGACCTGAGCGGCGAGATCGCCCCCATCGTCATCAAGGTGTTCGGCGAGAAACAGGACATCATCCAGGAAACGGCAGCCCGTATTGCCGACTCGCTGGAGAATGTGGCCGGCGCCGTGGATGTGTACAAGGGTTTTGAGCGCAGCGAGCCGGAGCTCACCGTGCGTGTCAACGCCGAAGCGGCCAGCCGCTACGGTCTGCACGTGCAGGAGGTGAGCGACGCCATACACATGGCCCTGTGGGGCGATGAGGTGACCAGCATGATGGTGGGATTGAAAATGATCCCCGTGCGGGTGCGGTACCCCAAACAGGAGTTCAACCATGCCGAGAAGATCGCAAGGATGCCCCTCTACCTGCCTTCTATCGACAGGGTATTGCGCCTCGGCGAGATAGCCACCGTGGAAAAAGTACCCGGCAGAACGGATATCAACCACGAGAACCTCAGCCAGGTGGTCAACGTGAAAGCACAGATATCGGGTCGCGACCTGGGCAGCATCATCCAGGATGTGAAAAAGATGCTGGCACATATTCCCCTGCCGCCGGGGGTCACCCTGGAGATCGGCGGCCAGTACCGCAGCCAGCAACAGGCTTTCCGTGAACTGATCATGATCCTTGCCTTCGGTGTGCTGATGATCTTCGCCATCCTGCTCTTCGAGTTCCGTTCGTTCCGCACCGCAGGAGTGGTGCTGCTGGGTACGGTACTCTCTGTCAGCGGCGTCTTCCTGATGCTGTGGATAACCCATATCCCGCTCGATATCTCCGCCTTCATGGGAATGATCATGATCGTGGGGGTGGTGGTCAACAACGGCATCCTTCTGATCGACTACACCGAACGTTTCCTGAGGGAGACCCCCGACGTGGGTGAGGCCCTGCTGGCCGCCGGCAGGGTACGCATGAGGCCCATCCTGATGACCATGTTCTCCACCATCTTCGGCTTCCTGCCTCTGGCCCTCGCCATGGGTGAAGGCTCGGAGATGCTGCAACCCCTCGCCGTCTCCATGATCGGCGGCATGAGCCTCTCCATCTTCCTCTCACTCCTCGTGATCCCGGGAATGTATTACATCGTCAACAGATCCAAACAACCCCGCTCCATACAACAGGGGGAGAGACAAATGGACGAACCATGATTCTCGATGAAAACCCGGACCTTTACCAAAAAAATCATACTTTTGATCATATCGCTTTCCCTGATCGCCTTTTTAGGGGATCGCTCTTCAAAACGGTCAGCCCTGTACAGGAAGGCTAATGTGGATGGCGAGAGTGGAAGGTGTTGGGTGTTGGGTGCTGGGTGCTGGGTGAGGAAGAAAGTTCATGGAGAACAGGAGATGAAAATAATCAATCAATCATAGGATCATGAGACATTTTATCATTTTTTTCCTGATGGCCGGGATGGTGGCCTGTACTTCCTCGCCGGCCGGCAGGGAGACGGAAGGTGAGCAGCCGGATTTTTCCAACAGGCTCACGGAACAGGAGATCGCCGGGGGGAGGCTGACGCCGGAGATCATGTGGAAGTTCGGCCGCATCTCGGCGCCGGACGTCTCTCCCGACGGCAGGACCCTTCTCTTCAGCATCACGCGGTATGATGCCCGCACCAACAAGAGCACAACCCATCTCTACACGCTCCCCGTGGAGGATGGTGAGATGAAGCAGGTGACCACCGCTGCGGGACACCAGTTTCACGGCCGGTGGGTCCCCGGCACGGACAGGATCGCTTACCTCTCCGACGAGAGCGGCGAGACGCAGCTGTGGGAATGCGGGGCCGACGGTACGGACCCCCGTCAGATCACCCGTGTTGAGGGCGGCATCAACGCTTTCGGCTATGCCCCTACAGGCAAAAGACTCTGGTACACCCACGACGTCCAGATCGACAAGACGGTGAAAGATCTTTATCCCGACCTGCCCAAGGCCAACGTCCACATCGCCGACGACCTGATGTACCGTCACTGGGACCACTGGGAGGACGGTGCTTACAGCCACATCTTCGTGGCCGGCTACGGGGACGGACGGCTGGACAAGGCTACGGACATCATGGAAGGGGAGCCTTACGATGCCCCTCTCTCCCCGTGGTTCGACGATGCGGAGATCAGCTGGAGCCCCGACGGCAACACCGTCGCCTACACCTGCAAGAAACTGAAAGGTCGTGACTATGCCCTCAGCACCAACTCGGACATCTACCTCTACGATGTAACCACGGGCAAGACCACCAACATCACGGCCTCCAACCCCGGATACGACAAGTATCCCGTCTGGTCTCCCGACGGCACGAAGATCGCCTACCGCAGCATGGCCACCCCCGGCTATGAGTCGGACAAAGACCGTCTGATGATCTACGACCTGGCCGGCGGCAAAGCGGTCGACATGACGAAAGACTTTGACCAGAACGCCGGCAGCATGGTATGGAGCCCCGACGGGACCAGGATCTTCTTCATCAGCGGCTACCATGCCACCTACCAGTACTACGAACTGGATGTCGCCACCGGCAGCATCCGGCAGCTCACCACGGGCGATCATGATTTCACCAGCATCGCCTTGGCCGGCGACCGACTTGTCGGCAACATGATGACCATGTCGATGGCTCCGGAGATCTTCTCCACCGACCCTGCCACGGGTGAATACACCCAGATCTCGTTCGTCAACAAGAACATCTACGACAAGATCCGTATGGGGGCTGTGAAGAAGCGCTGGGTGGCCACCACCGACGGCAAGCAGGAGCTGGTATGGGTCATCTATCCCCCCGGTTTCGACTCCACGAAGGTCTACCCTGCCCTGCTCTACTGCCAGGGTGGTCCGCAGAGTGCCGTGAGCCAGTTCTGGAGCTACCGCTGGAACTTCCAGATCATGGCGGCTCATGATTATATCATCGTGGCTCCTAACCGTCGCGGGCTGCCCACCTTCGGGCAGGCATGGAATGCCGAGATCTCGGGCGATTACGGCGGCCAGAACATGAAGGACTACCTGAGTGCCATCGACGCCCTGAAGAAAGAGCCTTACATCGACGAGAACAGGCTGGGGGCAGTGGGTGCCAGCTACGGCGGCTTCTCGGTCTTCTGGCTGGCAGGCCACCACGAAGGACGTTTCAAGGCTTTCATCGCCCACTGTGGCATCTTCGACTTCGAGGCGATGTACACCTCCACCGAGGAGACCTTCTTCGTCAACCATGACCTGGGCGGCCCCTACTGGGACAAAAACAACGCGGTGGCCCAGCGTTCCTATGCCACCTCACCCCACAAGGCCGTACAGAACTGGGACACGCCCATCCTCATCATCACCGGCGAGCGGGATTACCGCATCCCCTATACCCAGGCGCTGGAAGCCTTCGGAGCGGCACGTCTGCGCAATATCCCCGCACGCCTGCTGGTCTTCCCCGACGAGACCCACTTCGTCACCCAGCCCCAGAATGCTATCCTCTGGCAGCGCGAGTTCTTCGCCTGGCTCGACAAATGGCTGAAATAAGGGGACTGCCTTAGGACGTAAAATATGCATCATCCCCCTGGATGATATGTCGGGAGCTGGACAGTGCCTGTGCAAGGGGTCTGTGGATCCTTTTTCAGGGCTTCGGCAGGTTCTAGCTTTCCGGGCTCTCATCGTCCCAAAGAAAGGTAGGAGAGCATTCTCAAGAACTACAGAAGATGAAGGATCCTTGCCACTTTCTCTTCTTCGGGAAGATGCCAGTCGATCCAGTGGATGGGGATGCCGCGGCGTTCCATGCCGCGGAACCAGGTCATCTGTCGTTTGGCGAAACGGTGGATGGCAGTCTCGAGGCGTGTCACCATCGTTCCGTAGTCGAGGCGGCCTTGGAGGTAGAGGGAGATGTAACGGTATTCCAGGCCGTAGTACTGAAGGGTCTCATGGTCGATCCCCTGATGCAGTAGACGTTGCACCTCTTCGATCATCCCTTCCTCAAGACGTCGCCGCAGGCGAGCGGAGATATTGGCACGGCGGGTCTCCCGGTCGATCTTCAGGGCAAAGACCCTGGCGTGTATTTCGGGAAATGCGGTCTCTTCTTCCGGGTGGGAAGCGTAGTAATGTTCGATCTCGAGGGCACGTATGGCTCGTGCGCGGGTATCGATGTCGGTGGTATTGTGCAGCTGTTTGTAGGAGGCGAGCATCCGGACCAGCTCGTCCATGCTTTTATCGCGCAGGCTCTCACGGAAGGCCGGGTCCACCGGCACACGGATGAGGCGATAGCCGCGCAGCACGGCCTCGATGTAGAGACCGGAGCCGCCCACCAGCAACGGCAGCCTGCCCCGCCGGCGGATCGCCTCATATGCCCGGAGAAAATCCTGCTGGAATTCGAAAACATTGTAACGATAACCCGGATCCCGGATGTCGATGAGATGACAGGACACCCGCTCCCCTTCCACCACCAGATCGTCCAGATCCTTGCCGGTGCCGATGTCCATCCCGCGGTATACCTGGCGCGAATCGGCACTGATGATCTCGCCTCCCGTACGATGAGCTACCAGGGCCCCCAGACGGGTCTTGCCCGTGGCCGTCGGCCCGGTGATCACCACCAGGTCGGGACGCTCCTCTTGCTGACGGTCCATGAATGAGACACCTTGTCCTGTGGCAGGCATCTTCCCCTGAAGGAACGATCAGGCCGTTACTCCGCCTTCTTCTGCCTTGTCCCCTTTTTCACTCGCAGGATCAACCATGGGAGCATCGGGAAGCGTCTTGCGCGAAGGCTTGCGGCGGAAGATCAGCGACACGATCCACAGCAGGAAACCCACGAACATGCCCGCCAAGAAAGAGAAAAGAACGATCAATCCCGACTGGCTGTCGTATTCCCACTTCATGAAACGGATGGTCACCTGCTGGTTGTTCTGGGCGATGAAGACCGACAGCAGGATAAAAGCCACCGCGATCAGGACGATATAAAAGATCTTCTTTGCACTCATAACGTTCTTTTTTTCAGCAAGCTCAAAGATACGAAAATTCCTCACCCTTTGTCAGCGAAAAAGGAAAGGACCTCACATTTTTGGCATAAAATCCCTATTTTTGCAGGCTATGGCACAAAAAGCGGAAAAGAGACGGATCGAGATACGCAACAAGAAGGCGTCGTACCTGTACGAGTTCGTCGAGACCTTCATTGCCGGCATCCAGCTTACGGGTACCGAGATCAAGTCGATCCGTCAGGGCAAAGCCAATCTCACCGATGCCTACTGCTATTTCCGCAACCATGAGCTGTATGTCAAGAACATGCACATTGCCGAGTATGATTACGGCACCTACAACAACCACGATCCGGTGCGCGACCGGAAATTGCTGCTCAAAAGACAGGAGCTGGACCGTCTGGAGAAGAAGGTAAACGAGCGGGGGCTGACGATCATCGCCGTGCGGCTCTTCATCAACGAAAGGGGTCTGGCCAAGCTGGAGATCGCCCTGGCACGGGGGAAGAAGAAGTTCGACCGCCGTGAGGACATCCGCCAGCGGGATGCCCGGCGCGACATGGAAAGGATGCGGAAGAAATTCTGATCACTGGGAGAAGTAGAAGTTGATCAGGTCGTAGATGTCCTGCATCGAGAGCAGGGTTTTATAGTCGAAGTAATCCTCGATCATTTTCAGCAGTTCATCGAACGAGATCTCGCCGTCGTGGTTGGTGTCGGCCTGGCGGAACCGCAGGGGGATGGTAGTGCTGCGGCGCAGCGGCGGTCTTTCTCCTTTGCCTCCCAGGTAGTATCCCATCTCATTGGCGGGGGCGGCCTGTTCATGCAGCAGCACCACGAGCGCCGTATCGCTCCAGGTGCGGCCCGAGTCGTCCACCATGGTCCCCGGCGGTGTTCCGGGCTCCAGGTCGAGATAGTCGGGCACCCCGTCGCCGTCGCTGTCGAGGGGACAGCCCAGCGAATCGACCTGCACCCCGGCAGGTGTGCCGGGACACTCATCCCACATGTCCAGCACCCAGTCCTGGTCCTCGTCGGCCGAGAGGATCTCGTCCGGCGGCACGATCTCAGCCATCAGTGAACGTTCCGTGCGGTACTCGGGATCGGAGAAAAGGTCCAGATGCAGTGAAAAGAAAGAGTAGGTGAAGAAGTCGGTATGACGGTCCACCGGCACGCCGGTGCTGTGTTCATCGACGTTGTCGATCATGTCGGTGGTGGTGAGGTGGAGGGCGGTGCCCACCCGCACCGAGACACGCCGGGCCAGGAAAGCCTCGAAACCGAACTCCAGCGGTATGCCGAAACCATATTCCGGATAATCACCCCGCCCGTACAGGTCGAGGCTCCGCAGATCGGTCTCATACACATAATCGCGGTTGGTGATACGGCCCGAAGCGTCCCGGATGGTGCCGTCGTCGGCATATTGATAAGGCCGGCCCGCAGCATCGAGCAGGTCGCCCTTGCTGTTGAAATGGAACGTCTCCACCCCCACACTGAGGTAAGGGGAGACCGCCGTCGGATGACGATAGAGATGAGCAAAGGCATATTTCACCGACACCCCCAAGACACTCAGATCCGTCCGGAAATTAAGATGCTGTCCCGGCAGGTCGAGACGGCCGTCCAGGCCACCCATCATGAAATGGAAATCCATCACATAGAAATGTTTCTTGTCGAGGAAGGTGGAGACGGTAAGACGCAGGCCCGGATCGTTGGTGAAAGGCTGCCATCGGCCGGGACGCACATCCCCCAGGAAGGAGAAAGCACCACCTCCGATGCCCACCACCGGCTTGTAAACGGGGTTCTCCACCCTGATCTGGCGTACCAGCAGGCTGTCATAGAGATCCCTCTGGGCGGTGAGCGGTACCGCCATCAACAACAGCAAGAAAGAGAGGCAAAGATATGGAATGCCTCTGCGCATGGGTTTCTCCTTACTTGAACCACTTCTGGCCCGTCCTGTCGAGGGCTTCCCGCACGGAGATACGCCGGTCGCCATCATAGGCGGTCACAAAAGCATTGTCAAAGTCGGTCGTAGCCTTCAGGGTGTCGATGAAGGCCCGTGCTTCCCGGTAAGAGGTGAAACGGCCCGTGGTGTATTTGTACAGCCCATCCGAATATTCCTTATAGATCCGTCCCGGCACATGGTGCTCCCGGAAATAGGTTTCCGTTTCCACGGGGCGGGTCGTGGCCAGTATCTGCACACGGAAATAGATACCTTCACTCTTTTCGGGGGGCTGTTCGATGATCTCGGTAGGCTGGCCGGGTCTGTTCTCCGAGGTATGGGTGGTGGCGGCGGTGGCAGGTGCCGCGGGCGGCGTAGGCGCCACGCTTGCGGCCGCCGGCCTGTCGGGTGCGGCAGATGGCTCCGGTGCGGCGGGTGGCGTCGGCGCGGCAGCAGCCTCGGCAACAGCCGGCGTGGCGGAGGCCATCAGCGCATAGAGCGTGGCGGCCCCGGCGGCGGCAGGCACCTCTTTCTCCAGCGGACGTACCTCCGTACGCTGCGCCTCATCCCCGGCCATGTACGAGAAAGAACCGCTCACCTGAGGCACGGCCGTCACCGGCGTGCCCTCCAGAGGCACCAGCTTGTAACTCACCTCGAACACTTTCTCTTCGGGGAACTTCATCCAGATATATTTCACCAGGCCCTGGCGGTAGGAGAAGATCGCACCGTGGCCGTTGATGTTCTCCGGCAGGTAGCCTTCGGGGACGATCTCCTCGAGACGACCGAGACGCTTGAGCGTATCCCGGTAGACGATGAGTCGGATGATCCAGGCGTCGCTGGCGGGGTCTTTCACGGGCTTGCCGCGTACCACCATGGGACGGTCGGGTGCCTGTCCGCCGCCGCCTGCCACCGCCTCTCCCTCTTCACCTGCAGCTTCTCCCGCAGCCGCAGTGGCGGTCGTCACAGCGGTGGCCTCTGTCCCCGACGGAGGAAGCAGCTCCACCTCTTTCACCGGCAATTCCATCTCCTCACGTTCCTGGTCCAGGATGTACGAAAAGGAACCTGTGATCTCGAACACCCCCCGCAGCCGCGGATCGGTCATCAGATCGTACTTCAGGGTCACGACCGAATCGGAAGGAACCTTCAGCCAGATGAAGTTGAGCTCGCCATTCTTCACCGTCAGGTCGGAGTTGGAAGTCTCCACCGGCTTTGCCTCGAAGCCCCCCGGCAGATGCTGACGGAAACGGGCAAAATCGCTGTAATCGCCTTTGTGGATGGTCACCGTGACAGGGATCTTCTCCCCTGCCACCGCCTTTTCCGGCATCGTGACATCTACGGTCACCTTCTGCGCCGCAAGAGGCAGCAACACCATCCCAAGGCCCAACAACAAAAGAGGGAACTTTTTCATGACCGGATATGTTAAAAGTTGGGTTTGAGCAGATATTTTGAATAGAAACGATCGATCAGACCTACCGCCTCTTCGGCTGTGTCAACAATGTCGAACAGTTCCAGATCCTTCTCACTGATGTTGTGCTCCTTGCCCAGCATCACCTCCTTGATCCAGTCGACCAGCCCGTCCCAGTAGTCGTGACCTACCAGGATGATGGGGAATTTGGCGATCTTGCCGGTCTGGATCAGGGTGATGGCCTCGAACAGCTCGTCGAAGGTGCCGAACCCCCCGGGTAATACGATGAACCCTTGTGCATATTTCATGAACATCACCTTCCGCACGAAGAAATGATCGAAGGTGATGAGTTTGTCCGGATCGACGAACATGTTGGCTTCCTGTTCGAAGGGCAGGGCAATGTTGATCCCTACCGACTTGCCATGACCTTTCTTGGCCCCCATGTTGGCCGCTTCCATGATCCCCGGTCCTCCACCGGTGATCACCCCGTAACCTTTCTGCACCAACCTGTAGGCGATGTCCTCTGCGAGCTTGAAATACTTGTTGTCAGGTGTGGTACGCGCCGAACCGAAAATGGAGACACACGGCCCGATGCGGCTCAGCTTCTCGAAACCCTCCACGAACTCCGACACGATCTTGAAGATCTGCCACGAATCCGATACCTTGATCTCCTGCCACGACTTGTGGGCGAAAGCTTTTTTGATCTTTTCTTCACTGCTCGACATATCAAAACATTTGTTCCGGTATGGTATTGAACCTCTAAATAACAAAAAATCCTTAAAAGTTCCCTCATCAAACCTGCGGGAAGATAGGGAATAAGCCCTTTTTGGATATTTTTCGGGTGTCCGGCATGTTCCGGACAGTTTTTCCCCCCTTTGTCAGGCAGGTCACGGTCCGGCATCAGGGTGTTCATTCATCCATTCCCAGCTCGCGGCGCAGATAGTGTGCTGTATGGCCCACTCCACGTTGGGCCACCTCCTCGGGGGTGCCCGTGGCGATGATCTCGCCTCCGGCCTCTCCCCCTTCGGGGCCCAGGTCGATGATATGATCGGCTCTTTTGATCACGTCGAGGTTGTGTTCGATGACGATGACCGTATTGCCTTTCTCCACGAGGGAATCCAGGACATCGAGCAGCATCTGCACGTCGGCGAAATGAAGGCCTGTGGTGGGTTCGTCGAGGATGTAGAGGGTACGGCCGGTGTCGCGGCGGGCCAGCTCGGCCGCCAGTTTAACACGCTGCGACTCACCTCCCGAGAGGGTCGTCGAAGGCTGACCCAGATAGACATATCCCAGCCCCACCTGCTGCAGCGTGCGCAACTTGCCGTGGATGGAAGGGATGTTGGTAAAGAACTCCGTCGCCTCGTTGATGGTCATGTTGAGCACGTCGCTGATGTCGCGTCCCTTGTATTTCACGCGCAGGGTCTCGCGGTTGTAACGTTTTCCGCCACATACGTCGCAACGTACATAGACATCGGGCAGGAAGTTCATCTCGATGGTCTTCACGCCGGCACCCTGACAGGCCTCACACCGTCCTCCGCGCACGTTGAAGGAGAAGCGGCCGGGTTTGTATCCCCGCACCCGTGCTTCAGGGGTCCGGGCAAAGAGGTCGCGTATCTCCGAGAAGATACCGGTATAGGTGGCGGGGTTGGAGCGGGGGTTCCTTCCCAGTGGCGACTGGTCGACCTCGATGATCTTATCGATGTGCTCGGCACCTTCGAGCGAGCGGTAGGGCAGCGGCTCCTTCATCGAGCGGTGCAGCAGACGGCTGAGAGCCGGCTGCAGGGTCATGTTGATGAGCGACGACTTGCCTGACCCCGAGACCCCTGTGACGCACACCATCGTTCCCAGCGGGATCTCGAGGTCGACGCCCTTGAGGTTGTTGCCCGTGGCGCCGGTGAGGCGCAGGATCCTGCCATTGCCGGGGCGTCGCCGTGAGGGTACGGCGATACTTTTCTCGCCGCGAAGGTAGAGGCCTGTCAGGGTGCCGGCGGCAGCCACCTCACGGGGCGTGCCCTGCGCCACCACCTCGCCGCCGCGACGCCCCGCCCCTGGCCCCATGTCGATCACATGGTCGGCCGCCAGGATCATCTCCCGGTCATGCTCCACCACGATCACCGTGTTCCCTGCGTCGCGCAGACGCTTCAGCGAGGCGATCAGCCGCTCGTTGTCACGCTGGTGCAGACCGATACTGGGCTCGTCGAGGATGTAGAGGACGTTCACCAGACGTGTGCCGATCTGCGTAGCCAGCCGGATGCGCTGGCTCTCCCCGCCCGACAGACTGCGCGCACTGCGGTTGAGCGAAAGATAATCGATCCCTACATCCAACAAAAAACGCAGCCGCGTGCTGATCTCTTTCAACACCTCGCCGGCAATGGTCATCTCACGCTGCGTGAGATGCCGGGGCAGCTCCTCCACCCAGCGATGGAGCGCAGCGATGTCCATCGAGGCCAGCTCGGCAATGTTCCTGCCCGCAATGCGGAAATGGAGCGACTCTTTTTTCAGACGGGCACCCCCACACTCAGAACAGGTGACATAGCGGATGAAGTTCTTCGTGCGACTGCGTCCCCGTCGCCGCTCTTCGTCGCCGTTGTTGCCCAGCACCAAGCTGACGATGCCGTCGAAGCTGAGGAAATAGTTGGTGGATATGCCGAGGCTGGTATTCACCAGACGGAACGACTCCTCCGAACCGTAAAGGATCACATCCAGGGCTTCCTTCGGGATCTCCCGCACGGGGGTGTCCAGCGTGAAACCGTATTTCTGGGCTATGGCCTCCAGCTGCCAGAAGATCATGGAGCTGCGGTAGGGCCCCAGCGGCTCGATGGCCCCCTTGCGGATGCTTTTGTCGCGGTCGGGGATGATCTTGTCGATGTCCACCTCAGGCACCACACCCAGGCCGTTGCAGACAGGACAGGCCCCGCGGGGCGAGTTGAAGGAAAAAGTATGCGGGGCAGGGTCGTCATAAGCGATGCCGGTGGCGGGACACATCAGCTTGCGGCTGAAATAACGTACCTCCTCCTTTTCCGGATCCCAGACCATCATCACCCCGTCGCCGTATTTCATGGCGGTGGCCACCGACCGTGCCAGACGGCGGTCGTCGCGCGCACGCAGCTCCAGCCGGTCGACCACCAGCTCGATGTGGTGGGTCTTGTAACGGTCGACCTTCATGCCGGGGGTCATCTCCATGATCTCGCCGTCGACCCGCACATGGAGGAAGCCTTTGCGCATCATCTGCTGGAAGAGCTCGCGGTAGTGTCCTTTGCGGCCTCTGACCAGCGGCGCCAGCAAAACGATCTCCCGTCCCCGGTAGGTGTCATGCAGGAGGGCCATCACCTGCTCATCGGTATAGCGTACCATCGGCTCACCCGTCTCGTAGGAGTAAGCCACGCCAATGCGGGCATACAGCAGGCGGAGGAAATCATAGATCTCGGTGATCGTCCCCACCGTGGAACGCGGGTTGCGAACGGTGGTCTTCTGCTCGATGGCAATCACGGGCGAAAGGCCGGTGATCTGATCCACCTCGGGCCGTTCCATCTGCCCCACATAATGGCGGGCATAGGCCGAGAAGGTCTCCAGGTAGCGACGCTGCCCCTCGGCATGGATGGTGTCAAAAGCGAGCGACGACTTGCCCGAACCGCTCAGACCGGTGATCACCACCAGCTTGTCGCGCGGGATCGCCACATCGATGTTCCTGAGATTGTGCACACGGGCCCCGTACACCCGGATCATTCCCTCCTGCCGGGCCTCCCCACTTCGTTCCTTCCATGCTGTCCGCTCCTGCACCATATCGCTGAACAAAACCGCAAAATTACGAAATCAGAAGGAGGAAAAAAAGGAAAGGACCTCCTCCCTGAGGCGGTCAGGGAGCAGGAGAGAAGGAAGAACGAACGGGAAAGTCTCTCAGAAATAGATGCTCATGCCACTATATACCCCAAAGAGAAAAGGATGGGCTTCGATGCCGCCGTTGTTGCTGACGGGGTTGATGTAATAGCGCATCACCGGCTCCATACGGAAGAGCAAGTCATTGCCCAGACGATAGGAGAACCCCACCCCCACGATGCTGTTGATGTTGCTGCGGCGCAGGCCGTCGAGATGGCCGAGGATGGCATGTTGGCCGTCGGCAGTGACGACGGAAGCCCGGCTGTCGAAAAGCAGGCTGGCACCCATACCCCCCATCAGATTGACACCGAAAGCCCGGTCGATCACACGATAATGCAGTACCAGCGGCACCTCCACGAACTGATAATCGAACTGCAGCTCGGCATCCACCGGCTCATAAAGACCCTGTCCCAGGTAGGTGAGAATATAGCCGGTCTGGTCGTTGCCGGCAGGATCACGACGGTTGGCAATGAAAAGCGCCTCCACGCTGTACCCCGGCACCCCGCCCGAGTTGTAGAGATAGTTGTTCCCCTTGCTCTCCAGGAGGGCCAGGTTGCCGCTCTTGATCTGCCGGAAAGCCACCATATCGGTGGATACCTGCCCTGTACGGTAATAGCTGATACCCGTCTCCACCGAGAGTCTTTTCTTGCGTTTCACAAAAAAGGAGAAACTGCCTCCGTAGGACAGCATCCCCTTTTCCTGTTCATTGAGGAAGCGGGTATATTCGGTTTTCACAGGCAGGTTACGGTAGGAGAAGAGCGGACCTGCCGTGGCGCCGATGCCCCAAGAGAAAAGAGGCTTCTCTTCTACCTTCTCCTCAGCAGGGACAAGTGTGACGGAAGACACGGCCCGGTTATCGGGGCCCAGCCTGCCTGCATAGGCAAGGCCTTCCTGCGAAGAAACCGGAGGAACACGGAGGCCGGGACCGGGAACATCCAACGGGGAGAAGCTGCGACGTGCCAGCGGAGAGATCCTCTCCTCCGGTGCAGGAGCAACCGTCGTCCGCTCCCGCTGAGCCGTCATCTTCGTCCCATCTCCATCTGTTTTCCCTGCCTGCAGGGACGATGCTCCGGTATTTTTCGCCTGCCCCGCCGCCACAGGAGTAGTTTCATGTTCCTGCGCCAGGGAACCGGCCGGCTCCTCTGCCTGTGAGACGGATGTTTCATCAGAAAAAACCGGCCGGCCGGCCAGATCCCCTCCGGAAGGTTTGTTCAGGTAGATCAGCCACAAAGAACCGGTAAGGACCAAAAGCAGTAGGGTTGCAGCCACCAGCCTGAAAAGGGTAAGAGGTCGTACCTTCTTCCTCCCGGAAACGGCAGACTCGACCGCTTTCCAGACTTCGGCCGGCGGGGTAACATTAAGATCACTTAATCTTGCCCTGAAAACCTCGTCCACATGCCTGTGTCTATCGTCCCTTTCCATGTTCTGACCGACCAACCGGTTTATCCTGTTGTTTCAGTTTCTCCTGCAAGATGGCACGGGCCCTTGACAGGTTCGATTTGGAGGTACCTTCGGAGATATGGAGCATTTTGCTGATCTCCTTGTGGGAATAGCCTTCGATGGCATAAAGGTTGAACACCATCCGGTATTGAGGGGAGAGCTCACGGATCATGGCCAGCAGGTCCTGTGCCGAGAGGCCTGCCTCCACATCATCGCGGCCCGGAGGGTCCTGGAAATCGACCTCTTCGATCGAGGCGGTGAGATGATCCTCTCGGCGCAGCCGCTCCAGCGCAGTATTGACCATGATACGACGCACCCACCCTTCAAAAGAACCTTCGAAACGGAAACGCCCGAGGTTCTGGAACATCTTGATAAACCCCTCCTGAAGGATATCCTTCGCCTCTGCCTCATCATGGGCATACCGCAGACACAGCGCATACATCCGCCCGGCCAGGGCATCGTAAAGCGCTTTCTGGGCAGCCCGCTCCCCCTCCAGGCTCTTGCGGATGATATCTCGGAGATCCGGTTCCAACACTTTTCCGTATCAATCGCGCAAATTGCAAAAATTATACGAAAAAGCCGACCCGGAAGGTACAGCTCCATCAACCTGACAAAGAACCTGACCGAACAAATGATGAAAACAAAAGGCCATAGGTTGCGTGAGAAGGCTATTTTTATGTTCATCACTGAAAATACTCCACTTCATTTACCGGCGACCGGATATGGCACATTATTTGATACCTTTTCTTAGATTAACGGACTTCAGCAGGATTTTTCACCCAAAATCAGGAAAAATGAGAATCAATCCCTTCATCATCGCCGGTCTGATCATCCTTCTTGCCATCTCCTGCGAAGAAAAAGAGTCCACTCCTCCGGAAGCCTTGCAGCCCAAACCCATCGAAACAGATGTCAAAACGAAAACGGTCATCAACAGCAGCAATACTTTTGGTTTTGAACTCTTCCGTGAGATCTGGCAACAGGAGGATGCCGAAAAAAATCTCTTGCTCTCTCCCCTGAGCGTGGAACTGGCCATGGCCATGACTTACAACGGTACGGCCGGCACAACGAAAGAAGCTTTTGAGAAAGTACTCCACATTGACGAACTGCCCACGGAGGACCTTAACACCTCTCTGCACGATCTCACCCAAGCTCTTCTGGAGGTCGATCCGCGTGTCACCATGGGGATCGCCAACTCGATCTGGTACCGCAACACATTTCACGTAGAGGATGCTTTTCTGGAAACCAATAAAAAATATTTCAATGCGGAAACCCGACCCCTTGATTTCAGCGATCCCCGCAGCATTGGCATCATCAACGACTGGGTGGATCAGAAAACCCGGCACAAGATCCCGTCGATCCTTGACAAGATCGATCCTTCTTCGGTAATGTTCCTTATCAATGCCGTATATTTCAACGGCAAATGGAAATACAGCTTTGACAGATCGAGAACCGAAGACATCCCTTTCAGTCTTCCTGACCGCTCCACTGTCCAGGTACCTTTCATGGTACGGACGGGAGACATTCTTTACACCTCCAACGAACTGATGAGTGCCATTGAGCTGCCTTACGGCCGGGGGAACTACAACATGATCCTTGTAGGACCGATGGCACACAGGACCCTGGATGAGGTGGTGGATACCCTCACCCCCGACTACTGGAACCGGTTCATTAGTACCATGGACACTGTAAAAGATCTGACCATTTATATCCCAAAATTCACCTTCAGCTATGAGAAAAAACTGAATGACCCGCTCATCCGGCTGGGACTGGGAACAGCCTTCTCGGGGAACGCCGATTTCTCCGGCATCAATCCGGACGCCCGACTCGCCATCTCCGAAGTCAAACACAAAACTTTCATCAAGGTGGATGAGGAGGGCACAGAAGCAGCAGCCGTCACCTCGGTGGGAATCCGCATGACCGTCGCTGAGGTGCCGACGGTCTTTGTCCTGGATCATCCTTTCCTTTTCATGATCACAGAAAAATACACGGGAACCATCCTCTTTATAGGCCGGGTGTCCGACCCTTCCGCAGGGACCGCATTCCGGATCCACGGATGACTTAAACCCAAAACCGTCATGAAAGTGAGATCTTTCGCCGTGCTTCTTATGATCTTCCTGGCAGCCCCGGCGTGTGACGACGATGCGGGAGGAATGCAGCCCGATGCCCACGAGGGCATCGTCCGCGACTATACCGGCCGGCTGGACGGATGCGGTTATGTCATTGAACTGCTCAACGGAGAGAAACTGGTACCCGTCGAGCTGGCGGACAGCTCTTTCCATTTTTACGACGGTCAGCATGTAGAGGTATGGTACACCGGGCTCACGGATATCAACACCATCTGCATGGCGGGTAAGAGCGTACGTATCGACAGCATACGCTGCCTGGGCTGCGATGCACTGACCCCCTGGAGCCGCAACCTCCCATCCGACTCCTTTCGGCTCGAAGAGGCGAAGATCGTGGGCGATTGTCTTGTCCTCACGGTCCAGTACAGCGGAGGCTGTCAATCCCATGATTTTTTCCTGAGCCTCGTGCCTACGTTGACCGCACAGCCGGTGGTCACCCTCGCCCACGACGCTCATGGCGACATGTGCGAAGCTTGGATCACCGACAAGCGCTCCTTCGACCTTACCCCCCTGCAATCGCCCGGCAGCCACCAGACCACCTTCCTCCTCACCCTTCACATGGAAAACGCTCCCTTCTCCAAAGAGTTTACCTATCATTACTGAAAAACATACCCCCTCTCTACGGCCATGCGTAACAGCCGTTCATCCCTGGCGGACGGGGGACAAGCATAGGTGTTTTCAGAACCTGTCGAAGAAGGCCTTCAGCTTCTCATGCGGGACAGAGATACAGATACGGGCGTATTTTTTTGCTTTCTCCTTATCATCCCGCGTGAAAAAGTCGAGCGGCACGCTGCCGATGCGTTTCTCCAGCAGCTCGTCATACGATTTGTTGGCGATGACGAAGATCCCCATAGGCTCGGAATCACGATAGAACTCCTCGGCCAGGAACCCTTTGGCCCGGAGATATTCGATGTTCTTCCGGATATCCTCACGGGTTTTTTCCCTGAAAACTTTCACCGCTTTCTTTCCTTCGGGGGAGGTAAGCAACTGGTATACCAGCTGCTGGGCAAAGCCGTTGACCCCGTTGTGGACATACAGGATACGCAGATTGAACTCCCTGATGAAATCCGGGTCGTTCGACCAGATGAACCCGATACGCTGTCCGCTGAGTCCCACACATTTGCTGAAGCTCTCCACGATCAGCACGTCCTTCATGTCCATGAGCCGGACATACATCTCATCATCTTCATCGTAAAAGACCCGGCGGTAGGGGCTGTCGTATACGACCGTGATGCCCTGTTCGCTGAGGGTACGGATCACCTGCAACACATCCTTGTCGGAGAGTTTGTTGCCCACCGGGTTGTTGGGATCGCAGATCACCACCAGCGAATCCTTCAGCTCCTCCTGTCGCTCCTCCAGTTCCTCAAGCGTATGATACACATCGAAATCCCTGCCCCGGATACGGCATACGTTGGCATAAGCCCCCCAGTAGAAGGAGGGAAGCATCACCTTCTCCACATCCAGCATGGTGAAGATCTGATCAAGGGCACTCATCGATCCTCCTGTGATGGTGATCAGCCCCGTATCGGCCTTGCCGTGGAAATAGACCCGGTCGATCGCCTCCTTGAGGTTGGGTGCACCCGCATTGGGCGGGTAAACCTGGATGGCCGGACTGTTGAAGTCGATGTTCCTGACCACCTCCGTCAGGTCGATGGGCACCACCGCATTGACACCCCGGTTCAGCAGGAGATACTCTTCTCCCGTCTCCTGCATTCTTTTCTTCAGTTCTTCGCCGATACCGACGATGGCCGAATATCTCGCGCCGCTGTGAATGATCTTCATGATGATTTCTGTTCAGATAAGGTTCAGTGTTCCGGGATGCCCCGGGACATCTTTCATGGAGTTTACTGTAAGATTTTCTTTACAAATGGATCACCTCGCCATAGGCTGCAGCCGCAGCTTCCATGATGGCTTCCGACATGGTGGGATGGGGATGCACCGCCTTGATCAGTTCGTGGCCAGTGGTTTCGAGCTTGCGTGCCACGACGATCTCGGCGATCATTTCGGTGACGTTCTCCCCTATCATATGGGCCCCCAGCAGCTCCCCGTATTTTGCATCGAAGATGAGTTTCACGAAACCCTCTTTCTTGCCGGCGGCACTGGCCCTGCCCGAGGCCGTGAAGGGGAACTTCCCCACTTTCACCTCGTAGCCGGCCTCTTTGGCCTGCTGTTCGGTATAGCCTACCGAAGCGATCTCCGGCGAGGTATAGACGGCGGAGGGGATGTTGTGATAGTCGACCGGCCGGGGGTCGAGGCCGGCAATCTTCTCCACGCAGGTGATCCCCTCGGCCGAGGCGGCATGGGCCAGGGCCGGGCCCGGCACGATGTCGCCAATAGCATAGAGGCCGGGGATGTTGGTCCGGTACCAGGGATCCACCTTGATCTTGCCGTTCTCTGTCTGCACCCCCAGCTCTTCCAGCCCGAGGTTCTCCAGGTTGGGGGTCACCCCCACGGCCGAGAGCACCACCTCGGCCTCTTCCCCGACCATCCCTTTTTTCGTTTTGATCAGCACCTTGCACATCTTGCCCGAAGTGTCGACACTCTCCACCGACGAGGAGGTCATCACCTTGATACCGGCTTTCTTGAACGACCGTTCCAGCTGCTTCGACACCTCCTCATCCTCGAGGGGCACCACGCGGGGTAGGAACTCCACCAGGGTCACGCGTGTACCGATGGCATTGTAGAAAGCGGCGAACTCACTGCCTATGGCGCCGGAGCCCACCACCACCATCGAGGCGGGCTGTTTCTCCAGGGTCATGGCTTTCCGGTAGCCGATGATCTTCTTGCCGTCGATCTTCAGGTGGGGCAGTTCCCTTGCCCGAGCGCCGGTAGCCAGAATGATGTGAGGAGCTTCGTAGGTGCCGGCCCCCTCGCCGTCGCTCACCTCCACGACCCCCTGGCTCACCAGACGTCCCCGCCCTGCCAGGGTATCGATCTTGTTCTTGCGGAAGAGGAACTGGATCCCCTTGCTCATGCCGGCAGCCACCTGGCGGCTTCGGGCCACCATCGCCGGAAGATCGGGTTTCGCCTCCCCTTCCACCTTCACACCATAGTCGGCAGCATGCCGCAAATAGTCATACACCTGGGCACTCTTGAGCAAGGCCTTGGTGGGGATACAGCCCCAGTTGAGGCACACCCCGCCCACCTCGGCCATCTCCACCACACCTACCTGCATGCCCAGCTGGGCAGCACGAATGGCAGCCACATAACCCCCAGGACCACTGCCGATGACCAAAAGATCGTATCGTTTTGCCATATCGCTTCCGTTTTGTTGCAACGACAACAAAAATAAACCCAAATTCTTCAATAGAAAAATTATTCTCTCCCCCTCCTCGTATTGCATATCTGACCCGAATGGTTTAATTTGGCCCATATGGGTGATCAGAGTGGGAAAAAGACAACAAACAATACCGGCAACATCTCGGAAGGTATCCGTCACTTCCGGGATTTCATTGGCGGAAGCGACCGGCTTTTCACTTTTCTACACAATACCGATACCGAAGAACGGGCCCGCCGGATCCTCCGGGAAGGGCTGGTGTTCGAGAACCATCTCCTCCACACCTCCGACCATGTCTCCGGAACCGATCTTATAGAACTCAATTACTTCAGGATGATCCGCCGGTTTTACGGCGACTACACAGTGGTGATCCAGATCGACAGCCGCCTGGTGGAGGATTTCAGCCGGCGGCTGCGCCATACCAGCTATCATTTTTCGGAGGCCCTCAGCAAAACACGTCCCACGTATACCCGCGAAGACAATCCTGTCTACATCCTTCCCGAAGAGTTCATCCGAGGCTATTTTGACCACCATACCCTCACCGGTCACAGCAACCCCCGTTTCAACCCTTTTTTCTTCCCGCTCTATTTCGAAGACAACCTGCAACGGCTGCTGGCCAAGGAGAGTACACGAAAAAAATAGAACCCGCTCTCCTGCCAGGCACAGGTAATGTTCAATTATTTTCTTATATTTGTGAATATGATTATATCTTGTTAACGAATGTTCCTGAAGCTGATCCTATTATCAACGACTATCGTAGGTATCTCGATGCTGGCGATGTCGTTCCGTCTCCTTTTCTCGAGGAAAGCCACCTTTCCGGTGACCGAGATCGGCAAGAACCCGCAGATGAAGAAGATAGGGATCCGTTGTCCTCGGACCGAAGAGGCCCTGATCAGCAAAGGAAAAACTTCGGATTTTGCAGGGTGTGTCAACTGCAGTCTTTACAAGGGAGGACTGAAATAACCCTCTCCTTTTTTCTTTTCATCATCCCATCCGATGCTCACACCACACCACATAACTTCCTCTGATCATTTTGTTGTTCCTGCCTGGCGTTCCTCTTCCCCATGAAACCATTCGACGCTTTTTTCAGGATGTTCCGCAAGGAAGAGGAGAGCGACCTGCCGCTGCGGAAGGTACGGATCATCTTTCTGATCCTGCTCATCGGTTTTTTCCTGCTGATCCTTTTTTTCGCAGGGATCATAGCCCGGCGTTTCGAATCGGAGATCCGCCGCAACACCATCACCTCCCTCGAGAACGTCCTTCATTCGAACCACAAGCTGCTCAAGGAAGTCTGGCTGAAACGCCAGTACAGCCATGCCACGCTTTGGGCTTCCAACACCAACCTCATCAAACGCACCAAGAAGCTGCTGTCCCAGGCTGGTGACAGCGCAGCACTGGTCAACTCTCCCGTCCAGAAAGAGCTACAGGTATATTTCAAGAAAAGAATGGATGCTTACGACATCCTCGGGATCACGATCCTCGACACCACAGGTACAGTGCTCTTCTCCTACTACAAGAACCGGTTGGGCAGGAAAGCCTATCTCTACGATCTTTACCCAGACCGGTTTCGGAAGATATACCGGGGGGAGAAACAGTTCCTTCCACCCGTGAACTATACCGTCAGCGACCTGCCCAAAGAACTGGGAGACAGACTGGCGAACATGCCCATCATGGGTATCGCCGTACCTGTTCGCGGAGAAGAGGGGAACGTGATCGGCTCCCTGGTGATCACCAAGGATCCTTTCGGCGAGTTCTCCCTCATCGCCAACACGGCCCGTTTCGCTCCCAGTGTGGAAACCTACTACATCGACCAGACCGGTTACATGATCACCAAGAGCGATTACAAGAGCCAGAAGGTCCTGCTTGACTCGGCCAGCAAGCGTACGCGTGACAACATCCATATCGAGATACGCGTGCCGCCCAAACCCAAAAAACTCCCCGACTCTCTTTCCCTTGCCAACCAGAAACGCCCGCTCACCCTGGCCGCTGCGGAGGTATTGCAACACCATACAGGACATAGTCTTAAGTCTTACCCCGATTTTCGCGGAACCCCGGTGCTGGGGGTCTGGATGTGGGACGATGAACTGGGCATCGGACTCATCAGCGAGATCGACGAACGAGAGGCCCTGCATCCCGTGATGGTGACCCACCGCATCACCATGATCTTCCTGGGCCTGACCTTCCTGGTGACCATCATCATCTTCTTCTTTGCCTGGAAATTCTTCACTCGGGCAGGAGAAAGGGTCCGTAAGAGCCTGCAGCAGTTCAAAACCCTTTTTGAAAGTTCTTCGGATGCTTACATCATTTTCGACAAGAAGCGGGTGCTCGACTGCAACAGAGCCGCGATGAACATGATGGGATGCACCACAAAGGAAGAGTTCCTGCAACTGCCGCTGACGCATCTCCTTTATGGTATCACCCGCACGGGCACTCTCAGGGAGGTGAAAGAAAAAGTTTTTTCACAAATCACCCGGACAGGCACCTACCGCTTCGAGTCGGAGATCCTGAAAGCCGACGGCGAGACCGTCCTGCCCGTGGATGTGAACGTCACCACCGTGCTGTTCGGCAGCCGCCAGGTCTATCTTGCCTCCTTCCGCGACATCAGCCTCCAGAAAAAAGCCCGCGAAGAGGTGGAGAAAGAGCGATACCGTCTGCGACAGATCCTCGACAGCAGTATGGTGGTCTTTGCTTTTGTCACGGAAGACCGGGAAGTGGTCTATGCCAACGAGCGGGCCAAGGCTCTTTTCGGTATTGACGAAGGACTGCTCGAAAAAAGGATCCTCGTGAACAAGGAGCTGCGTAACAAGCTCTTCCGTAAGGTGATGTACGAAAGGAAAGAGATCATCAATTATCAGCTGCAGGCCTATGACAAGGAAGGACGGATCATCGACCTGCTGGCCAGCTTTTTCCCCACCGAACATGAAGGACAGCGCTCCTTCTTCACCTGGATCGTCGACATCACCGACATCAAGAAGATCGAACGGGAGCTGGAGGAGGCAAAGAACTTAGCCGAGGCAGCCACACGGGCCAAGAGCGATTTCCTCGCCCGGATGAGCCATGAGATACGCACGCCGATGAACGCCATCATCGGCCTCACCCACCTCACCCTCCATACCTCCTTAACACCCCAGCAGAAAGTCAACCTCCAAAAGGTCCATTCGGCCGCCAAAACCCTGTTGGGCATCCTCAACGACATCCTCGACTTTTCCAAGATCGAGGCCGGCAAACTGGAACTCGAGATCACGGCTTTTGACCTCGAGAAGGTCTTCAACGACCTTTCCAACATCGTCATCTTCAAAGCCTCGCAGAAAGGACTGGAACTGATCACCAGCATCGCACCCGACGTGCCCCATATCCTGCGTGGTGACCCCTTGCGGCTGAACCAGATCCTCATCAACCTGACCAACAACGCCATCAAATTCACCGAAAAGGGTGAGATCATCATCCGTGCTGAGAAACAGGAAGAGAAACGCAACAGGATCAAAATCCGTTTCAGTGTCCGCGACACGGGTGTCGGCCTGTCACCGGAAGAACGGAAGAAACTGTTCAAAAGCTTCTCCCAGGCAGATGTCTCGACCACCCGCAAGTACGGCGGATCGGGACTGGGCCTGGCCATCAGCAAGAACCTGGCCGAACTGATGGGCGGCACCATTTGGGTGGAAAGTGAGAAAGGCAAAGGAAGCACTTTTTACTTCACCGCCTGGTTCGGTATAGAAAAGGAACAGAAAAGCAAACACCTCATCACCACCAGCGAGATACGCAACACCCGCGTCCTGCTGGTCGACGACAACGAGACCACCCTTCACCTCCTGTCAGAGACCCTCCGTTCTTTTGGTCTCAAGGTGACCACGGCCCCGGGAGGAGAGGAAGCCCTGGGAGCACTCGTCCATGCCGGAAGTGACCCCTACCACATCGTCATCCTCGACTGGTATATGCCGGGACTGGACGGCTTTTCTCTGGCCAGGAAGATCGCTTCACATCCCGAGATCGACCCCAAACCGTCCATCATCATGATGTCGGCCTACGACAACGACGATACCCTGAAAGAGAAGGTCCGTCAAGATGACAGCCTGAATATCGACACCTTCCTCACCAAACCTGTGAGTTACTCCTCACTGCTCAATGCGATCATGAAGGTGCTGGGCAGCAAAGATTCCCTGCCAGGAGACGATGAGCGGAACGAGCTGCCGGATAAACTGGTGAGCCGTCTGCGGGGGAACCTGGTCCTCCTGGTGGAGGACAACGAGGTGAACCAGGATGTGGCCGTGGGTATGCTCGAGGCGGCGGGGATGCGTGCCGAGATCGCCACCAACGGCCGCGAAGCCGTAAAAATGGTAAAGAACTCAGGTGTCCCATCCCGTTTTGCCCTGGTGCTCATGGATCTGCAGATGCCCGTGATGGACGGCTACGACGCTACCCGTGCCATACGCCGGATGAAAGAATACAGGGACTTGCCCATCCTGGCCATGACCTCCGACGCCATTGCCGGAGTAAAAGAAAAATGCCTGAG
Source organism: uncultured Rikenellaceae bacterium (assembly GCA_964599235.1). GTDB lineage: Bacteria > Bacteroidota > Bacteroidia > Bacteroidales > VadinHA17 > DRPN01. The sequence continues at coordinate 222,081 of CAZRDX010000052.1, forward strand.
GGCAGGCATGAACGACTTCCTCACCAAACCCATCGACCCCGATGAGTTCTATCGTACTCTGGGAAAATACATCGCGGAGCCAGGAAACCATATTCCTTCTTACGTGAAAGATCAGGAAACAGAAAAGGATCAGGAAGCGCTTGAGCAACGGCTTCATCAGCTCCAGAGCATCCATTACGAGGAAGCCCTTCAGCGCATCAACCATAACCTCCCCCTCTATTACAAATTGTTGCGAAAATTCTCTTTGCGCTACCGGGATTTCCCCGCAGAACTGAAAGAGAAGCTGCAAAAAGGCGAAAAAGAAGAAGCCCGCCGGATGGTCCATACCCTCAAAGGTGTGGCCGGCAACATCGGTGCCCGTGAGATACATCGTTACAGCACCCTGCTCGACAACAAATTAAAAAAGGGTGATACACTCAACATCACGCATGTTGCGGACGAACTGAGCCGGCTCCTCACACCCGTGATCGCTTCTATCGAGAAACTCCTGGGAAAAACAACCCCACAGGAAAATGAGAAACAGAAAGACCCCGAAGCCGACACGGAAGAGCTGGTCTCCCTGCTCACCGGCCTCCGTGAGATGCTCCATGAGGGCAATTTCGACGCCACCGTCCGGGCCGAAGCTCTGCAGAAATGGTTCAGTGACGATAGCTGGGGTACCGAGGTGAAGGCACTGAACGGGAAGATCACCTCCTATGAGTTTGACGAGGCTGCCCGGCTGGCCGATGAACTGCTGAAAAAGCTTAAAGGATGAAAGATATGGACCCTACATCCGTACCCCGTATCCTCATCGTCGATGATGCCACCGAGAACATCGACATCCTGGCGGCAGCCCTCACCGGCTACCGCAAGATGATCGCCCTCAATGGCGAAAGAGCTCTGCAGCTGGCCTTCAGCGACAACCCACCCGACCTGATCCTCCTGGACATCAACATGCCGGGCATGGACGGTTACGAGGTATGCCAGGTACTGAAAACCAACGAGAAAACCCGCGAGATCCCCATCATCTTCCTCACGGCCAACACCGACAGTGAGAGCATCATCAAGGCCTTTGAGATGGGGGCTTCCGACTATATCACCAAACCCTTCAACATGGGCGAGATGCTGGCACGGGTCAAGACCCACCTGGCGCTGAAGAAATCCCGCGACGATATCGCCCGTCTGCTCAACGACATCGAAGGGAAGAACAAGCTGATCACCGCCAGCATCGAGTATGCACAGACGATCCAGCAGGCCCTTCTGCCCGACGAGGCCTTTCTGAAAAGAATCCTGCCCGAACATTTCATCCTTTATCATCCCAAGGATATCGTCAGCGGCGACTTTTACTGGGTAAGACGGCTGGATGATCAGGTAATGATCGCTGCGGTCGACTGTACGGGCCACGGGGTCCCGGGAGCTTTCATGAGCATTCTGGGGATCTCTTTCCTCAACGAAGTGGTCAGCGAAGGAGGTATCTGCTGTGCTTCCGATGTCCTGGAAAGGCTACGCAATAAAGTGAAGAGCGCCCTGGGACAGACCGAACCCACCGGCCAGCGCGACGGCATGGACATGTCGCTCGTGATGTACAACCCTTTGCGAAAAGAACTTCAGTACGCCGGAGCATACAACCCTCTTTACCTGGTCCGTGATGACCGTCTGCAGGAATACAAGGCCGACCGGCAGCCCGTGGCCATCCATTACCGTGAACGCCCCTTCACCAACCATACCATCCCCCTCCGGCCCGGTGACATGTTCTACCTCTTCTCAGACGGTTTTGCCGACCAGATGGGCGGAGAAGAAGAGAAAAAGCTGATGTCCGGACGTTTCAAAAGCTGGCTTGAAGAGATCGCCCACCTGCCTGCGAACGACCAGAAAAAGATCCTCGAGGAACGTTTCACCGCCTGGAAAGGCAACGTGGAACAAACCGATGATATCCTGGTCATCGGCGTAAAGGTATAGCTGTCAATATACTCCTGACGGAGCGTCATTGGCTCCGCAGGAGCCATTGCGAGGCACCCAGCGCCGAAGCAATCTCAAAAATTCGGCCTGCGGCCTGTCATAAATCCTTCGAACGTCATTTGGCCTTACGGCCGTCATTCGCCCCTGTGCGGGGCTGTCATTGGCTCCGCAGGAGCGTCATTCTGCCCCTACAGGGCGTCGGGTAGGGAGATATGCCCTGATGCACAGCCACTGAAGTGGCTGCCTATTATCAATAAGTCCCTACGGGACTTCGGTCCGTTGCATTGACAAAACGTCCCGGAGGGACGGAACGACGGTAGGCAGGCAATTCATTGCCTGTTACGATGCCAATAAATTACCCCGGACATCCCGTAGGGATAGAATGAACAAAGAAAAAGCGATCATTAGGACTTCGTCCGTAATTCGCCTTCGGCTGTCATTGGCCACTGCGTGGCGGCATTAGGTTTGTATGGAGAGACTTCCCTCTTGAGAGGGGCCGGGGGTGTGTTCAATACCCCAATGCCAGCAACAAATCTATAGAATCCGGACATTGCGGGCATCATATGCTCACCGCTCGACCAGCATCCTCTCAAATCCCGGTGTAGCCAGGGTACGATAGTTGCCCTGTTCGTCGGAGAAGATGAAAAAAGCCTCGAGGTTGTTGTGTCGCAGGACGAAATCCCTGCTGCGTTCCAGTCCCATCACCATGAAGGCTGTGGCATAGCCGTCGGCCAGGATGCAACTGTCGGCCACCACCGTGACGCTCAGCAGACGGTTACGGGCCGGATAGCCTGTATGAGGATCGATCTCGTGGCCATATTTGACGCCGTCACGGATGTAGAACTTGCGGTAGTTGCCCGAGGTGGCGAGAGCTTTGTTGCGGAGCTTCACCACCGCCTGCAGACGGGCGCCGGGGATGTTGTTGTTGTCGATGGGCTTGTCGATACCCACCTTCCACGGATCGCCCGGTCCTTTGCTGCCGCATGCCCGCACCTCGCCGCCTATCTCCACCAGGCAGCTGCGGGCACCCCTTCTTTTCAGCCATTCCGCCACCACATCCACCGAATAGCCCTGGGCGATGGCATTGACATCCAGCCGTACGCGGGGATCGGTCTTCTCCACACGGTTCCCCTCGAGCCGCACCTTCTCCATACCCACGAACTGCAGGAGCGAGTCGATCACGGCACTGTCCACAGGAAGAGGACCTTCCGGGCCAAACCCCCAGGCATCCACCAGAGGCCCTACCGTAATGTCGAAAGCCCCGCCGCTCTCCCGCCAGATACGCCGCGCCATACGGAAACACTCATTGAAAAGAGAATCGGTACGCACCTCCGGGTCGTTGCGGTTGATACGCGAGATGACCGAGGACGGCAAATAACCCGAAAGGGAAAGATCGAAACGGTGCAGCAACGAGTCGAGCTCCTCCTTCTCCACCAGGCGGCGTCCCCGCAGCAGCACCCCCAGTGGCTGCTTGATCACGATGTGGTAGGTGGTACCCTGGGTGAAGCCGTCGATGGCCAGGAAGGCTACCTGACGGTAACGATAGTGCAGGAAAACGGCCGAGATGATCAGCGCCAGCAGTGCCGCAGAAAAGATGACCCTTCTCATCCGCCGAAGTCGTCGTAAGCGATCATCTCATCCGGCACACCCAGATCGTACAGCATCTTCAGCACAGCATCGATCATCATCGGCGGACCACAGAGATAGTACTCAATCTCCTCGGGTTCCTCGTGCTTGCTGAGATATTTGTCGTAGACGACCTGGTGGATGAAACCCACATCGCCCGTCCAGTTGTCCTCAGGCTTGGGCTCGGACAGGGCAATGGTAAACTTGAAATTATCGAACTTGCGTTCGATATCGCGGAAATGTTCCTCATAGAAGATCTCCCTCTTGGAGCGGGCTCCGTACCAGAAAGTAACCTTCCGCTTGGTCTTGAGCGTATGGAAAAGGTGAAAGATATGGGAACGCATGGGAGCCATCCCGGCCCCGCCGCCGATGTACATCATCTCACGGTCGGTATCCTTGATGAAGAACTCACCGTAAGGTCCGGAGACCTTCACCTTGTCGCCCGGCTTGCGGGAGAAGATGTAGGAGGAGCAGACACCGGGGTTGACGTTCTTGAAGGCGCCCTTGGCGGGATCCCACGGTGGAGTGGCTATGCGAACGTTGAGCATGATGATGTCGCCCTCGGCAGGATGGTTGGCCATCGAATAGGCACGGAAGGTCTCCTCGGTATTGACCATCTTGAGATCCCACATCTTGTACTTGTCCCATTCGTCGCGGTATTCCTCTTCTACATCGATATCCTTGAAGTAGACCGTGATCTTCGGCACATCGATCTGGACGTAACCACCGGCCTTGAAGTTGAGATGTTCGCCCGGGGGGAGTGCAAGTTTGAACTCTTTGATGAAGGTAGCCACATTTCGGTTGGAGATGACCTCGCATTCCATCTTTTTAACGCCCAGCACGGCCTCGGGCACATGGATCGACATATCCTCCTTGACCTTGACCTGGCATGCCAGCCGCCAGTGTTGCTGCTGTTCCTTGCGGGTGAAGAAACCTGTCTCGGTGGGCAGGATCTCGCCGCCGCCTTCAAGCACCTGTACCTTGCACATACCGCAGGTGCCCTGTCCTCCGCAGGCCGACGGCAGAAAAATGTTGTTGGCCGCCAGTGTCGAGAGCAAGGAGGTGCCCGGCTGGACCTTCACCTTCTTCTCGTCGTTGATGGTGATCGTCACCTCCCCCTGGGGCGTCAGTTTCTTGCGCGCATACAACAGGATGATCACCAGCAACAGGATGACCACAAGAAAGACCACGACCGAGGTCAGGACTACCAGGACCGTATTCGCTAAGAGGATCATTTCGGAAAAGTTTAATTAAAGTTTAATACCCATAAAGCTCATGAAGGCGATGCCCATGAGGCCGGTGATGATGAAGGTGATGCCGAGGCCCCGCAGGGGCTTGGGCACTTCGGAATAGCGGATCTTCTCGCGGATGGCCGCCATCCCGATGATGGCCAGCAGCCAGCCGATGCCCGACCCCAGCCCGAACGCGGTGGCTTCGGCCACCGACTGATAGTCACGCTCCTGCATGAAAAGCGACCCCCCCAGAATGGCACAGTTGACCGCGATCAGGGGAAGGAAGATGCCCAGCGAGTTGTAGAGCGCCGGCGTGTACTTCTCCACGATCATCTCCACCAGCTGCACCATCGACGCGATCACGGCAATGAACATGATGAACGACAGAAAGCTCAGATCGACATCGGCGAACTGAGGCCCCAGCCAGGTCAAAGCCCCCGGCTTCAGGAGATAGTTCTGCAGCAAGTAATCCACCGGCACGGTGATCGTCAGCACAAAGGTGACGGCCAGCCCCAGCCCCATCGAAGTCTTCACGGTCTTCGAAACAGCCAGGTAGGAACACATGCCCAGGAAATAGGCAAAGATCATGTTGTCGATGAAGATCGACTTGACGAATATGTTCACAAGGTTTTCCATACCGGTAGGTGTTTATTTTTCTTCGATGAGTTGACGGTTGCGGCTGCGCTGTACCCAGATGATGATGCCGATGGTGATCAGCGCCATGGGAGGCAGGATCATCAGTCCGTTGTTCTCATAGCCGATCTTGTACAGCCCGATCTTCTCGAGCACCGGAAAACCAAAGAGGGTGCCCGAGCCGAAGAGTTCGCGGAAGAAAGCCACGATGATGAGGATCATTCCGTATCCCGAAGCGTTCCCGATGGCATCGAGGAACGACGGCCACGGTTTGTTGGCCATGGCGAAGGCCTCCAGACGCCCCATGATGATGCAGTTGGTGATGATCAGTCCCACGAACACCGACAGCTGCTTGCTCACATCGTAGGCAAAAGCTTTGAGGAACTGGTCGACCAGGATCACCATCGAGGCGATGACCACCAGCTGCACGATGATGCGGATGCGCGGCGGAATGCTCTTGCGCAGCAGGGAGATCACCACATTCGATACGGCCAGCACCGCCATCACCGAAAGAGCCATCACTATGGCCGGCTCCAGCTTGACGGTGATGGCCAGCGCCGAACAGATACCCAGCACCTGCACCGTAATGGGATTGTTGGTGTTCAGCGGATCGGTAATCAGCTTCAGGTTCTTGCTCGAAAACAGAGGTTCTTTCTCACTCATCGTTGGCTGTCATTTTTTGTTTCTGTTGTTTTTTGAAATAAGCGACATAACCCGACAGGCAGTCGCGGATGGTAGCCTCCAGACCTTTGCTGGTGAGGGTCCCTCCCGAGATGGCATCCACCCCGTGCGGGTCGTCGGGAGCAGCCCCTCCCTTGACGATGCGGATGGAAACGAAATCACCCTGCTCATCAAAGATGCGCTTCCCTACGAACTGTTCCTGGAAAGGACGTGTGGCGATCTCCGCTCCCAGGCCCGGGGTTTCCTTGTCATGACCGAAGGTAGCTCCGTAGATGGTGTTATAGTCGTCGTTGAAGGAGATATATCCGTACACCGGTCCCCACAATCCTTTGCCTCGCACCGGCACGATCACCTTGTGCGAACCATCGTCAAGGGTGGCGATATAAAGCGGCAGATGACGCTCCCCGACAGGTTTGCGGATCTCTGCGGCCATGTCTATGCCGAAGGCTTCCACACCGTCCACTCTCTCACCTTTGGCGTTCACCACAAAACTCCCGGTGATGTATTTGTCATACAGCTTCTCGGCCTCCTTACGGGAAGCCTCCACACGGATGGAGGCGAGGATGCTCTGTTTCTTCTCCAGTTCCACATTGCGTTTCTGCAACGGCTGCAGCAACATCGCCGCCGACGAGAGCAATACGGCCACAATGACGATCATCACCGTGGAAAAGACGAAGATATAAGTGTTACTGAAGTCTCTCATGGTGGTATTTATTGGACGGTTACTTTAGCTCTTTTCAGCCTGCGTTTGATGTTGGCCTCCACCACATAGTGGTCGATGAGGGGAGCGAAGACGTTCATCAGCAGGATGGCCAGCATCACTCCCTCGGGATAGGCCGGGTTGAGCACACGAATGAGGATGGCGATGAAACCGGTCAGGAAGCCGTAGATCCACTTGCCGCGTTCGGTCTGGGCAGCGGTAACGGGATCGGTGGCCATGAAGACCATCCCGAAAGCGAAACCACCCATCAGCAGGTGCTCCCATGCCGGCACCTCCATGTAGGGATTCACCGCAAAAGCATTGAGGATCAGCCCCATCGCCAGTCCACCCGCAAAGGCCGAGACCATGATCTTCCAGCTGGCAATACCGGTATAAACCAGGAAGAGGGCCCCCAGCAGGATGGCCAGTGTGGAGGTCTCACCGATGGATCCCGGGATGGTGCCGAGGAACATCTGCATCGCCGACGGCAACTGTTCGATCTTTCCGGCAGCGGCCAAGGCCAGCGGGGTAGCCCCGGAAAAACCGTCGACGGCCTGCAGGCCGTGCTTCAGCCCGGCCACCCATACCTCATCGCCCGAGATCCAGGCAGGGTAGGAAAAGAAAAGGAAGGCCCGGGCCGTCAAGGCAGGGTTCAGGATGTTCATCCCCGTGCCGCCGAAAACCTCCTTCCCGATGATCACGGCAAAAGCCACGGCCAGTGCCAGCATCCACAAAGGAATGTCCACCGGCACGATGAGGGCGATGAGCAAGCCCGTGACAAAAAAGCCTTCGTTCACCTCATGACCTCGCAACTGCGTGAAAACGACCTCCAGCCCCAGGCCTACCACATAGGTGACCACGAGAATGGGCAGCATCTTCAGAAAACCGAACCAGAAGGCCTGCCACAACGTCACCTGTTGCCCCAGCGCCAGAAAATGCTGATGTCCGATGTTCCACATCCCGAACAGGGTGGCAGGTAATAGGGCGAACACCACCACGATCATCGACCGTTTCATGTCGATGTGGTCACGGATGTGCGAACCCTGGGTGGTGACCTTGTCCGGGACGAACATCAGGGTCTCGAACGCCTCAAAGGTGGAATGGAACATCTCCAGCTTCCCGCCTTTCTCGAATTGAGGCTTGATCTTGTCAAGGAAGTCTCTTAATGCTTTCATGTATGGAAGGTTTCTTTTCCCCGTTAGACGATTAGCCCAGTTCTTTGATCAGTTGTTCGATGGCCTTGCGCAGGATGGTCTGCATCTCGGTCTTGGAGGGATCGACGAACTCACACAGAGCCAGGTCCTCCTCCACCACCTCATAGATGCCCAGGTTCTCCATCAGGTCGATATCGCCGATGATCATCGCCTTGAGGAGCTGCATCACCAGGATATCCATGGGCATCACCTTTTCATACAAGCCGGTGAAGACAAGGGCCCTGTGACCGCCGTGCAGGTTGGTATCCATGATGTATTTCTTCGACCGTGGGGCCAGCCAGGAGAAAAAGGTGCGTGAGAAAGAGAACTTCCCGAATCCGGGCCGTAGCCACCCCATGAACTCACTGTGGTTCCCTTCGGGGATGACGGTGACAAGCGAGTCGTAGAAGCCCAGATAGCCGCTGCGCAGCACGCGTGTGCCGGTGAGCACATTGCCGCTGATGTAACGCACGTTCTGTCCGGCCACGTTCTCTTTCACCAGCGGGGCGATGGAAGCACCCACCATGGTACGGTAATATTGCGGTTCTTTCACCTCGCTGCCTGCCAACGCCACGGTACGCCGTGCATCGAACACCCCTTCACTGAACAGACGGCCGATGATCAGCACATCCTGCGGATGGACCACCCAGACCACCTCGCCCTTGTTAACGGGATCGACATGATGGATCTGAACCCCTACGTTGCCGGCAGGATGCGGCCCCTGGAAATAATGTACCTCCACGTTCTCCAGCGCCTCCACGAAAGCACGGTCCGACCGCTCAGGATGGACACCCAGGCGGATCTTCCCCTCCGTGAGCCTGGACAAGGCGTTCAGTCCCGTCTGGAAGGTCTTCTCCTCCCCTTTCAGGATAAAAGCATAATCGGGTGCCAGCGGAGCCGTATCGAACAGGGAAATGAAAACGGACTTGGGTATATCGTGCGGATCAGCCACCAGATCGAAAGGACGCTGACGGATGAAAGGCCATGCTCCGCTCTTCAGAAGGTTCTCCACCACCTCTTCCCGGGTCATTGCCAGTGGATCGCCCTGCCGGAAAGCCATCTGCTCCCGGCGCCCGTCGGGCTCAACGATCACCTCCAGGATCCTGCGCCGTTCGCCGCGGAACACCGTCTTCACCTTCCCGCTCACCGGCGAACAAAAAAGGATGTCAGGACGGTATTTGTCGAAGAACAGCGGCGAACCCGCCTTTACTTCGTCGCCCTCATGAACGGTAAGCTTGGGAGTGAGACCATGGAAATCCGGAGGCTTCAGTGCAAAGGTTTCCGGCTCGGGAGCATCTGTGACCTTCTTCTCAGCCTCCCCCTGAAGAGGGATGTCCAAACCCTTCTTCAGTCTGATCACCTTGTCCATACAAAAGCTTTTTTGTTATGATGCAAACAAAAATAATTTTTTTTTCTTTTTTATACATTATTTCACAATTTTTATTTTTCCGCTGACCGGAACGTCTTGAGCAATCCGGGATTGCCGGTTTTTCCTCTCCGGAAGGGAGCAACCGCAGCAGATGATTATCTTTGCAATATGAATACGAAACAGTGGATACAAACTGTGATCCTGCTGATGGGGGGAGGGATCCCCCTGGCGCTCTACGGTCAGACCGAGGTGCTGGGCGACCGCATCTATTCTTCCACCATCCACACCGTCGAATTGTACCGCACGGGCTGGCGCATGTCCCGACCCGTCATGAAACAGGGGGAAGATGTCACGCTGAGCCTCGACTTCGACGACCTGTCCGACACGCCTGAGAACTATCGTTACACCTTTGTCCATTGTGATGCCCGGTGGCATCCTTCCGATCTCTTGCCCGAAGATTACCTCGACGGCTTTGCCGATAACGACATCCGTGATTACGAGAGCTCGGTGAATACCACCGTCCCCTACGTCCATTATCATCTGACCTTCCCCAATGAGGAGGTGCGGTTTCTCCTTTCAGGCAATTATGTGGTGAAGGTCTTTCTCGACGACCCTGCTGATCCGGTGCTGACGGCCCGTTTCATGATCGTCGCAGGGAAAGTCCAGATCACGGGTGAGGTGGTCCGTCCTTCCGGGCCGCGGCGTGATGAGGACCAGCAGCTGCATTTCACCGTCGACTACGGGGCTTTACCGTTGCGCTCACCCGCCGACGAGCTCTTCGTCGTAGTACGCCAGAACGGACGGTGGGACAATGCCCTCTTCGGTCCCCGCCCTTCCTCCGCCGGCAACGGACGCCTGGTCTTCGGCACCCCCTCCGAGATCATCTTTCCCGGCTGCAATGAGTTCAGGAACCTCGACCTGAAGAGCGTCCGTTACCAGAGCCCCGGCATCGCCGGCATCGAGTACCGGCCGCCGTACTACAACGTTTTCCTCCAACCGGCAGAGATAAGGAGTTTCCGCCCCTATATGACCCGCCAGGACCTGAACGGTCGCTTCTTCATAGAGAACTCACGCGGCAGCACCCCCGACACCGATGCCGATTATTTCAATGTCTTCTTTTTCCTACCCGTCTCCTTTCCTTTCGAGGGAGAGGTACACATCTTCGGTGCTCTCACCCAGTGGGGTTCTTCTCCGGCCGGCAGGATGCGTTACAACGAACAGGAGCACCGTTACGAGGGCACGATGCTCCTGAAACAAGGAATGTACAACTACCTTTATGCGGTGAAGGCTCCCGGCAGCCGGCGATACGACCTCACCCGTCTCGAAGGGAGTCATTTCGAGACGGTGAACGAATACCAGATCCTGGTCTATTACCGCGAGGCGGGCGAGCGCTACGACCGGCTTGTGGGCGAGGCCACCCTCCTTTCCGGCGCCGTGCACTGATACGTCACAGCTCGAAACGTATCCCCTGTGCCAGCGGCAGCTCGGTGCTGTAGTTGATGGTATTGGTCTGCCGGCGCATATAGGCTTTCCAGGCATCCGAACCCGACTCGCGGCCGCCGCCCGTATCCTTCTCGCCGCCAAAAGCCCCGCCTATCTCGGCGCCGGAGGTGCCGATGTTGACATTGGCAATGCCGCAGTCGGAACCGCGTGCCGAGAGGAACTCCTCAGCTTCGCGCAGGTTGAGCGTGAAGATGGCTGACGAGAGCCCTTGCGGCACGGCATTGTGCAGCTCCAGAGCCTCATCGAACTCTTTGTAGCGGATCAGATACAGCAACGGAGCAAAGGTCTCCTCCTGGACGATGTTGTAATGGTTCTCCGCCTCAGCGATGGCCGGATTGACATAGAGACCTGACGGATACTGTGGTCCTTCGAGCACTTCGCCGCCGGTGATGATACGGCCGCCCTCCTCCACCACGGCCTTCTGGGCCTGGGTGAAAAGATCGACTGCGAAACGGTCGATCAGCGGCCCCACCAGTGTCTTCTCATCCAGAGGGTTGCCGATGCGGTGGGCCACCTGCTCGTAAGCATGCACGAGGCGCTCTTTCACCTCGTCGTACACCGACTCCTGGATGATCAGACGCCTCGTGGTGGTGCAGCGCTGGCCCGCCGTTCCCACCGCCCCGAAGACAATGGCCGGGATGGCCAGATCCAGGTCGGCATGCTTCGAGACGATGATGGCGTTGTTGCCCCCCAGCTCGGCGATGACACGCCCCAGACGCGCCGCTACGATCCTGCTCACATGCTTGCCCACCGCCGTCGAACCGGTAACCGAGATCAGGGGGATCCGTCTGTCCTGAAGGAAATTGTCACCCATGGCCGAGGATCGTGCCACCACCAGGTTGAAAACCCCCTCGGGGACATGGTTGGCTTTCAGCACGCGTGAGATGATGTTCATCGTGGCAATGGCCGTAAGAGGCGTCTTGGAACTGGGCTTCCATACCACCACATCCCCCGCCACGGCCGCGATCATGGCATTCCATGCCCACACCGCCACAGGGAAATTGAACGAGGTGATCAGTCCCACGATACCCAGGGGATGGTACTGCTCGAACATCCTGTGTTTCGGCCGCTCCGACTGCATCGTGAAACCATAGAGCTGACGCGACTGCCCCACGGCAAAATCACAGATGTCGATCATCTCCTGCACCTCGCCCAGACCCTCCTGATAGATCTTACCCATCTCGAGGGTTACCAGCTTACCCAGATCCTCCTTATATTCTCGCAGTGCCAGTCCGATCTGGCGTACCACCTCACCGCGCTTGGGTGCAGGCACCATGCGCCATTCCAGGAAAGCTTCCTGCGCACGTTTGATCACCTTCTCATAATCCTCGCGCGTGGCATTCTTCACCCGCGCGATCACACTACTATCGATGGGCGTTTCCGAGACCGTCTCCGGCCCCTCGGTGTCCCACCATTCGGTACCCGTGGAAACTCCCGGGTTCAGATCCCTGATCCCCAGCCTCTCCAGGGTCTCCGCTATTCCATAATCTTTCAGTTTCATTGTCCAATGTGCTTTTTGGTTTGCAGAAATTTTCCCTAAAAATACCACCTTCTGACGAGAACGATGATGTTTTTCATTATTTTTTCGAATATTTATACATTATTTTTGTAGCTTTAGAAAGAACCCTAAAACCAGGAGATCATGCCAAAAGGAATTTACTCCGTACCGATGCCGAAGAACGAGCCGGTACTCAGCTATGCACCGGGGACGCCTGAACGTCAAGCCATTGAAGAGGCTATCCGGGAGGTTTACAGCCGGGAGGTGGAGATCCCGATGATCATTGGAGGCAAGGAGGTCCGTACCGACAAGCGCGTGCCCATCGTGGCGCCGCACGATACCTCCAAGGTGCTGGGCTATTATTACCAGGGAGGCGAGAAGGAGGTACGGATGGCCATCGAGGCTGCGCTGAAAGCCAAGAAAGCGTGGGAATCGATGAGCTGGGAACAACGGGCCTCTATCTTTCTGAGGATGGGTGACCTGGTGGCAGGGCCCTACCGTTACCGTCTCAATGCCGCCACCATGATCGGCCAGTCGAAGAACGTCTACCAGGCCGAGATCGATTCGGCCTGCGAGCTGGCCGATTTCTACCGTTTTAACACCCATTACATGACGGAGATCTACGCCCATCAGCCCTCTTCGGCGCCCAATACGTGGAACCGCATGGAGTATCGTCCTCTGGAAGGATTTGTCTTTGCTCTCACCCCTTTCAATTTCACTTCCATTGCTGGCAACCTGCCCACCGCGCCGGCACTGATGGGCAACGTGGCCGTATGGAAACCCTCCAAGACGGCCATCTATTCAGCCCATGTGCTCATGGAGCTTTACCGCGAGGCAGGTGTCCCCGACGGGGTCATCAACATGGTCTTTGCCTCCGGCCCTGTGGCGGCACGTGTCGTCCTCACCCATCCCGACTTCGCCGGCTTCCACTTCACCGGCTCCACGGCCGTCTTCCAGAGCATCTGGAAGATGATCGGCGACAACATCAAGACCTACAAAAGTTATCCCCGCATCGTGGGCGAGACGGGCGGCAAGGACTACATCATGGTCCATCCCTCGGCCAACCGCAAAGCCCTTATCACGGCCATCGTCCGGGGAGCCTTCGAATACCAGGGACAAAAATGTTCGGCCGCCTCGCGTGCCTACATCCCCCAAAGCATCTGGAAGGAGATCCGCGACGAACTCGTCGAAACGGTCCGCGGCCTGAAGATGGGCCCGCCCGAGGATTTCACCAACTTCATCAACGCCGTCATCGACGAACCCTCGTTCGACAAGATCACCGGTTATATCGAGCAGGCCAAACAGGACCAGGAGACCGAGATCGTAGTGGGCGGCGGTTATGACAAATCGGTGGGCTACTTCATCGAACCCACCATCATCCGCACCGACGACCCGCATTACGTCACCATGGAAGAGGAGCTTTTCGGGCCGGTGTTGACCGTCTACATCTACGACGATGACAAGTTCGACGAAACACTCGACCTGCTGGACAACACCAGCATCTACGGTCTGACGGGAGCCATCTTCGCCCAAGACCGTTATGCCATCGAAAAGGCCACAGCCCGTCTGACCCATACGGCCGGCAACTTCTACATCAACGACAAGCCTACCGGTGCGGTGGTGGGTCAGCAGCCTTTCGGCGGAGCCCGCGGCTCCGGAACCAACGACAAAGCCGGATCGGTGCTCAACCTCATCCGGTGGGTCTCCCCCCGCTCCATCAAAGAAAACTTCGTCCCCCCGGAAGACTACCGCTATCCCTTCATGGGATGAAACTAACCCTCCTGTCCAGAAACGGCACCCTTCACACGAGGTGCCGTTTTTTTTCGTACTTTTGTAAGGGGAAGAACACCATGGATCTCAGATTCTACAACCGGTTACCTGCATGGATGAGGAACAGGTACGTCATCATCCTTTTCTTTTTCGTGGTATGGCTCCTTTTCTTTGACAGTAACAACCTGCTCATCCAGCGACGTCAGATGCGTGAGCTGCGACAGTTGCAACGCGACAAGGTCTACTATCAGCAAAAGATCGCCGAGGACAAACGCAAACTGAAAGAGCTGGAAAGCGACAGCAAAAGTCTGGAAAAGTTCGCCCGTGAACAATACCTGATGAAACGGGACAACGAAGAGATCTTCATCATCACCGGCGAGGAGTAGTTCAGCACAAGGCTTCTTCCTTGTCCATCTTACGGTAGACTTCCAGCAGGGGGATCACCTCCTCCGGCACTTCATCCACACCTCTGGCGGCGAGCAGCCGGGCAGCTTCCCGTGTCACGGGCGACCGTTCTTTTCCCTCCTCATGTTCCCTGTTAAGGTATCTGATCACATGCAGCACGTTGAACCACCGGAAGAAGCGTTTTTTGAAAGATTCTTCGCCTGCCACGTTGTTGCGTATCTCACGGATCCTTGACAGGAACACTTCGCGCGGGAGGGTCTGTTGCAGCGGCAGGGGCAGGGAGTCATAGAGGCGGGCGGCCGTCTCCTGCGCCCGGTAGAGTGCCGGGAGCGCCTCAAAGAGTAGTCGCAGGGGCCGGAAAGCCTCCCATCGGTAGGTGAACATCTCTTCACCGCTGCCGGCCAGGCGGGCTATCACGGGACCCGTCCCGAAAGGCACCCGGCGCGCCGGCCGCGGCGACGGGTAAACCGTCGTGCCCGCCAGGCTGCGGTATCGCCCTGCCTGCACCACCTTCTGGATGAAATAGAAATCCTCCCCTCCCTGCCGGCGGTTCATGCCACCCAGGCGCAGGTAGGCGGCCGCCCGCACAGCAAAGGCACTGCCCACCGTATGCACCGCATGGGGGTGACCGCACCACCGCAACGCCTGCACAAAATAACGAAGATGGAGCTCGTACTGCGCCACCGCCCGGTACACCTCAATGGGGAAATCGCTCCCCTCCAGCGGATGCTCGAAATGGAGCGAAACGCCATCCAGCCGGGGATGCGCCAGGAAGCATCTCTCCAGCGCCGTGAAATAGCCGGGAGCAACCAGCGTGTCGGCGTCGAGCGAGACGATCAGACCATCATCACGCTGTGCCAGCCGGCGTGCCGCCTCGTCCATGCCCGTCTTTCTGGCGCGGCCCACCCCTGCCTCACGCGGAGCAAAAGGCTCAAGCAGCAAAGGATGCACCCGCAGCCACGGCCGCTCCCAACGCCGGCGATGCTGCAAAAGATGGTCATACAGCTGTCTGTTCCGTTCATGCCATACGGCCGGAGCGTCCTGCGAAGCATTGATCACCACCAGCACCTCTACATCACGCATCGGACGCTCCGCCGAGGCCAGGGATTCCAGCACCGAGGCAACCAAAGGAGGTTCTTCCCCCATGGCTGGGATCACCACCACCTGAAAAAGCGAAGAAGAAGGCAGCTCCTCCAGGAGCGGAGGAGCTGCATCATGACGTTGACTGTATCCCTCGAAAAGACGGGAAAGGTTCATTGAGCCTTGAGGAGCGAATCACGGACGCTCTTGTAGCGTTCGTTGAGGCCCGCCAGCACCTCCTGCGTGACATCCAGCCGTTTCTCACCATAGAGGACCACTCCCCCCACGGTGGTGCCCAGCACATACTGGTAATTGTGCTCGCGACAAAAATCGTTCAGGTAGTCGATGATGCTGTACATCACCTTGCGGGTGCTCACCTGCTGCTCTTCCATCAGACTGTTGGCCAGCTCATTTCGCATATTGAGGAGTTGCTGTTGTTCCTGTTCCAGTTCCTTCTGGATCTTTTGTGCTTCCGAACGGGTCACCAGCCCGCGCTGCAGGTTGTTCTGGAACTCGTTCACCTTGTTCTGCCATTTCTGACCGCGGGCGTTGAGCTTGCTCTCAGAATCCTGCTGCTTCTTCTGCAGCCGTGCCTGAAGGTCGACCGACATGTCGTAGTTGGCCATAATCGTGTCGATGTTCACGTACACAATGTTCAGCCCGGCACCACCCCTATGCAGTGTATCGGAACCTCCAGGGGCAGCAGCCGGCGATGCCGTCCCCCGACCTGTGAAGTACAGTACGTAAAGCACTACCACGGCCACAGACAGGATCACGTTCAGGATCAGCGCACTCTTTTTCATCTTCTCAGGAGGTTTTTGTTCGCCCGCAAAGATAGAGGTTTTCACCTATCATCCCAGAGATGCGGGAATTTTTTTCAGCAACGGAACAGGATCAAAACTCCGGACAAGGGATGGCATGGATCTTCCTTCGCTTGTACTGGGTGGTCTTGAACTCGTACATGAAAGAGATCTCATGTGCTCCGCCTGTGTCCATCAGCAGACGCGAAACAGTGAAGTCATAGCTGTAACCTACCTGCAGTTGTTTGGTCTTGTATCCCACCAGGACGATCATAGCATCTCGACTGTTGTAACCTTTCCCCATGGGAATGGGGATACCACGGTACCAAAAACCGAACATCAGCGGCGCCTTGTACCAGTAAAGTCCCATGTCCAGCTGCTTGAAACGACCCTGTGTCTTGAAGAGGAAAGCCAGCGAAAGACTCTCTTCGATGGGTTTCAGCAGACGTCCTTTCCTTATGATCTGCGCCCCTCCAAACACCGACACCTTGATGGGGATCTTGGTCTCATCCCCGTAAAGGGAAGCTTTGGGACGGAAGAGATGATCGACCGACGTCCCCAGCCACAAACGCTCCGTGTAGGCCAGTACAGAGGTTTCCGCATCGATGTCGCCGATGTTGTCGAAAGGAGGTTGCTCGGTGGGCGGGGTATTCCCGCCAGGAGAGAGTTGGTCGTTGAAGATCAGACGATAAAAATCCAGCGCCAGCTGGGCGTACTTCACCTGAATACCCGGACGTACGTAAATGTAATCGTTCACCTGGATGTTGTAGGAATAAAGAAGTCCCATGTTCAGCGTGCTCAGATGTCCCGAACCCGCCACATCATACAACGCCAGGAAACCGATCCCCGAATTGAAATTGTGAAAATAACGATCGTAGGAAAAACTGTACGTGGTGAAAACCCCAGGCAGGGCCGGCCACTGGTTGCGATAGTTCATCGTGATCCGGTTCTCCTCCGTGGCTCCAGTGAAAGCCGACGCCAAATACAGCGGTGCAGCATAGAACTGCGAGAACTGGGCATCCTGGGCTCCTACCGGGTGCATGATCTTGAGGACGAACAAAAGTATGACCAGGTATCTTTTCACCAGGACCTTGATTATCAATTCATTAACAAAAACCCACACCCCTCCCTCTCGCAATGTTCCAAATACGAATATAGAAATAAAAGTTTACTTTTTGTACGAGAAGCGGGAAACAGAAGTTTCATGCCTCTTCTTTGTCCGTTCTCTAAAACGAAGAAGAACTACACAGAGAAGGCCTATTTGTTGACGAACGCACTTTTTTTGGGGATAAAAGACCGAAAACCTTCAAACTGAAAAAAAACGTCCTGTCCGACGGAAAAGTTCGATGCATGAAGATCTTTCCGTCTTTTTTCTCTCCTGGTCAGTTGTACCGGCCTTGTTTTTTCCTGATGAGCGTTACGTTCCCGAAACGCACATAAGGCTTCCCGTTGGTGAATGTCCCGGTAGCTTTCCAGATGTACACGCCCGGTGCAGCCATCTGATCCAGGATGTAACCATCCCAACCTTTATGGAGGTCACGGCTCTCGAACACCAGTTCACCCATCCTGTTGAACACCTGGAGATGATAAGTAGCCACCCCTTTCCATACCGGATGGAAAACATCATTGGCCAACGCCCCTTCGGTATAGTACCCGCCCGTAGGCCCGTTGGGATTGGCGATGAATGCATTGGGGAAACGGATATAAAAATCCTCCCGCTGGAACAGCCCTTTCCTGACCAGCGTATCGGCACAGCCCTGTTCCGACCAAACCACGAGCATCACGTCGAAAGGACCATCCTCGGTAAAATGATGGATCGGCTCCTCCTCGAGCGATGTATGTCCGTCGCCGAACGACCAGAAAGAACGTACGGCACGGAGAGAGGTATTGAAGAAGGTGACCGGTTCGTTCGATTCGGTCAGTTCCTGTGGTGACCAGTCGAAGGAGGCTCTGGGGGGCTCGTAGACCACGACCGTATCGCTGGCATGAGCCACCCGGCCGTCGCGGGCGCGTACGGTGAGCTTCACCACATAAGTACCCGGTTCACGGAACCGCAGCACAGGTTCACGCGCATCTCCTTCGTACCCTCGCGGTTCAACCTTCCATCTCCGGCTTTCGGCATGTTCGGAATGATCGGTCACATGCACCTCAAGAGGCGGACAACCCCGCCTGGGAGAAAGTGTAAAACGGGCTACCGGCATCTCATCCCCAGCCTCGCTGCCTCTCCCGGAAGCATGCGGTTCCCGGCCGACCCCCATCGCGGCCATATCCCGTACCTCGACATCTTCGGCTGGCTGCTTCTCTTCGGCCACCTGACCTTGTCTCTCGTCCCGAAGAAGCCGGGGGTCGTCGGATAGGGCTTCCTCTTCTTTTTTCTCCTGCACCTTCACGTTCGGAGACCGTTCATTCATCCCTTTTTTAGAGGGAAGAAGCTTGCCTTTCTCCTCGGCAGAGAAATTTTTTCCCTGCTTCTGTTCCCCGGAGACGCTGGTATCGGCTGCCACGTTTTTCTTAGGAGGAGCGGGCCGGACCTCCTCTTTCGCCGGCAGCACAAGGTCCTGTTCCTTCTTATCACCGCCGTATAGCAGCCACGTTCCTCCCGCCACCACAGCCATCAGTGCGGAGAGATACCATATGTTGAAACGTCGCGGCGAAAAGCGCAGGAAGTTCTGCCAACGCAGTTGCCTCATCACACGCTGCCACACTCCCGCCGAGGGTTTGAGACGATAACCCTCAAAACGCTCGCGGAAAAGCTTTTCTATATCGTCGTTCCTCCTCATTCGCTGCTGTCCTTTTTCCCTTCATCCGGCATACGCACCCTGCTCAGCTCCGCCAGCTTCTGGCGGATGAAACGCCTGGCACGCGAATACTGCGACTTGCTCGTATTGATGTCGATACCCAGCATCTCGGCGATCTCCTTATGTTTATAACCTTCGACGGCATACAGGTTGAAGATCATCCGGTAACCTTCGGGCAGGCTCCTGATCACCGAGAGCAGCTCTTCCCGCGTAAAATCGGCATGCCCCGGCATCTCATCGGGAGCAGCCTCTTGCAACTCTCCGATATCCTGGTGGTACCGGTGCTTCAAACCACGGTGGTAAAAAGTGATCGCCGTATTGATCATGATCTTCCGCATCCAGTTGAACAAAGAGCCTTTCCCGCTATAATCGGCAATGTAGTTGAAAATGCGCACGAAACCCTCCTGAAGGATGTCCTCCGCCTCAGCGGTGTCTGCAGCATACCGCGCACATATTCCCAGCAAGATGTCGGCGTAACGTTCATATAACACCTTTTGTGCGGCCCTCTCCTTCCTGATACATCCCTTTATGAGATCCTCATCCGTGTACATCTTCCGACCTTGTTTCGATGACCACCAAAGTGCTCCGATGGTTGCATCCCCACCCCCCAAAGGATATCAACACCTTTTTCCACCATCAGCCCATATGCTCCGCAATATTTTTATGACTGACAAAGGTCATCTTCCCTTTCGTGCGGGACTCTATTATTTTGTAAAAATAACTATCTTGAGAACTTCTAAAAAACCAGGCACCATGTTCAACAGACTGATCGCATCGCTGATCCCCCTTTTCCCGAAGAAGTTCATCTGGACTTTTTCGAAGAGATACATTGCGGGGGAGACGATCGAGGATGCCCTGCGGGCTTCGAAAAAACTCAATGAAGAGGGGATGATGGTAACCCTCGATGTGTTGGGGGAGTTCATCAAGGATCTGGAGGAGGCCGAACGCAACAAGAACGAATATCTGGAAGTGATCGAACGCCTCACCGCCGAAGGGATCGATGGTAATTTTTCGGTAAAGCCCACCTCCTTCGGTCTGCTCATCGATGAAGACGTCTGCTACCGGCACATCCGTGAGATCGTCCGGAAGGCAGCAGGATACAACAACTTCGTTCGTATCGACATGGAGGACTCCAAGTGCGTGGACAAGGAGATCCGCCTTTTCCGTCGTCTTCACGGAGAGTTCCCACGCAATGTGGGGCTGGTTCTGCAGGCTTATCTGCGCCGCACCCTGGACGACCTCAAGGCCCTCACCCCTCTTCACAGCCCGGAGACACCCCTCAACTTCCGTCTCTGCAAAGGGATCTATGTGGAACCCGCCCGCATCGCTTATAAGGACCACGACGAGATCAACCGCCACTTTCTGGAAGACCTGGAATACATGTTCAGCCATGGTTTCTACGTGGGGATTGCCACCCATGACCAGTTCCTCATCGACCATGCCTATCAGCTGATCGAAAAATACGGACTGAAGAAAGACGAATACGAGTTCCAGATGCTTTTCGGCGTGACCCCTGAGCGCCGCGCCTCCATCCTGCGGAACGGGCACCGGATGCGCGTATATGTGCCCTTCGGAAAGGACTGGTTCGGCTACTCCACACGAAGGCTGAAGGAAAACCCCCAGATCGCCAGTTACATCATCAAGGCCCTTTTCAACCGGAAATAAGGGGCATTTTTCGAACGGCCGTGTGGTTTCTGCTTGGCCTCCAGGAACCAGAACCAGCGAGAGCCACAGACGGAACATGCCTTACTCAGAAAGATCTTTGCCGGCCGGAACATCCCTGCCTGCCAGCCCGTAGCCGACAAACTGACTGTGCTGAAGGCCGGAAAACACCATCCCTCCTCCCCGTGGTCCGCCATCCTCCTCGGGGTCTGTGACGTCCGGGATCATGACTGCTACCTCCCCTGCCAGAACCACCCATGCCCATACATACGTTGCCTCCTTGAAGCGATCAACCGGGACGACCCGGCAACCGCTCCCCCCGGCAGGGAAAACAAACAAAAAAACCGGGCATTACCCGGTTTTTTCGACAAGATATCTTCAAAAGCTTCTCAGTATCTCTGCGAGATCACATCCCAGTTGAGGATGTTCCAGAACGAGGCCAGATAATCGGGACGTCTGTTCTGATAGTCCAGGTAATAGGCATGCTCCCACACATCACAGGTAAGGATGGGGGTAAGACCCCGGCGCATGGGGTTGCCGGCATTGCTTTCCTGGACGATGCTGAGATGTCCTTCGTCATCCTTCACCAGCCAGGCCCATCCCGACCCGAAAAGAGTGGCGGCTTTCTGGTTGAACTCCTCCCTGAACTTCTCAAAAGAGCCAAAGTCCCTGTTGATGGCTTCGGCCAGAGCACCCTGCGGCTCACGCGGCCCCTCAGGACCAAAGCCCATGAAATAGAACGTATGGTTCCATGCCTGTGCACCGTTGTTGTACAATCCGCCCTCGGCCTCCCGGATGATCGTCTCCAGATCGGCCCCCTCAAAACGGGTGCCCTCCGCCAGCTTGTTCGCATTGTTCACATAGGCCTGATGATGCTTCCCGTAATGGAACTCAAGCGTCCGGCGGGAAACATAAGGCTCCAGCGCATCCAGCGCATATGGTAACTCGGGTAATTGAAATGCCATGATCAATGTTTTTAAAGGTTCAACAATAAATATAATGTTTTCCTGTGAATCCTCCTGAAAAAAGCCGGCATTCTCAGCGAATGACCGGCTTTCAACCAAAAACCCAACCTAAAAAAACCTGTTCTTTGTTAACTTAACCTGAAACTAGATCGCCTTACCTTGGGTCATAAAAAGTTCAGTACCCCGCTTCCTCTCTCCAGTCGCATATCCGGTTTTCGCTTTCTACTCACTTCCGGTCATCCCAGCTGCCAACCGTATCCGACTCACTTTCCCTCCACAGCGGGATAACTGAACTGCTGCAAACATACATCTTATTTAGATTAAATCCAAATCAATTTCAATGAAAATCGCATTTTTTTTCGATCTTTGTCATCCTCAAAACAGGTAATCCCGTTATGCACAGGAAGATCCTGCGACTGGCCATCCCCAACATCATCAGCAACATCACCGTTCCGTTGCTGGGGCTGGTTGATCTGGCCGTGGTGGGCCATCTCGATGGCATCTGGTACATCGGGGCTGTGGCATTGGGCGGGACCATTTTCAACTTCGTATACTGGAGCTTTGGTTTTCTGCGGATGAGCACCAGCGGTTTGGCCGCCCAGCGTTACGGTGCCGGCGACACGGCCGGAGCCCGCGAGGTGCTGCAGCGTGCCCTGTTCACCGCCCTGGCCGCCGCCGCACTCATTCTTCTGCTGCAGGTGCCCATCGACAGGATCAGTTTCCTCCTGCTCGAAGGGCCGGAAAAGACGGAACATTTCGCCTCCCGATATTTCTTCATCCGTGTATGGGCCGCTCCCGCCACCCTCATGCTTTATGCCCTCAACGGCTGGTTCCTCGGCATGCAGAACGCCCGTTATCCCATGATCGTCACGCTGGTGATCAACCTGCTGAACATCCTCTTCGATCTGTTGTTCGTGCTGGGGCTGCAGATGACCTCCGACGGGGTGGCGCTGGGCACCCTGCTAGCCAACTATGCCGGCCTGGCCACAGCCCTGTGGCTTCTGCACCGCCGTTACCCCGGCACGCTCCGTCCTCTCCCCCTCTCCCGGCTGCTCCATGCTCCCGCCCTCCGTGCTTTCTTCCATATCAACCTCGACATTTTCCTCCGCACCCTCTGTCTCATCCTGGTCTTCACTTTCTTCACCGCCCGCTCGGCCGTCTTCGGCGACACCCTGCTGGCCGTCAACACGCTGCTTCTGCAGTTCTTCACCTTTTTCGCCTTTTTTCTCGACGGTTTCGCCTATGCTGCCGAAGCACTCACGGGACGTTTCATGGGTGCCCGCAACATACGGTTCCTGCGACACAGCGTGCGCGATCTCTTCCTCTGGGGCACCTTCCTGAGCATCCCCTTTTCCCTGGCTTACCTCCTTGGCGGCAACGCCCTCCTGGGCCTGCTCACCGACAATGCCGGGGTGCTCGAGGCAGCCCGTCCCTATCTCCCCTGGGTCGTCGCCATCCCTCTCATCTCTTTCCCCGCCTTCCTCTGGGACGGCATCTACATCGGCGCCACCTCCTCACGCGGCATGCGAAACACCATGATCTTCTCCACCCTTGTCGTCTTTTTCCCCGTCTGGTACTTCACCCGCCACGCCCTGGGCAACCACAGCCTCTGGCTCGCCCTCATCCTCTTCCTCATCAGCCGAGGCCTCACCATGGCATTGTTGGCAAAAAGATATATCTTTACCCTCCCTAAAACGAGCCATCATGCCCATCACCAAAGAGATCGAGATCGAAGAACTGATCGAGAGGGTGCCGGCAGCCGTCAACTATCTCAGTAAGAAAGGGATCCGCTGCATCATGTGCGGCGAACCCATCTGGGGCACCCTCGAAGAGGCCGCCAAGGAAAAAGGCTTCTCCGACGAGGAGATCGAAGGCTTCGTTCGAGACATCAACGAACTGGAGAAGAACAGCGACCTGCCCAAAAAAGGCAGCTTCACCGGTGACATCGGCACCCTCCACACCGACCACCCTGAATGACCCGCCCATGATCTATCTCACCCGGCGTGAACGTTTCAACGCAGCCCACCGCATGTACCGCGACGACTGGGACGACGAAAAGAACCTCGCTGTCTTCGGCAAGTGTTCCAATCCTAACTGGCACGGCCACAACTACGAGCTCTTCGTCACCGTCTGCGGCGATCCCGACCCCGAGACCGGCCTGCTCATCAACCTCAAGGAACTCAGCAGCATCATCCGCAAAAAGGTGATCGAACCCCTCGACCACAAGAACATCAACCTCGAGGTCCCCTTCATGCAGGGACGCATCGCCTCCACCGAGAACCTGGCCGCCGCCATCTGGAACGAGCTGGAACAGCCTCTGCAGCAATACGGCATCACCCTCTGCTCGGTGCGCCTCAGCGAATCGGAGAACAACTTCGTGGAATACAAAAAAGAACCGTGATATGGACATCATCAGCAACGGGGATGTGATCGACCCCGAAAAAGGATATACCCGCATCGATCACTGGAACGACGAACAGACCGAGGCCCTCACCCGTCATTACCGCGAGATCCTGCGTATCCTGGGCGAAGACCCCGGCCGCGAGGGGCTCCGCGAAACCCCGGAACGCGTGGCCAAGGCCATCCAGTTCCTCACCCAGGGCTACAATACCGACCCTGCCTCCATCCTGCGGTCGGCCATCTTCGAGGAAGACTACAAGGAAATGGTGATCGTCAAGGACATCGAGCTCTATTCCATGTGCGAGCACCACATGATCCCCTTCTTCGGCAAAGCCCATGTAGCTTACATCCCCGACCGTCACATCACGGGTCTCAGCAAGATCGCCCGCGTCGTAGAGGCCTATGCCCGGCGTCTCCAGGTGCAGGAGCGTCTGACCCTCCAGATACGCGACTGCATCCAGGAGACCCTCAAGCCCCTCGGCGTGGCCGTGGTCATCGAAGCCCACCATCTCTGTATGATGATGCGCGGCATCCAGAAACAGAACTCCGTCACCACCACCTCCGCTTTCACCGGCGTCTTCCTCAAGCACCAGCCTACCCGTGACGAGTTCATCCACCTTATCGGTGCCCGACTGCACTGATCCTCTTTCGGGAAGATTGACTATTTTTGCTGCACGAACCAAAGAAAGAACATCATGACCGCATATGTTTTCCCTGGGCAGGGTGCCCAGTACCCCGGCATGGGGAAGGATCTTTACGAACGTTATCCGGCAGCGCGTGAGCTGTTCGACCGTGCCGACGACATTCTCGGTTTTGAGCTCTCGAAAGTGATGTTCGAGGGCAGTGAAGAGGAGCTCAAGGAGACGAACGTCACCCAGCCGGCCATCTTCGTCCATTCGATGGCGCTGGTGACGCTTTTGGGCGATGCTTTCCGGCCCGGTGCCGTGGCGGGCCATTCGCTGGGCGAGTTCACCGCCCTGGTGGCCAACAGGACCCTCACTTTCGACGACGGTCTGCGGCTGGTGCACCAGCGGGCCCTGGCCATGCAGAAAGCCTGTGAGCTGGTTCCCTCCACCATGGCTGCCATCATCGGCCTCGACGACCAGGTGATCGAAGAAGTGTGTGACGCCATCGACGACGTGGTGGTACCGGCCAACTACAACTGTCCCGGCCAGGTGGTCATCTCCGGCACGGTGACAGGTGTCTTCCGCGCCATGGAGGAACTGCAGAAAAGAGGCGCACGCCGCACCGTCCAGCTGCAGGTGAGCGGGGCCTTCCACTCGCCCCTCATGGAGCCGGCACGCGAGGAGCTGGCCGCAGCCCTCGCCGAAACCCCTTTCTCACGGCCGGTATGCCCCGTCTACCAGAACGTCACCGCCAAGGCTGTCACCGACCCCGACGAGATACGCAAAAACCTCATCGCCCAGCTCACCTCGCCGGTACGCTGGACCCAGTCGGTGCAACAGATGATCGCCGACGGCTTCGACACCTTCCTCGAGGCCGGCCCGGGCAAGGTGCTCCAGGGACTTATCCGCAAGATCGACAGGAACGTCACAGTCGACAGCGTCACCCCGCCACAAGGGTGATCACAGCTCCTCGCCTGCCTTCAGCACCATCCCCATGCTGCGGCGGCCGTCGATGCCGATGAACAGCGGCGCCCCGAAACGCACATGACGCACATAACCGTCCTCGAACAGCGCCGGCTGGGCATCCAGATAGGCCTGATCAAGATGACCGTGCCCCCGGGCAGGGTTGACTGTGAAATAACCCACCCGGAAAGAGGTGAGGTTCTGGAAGAAATGCGTTCCCTGGCTGGGGTCGACGTGGTAGTCGCTCTGCCCCGCCTCGACGATAAGACGGGCCTGTGATATCTGCGGCCACTTCACGGGGATGCCCAGCCAGGGATCCGACGAGCCCCATCGTCCCGGGCCGATGAGCACATAACCCCGTCCCTCTTCGCGCAGCAGGGTGTTGCGCTGTTCGATGACGGCGGCGATCTCGCGCGTACGGGCCGCATCGAAAGCATCCGGCTTCACATAGATCACATCCCTCACATCGCGGATGACCCCGTTGCCCAGCGCCGAAGGAGAGATGAGCAGGGCACGGGCCGGGTCGAGCCGCCCCAAATCGACACGCATCTGCTGGTCGGCATCCACGATGGGCCTGATCTGCAGGAAATAAAAGATCTTCGGCTCCCCCGGCGGTGTCTCCAGGTCGACGGCGAACTCCATCTCGATGGGGCTACCCATCTCCCGCTGTCCCGTGGCCAGCAGCTCCTGCAGGATCTCTGCCAGGGGGAAGCGCCCGTATTTGAGAATATTGGCAAAAGTGATGATGCGCCGTCCCCTCTCCAGGATGCCGTCGCGCACCTGATGGTCCTGCAGGTCGTACGTCGAGGCCACCCACCGCAACGCCTCGTCCTCGGGGGCTTCGCGTATGCTCAGCTTGCGCAGATTGACCGCATCATTGACCGAGGGCACGAAACGGTCCAGGTCGAGGTCGAGCGCATAGAAACGTTTCTGGGTCTCCCGCAAGGCATTCTCAGGCGTGGAGAGCTGCAGCACCTTCCTGGGATATTTCGGTGAAAAACGCAGCGACTGTTCCCCGTCGACGATCAGCTTGCCCAGCCCGAAGGCAATGTTGGCGATGCCGTCGGCAGCCTCTTCCGGCGGCACCGGGTAGAAGTTGATCGAACGTGCCACCCCCGAGAGTGTGGGATAGAAAAGATTGCCGTGCTGCCGTCCGCACACCTCCTGCAGCACGATGCCCATCTTCTCCTCGTCGATCACGTTCGAGGTGGCGTTCATGTAGGCTTTGCTGTTACGGAAATAGACCGACGCATACACCTGTTTGACCGCCATCTCGAGGGCGGTGAGCATCCGCTCCCTGTCGGCATGAAAAGGCACCATGTAGGTGGAATAGATGCCCGCAAAGGGCTGGTAATGCGAATCTTCCAGCTTGCTCGACGAGCGCACCGCCACGGGCTTGCCCGTGATGGCCAGGAAAGCCCGCAGATCGTCACGGAACGGGGCAGGCAGCTCCGCCGCCACAAAACGCTGCAGGATCTCCTCGTCCGGCAGGTCGGAAAGGCCCACCCGGTAAAGATCGTTCTGCTCCATGAACTGGTCGAAGATCTCCGTGGTCACCACCACCGTCCGCGGGATGGTGATCTGCACCCCCTCGAAACGGCCGAAGAGCCTGTTCCGTTTGATGACGTTGTTGATGAAGGCCAGACCGCGTGCCTTGCCGCCGATGGAACCGTCGCCGATGCGGGAAAAGATCACATATTCATCGTAGGTGTCGGCATTGAACTTGGCGATCACCCCACGTCCCCGGCCTATGCGGTAGCTCGAGATGGCCACATAGACAAAACGCCGCAGATCGTCGAGCGTGTCGAAATCCTCCCTTTTGAGATATTTGAACATCTGCGCCAGCGAAAAGAGCGCCCGGGCATTGAGCCACTTGGAGAAATGGTCGCGCCGCGTGTGATAGTCGAGCGTCTTGTCGGGGATGGTCATCATCTTTTGCTGGAATTCGCGGAGACTGGACGCCCGGTCCACCTCCTTCAGCGTATCCGGATCACGGAAGATGAAAGGACCGAAAGCGAAGTTGTCGATGATGAACTGCCGCAGCTCCTTGGAGAGGTTCTTGGAGTATTTATGCAGGAAGCCGGCACCTTTTTGTTCGGCCTCCTCTTTGACCGCCAGGTCGGACGACTGCAGCAGGAAAGGCATGTGGGGGTCGAACGATCTCACGTATTCCAGCAGACGGAACCCCGCCCGCGCATCCTTGACGCCGTGGTTGCGGAAACTCAGGTCGGAGATCACCCCCAGCGTGTTGTAGCGGTACTTGTCGAAGAGGGCCATCGCCTCCTGCAGGTCGGTGGCCAGCAGGATCTTGGGCCGCCCCCGCATGCGCAGCATACGCTGATGCTCGTTGAGACCCTCCAGCTGATACTCTTTCGACTGCCGCAGGATGATGCGGTAGAGGTTGGGCAGATAAGAGGAGATGTAACGGATCGAATCCTCCACGAAGAGGATGTTCTGCACCCCCACCTTGAGGATGTCGTCGTCGGCGTTCATCTTGTCCTCGATGAGCTTGATGATCGCCAGGAGCAGCTCCGAGTTGCCCAGCCAGCTGAAGACATAGTCGATGGCCGAGAGATCCTCCTCTTCCAGTTTCTTGCTCACCTCGCGGGAGAAGTAGGTAAGCACCACGATGGGGATGTCGGGGCGTATCTCCCGCATCTCCCGGGCCAGGGTGAAGGTGTCGCGGTCGCCGATGCGCAGGGCCGAGATCACCAGGTCGATCTGGTCCTCCCGCAGGATACGGAAAGCCTTCTCCGGCGTGTCGGCCTGGATCACCATCGGCGGATAGCGCAGGTTGAGCGAGACATACTCGTTGAAGATCTGCTCGTCGATGCGTCCGTCCTCCTCAAGGATGAAAGCATCGTAGTTGCTGCACACCAGAAGCACCTTGTGGATACGCTTCTGCATCAACTTGTCGAACGAGGTGTCGGTGAAGTCGTAGGAGATGTTGTACGGCTTGTTGCGCAGACGTCCGATGTTGATCTTTCCTTTCATGATCACGTGTTCACAGGAGGATGGCGGTGGCTCTTTTCTTGCCGTTCATGTAGATCTTCAGAGGCTCGCGGAAACGCACGTGACGGCAGAAGGTGCCCTGTTCGACCACCTTCTGGCTGCGCAGCACATCCCAGCGGATCAGGTCGTTCTCATCATAATGCTGCACCGAGAGGTAGCCGACGTTCATGGAGGTGACGTTGTGGAAGAAGTGGGAGCCCAGCGAGGCATCGAGCGGAAAATCCTCGAGGCTCGTCTCGACGATCACCTTGGCATGCGAGATCTGCGGCCAGTTGACGGGAATGCCTATGAAACGGTCGCGCGAACCCCACCGCCCCGGGCCGATGAGCACATAGTGCCGCTGGGCTTTCATCATCCCGGCGTTCATGGCGGCGATCTCCTCAGCCATCTCCTGCGTACGGGTGTTGTCAAAAAGGTCGGGATCGACATAGATCACATCGGTAATGGTGTCGATGGTGCCGTTGCCCATGCTGTGCGAACTGTAAAGCAGCAGACGCGAACGATCCAGCTTGTCGAAATCGATGCGTATGTCGAAGTCGGTGCCGATCATCGGCTTGATCTGCAGCAGGTAAAAGGATGCCCGGCCTTCCTCGTCCTTCTCCAGGTCGACGGCATATTCGATCTCGACGAGCGAGCCGAGGGCCTCACGGAAGATATCCAGCACCGTGTCGATGGTACGGGCCAGGGGGATGTAGTCGTACTTGAGGATATTGGCAAAGTTGACCACCCGCGGGCCTGCCACGTCGAGGCCCGGCTCGAGGCGGTCGTTGTCGGCATCGTACACCGACACACAATGCTTGAGGGTGCCGTGATGCTCCGCTTCGCTCACCGGCAGACGCGCCAGACCCACCTCCTCCCCCTCCAGCAGGTCGAACTCTTTCTTCTCCAGATCGACAGCATAGAACTCCGTCTGCGAGTTCTTCAGCAGGTAACGGGTGTCGTACACCTCGTTGCGCGGATAACGGGGAGAGAAACGGTAGGCTTTCTCTCCTTCCATCACGTACTGTCCCAGTCCGATGGCGGCGATGGCAAAACCCTCTTCGGGCTCCATGTGGCCGATGGGATAGAAATTGTACGACTGGGCCGTACCGCTGATGTGGGGATAGAAATAACGGTCGTGGCGTCTTCCCACCACCTCCTGGATCACCACTGCCATCTTCTCCTCGTCGATCTTGTAGTCGATGGCCTCGAAATACTGCTTTGCCTGGGGTGAATAGATGGAGGCGAACACCAGCTTGACGGCCTGCTCGGCCTGGAGCAGTCGCACCTCCAGGTCGGGGTGCGAGTTGGGGAGGATGTAGGTGCGGAAGATGCCCGAGAAAGGCTGGGTAAGCGAGTCCTCCAAAAGGCTCGACGAACGGATGGCAATGGGGTCGTGGATCTTCTCCAGATAAATGCGCAGGCGTGCCTCCAGCTCGTCGGTGATGGTAGCCTCCACAAAACGACGCTGCAGCGCCTCGTAGTCCTTCTCCCGCACCGCATACTCCCGCAGGCCGTTGCTGTCCATGAAGATGTCGAACTCGTCGGTGCCGACGATGGCCGTGCGCGGGGTGCGGATGTGGATGTCGGGCACCAGGTCGGAGAGCCCGAAACGATAGATGAGGGTGTTGGTGAAGGTGAGGCCTCTGCCTTTTCCTCCCAGCGATCCGGAGGAGAGGCTCACGATGTTCTTCTCGTCGACGACGGCCTGCCGCGAGAAAGGCACCAGCTTGCCGCGGTCCTGCTCGCTGCGCCGCTGCCGCACCACACTCACCAGGAACTCGCGCAGCTCCTTGATGCTGTTGAAGTCGGAGACCTTCAGCGGGTTGATGATCCGCGCGATGCGCGTCTCCCCCCGCGCCATCAGCCACAACGAGAAATGGTTCTTCATCGCATGGTAGGCCAGCGAATCCTCCGGGATGGTCTTCAGGTAATCCTCGAACTCGTCCATCGACCGCGCCACGGCGATCTCGTTGCCGTCCTTGTCGCGGTAGACGAAGTGTCCGAATCCCAGGTAGTAATTGATGAAATGGCGCAGGTCCTGGAAGAGGGTCTCGGAGTTCTTGTCGATGAAGTTGGCATTGAGTTCCTCGGCCAGCGGTCTGTTCTCCGTCTCGTAGGATTGCAGGATGAGGGGCAGGGCGGGCATCCTTTTGCGGATGTATTGCAGCAGCTCGTATCCGGCACGGCTGTTCATGCGACCTTTGCGGGGGAAACGGGCGTCGGAGATCACCCCCAGCAGGTATTCGTGATAGAGGTCGACCAGCTCGACCGCCTCCTCGTAGGTGGTGGCCAGCAGCACCTTCGGCCGCGCCCGCAGCTTCAGCACCTTGTATCGGTCGTCCATGCCCACATCCTCAATGAGGCTGCGTGTCTGCTCCAGGATGGTGGTGTAAAGCACAGGCAGATAACGGGAGAAATATTTCGTGTTGTCCTCCACCAGCAGGATGATGCGTGTATAGGCGATGCGCGTGTCGTTGGGGGCGTTCACCCGGTCCTCCAGCAGCTTCACCATGGCGAAGAAGACCTTCGAGTCGCCGTTCCATACGAAGAAATGATCGAAAGGCTCCAGTCGCCGCAGCTCATGCCGCACCAAGGGAATGTCGTTGTTGTTGTTGAGCAGCAGGTAGACCGGCATGTATGAATAGAGGCGCTTGATCTTGCGGTAAAGACGTATGGGGCTCTTCTTGTCGGCCCCCAGCATGATGATGACCAGGTCGAAATGTTTTTTCTTGAGCCGCTCCAGCGCCTCCTCGCCCGACGACACCGCCGTGATGCGGGGGATGGAGGTGAGGTTGAGCTGGTGGTACTCCCCCAGGATGTGATCGGAGAACTGTCCTTCGCCCTCGATGCTGAAAGCATCATAGAGGCTGGCCACCAGGAGGATCTCTCGCACCTTGAAGGGCATCAGGTCGTGGAAGATGTCGCGGTCGGCGTTGTGTTTATCCAGGAAACGCTGCAGCAGCTTGCGGCTGGTGAGGCCGCGTTCCTCGTCGCTCAGCTGCTCCCGCGCCGCCCGGTCATGGTCAAAGACCGCCCGGCTCTTCATCCTGTTGATGTAGGTGGTCACAATGCGTGTGATCTCTTCCAGGATCATCTGATCGCGGCGCAAAGCCACATCGGGCGGCTCATCCTCGGGGAGATACTCCCGCGAATAATAGAGACTGATGGACCCTTTTTCCCCGTCCAGTGTCTCGAAATCGCGTGTGATGAAGGTGGCCGTCACCTCAAAATCAGGTGATTCGTACCTTTGGTCCTCATAGACGATGCGCACATGGATCCCATCGGGCAGTACCGAATGCTTGCGGATCAGATGGATCAGCTGGACAAAGGTTTCCTGCAACGGTCGGTTCTGGCGGATGATCTCGTACGCCTCATTGACGCAGGCCAGCTCCTCCAGATGGAGGCTTTTCTCCGCCACCACGTGACGCAATCGTTTCTCTTCCCTGGATGTCTCCATAATGGTTGGATGTTTCACCTGCTACGGCAAAAGTAAAGATAAGGCTTCCGCAGCGAAACCCAAAACGGCCCCGGGACAGCAGCAAAAAAGAAAGGCTCCCGCAGGAGCCCTTCGTTTTTTCCGTATGACCGGTGTTCATTCCACCTTCCAGGTGGCTCCGCTGTGCAGCAGATCGGTCATGTTGCGTATCTTCGAGTTCTCTTTCACCTTCTCGATCTGGATGTGCACCGACGCATCGTAGGTGGGTGCCGCCACGTTGCGGATGACACCGATGGCCACGGGATGGCTTGGCCACTTCATGTTCACCAGCATCATGTGAAGACCGGGGTTATTCACCTTGCTGTCGTGGACCAGGATGTCCTTCTCGGTGATGCCGTTCTCGCCCAGTTTCACCACTTTCAGCTGCATCCCGTCCAGGATCAGTCCTTTGTCCCGGTTCTTCCCGAAGATCATCGGTTCTCCGTCCTGGAGATAGATGATGCGGTCGTCCTTGTGCTCTTTATCAAGGATATCGGCATAGGCACCGTCGTTGTAGATCACACAGTTCTGCAGGATCTCCACCACGGAGGTCCCTTCGTGCCGGGCGGCCTGCATATAGATCTCCACCGAGTGTTTGATGTCGGTGTCGATGGCGCGGGCGAAAAATTTGCCCTGGGCGCCGATGACCAGCTCGCCGGGGTTGAACGGCGATTCCACCGTCCCGTAGGGCGAGGTCTTGGTCACCTGCCCTTTCACCGACGTGGGGGAATACTGTCCCTTGGTGAGGCCGTAGATCCGGTTGTTGAACAACAGGATGTTGATGTCGACGTTTCGGCGTACGGCGTGGATGAGGTGGTTGCCGCCGATGGCCAGTGAGTCGCCGTCGCCGGTGATGGTCCACACTGAAAGGTCGGGATTGGCCACCTTCACGCCTGTCGAGATGGCGGCAGCACGACCGTGGATGCCGTGAAAGCCATAGGTGTTCATGTAATAAGGAAAGCGGGAGGAACAGCCGATGCCGGAGACCACCGCATATTTCTCCCGGCGTATACCCAGCTGGGCCATGGCCCGCTGCACACTTGCCAGAATGGCATGATCACCACAACCGGGACACCATCTGACCTCCTGGTCGCTCTTGAAATCTTTGGGCGTATATACCACTTTGTTCTCTTCTGTAGCCATGATCTATTCCTCCAGTAATTTTATAGCTGCTTCCTTGATCTCTGCCACCGTGAAGGGAAGACCCTGTATTTTGTTGAGCTGGTGGTACTCGTACTGCTGGAAGTTCATCCGCAGGTAGTTGGCGAACTGGCCGAGGTTGAGTTCGCATACGAGGATCTTCTTGAAGCGTCCCAGCACCTCGGCCGCATTGGCCGGCAGGGGATAGATGTAGTTGAAGTGGGCCAGTCCCACCTTCTTCCCTTCCTGGTTAAGCTCTTCCATGGCCGAAACCAGGTGGCCGTAAGTACTTCCCCAGCCCACCAGCAGCAGGTCGCCCTCCTGGGCCCCTTCGACGGTCTGTTCGGGGATGTCACGGACCATCCTCTTCACTTTTTCGGCCCTGATGTGGGTCATCTTCTCATGGTTGAGCGGGTCGTAGGAGACGTTGCCGGTGATCTCGTCCTTCTCGAGGCCGCCAATACGGTGTTCGAGGCCGGGGGTGCCGGGGATGGCCCATCCGCGCACCAGGGTTTCCGGATCGCGGCGGTAGGGCATGTAGTCTTTGGTACCTTCCGGCACGATGGGCGGTTTGATCTCAGGCAGGTCGTTCATGTCGGGGATACGGAACGGCTCGGAGCCGTTGGCCAGGAAGCCGTCGGTGAGCAGCAGCACGGGGGTCATGTGCTCCAGGGCCAGGCGCGAAGCCTCGAAGGCGTAGTGGAAGCAGTTGGCCGGGGTGCTGGCCGCCACGACCGCCACGGGGCTCTCGCCGTTACGGCCCCAGAGGGCCTGCATCAGATCCGACTGTTCGGTCTTGGTGGGCAGCCCCGTGGAAGGGCCTCCCCGCTGCACGTCGACGACCACCAGCGGCAACTCGGTGATCACCGCCAGCCCCAGCGCCTCCGACTTGAGCGCCAGCCCCGGACCCGAAGTGGTGGTGGCCGCCAGCAAACCCGCAAAAGAAGCACCGATGGAGGTGGTGATGCCGGCGATCTCATCCTCAGCCTGTACGGTGATCACTCCCAGATCCTTGCGTAATGCCAGCTCCTCCAGGATACCCGTGGCCGGCGTGATGGGATATGACCCTACAAAAAGCTGCAGACCCGCTTTCTCGGCAGCGGCGATCAGCCCCCACGCCGTAGCCGTATTGCCGTTGATGTTGCGATAAGTACCCTTCTCGATCTCGGCGGGTTTCACCACATAGGTGGAATGCAGCGCCTCGATCGTCTCAGCATAATAATACCCCGCCTTCAACACTTTCTCGTTGGCCTTGACGATCTCCGGCTTGGTCTTGAACTTCTGTTTGAAGAATTCTTCTGTGTATTTCAGCGGCCTGTTGAAAAGCCAGTAGATCATCCCGAGGGCGAACATGTTCTTCGAACGCAGGACGGTCTTCATGTCAAGCCCCATGTCTTTGAGCGCTTCCTTGGTCAGGGAAGTGATGGGAGCGGGGATGACGTTGTAATCCTGTAACCCCTCTTCGGCAATGGGATCCTCCTTATAGCCGGCTTTCTGGATGTTCTTGGGAGTGAAATTGTCCCGGTCGTAGATGATCGTTGCACCCGGCTTGAGCCAGCGTGCATTGGCCTTCAGGGCAGCAGGATTCATGGCCACCAGCACATCGGCCAGGTCACCCGGGGTACGTACATCGGTATGTCCGATATGTACCTGAAAACCTGAAACACCCCCTACCGTGCCTTGCGGTGCCCGTATCTCTGCAGGATAATCGGGGAAAGTGGCAATGTCATTACCCAACAGTGCCGCCGTGTTCGAGAAAAGCGTCCCCGTCAGCTGCATGCCATCACCCGAATCGCCTGAAAAGCGGATCA
The DNA here is from genome assembly GCA_964599235.1 of uncultured Rikenellaceae bacterium. Classification (GTDB taxonomy): domain Bacteria; phylum Bacteroidota; class Bacteroidia; order Bacteroidales; family VadinHA17; genus DRPN01. The sequence continues at coordinate 257,343 of CAZRDX010000052.1, forward strand.
CCACATCTTCAAGCTCAATGGTCTTCCTCTTTGTCATGAATGAAATTTTTGTTTGTATCCTATTATGTTAAATGCATATAATGGCCAGGCCATATATGCATTTGCGTATTCCTTAACATGCCGGTTCCCTGTCTGAGTGGCAAAATTAAGTATTTTATCGCACCACACCCTCCCTAAAGATATGTTTTTTAATACTTTTTTTACCTTTATTGTCACATTAATCTTTTGGTACACCGAAATACAAGCCGTATGATCATCAGGGAAGTAAGGGGAAAGCAGCCGGTACTGGGGCGTGACTGTTTTGTGGCAGAGAATGCGGTCCTTATCGGCGACGTGGTACTGGGCGACCAATGTTCGGTATGGTACGGGTCAGTGCTTCGCGGCGATGTCAATTCCATCCGCATCGGACACCGGGTGAACATCCAGGACGGATGCATTCTGCATACCACTTACAATAAGACGGTGATCGAGATGGGAAATGATGTTTCGCTGGGACACCGCGTATTGCTCCACGGGACCATGGTCGAGGATGAGGTGCTCATCGGCATGGGAGCCATCCTGATGGATCATGTGTATGTGGGCACCCATGCGATCATTGCCGCGGGAGCGCTGCTGCTCGAACATACAAGGGTCGAACCCCGCAGCATCTGGGGTGGGGTCCCCGCCCGTAAAATAGGCGAAGTGACCGACGAACAAGTGGAACAACTCATCCGCGCCACCGCCCGCAACTACATCCGCTATGCCGGCTGGTACCGCCAGCCTCTCACCAACGACTGAACCACCCTGCCACTCACCCGTCCGGTGACCCAGCTGGACAATATCTCCACTTCTATCTGTCTGTCAGTAAATTAAAAGACTTCTGCAACAAAAATACCTATTTAAATTCCCATTTAAATAAGTTTTTAAATAGGTAGACAAATGACCGGAAAGCGGCGGATCAGTTCTCTTCTTTCCAGAGGTCGAGTTTTCTGAGGGTGATGCGTTCCTCGAAGAACATGCCAGCGATCCTGGCGAAATAGTCGGTATAATCCGAAACATAGAAAAGATGCTCGTCATCGCGGGCGGGTGTTTCCCGCAGCAGGCCGCGCCGGGTCAGCAGATCCCGCACACTGCGTGCTACAATGACCGCCGTGTCGAGGATCTCGACCGAGAAATCATAGAATTTGCTGATCTGGTTCTTGATGATGGGATAGTGGGTACATCCCAGGATGAGTGCCTCCACCGAACGGATGGGCTCCTGCGAGAGATAGGCCCGGATGATGGCATTGCTGATATCGTCGTAGATGAACCCTTCCTCGATCATCGGCACGAAAAGAGGGGTGGCCAGGGAGATCACGCGGGCTTCGGGGCTTTTCGCCCGGATCTTTTTCTCGTACGCTCCTGAGGCAATGGTAGCCTTGGTACCGATGACCCCCACACGGGCGGGGGCCAGATGTTTCACATAATAGTCCACCACAGGATCGATGACATTGACCACCGGCACCGCATCGCCGTACGCTTCCTGTAAAGGCTCATAGGCCACCGACGAGGCGGAGTTGCAGGCGATCACCACCGCCTTGCACCCCTCCTCCACCAGAAAAGCGGTGATGCGACGGGCATAATGCAGGATCGCCTCGGGCGACTTCTCCCCGTACGGCAGATGGGCCGTATCCCCAAAGTAGATCATACGCTCGTTGGGCAAGAGCTGCCGGATGGCATGAGCCACCGTCAGCCCCCCTACCCCAGAATCGAAAACACCTATCGGCTTGTCGCGGAATGTGCTCATCGTACAAAAACAAAAAAAGAAAGACCATCCGCCGATGGTCTTTCCGTATCTTTCATCCCTTCCAGATCATTCTATACCAAGTTTCTTCTTCACCAGCGGGAGGATGTCGACACTCTTCTCCGAATAGTAGAGGATCGACCCCGACGCCACATCAAAGATATAAATAAATCCGTTCTCACGAGCCACATCCTTGATGGCCTGGTTGGCCTTGTCGATGATGGGTTGCATCAGTTCCTGCTGTTTTTTCTGCATCTCCTGCTGAGCAGCCACCTGGAAATCCTGGATGCTCTTCTGCAGGCGCATCAGTTCCTCCTCCTTCGTCTTGCGGATCAGGTCGGTGAGCTGATCCATCTGTTGCTGATAATCCTGCAGCTTCTTGTTGTATTCCACCTGCAACTCATCCATCTGGTTCTGAAGATCCTGGGTGAAACGCTGCATCTGGACCTGTGCACTGTCGTATTCAGGCATCGCCTTGAGCAGTTCCTGACTATTGATGTGTCCGAACTTCAGCTGCTGGGCACGGAGCGAAAAAGAAGCACCGGCCAGCACGATGATCATAAGGAATGCAATGGTTCTTTTCATGGTTCTGTGATTGATTCAGTGATTGATAAGTTCCTTTATTGAATTGTCGGGCATAAAGGTAACAATTATTCCTTATACCCCATTTTTCTGAGCACCTGATCGCTCAGATCGTAACGCGGGTTGGTATAGAGGAACATCGGGCCACTGGCGATGTCGAAGATAACGGCGTAGTTGCCGTCGACGGCCAGTTGTTTGACTGCAGCGTACACCTCGTCCTGGATGGGTTTGACCAGTTCTTCCCTCTTCTTGAAAAGGTCACCTTCCGGACCGAAATATTTCTGCTGCAAAGCCCGGACCGCTTTTTCCTTGTTGATGATCTCCTCCTCTCTTTTTTTCTTCATCTCCGGAGTGAGCAGTACCGCCTCGTTCTGATAGGCTTTGTACAGACGGTCGATCTCAGCATACTTGTCCTGGATCTCTTTCTGCCACTGTTTGGAGAGGTTGTCCAGTTTATCCTGGGCAGCTTTGTAGGAAGGGATGTTGTTGAGGATGTACTCGGTATCCACAAAAGCATATTTCTGGCCCCACGAGAGGGTCGTGGCAGCTATGATCATCGCGAGAAGGGTAAGCGACTTTTTCATGGTGTTGTAAATATTGGGTTCAACATCTAAAATTCCTGGCCGATGATGAAGTGAAAGTGGCTTCCGTTGGCCTGGGGCTGGCCCGGGACGGTGTTGAAGCCGTATCCCCAGTCGATACCCAGCAGACCGAACATGGGCAGGAAAGCCCGCATGCCGAAGCCGGCCGAACGGACGATCCCGAAAGGATTGAAGTCCTGGATACGGTACCAGGCGTTGCCCCCTTCCAGAAAGCCCAGCACGAAGACGGTGGCCTGCGCCTGCAGCGTGACGGGATAACGCAGCTCCAGCGAAACCCGCTCATAGACGTTGCCCGACTTCTTCCAGTGACCGTCCTTGTATACCAGCGGCGTCAAAGAACCGTTATCGTACCCCCGCAGCGCAATGGTGGTGATGCCGTAAAGGTTGTATCCCGACATACCGTCACCCCCCACATCGAAACCCTCAAAGGGCGAAGGACCGATGTCCTTGTTGTAATAACCCAGATATCCGAACTGGGCCCGCGTATAGAGCACCAAATTCCCTGCCAAATTGATGTACCAGTCGGTCTTGAAAACCCATTTGTGATACTCTACCCACCGATACCGTTCACTGTCAAGCATTTCCGGATCGGCATAATTCTTTGTGCTGAAAAGGGAATAGGGCGGCGTGAGCTGAAGCGATAAGGAGATGTTGGCCCCCATCCGGGGATAGATCGGGTTGGGCCCCGCCGAATATCGCCCGAAAGTGAAGTTGAGGCTGAAGTTGTTGGAACGTCCGTTGGAGAACAGGAAACTTTGGGTCCAGTTCTTCAGCTCATAGTTCTGGAATGTGATGCCGGTATAAAGGCTGAAATAGTCGTCGGGCCATTTGAGCCTTTTCTGAAGCCCGGTGGAGACACCCGTAATGTTCAGAGCCTGACGGGCCGGATCGCTTTTCTTGCGTCCGTTGGTCTGGCCGGTACGGTACACCGAGAAGGAGAAGGTGTTGTGCTTCCGGCCGCCGAACCAGGGTTCGGTAAACCCGAAACTGTATGCCTGGTAGTACTTCCCGTTGGTCTGGGCCCGCAGGCTCACCGACTGGCCGTCGCCCGTGGGAATGGGACGCCAGGCTTTGGGATCGAAGATACGGCGGGCCGAGAAATTGTTGAAGCGCAACCCGACGGTCCCCACCAGCATGTTGGCCCCCCAGCCCCCCGAGATCTCGAACTGGTCATTGGCCTTCTCCACCAGGTCGTACTCCAGATCGACCGTCCCGGCCGCCTGATTGGGCAGCGGCACCGGCGAGATCTTCTCCGGATCGAAATGGCCCAGCTGGGCCAGCTCCCGCACCGAACGGATGATATCCTGCTTGCTGAAAAGATCTCCCGGCAATGTGCGGAGCTCACGCCGCACTACATGCTCATTGGTCTTGTCGTTGCCCTTGATGATGATCCTGTCGATGGTGGCCTGCTCCCCCTCGTACACCCGCATCTCTATGTCGATGGAATCCCCTTCCACCCGCTTCTCCACAGGAATGATGTGGGAAAAAAGATAGCCGTTGTCCATATAGACCGAACTGACAGCATCCTCATCGGTATTCGTCCGCTCCTGCAAACGCTTCTGATCGTAAGGATCACCCTTCTTGATCCCCAGACGCGCACTCAGATATGCCGAGGGATATTTGGTATTGCCTACCCATGTGATGTTGCGGAAGAAATAACGATCCCCCTCGTATACCTTGATGATCAGACCGATACGGTTATCACTCACACGATATATCGAATCCCCGAGGATCTTGAAGTCGCGGTAACCGTTCTCATTGTAAAAATCCACCAGTTTCTTTTTGTCCTCCTTGTATTCCTTTTCCACCAGTTTGGATGCCTTGAAAATGTTGGCATCTTTCCGTTTGGTCTTCTTCATCACCCTGCGAAGACGCTTGTCGGAAAAGACCTTGTTCCCCACGAAATCGATATCCTCGATCTTGACCCTGGGCCCTTTGACGATATCCGCCTCCAGGATCACGGTGTTCTGAAAACGGGGATCCTGTTTCTGGATGATGTTGACCTTGCAATTGAGGAAGCCCTTCTCCACAAAATGCTGACGGATGATCTTGGTGGTAGTATTGATGAGGCTTTCGGTCACCTGGCTCCCGGCCATCACGTTGATCTTCTCTTCGATATCGCTTTTCTCGTTCTTACGGATACCCTTGAAGGTGATCCGCAACAGACGGGGGCGTTCTTTCAGATAATACTCGAGATAAACCTTCCCGCTGTCGATACGGGCAGTGAACACCTTGATGTCGGAAAAAAGGCCTTGTTCCCAAAGTTTTTTCACCGATTTGGTGATCTCGGTACCCGGCACCTTGACGGTCTGTCCGGGTGTGAGTCCCGTGAGTTGCTTGAGGATCTGTTTGTCGAGGTACTTCACTCCCCTGATGGTAATACCGCCGAGGATATATTCCCGGGGACTGGAATAATCGACCGTCGGGACATGCAGGTTGAGGGTGTCCTGGGCCAGAGTGGGGAAAAGAGGGGAAAGGATGAACAACAGGATCAGGATCGTTCTTCTCCGCATGGTCTCTTCTGTTTACCTGTCAATTTCGGGGTTTACCTGTTCACTGATCCGTCCGAAACGGCGTTCCCGCCGCTGATAGTCGAGAATGGCCTCGTAAAGGTCTTCCTTGCGTATGTCGGGCCAAAGCTTGGTCGTAAAATAAAGCTCGGTATAGGCGATCTGCCAGAGGAGGAAGTTGCTGATGCGGTATTCCCCACTGGTACGGATCAGGATGTCGGGGTCGGGGATCCCGTGGGTCTGGAGGGCTTCGGCAAAACGTGGTTCATCGATCTGTTCGGGATCGAGTGTACCTTCGCGCACCTGCCGGGCCAGCTCGCGTGCGGCACGGGTGATCTCCCCCCGTGCGCTGTAACTCAGCGCCAGAACAAGGGTCATGCCCCTGTTGCCCGCGGTCTGGTCGACCGTCTTCATCAAATTGGCATGCACCTCGGGAGGAAGACTCTCCAGCTCGCCGATAGCACGCAGGGCGATGTTGTTCTTCATGAGCGTCTCCACCTCGCTGTTGAGGGTGTTGACCAGCAGCCCCATCAGGGCATTCACCTCCTCACGGGGACGCTGCCAGTTCTCGGTGGAAAAAGCAAAGAGGGTCAGATAGCGTACGCCCAGCTCGGCCGCAGCCTCGGTGACCTCACGTACCGCCCGTACCCCATGACGATGCCCTTCCACACGCGGCTTGCCCTGACGACGCGCCCAACGCCCGTTGCCGTCCATGATCACCGCCACATGCAACGGCACCTTCTTCCTCTCTATTTGCTCTTTCAGATCCATCAACTACCAGTAAGCCTCACACTTCTCCCACTTATAGAAAATCTTGTAGCTTGCAAATATACCAACTATTGAATACCAATCATTATTATGAAGAAAAGATTTCTCGGAAGGAGGCAACAGTGCGTGGTCGGAAGGTTTCCAGTTATCGATGTCATCGGTGAAGGTCTTCCGGAACCCCCAGGAAATGCCCATGTCAAATTTTTCGGTGATACGCACCTTGATCCCCAGATCGACGGGCAACACGAACTCCAGCCCGGCACGGCTCCCGCCCAGGAAAGCCCCCATGCCCACTCCGCCGGCCACATAAGGACTGACCGTCAGTTGCCGGGGATCATACACATATTCCAGAAAATTGAACTCGAACTGGGTCGACCAATCGAGGAAAGAAGCTGAGAAGGAAGCATTGCGCAAGGCAGGCAACGGCGGGTCGAAATCGGCACCCCGCCCCTGCAGCCAGCCATACTGCAGCGCGGTGCGTACCGCATACCGCGGATTGAGGTTGAGACGGTAAAAAACACCGAAGGCGGGCGACATGGCATAGAACATCTTCTCGGGATTGAGATCACCGAAGTAATATGCTCCGCCGCCCGTCACCCCCAGGTCCTGGGTAAAATGCACCTCCTGCGAAAAGCCCCCGGCCGGCCCCGTCAGCAACAGGACCAGCCACATCACTTTCCTTAGCTCCATAGATCCAGTTTTTCAGACGCTACAGCCGGAAAATGGGAAGGTTCTTACGCGAGGTCCTCAGTTTCCAGATCAGGCTGATGTTCGTCAGGAAGTAAACGTCGTTGTGATCGGAATATTGCGACGAGAAACCATCCAGATAATCGGAAGTGGAAAAACGCCATCCCAGGTCGGCACCGACCGACCAGTTGGGGTCGAGCGCGAATTTCATACCTATCCCCACCGGGAAGATAATGGCCGACTTGCCGTCACTCATCCGGTTGTAAGGATCCTCCTTGGCCTGAGGAAAAGGAATGGCACCCCCCAGCCCGGCAAAGAGATACAGACCAAAACTGTTCCTGAAACTGGCAACACCCCGGCCTTTCATCATCAGATAGCTCTTCTCATCCCGTCCGTTGATGATGGCCTGCTCCAGCCGCAACGAGGGCTCAAAAATGAACGAACTGAACGTGATGCCCCGTGCATCGTTCTCACCCCCTTCATCGCTGCCCCGCAGCGAACCAACCCCTATGTTGAACTTCACCCACGTACCTTCCAGCATCTTGTATCGCATGCCGATGTTGAACATCCCACTGATCGACTTGCCCGAAATGTCTTTCAGACCCATCAGGTTATCTCCGTTGGAGTATCCCCCGACATCACCGAAATAATTGGTCATACCAAAGCCTCCCTCCAGCTCATAACGCCGCAGCTTCCAAATCTGGGCAGACACATCGGGGACAACGAAAGAGAACAACAAAGCAATGATCACCAATGACCGGAGCAGATTTTTCATGATGATAGTTTTCTGGTCAATTACAAATATAAAAAAAATATTTCAACCCGTCTCACCCTCAGGAAAAGCAAGGCCTTTTCAGAACCCTCGCTTGTCGGCCCCCCACATCAGTTTGGAACGGAGGGTCTCGAAATACTCCATCCTGTTCAGTTTCAGCATCCGGATGAAGAAATCGGCCTTGCGCAGACGAAGCGGCTCATGGGAGGTGTAGATCTGCGACATGTGATCAAGCGACACCCAATATTCCGGATTGCGAAGCGAGATCCGTACCTGCAGTTCATGATGATCCGGGATGACCAGGGGGCGTACCGTGAGATTATGCGGGGCGATGGGACTGATGATGAAGTTGCGGGATCCGGGGATGACGATCGGCCCTCCCACGCTCATCGAATAACCTGTCGACCCTGTAGGCGTGGAAACGATGATGCCATCGGCCCAGTAGGTGTTGATGTGTCGCCCTTCCATCGACACCTCCACACTGATCATGCCCGTACCTTTCTTCTGGACGGCGAACTCATTGAGAGCGTAAGGGAAATCCTCCAGCAATCCTTGGGGTTCGATGAGCTCAAGAAGCGACCGCTCTTCGAGGGTGTATTCCCCCCGGAAGATGGCGTCGATCGATTCGGCGATGTTCTCCTTCGAGATGGTGGCCAGAAAACCCAGGCGCCCGCTGTTGATGCCGATGATGGGGATACCGCTCTTACGTACCAGCGACACCGACTCCAGAAAGGTGCCGTCCCCTCCCAGGCTGAGCAGGAAATCAACCTGACCTGCCAGCTCTCCCGGCCCGCTGAAAAGACCTTCATGCTCCGGAACACCCCCTTCCATGTCCGCCACATTCGCCGCCAGTTCCTCATACAGCAGCACCTTCGCCTCATGATGCGAGAGACGTTCAAAGATCCTGCGAAAATATGGAAGGAAATCCGGCGTGATCTTCCGGCCGTAAACAGCGATCCTCATAACAAACGGATTAGATGTTCAGGTAACGCATGAATTCCTCATACCTGTCGGCATAGAAATTGTCAAGCTCCCTGTCGCCCATGAACGAGGCCTTCACCTCATAGCCATAACGCTCGAAAGTCTGGACGATCGAAGAGATGTCCGCACGGTTGATCTTGAGGATCAGCTCCATACGGGTAGAGTCCTCATGGGAGCGTACATACAGGCTGAGGATGCTGGCATCGTTCGACTCGACGATCTGGGCGATCTGGCTGAGCGAATAATCGTTCTGGCTCATGCCGATCACCAGGATCGCACCGGGATGCTGCACGGCCGTCAGCTCGGCAAAGAACTTCACCAGATCATGCATCGTGATCAGGCCCAGATAGTTGTTCTCCCGGTCGAGGACCGGCACCACCGTCAGCTTCAGACGGTTCACCAGCTCGATCACCTCATATACATGCTGGTCAGCATAAACAAAAGGACTGAAGAGCGACAGCTTGTGATTGCCTATGGGCTCCTCGGCCATGTTCAGATCGTAGATGTCGGTATCGGAGATCAGCCCGAGGAACTCCCGGTTGTTGACGATGGGCAGATGCGACACCCGGAACACCTCCATCCAGTTGAGCGCCTTCTGGCCCGTATCGGAAGTGCGAAGGGCCGGAACGATATCGGATATCAAATCTTTTGCTAACATCGGACGGAATGCAGAAAAATCCTGCTAATTTTGTTGTGCGTTACCGCGTAAAGATAAGAAATATGACGCGTTTGAGTGTAAATATAAACAAAATTGCCACACTTCGTAATGCCCGGGGCGGCAACATCCCCAATGTCCTGGAGGCGGCGGTCAACTGCGAGCGGTATGGTGCGCAGGGCATCACCGTCCATCCCCGGCCCGACGAACGGCATATCCGTTACAGCGATGTCAGGGAGATACGGCCGGTGCTGACCACCGAGTTCAACATCGAGGGTTATCCCGGCCGCCGTTTCCTCGACCTGGTGCTGGAGGTGGTGCCCGATCAGGTGACGCTGGTGCCCGACCCGCCCGACGCCCTCACCTCCAACGCCGGATGGGACATTGCCGGCAACCTCGCTTTCCTGCAGGAGGTGATCACCGAACTGCACAGCAAAGGTATCCGCACTTCCATCTTTGTGGAGGCCGATCCGGACAACCTCGAGCTGGCCCCCCGCACCGGCACCGACCGTGTGGAGCTGTACACCGAGCCCTATGCCCGTCTCTTCCCCCACGACCGGACACGCGCCGTACAGCCTTTTGCCGAAGCTTCCAAAAGAGCTCACGAGCTCGGCCTGGGGGTCAACGCCGGTCACGATCTCAACCTGGAGAACCTCCGCTTCTTCTACATGAACGTTCCTTTCCTTGAAGAAGTCTCCATCGGGCATGCCCTCATCTCCGATGCGCTCTATTTCGGTCTGGAAAACACCATCCAGATGTACCTGCAGCAGCTGCAATGATGGAACTTTTCTTCCGTGAGACGGGCTGCGGCAGTCCGCTGGTGATCCTTCACGGCCTTTACGGCATGTCGGACAACTGGATGACGCTGGCCCGGAGGCTGGGGGAACACCAGCGGGTCATCCTGCCCGACCAGCGCAACCACGGCCGTTCCCCGCATGCCGTCCCGCACGATTATCCCGCCATGGCAAGAGATCTGGCCGATCTCTTCGACCGGCTGGGTCTCGAAGAGGTTTGTCTGCTGGGCCACTCCATGGGAGGCAAGACAGCCCTCTGGTACGCCCTGCTACATCCCGGCAGGGTGAAGAGCCTGGTGGTCGCCGACATCGCCCCGCGCAGCTACCGTGAAGAGTCTTCCCGCCGCCACCATGAAAGGATCCTCCGGGCCATGATGGCCCTCGACCTCTCCCGCTACTCCAGGCGCCAGGAGATATCCCGGGCACTCGCCCCAACCATCCCCGAAGAAAGGGTGCGTCTGTTCCTCCTGAAAAACCTCGACCGCGACCGGCAGCATCACTTCTTCTGGCGGCTCAACCTGCCGGTGCTTCTTCGCCACCTCGACGATATCCTCGCAGGGCCTGAGGACGATCCGGCACTCCGGGAAGCACGGTACGAAGGACCTGCTCTTTTCATCCGCGGCGGACGCTCCCCCTATGTCTCCGACCATGACATCCCCCTCATCCGCCATTATTGTCCTCGTGCCGCCGTCGCCACCCTCGAAGGGGCAGGCCACTGGCTGCACGCCGAACAACCCGGCGAATTCCTTGCCCTGGTAAAAGATCATCTGGAAAAAGGCGGCTGCTGAAAAACGATCCCTAATCCTCTTCCCGCCACGTCACCGACACCACCTGCTCATCGGACACAGGCTGCTGACCCTGATAACGCTGGTAAACACGTGCGGTGGTGAGCACATCCTTCTCACAGTAACGGGCGATCCGCTCCACGTCCTTCTCCTTGTAGAACACCTCGGCCACCTGGCTCCCCTCGATATCGTCCTTGGGCGTGGGAATGCCAAAAACGGCCGCCAGCAGCTCCAGCGAGGTATAGCTCTTATGGTCGCCGAACTTCCACATCTCCATCGTGTCCAGAAAAGGCACCTCCCACGGCTTCCTGCCCGCCACATCGAGCAGGGAAGGCATCTTCATCCCCTGGATGAGGATGCGGCGCGCCAGATAAGGGAAGTCGAACTCCTTGCCGTTGTGGGCACACAGCCACGTCCCTTCAGGCATCTTCTCCAGCAGCCCCAGGAAACCTTCCAGCACCTCCTTCTCCTCCTCACCATAGAACGACTTGAGACGGAAAAGCTGCTTCCCTCCCTGCTGATGAAAAAAACCCACCGAGATGCAGACGATCTTGCCGAACTCGGCATAGATACCGGCACGGCTGAACTTCTCCTCCGCACTCATCTCCTCCTGCCGCAGGATCGTATCAGCCTTTTTCTCCCACAGGCTCCGGAAAGGTTCCGGCACCTCATCGAGCGTCTCACGCATCGGCACGGTCTCGATATCCAGGAAAAGGATCTTCTCTAGCGGGATGTTGCGTTCCATGGCCTTTACTGATGTTGTTGCAGGAATCTCTCGATGATCGTCACCAAAATGTTGATGGCCACCTCGTTGTTGCCTCCCTGGGGAACGATGATGTCGGCATAGCGCTTGGTGGGCTCGATGAACTGCAGGTGCATCGGTTTGACCGTCTTGTCGTAGCGTTCGAGCACCTTATCCACCGATCGACCCCGCTCCCGTATGTCGCGGCGGATCACACGGCTGAGACGATCGTCGGCATCGGCATCCACATACACCTTGATGTCCATCTCACGGCGCAGCTCTTCGTCGGTGAGGATGAGGATCCCTTCCACCAGGATCACATGCTTGGGCTCAATGGGCACCGTCTCGGGCGCACGGGTGCACGTAAGATAGGAATAGACGGGTCGCTCGATGCGCCGGCCGGCCTTCAGACGACGAAGATGATCCACCAGCAGCGGGAACTCGATCGACGAAGGATGGTCGAAGTTGATCTCCTGACGCTCCTCCAACGGCAGGTGACTGTTATCACGGTAATAGGCATCCTGCGGAAGCACCGCCACCTCATCGGGAGGAAGACGCTCGATGATCTTGCGCACCACCGTCGTCTTGCCCGACCCCGTCCCTCCGGCTATTCCTACGATCAACATTTTTTCGTAATTTCGTTCCTTCAAAGATAAGAAACCCCTGTCATAAATCCACAAACCGACGACCATGGTACGACACATCGTCTTTTTCAGGCTGAAAGAACGGAATGATCCCTCCGCCCTTGCCACCGGCCGGCAGGAGATGAAACGTATCTTCGAAGGGCTCCCGTCCCTCATCCCTGCCATCCGCGAATACCATGTGGGGCTGAACGTCAGCTCTTCACCCAACGCCTGGGACGTGGTCATCGACAGCACCTTCGACTCCGAAGAGAAGCTGAACGAATACCGGGATCATCCTGCCCACCGCGAGGCCGTGGAAAAAGCAAAACCACTCTTCCATGAGACCGCGGTGGTCGACTATCTCATCTGAAAAAACAGACCAGCCATGACACGACTCTATCCGCTCTCTTTCCGTCCCATTTACAAGACGAAGATCTGGGGCAACGAACGTTTCCGCAACGTCCTCGGCAAAGATACCGGCGGGCTGAAGAAAACCGGCGAAAGCTGGGAGATCTCAGGCGTCACCGGCGACATCACCGTGGTACGCAACGGCTTCCTCGCCGGCAACGACCTGCAGGAACTTATCGAGGTCTACATGGGCGACCTGGTGGGTGACAAGGTGTATGAGAAGTACGGCATCGAATTCCCTATCCTGGTCAAGTTCATCGACGCCGACGACATCCTCTCGGTGCAGGTCCATCCCGACGACGAGCTGGCCCGTAAACGCCACAACGCTTACGGCAAGGCGGAGATGTGGTACGTGATGCAGAGTGACCCGGGTGCTGAGATCATCGTCGGCTTCGAGCGCGACGTAACACGCCAGGAGTACATGGAATATCTGCGTACCAAACGCCTGCGGGAGATCCTGCACAGCGAGACGGTGACGACAGGCGATGTCTTCTACCTCCCCCCGGGCCGCATTCACGCCATCGGTGCCGGCATCCTGGTGGCCGAGATCTCCCAGACCTCCGACATCACCTACCGCATCTACGACTGGGACCGTGTCGACGACCGGGGGCGCAGTCGTGAGCTGCATACCGAACTGGCTCTCGACGCCATCGACTACCACAGCTACCCGCAATACAAGACCCCTTACACCGACCGTCTCAACGAGCCGGTAGAGCTGGTGGCTTCCGACCATTTCCACACCCGATTGCTCCACTTCGACCGGCCGCTCGACCGCGACCATTATGAGCTGGACTCATTTGTCATTTACATCGGCCTGGAAGGAGAAACGGTGGTGGAACACGAGAACGGCACCGAAACGATCCGCAAGGGTGAGACCCTGCTGGTGCCGGCAGTGCTGAAGGACATCCGCCTGGTGCCGCAGCAGGAGACGCGGCTGCTGGAGGTCTTTCTTCCTTAGGCGCTGTGTGTGGCCAGCAGGCCACAGGCGGCGGCGATCTCTTCGCCGCGTGAGCGGCGTACCGTACACGGGATACCGGCGGCCAGCAGACCGCGGCAGAAACACTCCAGACGCTCCGGAGGCGCCGGACGGCACGCCACCCCCTCCACGGGATGGTACGACAGCAGGTTGACCCGCACGGGCAACGCGGCGGCCAGGACGGCCAGCGCCCGCTGATGAGCGTCGCTGTCGTTGATACCGTCGAAGAGCATGTAAGCCAGCGTATAACGCCGACGCCGCCCCGGCGGCACGCGCCGCAGCAGGGCCAGCACCTCACGCACAGGATGACGCCGCTCCACCGGCATCAGCCGCGCCCGCTCCTCAGGAAAAGGCGAGTGCAGGCTCACCGTGATGTTGATTTTCGTCTCCCGCAGCACCCGCTCCAGCTCCGGCAGCAGGCCCACCGTCGAGAGGGTGATGTGACGGGCCGCGATGGCGTAGGCACGCGGGTCGGTGAGCACCTCCACGGCCCGCAGCACCGCCTCCGTGTTCTCCAGCGGCTCACCCATGCCCATGAACACCACATGGTCGACCCGCTCCCGCTCGGGCAGGCCGTGCAGCTGCATCAGGATCTCGCCGGTGGAGAGGTTGCCCCGCAAGCCCCCGCGCCCCGTGGCACAGAAACGACAACCCAGCCGACAGCCCGCCTGCGTGCTCACACACAGCGTATGCCGCCGCCCGTCGGGGATGTACACCGCCTCAACAGGCCCTGCTGCGGCGCGGAAAAGATACTTGCGCGTGCCGTCCGGCGCCTCCCGCACCTGCAACGGCCCCCACGTGTCCAGACGATAACGCTCCCCCAGACGACGCTTCACCTCGCGCGGCAAGGTGTCCATCACAGCAAAAGACCCTGCCCCACGACGGTAGATCCAGTACCCCAGCAACGGCGCATGACGGGCATCGAGCCCCTCACGTTCCAGTACCCGCGCCAGCTCAGCGGTCGTATGTCCGAAAAGATCCGTCACGAGAACCGTTTTCCCCGCCGCAAAATTAGACAATTCTTCCGAGCGTCTGACACACGACTGTCGCGGCGCCCGCACAATTTCCTATTTTTGTGGTATGGCTCTTTTGTTCCCTGATCCGGCCACGGCCCGCAGCGACGGTCTACTGGCCGCCGGCGGCGACCTCTCGCCGGCGACGCTGCTGGAGGCTTACCGCCACGGCATCTTCCCCTGGTACAGCGAAGGGTCACCCATCCTGTGGTGGTCGCCCGACCCGCGTATGGTGCTCTTCCCCGGCGAGCTGCATGTCTCCCACTCCCTGCGGCAGACCCTCCGCTCCGGCCGCTACAGATGCACCATGGACAGGGCCTTCCGCCAGGTGATCGAAGCCTGTGCCACCACCCCCCGAGCCGGTCAGGAGGGCACATGGATCACCCCCGAGATGATCGAAGCATACGTACATCTGCATGAACTGGGCTATGCCCACTCCGTGGAGACCTGGGAGGGAGAGGAACTGACAGGAGGACTCTACGGCATCTCCCTGGGCCGCACTTTCTTCGGCGAGTCGATGTTCCACCGGCGGCGCGACGCTTCCAAGGTGGCCCTCTGGCACCTCGACCGGTGGTGTGTGGAAAAGGATTTCACACTCATCGATGCACAGGTGCCCACCACCCACCTGCAACATATGGGAGCACGCACCATCAGCCGGAAACACTTCCTGACACTCCTCGCTAAAAGTCTGGAATATCCCACCCTCCGGGGTCGCTGGGAATGTTCGTCATCTTAAGGCATCGCGGATGTGCTCCACCAGTTCGTCGAACCCCTCGCGGGTGTATCCGATGCTGGTGTACAGCACCATCCCGTCACGACCTATCAGGAAATTGCGGGGAATGTACTGGGTGGCATAACGGGAATAGATGGAACGGTCGGGATCGGGGATGACGGGGAAGGTGAGACCCCGCTTCCGGACGAAAGGCTCCAGTTTGTCAAGGTCTTCCTCACGTGCCACGGCCAGCACCACCAGGCCCTGATCACGGTATTTCTGCCAGACGCTCTTCTCCAGCTGGGGCAACTCCCGCAGACAGGGACCGCACCAGGTGGCAAAGAAATTGACCAGCACCACCTTACCCCTGTATTGCGAGAGACTCACCTGCTCGCCTTTCACACCGACCGCCCGGAAATCGGGAGCTTTCTGCCCCACCCGCACCCTCGTGGTGCCGTCCTGGATATCACTCGTGGACCGAAAAGACCAGATCAGAAAAAGAAGCATCAGGAGAGGCCAGAGCGCTTTTTTCATGGATCAGTCGGTGTCTGTGAGGACGGGAAAAAATTTTTGCAATAGTATGGAAAAAAGCAAAATTTCACAACTCATTCAACGGGTTCTTCAGATTTTTTCGCCGGCGCTCTCCGTCGGGAGAGGGAACATGATATACGGCAACGCAACGGCTGCCGTTGATCTCTGTGACGGTCCGGCTGATGTTGTATTGCATCCCCGTCGATCTGCCTGAGCAGCCCTCGGACGGTGACAGAAGAACCGTACGGGAGAGACCGGATGAGACGGTTGACAACTTTTTCACAGCTGTTTCAGGGATCGATCATTTCCGGCACACGACGGGGTTCATCCGGCACCCGCTCCCTCCCGGCAGTCCCATCCCCCCGCAAAACAATGTACAATGTACGAAGAACAACACTGCCGCAGGAAAAGCTGCCAACAGGGCCACGCCAGCTGCCCTTACTTTCAGTAAGACCCCGCCCCCCCAAAAAAAAACACCGCCTGTACAGCCGGAACAGGGATGAGGTTCCGCAACAATGCCATGGATCACACCACGGTAAACAAAAAAAGCCGGAAACCCGGCTTTTTTTCTATTCCTTGGAGGTATCTCCCTCCGCTTCGGCTTTTTTCTCCCCTCCGCCCGCAGGCTCTTCCTTTGTCTCGTCCGCCGTGGCGGCCGCCGTCTTCTTCGCAGCCGTTTTCCTGGCAGTGCTCTTCTTCTCTGTCTTCTTCTCCTCGGCAGCCTTCTTCACTTCACCGGCTGCTCTCTTAGTGGATGACCGGGATGTGGTGGTCTTCTTTTTCGTGGCTTTGGCCTTGACCTCTTTTTCTTCCGCCACGACTTCTTTCACTTCGGGTTCAGCTTTTGCTTCGGCTGCAACCACCGATCCTTTCTTCTTCTTCCTGGGGCGACGCACACCGTATGTTCCCCTGTACAGTTTGCCCCTCCTGGTTTTGATGTCTCCTTTTCCCATTTTATGACAATGCTTTTACGGTTACTTTGGTCAGAATCAGGCTCAAAAATATAAAAAGTTCCCGGTTTAACGAATTTTGCCGGGGTTTTCGTTGTGGTGAGCTGCTTTGTCCGACGAGATCCCCCGGACAAGTTGGGGGTCGGTGACTGTGGGTTTCGTGTTGCCGTCAGCGTCCCCGGTCACTGTCAGCTTCCCTTCCGCACCTCCTGCTAGCCCCCTGAACTGTTAACCCTCATCCCTCACCCCCTTGAACTGCTCAACCATTCAACTTTTCAACTCTTCAACTTTTCAACTTTTCGCATTACCTTTATCTCATGACCTACGCCGAGAAGATCATCCGTTTTCTGACCACCCTGTCTCCGGTCACTCCTCTCCCGGAGGGGATAGAGGTGATGAACCCTTATGAACGGGAAGAGGTGAGGCAGGTAGTAAAAGCTTTTTATGAAAAGTATTTTCCCGATGACATTCCCCGCACTTTCCTGCTGGGCATCAATCCCGGACGTTTCGGCGCCGGCGTGACGGGCATCGCCTTCACCGACCCCATCCGTCTTGAACAGGCCTGCGGCATCCCTAATCCTTTCGTGAAGAAACAGGAGGTCTCATCGGTGTTCATTTACGAGATGATCCGTGCCTTCGGCGGAGCGGAAAAGTTCTACGGTCGTTTCTACCTTACGGCCGTCTCTCCTCTGGGGTTCGTGAAGGACGGAAAAAATGTCAATTACTATGACTTCCGGGAACTGCAGGAGGCCGTGACCCCTTTCATCCTGGAGAGCCTTCGCAGGCAGCTTGCCTTTGGCGCCAACAGGGAGAAAGCCTTTTGCATCGGCGAAGGGAAGAACTACCGCTTCCTGAGGAAACTGAACCGCGAACACCGTTTCTTCGGGGAGATCGTTCCTCTCCCCCATCCCCGTTTCGTGATGCAATACAGGTACAAAGAAAGGGAAGCCTACATCAGGAAGTACGTGGAAACACTCCGGGATCCCGGGTAGTGGCGCTTTCCTGCGAATACTCTGACGGTCAGGACGACGAGGTCATCCCTTTTTCTCTTTTCCCAGTTTCCTGCAGTCACAGGCAAAGCAGTAGGCGGCCACCACGAACGCCACCACAAAGCCTCCTCCCAGCAGCGCCCAGAAAAACTGCTGTGTAAGATGCAGTTCCCACACCAGGAACCCTGCCACCACCAGAGCCAGGATACCCAGCATCCCCAGCACAGCACAATAGAACCCTGTCAGACAGATGATCTCCTTTTTCATGACCATGATCTTTGTTTTCTATTCAAGTATACGGTATGGTCACGTAAAAGCGGCGGGAACAGGTCTGGCATCCGGCACAGGAAGATGTGGCATATGTCACAGCTTTTTCGTACCTTATCTCCCAAAGAGAATAGGAAAAGCATGGGGGAGTGTTCGTCATGTCCTATCCGGTACAAGGCGTTGGAGCTGCTCACGCCTGAGGAGGAGATGCTTTTTGAGGAAGGATGCACCGAGGTGCGGTTCGAGACCGGTGACAAGGTGGTGAACGAAGGAGCGCCGGTAACGCACGTGGTCTACCTTAAGAAAGGTGTTCTGAAGGTCTGTCTGCGCGGTCCCGGCGGACAACGCACCATCCTGAAGCTGCTCTCTCCCGGTGGTTTCGTGGGTATCCACGATGTCTTCAGCGCCTCGCAGCACCGTTGTGCCGCCATTGCCGTCACACCCGCCACCGCCTGTTTCATCAACCGCGACGTGTTCATCCGCCTGGTACGCACCAACGGCGCCTTCGCCCTCGAAATGCTGCAATACGTCAGCCAGGAAGAGATCGAGTACCTCCACCGCTTCATCCATCTCCTCGAGAAACAGGTCACCGGACGCGTAGCGGACATGATCCTCTACTTCGCCAACCACATCTTCGGCAGCGACACCTTCCCACTCAACATTACCCGGGAAGAGCTGGGCAGGATGATCGGTGCCTCCCGCGAAAGCGTCAGCCGCATCCTCAAAGAACTCCGCCAGGACAACATCCTCCGGTGGGACAACCGCACCCTCGAGATCCTCAACAAAACACTCCTGGAAAAGATCAGCCGCGCAGGATGAACAGCGTACCGGAACATCGCGGGATCGCTCCCTGCAACAACAGAACAAAAACCTCCGGTTTTCTTTCTTTCCCCGCTCGTCCGCTCGTAAGCAAGCTTTCGGCGAAAGGCCGGGATTGCTCACTCCGTTCGCGATCCCGGGGGAGGCTCCCTGCAAAGCCAAAACCCGGTTCACTTCGTTCACCGTTTTGTATTTTACGTCTTCTTACAAAAGCAAGCTTTTTACAAAAGCCCGGGATGGCTCACTCCGTTCGCGATCCCGGGGGGTGGCTCCCTACATCAACAGAACAAAAACCTCCGGTTTCATTTCTTTCCCCGCTCGTCCGCAGGTAAGCAAGCTTTCGGCGGACTCGCGGGAAAAGAAAAACCCCGCTGCGCGGGGTTTGTTCTGTTGTTGCGGAGAGTGAGGGATTCGAACCCCCGGACCCGCTAGGCGGGTCAACAGATTTCGAGTCTGCCCCGTTCGACCACTCCGGCAACTCTCCAAAAGCGAATGCAAAGATAGGAAATTTTTTCTCCTCATCTGTGGAAAAAACTGCTGAAAAACATATTCAACCTTCACAACATCCCTGCCGGAACCACGTAGATAAAAAACAAATCAAAAAAATTTTCATCTCATGAAAAGATCATCATTGCTACTACTTTCCGTACTGTTGGTTTTCCCCTTGCTGAGCCGGGCACAGACCTACGGCAACTGGTCGGGGCTCCTGCACACCCAGTCGGTACCCGTCACCGACAACGGCAACCCCGATTTCCGCTACTTCACCCCACAGACACAGAAATACCTGAAAGAGAACTACAAAGGAAAATACATCAAAGTGATCACCTACGTCGTCCGTCAGGGAGAACGCTATACCGTCTCGATCAAATACCCCCGCAACGGGGTCGGCTACGGCATGGAGTTCATCGGATACGACCCGTACAGATCGCGCGGGTTCTCGGTCACCTACCAGAACAAGAACCTTCCGGGCAAGTGGTGGGTCGAGCGGGTCAACTTCACCAATGACGTGAACAGCACCTCCGACCGTACCCTCGTGGTGGTAGCCACCGACACTCCTTCCGCCCCCTTCTACCTGCGCATCCAGTATCCTGCCGTCCCCGACAACGTGGTCGACTCCCGTCTGCCCAACCCTGCCGACCCGCAGGCAGGCGAGTTTTTCTGGGGAACGGTGAAGAAAACTCCCATCCTGATGATGAAATGACTTGAACATGATCTGCCCTTCGGGCCTGTCATTGGCCCTGTGTGCAGGGCCTCCCCTCTTGAGAGGGCTTGGGGGTGTGTTCAGAACCCCAATGACGATCTCGTATCAAATGTACCCGGATGTTGCAAGGCGCCTCGGCGCCTAAGCAATCCCCAAAAACCGGCTCCCAACCTGTCAATATCGACCTCTTCGACCCCTTGGCCCCCTTTCGACCCCTTCGACCCGCCGTGGCAGGGTGCTGGGTGCCGGGAACCCACATGCCGGCGCACAGCCCGTCATTCGGCCTGAAGAGCTGTCAATATGCTCTTGACGGAGCGTCACTAGCCACTGCGTGGCGTCATTTGCCTTCGGCTGTCATTGTGCTCCTGACAGAGCGTCATTGTCCGAGGTGGCTTTGAGCATCTCCTCGAGCAGACGGAGCGCCTCGCGGATGTCCCTGATCTTCGGCACCGTGAGCATCAGCTTGTTGTTCTTCTCCTTCAGACGGAAACGGGCCGGACGCTCCTGGATGTACCACAGGATCTTCCGGAAAAGGTCGGAACTGTAAAAAGGCGACTCCCTGTCGCCGACGAAGATGGCATGGAAAGTATCCTGGCGGAGGATGATCCTTTCGATGGCCAGGCGCATCGCCACACGCCGCAGCCGCACCACATCGATGAGCGCGCGTGCCTCGGGCGGCAACGGCCCGAAACGGTCCTCCAGCATCCGCTCGAACTGCTGCAGCTGCTCCTCGCCGGCGACGGCATTGAGCTGACGGTAGAGCTTCATCTTCTCCGTATCGCTCCCCACATAGCTGTCAGGCAGCATCACCGCCAGGTCGGTGTCGATCTGCGTATCGCCGACATACTGCTGCACCTCCTCTTTCCCGCTCTTTTCCTCATAGAGATGTCTGAACTCGCCTTCCCGCAGCTCCTGCATCGCCTCCTGGAGGATCCGCTGGTAGGTCTCGAAGCCGATGTCGGCGATGAAGCCGCTTTGTTCGGCCCCGAGCAGGTTGCCCGCACCGCGTATGTCTAAGTCCTGCAAGGCCAGGTTGAAGCCGCTGCCCAGCTCGGAGAACTCGGCCAGCGCCTTCAGCCGCCGTCGTGCCTCGGGCGTCACCAGCGTCAGCGGCGGCGCCAGCAGATAACAGAAAGCCTTGCGGTTGGAACGCCCCACACGACCCCGCAGCTGATGCAGGTCGCTCAGACCGAAATGATGCGCGTTGTTGATGAAGATGGTGTTGGCATTGGGTATGTCAAGCCCCGACTCGATGATCGTCGTGGCCACCAGCACATCGTACTCGCCGGCGATGAACCCCAGCATTACCGCCTCCAGCTCACGCCCTTCCATCTGACCATGCGCCACGGCAATGCGCGTATGCGGCACGATGGCCCCGATCTTCTCCGCCACCTTGTGGATGTTCTCCACCCGGTTGTGGATGAAGAAGACCTGCCCGCCCCTGTTGAGCTCATATTCGATGCCCTCACGGATGATCTGCTCGTTGAAGGTATGCAGTTCGGTGATGATGGGGTGGCGGTTGGGCGGGGGCGTGTTGATGATGGCCAGGTCGCGCGCCCCCATGAGCGAGAACTGCAGCGTGCGCGGGATGGGTGTGGCCGTCAGCGTCAGGGTGTCCACCTCGGCACGCATCTGCTTGAGCTTCTCCTTGGCCGCCACGCCGAACTTCTGCTCCTCGTCGATGATCAGCAGTCCCAGATCCTTGTATTTCACATCCTTGCTCAGCAGCCGGTGCGTGCCGATAAGGATGTCGATCTTACCCTCGGCCAGCCTTTTCAGCGTCTCCCGCTGCTCGGCCGGACGTTTCAGACGCGAGAGAAAGTCGACGGTAGCGGGGAAGTCTTTCAGCCGCTCGGAGAAGGTGCGGTAATGCTGCATGGCCAGGATGGTGGTAGGCACCAGCACGGCCACCTGCTTGCTGTCGGCCACCGCCTTGAAGGCGGCACGGATGGCCACCTCCGTCTTGCCGAAGCCCACATCACCGCATACCAGCATGTCCATGGGGTGGGGAGCCTCCATCGCCTCCTTCACCTTGCGGGTAGCCGTGATCCGATCGGGCGTGTCCTCATACATGAACGACGCCTCCAGCTCCTGCTGCAGATAGGTGTCGGGCGAAAAAGCAAAACCCTCCTTCTGCATGCGCCGGGCATACAGGGCGATCAGCTCGCGGGCGATGTCCTTCACCCGGCTCTTGGTCTTCTGCTTCAGCGTCTTCCACGCTTTGCCCCCCAGCTTGTGGATCACCGGCGGCTCGTTGTCCTTGCCTTTGTATTTGGAGATACGGTGCAGACTGTGGATGCTCACGTAGAGGATGTCGTTGTCCTTGTACACCAGCTTGACCACCTCCTGTGTGCGGCCGTTGTTCTCGATACGCACCAGGCCCGCAAAACGGCCTATGCCATGGTCGACATGCACCACATAGTCGCCGGGGTGGAGGGCCTTGAGCTCCTCGATGGTAAGCATCTCCTGGCGGGTGAAGTTCTTCGCCAGGCGGTAGCGCTGGTATCTGTCGAAGATCTGATGGTCGGTGAAGCATACCAGTCGCAGGTCATGGTCGATGAAGCCCTGGTGGAGGTCGCGGTCGCAGGTCTCATACGGCACCCCGGGGACAAGACTCTGCAGGATTTCGCGCAGCCGCTGACGCTGGGCCTCGTGGCCGGAGAGGAGATAGATACGATAACCTTCGCCGGACAGCTCCTCAAGGCGTGTGGCCAGCAGATCGAAGTTCTTCCGGAACGCCGGCTGGGGTGACACATGGAAGGCAAGACGGTGCGTGACGAGGCCGGACGAGGTCTGCCCCATCTCTACCACACGGTAGCGGGCGAGCTGTTCGTCGAAGGCGGCCGGCCCCATCAGCGGTGGCGGGGCGGGGGTCTCGTCGTCGCCGGCCGCCGGCAGCGGCTCCATCGCCTGCAGCTCCTCCAGCATGCCCCGCACCAGCGCGCGGTCGCGCACCCACACCGTCGCCGAAGGGGGCAGCAACGACAACACCGGCACGCGTTCGGTCACCTCCGTCACACGCTCCATGTCGGGCAGGAGCACCGCCACCGGCACCTTCTCCACCGAGAGCTGCGTCTCCACGTCGAAGGTACGGATGCTGTCGATACGGTCGCCCGCCAGGTCCAGACGGTAAGGCCGTTCGGCCGCAAAGGAGAAGACGTCGATGATGCCGCCCCGCAGAGCATACTCGCCCGGCCCCGTCACGAAGTCAACCGGCCGGAAACCCTTGGCCAACAGCTCCTCCTCCAGCAACGAGAGGGTCATCTCCTCACCCTGCTTCAG
Organism: uncultured Rikenellaceae bacterium; assembly: GCA_964599235.1. Taxonomy (GTDB): domain Bacteria; phylum Bacteroidota; class Bacteroidia; order Bacteroidales; family VadinHA17; genus DRPN01. The sequence continues at coordinate 280,754 of CAZRDX010000052.1, forward strand.
CCGTATGCTGTTCCTCACCAGCGTGCGGCGGTTCACCGCCATCTCGGCCAGCGCCTCCGGCCAGGTGACCACCGCCAGCTTGCGCGTGCCGGACGAAAGCATCTGCAACACCTCACTGCGCAGGATCTTGTTCGAAGGATCCTGCTGACCGTAACGGATATGCCGCTTGTAGGAGGAGGGCAGAAAGCGGACGGTGATGCCCTCGGCAAAGTTTTCCAGGTCGTTGAAGAAGTAGGCCGCCTCCTCCATCTCAGGGAGGATGAAGAGCTGGACGGTATGCAGGGCGGGCAGCAGGGAGGAGGCCAGCAACGCCGGAAACGAACCGGCCAGCCCCTCCAGATGCACCGTCAACGGCTCCTCACCCTGCAGCCATGCCAGCAGCTCCCCCCGACGGGGATGTGCCATGAAATGTCCGAGCAGTCGCTCTTTGCCTTCACCCATAGCGCCGCAAAGGTACGAAAGTTT
>CAZRDX010000053.1:0-28717 GCA_964599235.1 uncultured Rikenellaceae bacterium
TACGGCAAGATGATCGACAACGTGGTCAAGTTCTACTCGGGATATTTGCAGGTACAACAAGAAGATTACTGGGACAACCGTACCATCAACAACACTTTTCTTCTCACCGATTCTTTGTTGCGGGAGGTGGAAGAGGTTCCGCGGGTGACCGGCACGGCGCCGCGGCTGGAGTCGTTCGCCCTGGCCTCGTCCGAGGAGCTGACACGCGGGGTGGCAGTCATCGGCATCGACCCGGTACGGGAAGCTGCCATCACCGATCCTGCCAAATGGATCATCTCCGGGCGTTACCTGACTCCCGGCGACAGCGGTCTCCTGATCGGTGACGAACTGGCCTCCTATCTCCGCATCTCCATCGGGGACACCCTGGTACTCCTGGGCATGGGATACCACGGCGTGAGTGCTGCCGGGAAATATCCCGTCCGGGGCATCTTCCGTTATCCCCTGCCAAAATTCAACCGGGAGTTCGTCTATCTCGACCTCCGCCAGGCCCAGGAGCTGTACTGGGCACCCGGCAGGATCACCTCACTGGTGGTGATGGTACGCGACCATTACGACATGCCGGAAGTCCGCCGGGCTCTCCGGGAACGTATCCGTCCCCCCCTGCGCGTGATGAGCTGGGACGAGATGCAGCCCGAACTGGTACAGATCATCGCCAGCGACAGGATGGGCGGTAGGATCTTCAAGGCCATCCTCTACATCATCATCGGCTTCGGAATCCTGGGAACCGTCATCATGATGTTCTCCGAAAGGAAAAGGGAGCTGGCGGTGATGATCGCCATCGGTATGCAAAAAAGGACCCTGGCAGCCGTCCTTTTTCTGGAGACCCTCTACATCGCTCTTCTGGGGGTCCTCACCGGCCTTCTTGCCAGTCTTGTGATCAATACCTGGTTCTATCACCATCCCATCCGGATCACGGGACAGGCGGCCAAGGCCTTCACCGACATGGGCATCGAACCGGTCTATGCCTTCTCCCTGATGCCTTCGATCTTCCTCAATCAGATGATCACTGTGTTCATCCTGGTCATGGTCATCTCGCTCTATCCCGTGGTCAGGATCGCACGTCTCGACATCTCCAAAGCTTTACGAGGATGAGGAAAGAACCCAATAGGACGAACTTAACCCTGATGCGATGCTGATAGCTGTCTCATGGCGGAACATCTGGCGCAACCGGGTACGCAGCCTGGTGGTGATCACGGCCATCACGCTGGGGATCATGGCAGGGATCTTCTCCACGGCCTTCATGCGAGGGATGATGGAGCAGCGGATGGATACGGCCATTCGTACGGAGATCTCCAACCTGCGGGTGCAGGATTCGCTTTTCCGCAAGACTTCTGAGCTGCGTTATTTCATCCCCGGTGGAACGGGGCTGGCCGGCCGGCTGGATACCCTGCCCCATGTTGCAGGCTGTTCACCCCGCATTGTGGTCCAGGCCATGATCTCCTCGGCCGAGAGCGGCACAGGCGTCACCCTCACCGGCGTGATGCCCCAAGAGGAACGTCGGGTCACCGACGTGGCAGAAAAGCTCATTGAAGGGGAATATCTCACCGGCGTACGCCGCAACCCGGTGCTGATCAGCAAGAAACTGGCCGACAAGCTGGATATCCATCTCCGTTCGCGGGTGGTGATCACCCTGCAGGACCTTCACAAGGACCTGACCGCCGCGGCATTCCGCGTGGTCGGCATCTACCGGACCACCAACACCTCATGGGATGAGACGCATGTCTTTGTCCGCTACGACGATCTGCGGCGTCTCACGTCCCTGCCGCCGGAGGCAGCCCATGTACTGGCCATCCGTACCGACGACGACCGTTTCACGCCGGAGCTGCAGGAAAGGATCCGCAGCCTGGCTCCCGGCCTCGAGGTGCTCACCTGGAAAGAGATCAGCCCCGAACTCACCTACATCTCGGCCGCCATGGACCAGTACATGTACCTTTTCATCGCCATCATCCTGCTGGCCCTCCTCTTCGGGATCATCAACACCATGCTGATGGTAATCCTTGAACGAAGGAAAGAGATCGGCATGCTGCTGGCCATCGGGATGAGCCGTACCCGCATCTATCTGATGATCATCCTGGAGACGGTCATGCTCACCATGGCCGGCGGTGTGAGCGGTGTTCTCTTCGGGACCCTGCTGGCCAAACATTTCGAACATCACTACATCGACCTTTCCATGTTCGGGAAAGGACTGGAACAGTTGGGATACAACACGCTGGTACACACCCACATCGATCTCGCAATGTTGATCAATGTCACCCTGATGGTGATGCTCACGGGGATTCTGGCGGCTCTCTATCCGGCCTGGAAGGCGATCCGCTACGATCCCGCGGAAGCACTCCGTACAGAATGATCGAACAACCCTACGAACGAAAATACAAGCAGTCATGAACATCATAGAGATCCGCGATCTGGTGAAGATATACGAGAGTGAAGAGATCCGCGTGACGGCGGTCGACCACATCGATCTGGCCTTTGAGAAGGGCGAGTTCACGGCGGTGGTAGGTCCGTCGGGCTCGGGCAAGACGACCTTCCTGAACCTGGTGGGGGGTCTGGACCGTCCCTCGTCGGGGCGGGTGATCATCGACGGGGTTGATCTCTGGTCGTTGCGGCCGCGTGAGATCATCGATTTCCGGCTTCACAACATCGGTTTCGTTTTTCAGGCGTACAACCTTCTCCCCGTGCTGACGGCTCTGGAGAACGTGGAGTTCATCATGCATCTTCAGGGCCGGCCTAAGGAGGAGCGGCAGCGGCGGGCCACCGAGCTGCTCCGTGCCGTAGGGTTGGGCGACCGTCTTCACAGTCGTCCTTCCAGGCTGTCGGGCGGCCAGCAGCAGCGGGTGGCCGTGGCACGTGCCCTCGCCTCCCGCCCCAAGTTCATCCTCGCCGACGAACCCACGGCCAACCTCGACTCCCACGCCACGGAGAACCTTCTCAACATCATGGAACGGCTCAACCGCGAGGAAGGCACCACCTTCATCTTCTCCACCCACGATGCCCGCGTGGTGAAAAAAGCCCGCCGTGTGATCACCCTGGAGGACGGCAAAGTGATCGCCGACCAAAGAAAATAGAGACCATGCCTATGGGACGCTCCGTGACCACCGGCGTTGTATGCTCCCTTCTGCTGCTCACGGCCGTGAGGCAGGCTCCGGCACAGGAGGAGTCTGCCCTGGAATTCGGAGGGTATCTCTCCGAGATGCAGAGCGTGATGTTCCAGAAGGTCAGGGATCCCTGGTACCTGGACAACCTCATCCACAACCGGCTGCGCCTCACCTGGTACGCCGGTGAACATCTCACCCTCCATGCGGAGATGCGCAACCGTTTTCTGGCAGGACGTTCCGTCGAGATCCCGGGGTACAAGGAAATGTATTCCGAAGACCGGGGATGGGTGGATCTCTCCTTCACCGTGGCTTCCGGAACCTCCTACATCCTGGAGAGCACCCTCGACAGGGGCTGGATCGACCTGAAGGCGGGTAACCTGGAGGTCAGGGCAGGACGACAACGCATCAACTGGGGGAAGAACATGGTATGGAACCCCAACGACATCTTCAATGCCTATTCGTTCTTTGATTTTGATTATGTGGAAAAGCCGGGATGCGATGCTTTGCGGGTACGTTACTATACCGGTGCCTCCACCGATGCGGAAGTGAGCGTGAAGGTGGATGCCGACCGGAAAGTGACGGCAGCAGCGATCCTGCGGCTCAATCCCGGCACTTACGACCTTCAGCTCTTTGGAGGGATCCTCAACGGAGGGGAGTACGTAGGGGGTACCGGCTGGGCAGGCAACCTGGGCAATGCGGGTTTCAGCGGAGAGATCACTTTTTTCCAGCCTTCCGATTCCGCCTTCGGCAAAGGCGATGTGATGCTCTCGCTGGGCAGCAGCTATGCTTTCCGCAACTCCCTCACCGTGCAGTTCGAGTTCCTCTGGTCGAGCGTTGACTACCATTACCTGAACTTTGCCGAGTTCTATTACCGACCCCTTGGGGTCAAAGAGATCACCTTCACCGATTTCAATATCTTCGGACAGGTTTCCTACCCTTTCACACCTCTTTTCAGCGGCACCTTTTCGGCGATCTGGTATCCTTCCCTGCAAGGTTTTTTTCTGGGGCCCAGTCTGGACCTCTCCCTGCTTGACAACGTGGAACTCGCTTTCTTCCTGCAACATTTCAACGGCAAGTTCACGGAAAGCTCCGGCCGGCAACGCCTGACCCTGGCTTTCCTGCGGCTGAAATGGAGCTTCTGAGAAAAATTGAAAAAGCTGGTACATTTCCTTTATTTTTGTCCCCCAGGGCATCAACAACTCAGATGATATCATGGCACTGATCGAAGAGTGGGAACACAGGGGACAGCAGCTCTTCCGCTGGAGAGGACAGCTGCCTGTCCTTTTCCTGTTGACCGAGCTTCTTTTCCTGTGGTTCCATCCCGGCAGGGAGGATCCTGCCTTTTTTTTCCGGACCCTTTTCTATCTGCTGGTTTCCCTTACAGGTTTCTTCATCCGCATCCAGACGGTGGGACATGCCCATGAACGCACTTCCGGACGCAACCGGGAGGAGCAGGTAGCGGATGCACTGAACACCAGCGGATGGTACTCTATGGTACGTCATCCCCTCTATGTGGGAAATTTCCTGATGTGGCTCGGGCTGGTCCTGTATACGGAAAACTTCTGGTTCATTCTCTTTTTCATCCTGATCTACTGGCTTTATTACGAGCGGATCATGTTCGCAGAAGAAGCTTTCCTGCGCAGGAAATTTGGTGAGCAATACCTGAAATGGGCGGAGAAGACCCCGGCTTTCCTGCCCCGTTTCCGCCATTACCGCAAGGCGGATACCTCTTTCAACAAGAAACGCGTTTTACGCGCCGAGTACCATATCCTGCTGGAGATCCCCGGAGGGTTCCTTCTTTTGGAGACGGTACGGCAATATGCTCTCACCGGCACCTTCGCTCCCCATCCTTTCTGGCTTTGGTTTTTTGTTGTTTGTGCGGTGATCTGGGTGCTTTTCCGGATCCGTTTCAAGCTCTTCCGCCGTTGCTGAACCTTTGTTCAACTCAACATCCCCGGAAAAGGGTCCTCCGGCCGGCTCCATATCTTCAGCAGCACCACGAACTGTCTTTCCTGGGCATGTGAGACCTCACCGGAAAAGGAACCCCCACACAGAACCGGGAGAGGAAATCTACCATGACCGTTCATGCTGCTTATATGCCTGTTTTATTGCTATTTATTTATACCTATTTAAATATTTATTTTAATAGGTATTTAAATACCTATTTTTTCATCCACCGGGTAATGAGGGGGAAGTCCAACCACTGTTCCAGGGTATCGAGCACCTGTTGTTGCATTGCCGGCGGAAGGGTACGGATGCGGGTGGCATGACATCCTCCGGGGCTGAAGACCTCCAGTGCCCGGGCCGGGCCATGCAAACGCACAGCCGTAGCCGACCAGGTGTCCTGTCCCCCGTAAATGTAGATGAAATGATCACCCCGATTCTGAAGGAACGCTTCCACACGGTCCATCACTGCCGGATCATAGTGAGGATGACTACCGCGGGGCACGGCAAAAAGGAAAGTGGTATCCTCCACATTCCTGATCTCACCCGCATACAAGGAAGAGCGGTAGCCATAGTAGCCCAGTTCCGAAAGCGCCTGGTAATAGAAAGCTTCATACCGACGAATCCCTTCGTCCGAAAAATACTCAAGGGTGCCTGTCCCTGCCAGATACTCAAACAGGGTTGGGGCCGGCTGTCCCTTTTCAGGGATCTTTCCGCAATCCATCCCCCATTGCCAGAAAGAGAACGGATACTCCATCACCGCATATTCATACGCAGCACTGTCGCCCCCGGCACGTCGCCAGGTGTAACCTTTCTCTTTTGACCATGCCTGGAAGAAGGGGAAAAGTTCCTTTCTCCTTTTCAGTACCTCCATTTGAAAAGTGCGTATTTTCTTCCGGCATTCCGGACTGCCGACGGTATCCAGGAAAGTAAAGATGCGGGGATCGACCGCCGCATGATTGAGCGGTCCGACATAGGGCACACATATGTCCGCATCCTCAGGATAGAAATAGCGGTAGTACATGGTGGTCTGTCCTCCCTTGCTGATGCCGGTACTGATCCATTTGCCTTTCCACACGCTGTGGAACAGCTGATAGATACGGTGATGGTCGGCCGCGGCCTGGCGAATGGTCAGGTAGTGCCAGTCGAGGGTATCGGGCAGTGATCTGCCGAAATAACGGTGTTCGACGATGATCTGGTTGGCACCCGTGATGCGTGCCAGTTCACTGACATAATTGGCAGGAGCCGAATAACCCTCGGTAACGAACACCACGGGTGCCCGGTCGTCACGGTAGGATACCCACAGGCGTTGCAGGAAGCTTCCCCGGCCGGGGTGGTCGTGATCAACAGGCTGGGGGAGCAGTACCTCCCATGCTTTCAGGAACAGGGTATCCGCCCGGATCTGCCGCACTTTTGCTCCCGGGATCCGTTCCAGAAGCCTGCTCACGGCTCCCTGCTGGGCATATCCCACTCCCGCCAACAGGGAACCCGTCAGCCACAACAACAACCAAACACTTCCTAACCTGGAAACTTTGTTCATGATCTTTTCCTATCTGTGAAAATCTTTCGCAATAAAAAGCAAGCCCTCTTTCAGACCGCTGCGCCAGTAAGACCAGTTATGTGCTCCGTCACGTACCCGGTACTCGTGGGGCAGGCCTAATTCTCTCATTTTCACATGCAACGCCGCATTGCCACGGTAAAGGAAATCATCATCGCCGATATCAATATACCATCTGACGCTTCTGAGCTTCTCAACCGGGAGGCTGTCCAGCAGATGCAAAGGACTGAAAATTTGCCATGTATCCGAGAGCCGTTCTTCACCTTTCAGATCTTTTCCGAACAGTGAACCGAACAACCGCTGATAATGTTTTTCGTTCATTCTGACGATCTCATCATCGGTATAGGTCCCTGAACTGAAAGCCACCGAAGCGGTAAAGAGCCCGGGATGGCGCATGGCGATGTGGAGCGCTCCATAACCGCCCATCGAAAGCCCCAGGATACCCCGGAACTCCTTTTTGGGTCGGGTCCGGTATGTCGCATCAATGTAAGGAATGAATTCGGTAACGAACATCTCTTCCCAGGGTTTTTTCCCATCGTGATCGTTCACATACCAGGTCACTCCGCCGTCGGGCATGACCAGGATCACGGGAGGGAGTTCTCCACTGTTGATCGCATCCCCGGCAATACGGTCGGCCTCGCCGAACTGCAGCCAGCCGGTATCATCGTCCGAAAAGCCATGCAACATATAGATCACCGGATAACGACGTTCATCCTGGTCGTAGCCGGGAGGAAGATAGATCGTATAGCGGACATCACCCGTCAGCTTGCTGTGAAAGACAAGGCCTTCGAGCACTTTCCCCCGGCCGCTCCACTGGGCCTGAAGCGTTCCGCTCAACAGAAAGAACATTCCCAGTAAGAACGTTACGACTCTCTTAATCACTTTCTTCATATTTTCAGTTTTCCACACAGGATCCTTTCACTTTGCAGGAGTTTCTTCTTTCTCTTCCAGCCATCTCAGCCAGGCAGCGGCATCTTCCACCCAACGGGCGGTATGTCTGTCTCTGTTGATAGCCAGAGAAAAGCCGTGTCCGCCGGCAGGGTAGATGTGCATTTCGGCAGGCACACCGTGTTTTTTGAGTGCCTCAAAATAGCGGATGCTGTTTTCCGGCGGGACGCTCCTGTCATCGGCAGCCAGGAAAAGAAAAGTGGGCGGGGTCCGGGCGGTCACATGCAGTTCATTGGAGAACTCCCTGGCCCGTTCGGGTGAGGGGTCGCTGCGGAGCAGGGCTTTTTTGGATCCCTGGTGGGTGATGGCATCATCCATGGAGATCACCGGATATCCGAGCAATACGAAATCGGGACGGCAACTCATCCGTTCCAAAGAGTCGCGCGCCTGCGGATCCCCCGTATCAAAATGAGTGGCAAGGGTAGACGCCAGATGGCCCCCGGCCGAAAAACCCATGACCCCTACCTTGTCCGGATCGATATGCCATTCTCCGGCATGATAACGTACCAGCCGTATGGCCCTCTTTGCATCCTCAAGTGCAACCTTGTAACTCACCGTATTGCTTTCATCCGCCGGTAACCGGTACTTGAGCACGATCCCCGCAATACCAAGCGAATTGAGCCATTTGGCAATATCCGTGCCTTCCCAGTCGTAGGCGAGGACATGGTAACCTCCTCCGGGACAGATCAGTACCGCCTGTCCCGTTGCATTGGGACCGGACGGCAGATAGACCGCGATCCCGGGTACTTGCACATGCAAGATACGGGTATTGCCGCCATACGTTTTCACCTTCTCCCGGATACCCACATCCTTGTGGTCGGGGATCATTCCTTCCGGCCAGAGTGGCATGGTATAGTTCTGTGCCCACGAAATCATGGTCACCATAATGAAAATTCCCGTTAAAAAACCTTTCCTTTTCATGGTCTTACCAATTAATGTTTATGTCAACGAAATGGATCAGCGTATCCGCCATCATCTGATGATCGTTCACTTTGGGATGTCCGCCCTTCCCGAGATATGGAAAAAGGAGGGTGTAGACAGCGGGATCGTTCAGCTCTTTCACCGCTGTTTTCAAATAGTCAGGCCAGGGAGAACCCTCTCTCACGGCATCCATGCTGCCGAGAGCGCAGATGATACTGGCCCGGGGATATACATTGCGTATCATTTTGATAAAACCTTTGTACGCTTCAATGATCTGACGGTCCGTAGGAGGTTCCTGACCGAAACGGTGTACAAATTCGGGATACCGGGGATCCCGCACGAGCCAGGAATCGTTCTGGCCCAGGTTGATGACCACCAGGTCAGCCTGCCAGCGGCTGAAATCCCAGTGGCGGGTGGTGTCGAAAGGATCGTGCAGATCGTACATCTCCGGCATGATCATCGGGAACCAACTCACCATCAGACCGATGCCGCTCCTTGCGATGCATGAGTAGTCCGCCCCGTAGTGGCGGGCCGTGATGGCGGCATAGGTGGGATAGTTGTCACTGAGAGTACTGTCAGGACGGTCGTCCAGGGTATCATGGACAGCATAACCTGCCGTGATGGAGTTGCCATAGAACTCAATACGCCTGCCCGGTACCTCAGGGTGCTCCGGCACACAGGCCGGACCCGTGACGCGAAATGCCATCAGAAAAGTCCTGCCGCGCGTCCATTCCGTACGCTTGAAAAAGGTCAGCTGATGTTCCCCCTCGTCCAATGAATCTGCCAGAAGATACCAGCGACGGACCGTGTCCAAACGCAAAAGACGCGGAGAACTTTCATCCAGGATGATATCATAGTCATTTTTACCCCATTCATCCTTCAAAAGGACCTCCACTTTCTTCCCACGGAAACGAAGGACCACCGCATTGCCCGGCCAGATCAGCACAGCATGGTCCGGGCCTGTGGTGTCAACACGCCCCATATAATGAAGATGTGCATCATTCCAGGCAATGACAAGCGTATCGGATGACCCTGTCGTTTTTCCCTCATGCCGGGAACAGGAAAAAAGAGAGATCAGAAGGAAAAAGACAAAAAGAAACTGTTTCATGGTCAGATGTTTTGGGAAGATCCTGCCTTTTCTCCGGAAGGTGCGGCCGGGACCAGTTCGATCAGGGTCAGCTCGCTGCGTGTACCTGTCCTGATCGGAGGACCGAAAGTGCCGGTGCCCTGGCTGATGTAGATGTACATACCACGGAATGTATGGAGACCCCGGTTGTAAGGATGTACGGCTGCTGCCACAAGCGTAAAAGGAAAGAACTGTCCGCCGTGCGTATGGCCTGCCAGGAAAAGGTCTATTCCGTAAGGCACCAGCTGTTCGGGAGGTACGGGAGCATGATGCAGCAGGATCGTGGGCTTGTCAGAACGCCACGGCAGGGATCTCAGCACCTCCTCCAGCAAAGGCCCCTGCCGGCGTGCATGAAGATCACCGCCACGACCACCCGACCGCAAATACTGAAGTCCTGCGATCCGAATACCGTCCCATTCCACCAGTTCGTTGCGCAAAACATGCACACCCGCTTCCTGCAGTTTTTTCACAATGGGCCCGACACCTGTATAACGCTCATGGTTGCCCTCCACGAAAAAGACAGGAAAACCGGGATCACGGAACTGTTCAAAGACTTCATCCCTCAGCTGCCACCGTCCGTCAAACAGATCTCCGGTGATGAAACAGACGTCCACCTTCTCCTGACGGCCTTTCTCCAGGACCTTCCGGAGGAATCTCTCACCGTGCCAGTGTCCCAGGTGCAGGTCGCTGAGATGGAGGATGCGTAAGGGGTGTTCGAGTTTTCCCACCGACAAAGTCAAACGGGTCGTTCTCACCCGCATGGCCTGGTAAACTCCTGTTACGAGGGTCAGGGTGGTAAACAGGAGCACGAGCAGCAGCGTGCTTTGGGAAGACAAATGCCACAGAAGGCGTATCCCCTCCCCCGCCAGGGTGGCCAGCAAAAGATATAACAAAGCTCCCAACAGGAAAGATGCCAGCAGATAAGTGACATGGGCCCATGATGTGGTCTTGTTGGAAAGAGAAATGACACCGATCACCACCAGCAGAAACAGCAGGCCGAAAAAAACACGCAGCGGCCATGGTAAAAGGCCCAGATAACAGGCAAAGCGTCCTCCGAGGAAAAGAACGGCTCCCACCAGGAACCCCGCCACCAGAAGAAAGATCAAGACTTTGGACATCCTGTCGTTATTTCTCAAAACCTGCCGTATTCCCCCTGTTGTACAGCACCTGCAGACAACCCCAAGCGAAAATAAGAATTTTCTTCTTTCAGTTATTCTTCCATCATTTCCCGTCACGTGCAAGTACCAGCACCTTTTCCGCGCCGGCGAGTCCCTCCGCCGTAGCCTGCATTTCCACCTGCGGTGTCCGCCCCGTGGTGATGAGGAAGGTGGCGATCCCCGCCTCGGCGGTGCGGGTGGCCGGGGAGAGGAGCCCTGCTCCGACGGCGCGGAGATGCACCACAGTATGATTGTCCTCAACACACAGGGTACCGTATTGATCAAGGATGCGGACATACACGAAGAGGAGGTCTTTCTCTCCCTGTACCGGTACTTTTCCTGAAAGGTCCACACCGATGCCGAGCCGTGCCGGTTTCTCCGGGGTACGCACCCGGTGACGTGCCACGGCCTTTCCGCCCAGGTATCCGACCGCCGTGATCACGCCTTGCTCCCATCTTATGCTGTCAAAGGTGAAGGGGGGATGTGCCAGATGACGGCAGTTGCCCCCGTCGAAAGGATGTCCGCCGTCCCAGGGGTGTTCTCCTTTCTCGGGGAAGAAATAGGGGGTGTCGGGGCCGTCATCGGGTTTATTTCGTGCCACCGTCCTGCCGTTGATCTGCAGTTCCACCTCCTCCACATTGCCGTAGACGACCACCTTGCGGAGGGGCTCGCCGGCACACCATGATGTGGCAAGGAAGACCGAGGGTGGCATTCTGCGCTGCACCAGCAGGCGTCCGGTATCCAGCTGCGACCGGAAAAAATACCATGTGAACTTGGGGATACGGAAGATGTCCGAAGCCCCGCTGGCCGAGATGGTGGGACAGCAGCCCCGGTTGTGGTCGAACATCTCCCAGATAGCATTGCCGGTAGTCCAGGGATAGTAAGCATTGTAACGGTTGTGCGACCACTGGAAGTTCCATGCCGAGAGGAGTAGTTTCTGTTCTCCGGCACCCCGCCGCTGTCGCGTGGTGCTGTTGTTGCCGCCGAACTCATAGTCGCCGTATTCGCGTATGAAACCGGGCTTGCGGCTGTCGTTGGGGCGGGTGAAATCCTCGTGCCAGTCGTTGTACAGCACATCCCACACATAACTGCCGTACATGTCGCCCGAAGTGTAACACTGATCGCTGGGATACTCTTCATGGGCAATGGCATAGGCCTCCTCTTTCCAGCGGGCGGGCAGGTACGACTCGTTGAGGACGGTCTCCCACAGCACCACGGAGGGGTGGTTGCGGTCGCGACGTATCATATCGCGTATATCACGGAAAGTGCGTTGCACGAAGAGGGGGTTCCCGTTGAAGTACTGCCATCCCGGGATGGGTTCGATGACCAGCAGGCCCAGCTCATCACAGGCATCCAGCACGGCCGGGTCCTGAGGGTAATGTCCCAGTCGTACGATGTTGAAGCCTCCTTCCTTGATCTTCACCATGTCGCGGTACTGGGCGTTGCGTGAGAGGGCATTGCCCGTCCAGGGATATTCCTGGTGTCTGTTGGTGCCGACAAGACGGACAGGGCGGCCGTTGAGCAGGAAACCGCTGTCACGGGAGAAGGCGAAACGGCGTATCCCGATGCGGGAGGTCAGTCTGTCGGCCGCCGTGCCGCCGTCAAGAAGGCGGGTCTCGAGGGTATAGAGATAAGGGTCGTCGAGATCCCAGAGGTGCGGCCGGGCCACGGTCAGGGTCTGTCCGGCGATGAGCGTGTCGCCGGCGGCGAGGGCACAGCGGCGGACGGCGCGGGCCACCGTCCTCCCCTGCGCATCCAGCAGGCGCTGCTCCAGCACAAAGCGGCGCGGACGATAGCCTTCGTTGAGCACCGTGGTACGCACCCGAAGCCGGGCCTGCCGCCGCGACACCTCAGGAAAGGTGATGAAGACCCCGCCGGCAGCGGGACGGCCGAAAGCCACCGCATCGGGGATGTACAGCCTGCCCGTGCGTATCAGCCACACATCGCGGTACAGACCGCTGTAATAACAGAAATCCAGCCTGTCCTGGGGCTTGCCCGGCGGGATGAGAGGGTTGTCGCGGTTGTCGAGATGCACCATCACCTCGTTGGTGTCACCGTAGTGCAGGTAAGGACCCAGCCGCACCTCGAAAGGCGTGTAACCCCCGGCATGGACGGCGGCACGGCGGCCGTTGACCCACACCACCGCCTCCTGCATCGCCCCTTCGAAATGTAGGAAAAGGTTGCGGACACTGTCGGCAGCAGGGATAAAAAATGATTTCCGGTAATAACAGATCCCCTGCCACGGATGTTTCACCACCAGCGGCTCCACATAGGCCGTATGGGGCAGGTCGACACGCTGCCAGACCACCCTGCGCAAAAAGACCCGCCCACTGTCAGGGATCTCCGGAACTGTCTTTTCTCCGTCCGTCGTGACCCTCTCAATAAAAAACTGCGACTCCCAGTCCCTGCCCCGCTGCACCACCGGCAGAACACCGGTATCCTTTATGGCGTCATCCTCAAGGCGAACGAAATACCATCCCTCCGAAAAAGGCACTTTCCTGCCACCAGGCTTATCCGACGGATTACAGGAAGCAAGCAAAACAACCAGGAAAAGAATCGCGGGAACGGTACGTAACATGAAAGGAAATTTTGAGATGATGTACGGAACCTTTCACAAAATAACGGCAAAGAAGGGAAAAAACAGTGGAGACTTCCCTTTTTTCATCCAAAACCAATATTTTTACCTCCACTTGTTAATGGTCCTTCCGGAAAGCGGCCGGTATGCAGGCAGGTCCCGGAGGGCCCCAAGCCATGCATCATGAAAGGGAATCCCTTGATCCTTTTTCTTTTTTCGTTCCTGTTCACCTTTGTCCCGGCGTGTCGGTCCAAGCGTTCATCCTCAGAGAGAGGTGAGAAGAAAGTATTGGTCATCGCCCATCGCGGCGGGGCTGCACTGGCACCGGAGAACACGCTGGCAGCTTTCCGCAATGCCATTCGTCTCGGGGTTGACATGATCGAGATCGACGTTCATCAGACACGTGACGGACATGTGGTGGTCATCCACGACAACAGCGTCGACCGCACCACCGACGGTCACGGACGGGTAGGGGAGATGACCCTCGCCGAGATCCGTCGTCTGGATGCCGGGAGCAAGTTCGACAAGCGTTTTGCCGGCGAGCGGGTACCCACCCTGGAAGAGACCCTCAACACGCTGCAGGGAAAAGCCGCTCTCCTCCTGGAGATCAAAAAAGACCATGACACCCTTTATCCCGGTCTGGAAGAGAAGGTGGTGAAGATCCTGCAGGATCATGATGCCGTGAGCCGGACCGTCGTCCAGTCGTTCAACCTCCATACGGTCCGCAAAGTGCAGGCCCTTGATCCTTCGATCCGCACTTTTTATCTTCTGGGCAGGAACTTCCCTCGTTTTTACGACAGTCTTACCGCCGGCATACGTCAAGGGACAACCTCTTCCCCTTCCTTTACAGGCTGGGCGCCTCATCATTCAGTGCTGGACCGGGGGAAGGTCGACACGCTCCACCGGGCCGGATACCTGGTCTATACCTGGACCGTCGACGAAGCCGATGAGATACGAAGGATGGTACAGGCCGGTGTCGACGGCATCATCACCAACCATCCGGATCGTTTGCTGACGGTGCTGAAAGAAGAGAAAAAAGACCCATGAAGTTCGCTGTTGCGGCATTGTTTCTTTTCTCTTTCCTTCCTTTACTGGGGTCTTCTCCCGACAGTGTCCGGGTGACCGGCCTTCGTGTGGAATATCTCAAGGACCCGTGGGGTGTGGATGTGACGCAACCCCGCTTTTTCTGGTCGATGGAGACCGATCTGCGGGGGATGCGACAGGCGGCCTGGCAGGTGGAGGTAGCCTCCTCCGAAGAGAAGCTCCTGGCCGGCAAGCCGGATATGTGGAACAGTGGCCAGGTGATCTCCGATACTTCTATCCAGGTGGTCTATGCCGGGCGTCCGCTGGAGAGCGATCACACTTATTTCTGGCATGTGCGCATCTGGGACAGCAACGGCCGCAGTCATCTGAGCAGGCCGGCCCGCTGGCGTACCGGGCTGTTTCATCCTTCCGACTGGCATGCCCGCTGGATCGGTCTCGACACCCTTTCTGCGGGGGATGACACCGCAGCCCTGCACCGTCGTCTGGCAGCCAGATACCTGCGCAAGAGCTTCCGCCTGCAGGGAAAGATCAGGGAAGCCACCGCCTACGTCACAGGCCTGGGATCGTTCGAGTTCTACCTTAACGGGAAAAAAGTGGGCAACCAGGTCCTTGCACCGGCTTTGTCGGATTACGACAAACGATGTTATTATCTGACTTTCGACGTGACCCCCTACCTTCAAGAGGGAGAAAATGCGGCAGGCATGGTTCTGGGTAACGGCCGTTTTTTCGCACCCCGCACCACGGTTCCCGTCCGCACGCGTGACTATGGTCTCCCACGGGCCATCTGCCAGATCATTATCCGTTACGAGGATGGGCGTCGGCAACTGGTGGTCAGCGACACCTCCTGGAAGGTGACCGATCAGGGTCCTGTCCGCTCCAACAACGAATACGACGGTGAGGAGTACGATGCCCGCAGGGAGCTGGGTGGGTGGACCCGTCCGGGGTACGACGACCGGCGTTGGCCCCCGGCCTCCCCGATGGAGTCCCCCGGCGGCCTTCTGCAGGCACAGCCCATCCCTCCCCTGATCGTGACCGATAC
Source organism: uncultured Rikenellaceae bacterium (assembly GCA_964599235.1). Lineage (GTDB taxonomy): Bacteria > Bacteroidota > Bacteroidia > Bacteroidales > VadinHA17 > DRPN01. The sequence goes on from CAZRDX010000053.1 coordinate 15,408, forward strand.
GCTGCAACCGGTCGCCATGTGGCAGGTACGTCCCGGCATCTTTCTCTTTGACATGGGACAGAACATGGTGGGCTGGGCCCGTCTGAAAGTGCGGGGTCGCCGCGGGGATACGGTACGACTTCGTTTTGCCGAGCGCCTCCGTCCCGATGGCGGCCTCTTCACGGCCAACCTTCGCACAGCCCTCGCCACCGACCTGTACATCCTCCGCGGCGAGGGAGAGGAGGTATGGCAGCCTCGCTTCACTTACCACGGCTTTCGTTATGTGGAGGTGACCGGTTATCCCGGGGTGCCCGACCTTACCACCGTCACGGGGTTGGTGGTTCACGACCGTCTTGAACGTACCGGCACCTTCAACTGCTCCGACACCCTGGTCAATGCCATTTACCGCAATGCCGTCTGGGGTATCCGGGGCAACTACCGGAGTATTCCCACCGACTGTCCGCAGCGGGATGAACGGCAGGGGTGGCTGGGCGACCGGACCGCCGGGAGTACGGGAGAGAGCTATCTTTTCAACATCGCCGCCCTTTACAACAAATGGCTTACGGACATGGAAGATGCCCAGCGTCCCGACGGGTCCATTCCTGATGTGGCCCCGTCCTACTGGCTTTTTTACAACGACAATACCACCTGGGCCGGCACCTTCCTTTTCATCGCCGAGATGCTGTATACCCAGTATGGCGACCTGCGGGCCATCGAATCCCATTACCCGGCCATGCAGCGCTGGATACGGCACATGAGCCGTTATGTGCATCACGGGATCATGACCCGTGACACTTACGGTGACTGGTGTACCCCGCCCCGAGACATGTCTCTCATCCACACTCATGACGTTTCGAGGATGACGCCGGGGGATTACATCGCCACGGCATACTGGTATCGTGAACTCATGATGATGTCCCGTTTTGCGGCCTTGCTGGGCCACAAAGAGGAAGAAGCGGCATATGCCGCCGAGGCTGCCACGGTACGAAAAGCCTTTCACGATCGTTTTTTCCGTCCCAGGACAGGCTCTTACGCCAATAACTCGGTCACCGCTTCGGTCCTGGCTCTCTCTTTCGGGCTGGTACCTGCCGAATATCGTGAGGCGGTGGTGGCCAATCTTCTTCGCAAGATCCAGGGTGAGCTCGACAACCACGTGGGCAACGGCATCATCGGCGGACAATGGCTGTTACGTACCCTTACAGGTATGGGCCACCCCGATGTGGCATGGCAACTGGTCACCCAGGACACCTACCCTTCCTGGGGTTATATGGTGCGTCAGGGGGCCACGACCATCTGGGAGCTGTGGAACGGCGACCAGGGTGATCCTTCGATGAACTCGGGCAACCACGTGATGCTCTTGGGTGATCTCCTGATCTGGCTCTACCAGGAGCTGGCCGGTATCCGTCCCGACCCCCACTATCCCGCTTTCCGGCATATTGTCATGAAGCCTTACGTCCCTGACGGTCTCCGGGAAGTCACGGCCCGTTACCGTTCGCTTCACGGCATGATCGTCAGTCACTGGCTCCACGACACGACGCGTTTTTCCTGGGAGATCACCCTTCCGGGCAACACGCTGGCCACCCTCTATGTGCCTGTCAGAGGTGATGAGGAGGTACTGGAGAACGGGATCCCTGCCTCGATGGCAAGAGGTCTTCATTTCAAAGGGTACGAGGGAGGGTTTGCGGTCTTCGAGGCCGGCTCGGGCAACTATGTTTTCACAACCCGTGGGGTTCATATGCCGCACACCACGCCTTATCTGCCCGCACCGCGCATTGTGCCCGGCGACACCAGCCTTCCTTTCGGCACGACCCTGCGGGTCCGCCTCATCTGTCGCGACACCGCCGCCCGGATACGTTACACCACCGACGGCACAATACCCCGCAGCACCTCGGCCCTGTACCGGGCCCCGCTGATCATCGACGACTACACCCTCCTGCAGGCCCGTGCTTTCGGCAACGGAAGCCTTCCCAGTGTGAGCAGCCTGGCAGTGTTCGACTTTTACGATCCCCAACGTAACGGCCTCCGATGGAGTCTCTATCCGGGCCTTTTTACCCGCCTCCCGGACATGAAAAAACTTGCTCCGGAAAGGTCAGGGCTATGCCACCACATCGTTCTGGATGAGGTGCCGGCACCTGCTACCTACTTTGCTCTCCGCTTTGCAGGTTACCTTTATATCCGGAAGACCGGCATCTATACCTTTTTCCTCACCTCCAACGATGGCAGCCGTCTGTTCCTCGACGGGAAGAAGGTAGTGGACAACGACGGGCTCCACGGAACAGTGATGAAGAAAGGAAGCATACGTCTCACCCGGGGCTATCACCCCCTGGAGGTGGACTATTTCCAGAACGGTGGCAGCAGTTACCTGGATGTGGCCTGGGAGGGTCCGCAGCAACCCAAACAAAGACTGCCGGCACGTTTTCTTTTCCTTCCCCCTTCAAAACGATGATCATGAAAAAGTCCCTCTTCCTCGTCCCCGGGATCCTGGTCTTGATCCTGTGTTCATGTCAACCACGGCCGGATGCGGAAAAGATCGTTCCGAACGCCCTTTTCACCGATCATATGGTACTTCAGAGGGATATGCCTCTGCCGGTATGGGGGCAAGCCGAGCCGGGCAGCAGGATAAAGGTGAAGCTGGCAGGACAAACACAAACGGCCAAAGCCAACGACCAGGGCCGGTGGCAAGTGATTTTCCCTCCGATGAATGAGGGAGGACCGTATGAAATGATCCTGCAGGGCAAAACGAGCGACACGTTGCATGATATCCTTGTGGGTGAGGTGTGGCTGGCCTCAGGACAATCGAACATGGAGATGCCTGTGGGAGGGAACGGGAAAGTGCTGAACTGGCAGGAGGAGCTGCAACAGGCCGATCATCCCGACATCCGTTTTTTTCAAGTGCGGAAAAGCATGGCCTGTCAGCCCCGTGACACTTTCGTGGGAAGCGGCTGGCAGGGATGTTCCCCCGCCAGTGTACAACACTTTTCGGCAGTGGGATATTTTTTTGCCCGTGAGCTGCAACGCCGCTTAGGAGTACCCGTAGGAATCATCCAGTCGGCCTGGGGCGGGACGGTCGTGGAAGCCTGGACCTGTGCCGACACTTTGCGGCAATTTCCCTCGTTTCGCGATACGGTCACCGCCATCCTCGCCGACCGGCGCAGCGAGGAGGAGAGGGTCCGTTCCTTTGTCCGGCGACGGGCAGTATGGCCCGACCAGATCGAGACGATCCTGGCCCGTGCCGGCACCTTCCGCCGGGGATGGCAGGAAGCCTCTTTCCCCATTGCATCATGGCCCGTGATGCGATTGCCCACACTTTGGGAAGAAGCAGGACTGCGAGAGGTGGACGGTGTGGTCTGGTTCGCCCGTGACCTGACCCTGCCTGCCAGCTGGGAAGGCAGGGAGATAATCATCTCTCTGGGAAGGATCAACGATTATGACATCACATGGTTCAATGGCCATCGCATAGGCAGGGGTACTGATGTAGCCGACCTGCGTGTGTACCATGTGCCCGGCCCGTACGTGCAGAGAGGCAGGAACAGACTCACCGTAGCCGTGCTCGACATCGGTAACGTAGGAGGCTTATACGGTCCTTCCTCAGCAATGTATGCTGCATGTAAGGGAGATACCCTGTCTCTTGCAGGCCCATGGAAATACCGGCTTGATCCAGGCAGGATCGACGTGCACCGTTTACCTGAAAAGCCGGATGCCAATGCCGGGGTCAACCGTCCTACGGTACTGTACAATGCCATGATCCGTCCTCTTGCACCCTATGCTCTGCGTGGGGTGATCTGGTACCAGGGCGAGTCGAACGTCCCGCGGGCCTGGGAGTATCGTCGTCTTTTCCCGGCGATGATCCGTTGCTGGCGCAGCACGTGGCAACGTCCCGGGATGCCTTTTCTGTTCGTCCAGCTGGCCGCTTTCCATGACCCACCCGAACAACCCGTTGACGACCCTTGGGCTGAACTGCGCGAAGCACAGATGTTGGCCCTGCACCTTCCCCACACCGGCATGGTCGTAACCATCGATATCGGCGATGCGCATGATATCCATCCCAAAAATAAACAGGAGGTAGGACGCCGTCTGGCATTGCTTGCCCTGGCCAGGGTTTACGGCAGGGAAGTGGCTTGGTCGGGACCTGTTCCCGACACGGTCATCCGTTCGGGAGACTCACTGGTGATCCGTTTCCTGCATGCCGACGGTGGTCTCCAAACGGACGGGGATCCTTTGCGTGGGTTTGCCATTGCGGGAGAAGATGGCCGTTTTGTATGGGCGAAAGCCCGTCTTGACGGTCAGCAGGTGATCGTCTGGTCGCCCCAGATCACCAAACCGCTTTATGTAAGGTATGGATGGGCTGCCAACCCCTGCTGCAACCTGTTCAACGGCGCCGGTCTGCCGGCCTCCCCCTTCCGTACTGACACCTTCCCCGTCCTTACCGCTAACCATCGGCAATAAAGCACGGGTGCAAAAAGGGTGGCAATCACCCCATACCCCCTCATCGGCAGATCAAAAGAGCTATTTTTGCAAGAAACCCCGGATCCGATGAAACAGATGATCAAAAGGTTCCTGGCACGGAAAATAGTGGGGCGGAAAAGAGCCCGGCAGTTACCTGTCAGCGAGTTGGAGCGTCTGCACACCGCCCCCACCGTGCCCGGATACAATGACAGCATCTATTTCGCCGGATGGCAGGAGGACGGTCTTGCCTTCGTCACACGCCAGGCTTTCCGTACCGGCAAACCCCATGAGAACTGGCTGAAGGTCCACATTCCCGGCGAAGGGGTGTGGGGTTTCGAGAACAGGAACATGCCGGCAGGCGAAGGTTTTGTCCAGGGGCCGCTCGCCTATCGCATGGAAGAACCCGGTAAACGCTGGTCCTTAACCTATCAGGGCACCTTATCCAAAGGTTCACTTGAAAAGGATGCCACTCTTCGGATCCTGTGGGAGGGTACCACTCCGCTGATCGATTTCGACCGTGCGGGAGCTATTCTTGAACATACCGCCTCACGGATCGCTGCCCATCCATGGAACAAGGAATTTTTCCAAAAACTGAAAGAACTGCACAAGGTCCACTATGAACAGGCAGGTCGTGTAACCGGAAGCATTACTTTCGATAATAAAGATTATCTCTTTGATGGACATGGTGTTCGGGACCACAGTTTTGGCAAGAGATCATGGCAGGGATGGGACCGGCATATCTGGTTTCTGGGTGTTCTGGAAGACGGTCGGGCATTCAATGCCAGTGTGATCGACTACGACTTCATCCGGGACCTGCAGGCCGGCTACCTCGTGGATGACGGTCACATCACAACCCTGGCGGGAGTACCGTCGTTCGCCGTGCTGGAGATGCCCGAACCCCTGCCACACCGTCTGGAACTGCCGTTACGGACAGCGGAGGAAGGAACGCTCCTGCTGGAGACGGATATGGAGGTTTTCTTTCCCTTTGTGATGGATGGTGTTTACCACATCCGCCAGGCTCTGGCCCGTTTCCGCCTGGATGGTGTGCCGGGGCAGGGCATAGCGGAAATGGGGATCAACATCAGGAAATATGGCATCGATCCTTCCTATTGAGTCCCTGCCAGGGGGAGAAGGTGGCGGCAAGGCTGCCGGGCTGGCATGGCTGTCGGCTCATGGTTTCAGGATCCCAAGGACCTGGGTGGTCACCCGTCCCGACCGGCAAGAGCTGGAGAGGTTCGTCGCCACCCTGCCGCCGGCAAAGCGCTGGGCCATCCGTTCTTCAGCCGGAGAGGAGGACGGCAGTGAGGCCTCCTTCGCCGGCCAGTTCGAGAGCTATCTGGATGTGCAGGGCCCTGACCGGATCGTTGAGGCCGTGCTTCGTTGCTTCCGTTCGGCCGGTTCGGAAAGGCTGAAAGCTTACCGTCGTGAGAAAGGTCTTTCGGAAGAGGGCATGAACGTTCTCATCCAGGAGATGATCCATCCTGTGGCTGCCGGCGCGCTCTTCACCGTCGATCCCGTGAACAACCGTCGTGACCGGCTCATCCTGAGCATCACCCGCGGCACAGCCGACGGGCTGATGTCGGGGACAGAGGAGGGGGAGACCCATCTCATCCCGCGTGCACGGTGGAAAAACCATGCCTGCCGGCTCCTTCCCGACGGCCTTTACCTGCAGTTGGCGGGAGAGGCTCTGGCCCTCGAACAGGCTTACGGTCGGCCGGCCGACCTGGAATGGGCCGTGAACGACAAGGGTGAGCTCTACTGGCTGCAGCTGCGTCCCGTCACCGGCCTCAAAGCCGTCCACCTGAACGAGCTGGACGATGTACCGAACTACGACCCCCCATTGTACACACGGGCCAACATCGGTGAAATGATGCCGGGACCGGTCACCCCGCTCACACGTTCCACCTTCGGCGTGGCCATCGACAAAGGGCTCCAAATATTCTACCGCAAGGCCGGTGTCCTGGACAAGAAGATCCCCGAACCAGTCTTTATCCACTCTTTCTACAACCATCTCTTTTTCGATTTGATGGCCCTGTATGAGCTGCCCAGGAAGGTCTGGCTCTCCACGAAGGAGAACCTCGATTATTCCGTGGTAGGTGAGATAGTGCCCGGCATCACGATCCGGCGTGATACTTCTTTCCTCCGGGCTTTTCTTCATTTTGTACGTGTCTCCCTGTATATGCAGGGCGGTCCGCGTGCCGCACGCCGGCTGGAACGACTGGCACGTTCCTTTCGTCTTGATTGTCCTGACGACCCCCACGCCTGCTACCGGCTCATCACGGAAAAGATGCAGGTCCTGTACGATGCCTATGACCTGCATTACGTCTCTTCTTCCCAGTCGGGCGGTTACTTCACCACCATCCTGAACATCTTTTCCGGGGGCAGGACTCCGCAGCCAGAGCATCACCAGCAGGTGGCAGCCCTCTTCACCAACATCCCCGCCATCGAGGGGGCCCAGGGGCTGCGCGCCCTGGATGCACTGGCCCGTCTGCTGGCCGGAGAGAAAGATATTGAGAAAGATTTTCTGGAGCAGGATATTGCCGGTGCCACCCGTTACCTGGAGCAACATGCCCCGGCAACGATCAGGGAAGCATGGCAAACCTTTCTTCAACGGCACGGCCATCGCTGCGTACGGGAGGCGGAGCTGAGAGAAAAAGAATGGCGTCTGGATCCCACACCCGTCATCGAGGGATTGAAAAGCAGCACAAAAGCCCTTCTGAACGGAACAAGATCCACCCCTGCACAGGCCGATCCCGACACGGACAAACAGATGATACAGACCCTTCCCTCCTTCCGGCGTCTGCTCCTTCGCCGGTTCCTGCCACGGGCCCGGGCGGCCGTGGCCCGCCGCGAAAGGACCAAAGCACTCGCCATCCGGGTCCAGTATGAGTTCAAACGAGCCTATCGCCACCTGGCAAACAGGCTGGTGAAAAACGGTTATCTGCCGGACCCGGACCTGATCTTCTTCCTCACCCACGATGAACTGGGAAAACTGCTGAAAGGCAGCGAAAGCGAAAAAGAGAAATGGTCACAGAAAGCCGTGGAACGGCGGGAGCTCTATCCTGAGATGATGAGTCTTTCCTTTCCCGATCTCTCTTTCGGCATTCCTGTCCCGGAGGAGGAGACCGTGACCATCTCCGGCGACGGTTTGTCAGGAATACCCGTGAGCAGGGGTATCGCCGAGGGCAGGGTCCGTCTGGTAAGATCGATGGACGAAGCCAGGAAGCTGCAGAAAGGTGAGATCATGGTCTCCCGTTACACCGACATAGGATGGACCCCTTTCTACAGCCTCATCAGCGGACTGATCACCGAGATCGGAAGCCCTCTGTCCCACGGTGCGGTGGTGGCCCGGGAATACAACCTGCCGGCCGTGGTAAGCGTGAAAGGAGCCCTGCAACACCTCAAAAACGGTCAACGGATACGTCTGGATGCTTTCCGCGGAAAAGTGGAGATCCTGGATCTTACTTGACCCCTTATGGTTGTACCGGATAATGCCTATTTTTGGAACATCATGAAAAGAAAAAAGTTGCATATTCTCGTTGCCGGGCTCATGATGATGGTCCTCACGAACGGCGTCACCCGGGCCCAGCAGGAGCCTGTCCCCGACAAATACGGGTTCATCATCCGTGTCGGACAGATGGCTCCCGATTTCACCATCCGGTATGCCGACGGCAGGAAAAGCGAAAAACTGAGCGATCTGCGGGGTCAGGTGGTGGTTCTCCAGTTCACGGCCAGCTGGTGCGGTGTATGCCGGCAGGAGATGCCCCATCTGGAAGCGCTCTGGCAAAGACTTAAGAACAGAAACTTCCGGCTCATCGGCATCGATCTGAAGGAATCGCGGGAAAAGACCCTGTCTTTCGCTAAGCAGATGAAGATCTCCTATCCCCTGGCCCTCGACCCCGACGGCTCTATCTTTTACCGTTATGCGGCCAGGAACGCAGGGGTTACCCGCAACGTGGTGATCGACGAGAACGGCAGGATCGTCTATCTCACCCGCCTCTACAACGAGGAGATCTTCGACGGCATGGTGAAAAAGCTGGAAGAGATGCTAGGGATTTAGACACTCTCATTCTGTTTTTGCCCGAAGGATCATCTCCTCTCCGGCACGTGTGGCCAGGATGAGCACATCCCCTTTCTTTTCAAGCAATTCTGCTCCGGAAAAGGTGTATTCCTTTCCCTTGAAGGGATCCGCCAGGCGGAGCGTACCTCCTTTTTCGGGATAGATGGTCACCTTCTTCACCGCTCCGTTCTTCCTGACAGCCGAGACAAGGAAGGCTCCCTCCGTTCTCAGCTTTTGGAAGGAGACATCTTTCCATGCTGCCGGTATGGCCGGGAAGATACGGACGGTATCTTTCTGGCTTTGCAGGAGCATCTCCTGGATGCCCGCGGCAAAGGCGAAATTCCCTTCGAGGGTGAAGGGGCGGTAGCGGAACTTTGTATACCCTTTGCCGCTCTGGTCGCCGTTGACATGGAAACTGTTGGGCAGGCAGAAGGCGGTGGCAAAGATCCTGAGGGCTTCGGCAGCACCCTCTCCGTCGCGGGCGCGGGCCCTCATGTTGCCCAGCCAGGCGAAGGAATAGCCCACCCACCAGTCGGTGCCGAGGCTGTCCAGGACATGCAGTGAATTTTTTATGATCCTTCGGCTTTCCACTCCGTCGCTCCAGTCGATCATCCCCAGCGGGTGAATAGCCAGCAGATGGGAGAAATGACGGTGGGAATAAGGCAAGGGCTGTCCGGGAGCTATCAGCAGTCCCATCCGGTCATCCACGGTGAGCTCCGGCCACTGCGCAAGCTCTTCCCGCCAGCGGGCAGCCTCGCGGTCCTTCCCGAGCACTTCGGCCAGCTCCGCAGCCTTTGAGAAAGTGAACCGTATCAGCGCCAGATCGAAATTGGTGGTCTGCGGGAACCAGGCCCGAGGTGAATTGTTGAAAAGCTCCGGACTGGAACTCAGGAGCAGCTTCTTCTTCCCGTCCTCGCCGGTCACGGAGACCTCTTCCAGATATTTCGCCACCTCCGCCAGCCAGGGATAAGCTCTCTCCCTGAGGAAAGCCGTGTCCATGGAATATCTCCAGTGCAGATAGAAATGCTGTCCCAACCAGGCTGCCACGGTGGGTCCCATCGAATACTGGATCCATCCGCCCATAGGCTCTCCGGCCAGGGTGGTGACCCCCGGGACGTTCAGCCCCTCCACCCGGAAATATTTCCGGGTATATTTTTCAAAGACCGGCTTGTTCTGCCACAGCCACGCAAGGAATCCCGACTCTTCCTCCAGGTGATTGCCTTGTAGGCAGGCCAGTAGCTTAGCTGGGTGTTCAGATCGTGATGGAAATCCCCTTTCCAGGGGGGCAGCTGTCCGTTGTCGGCGGTCCATACGGCCTGCAGCGAGATGGGCGGGGTGTTGGGCCGGGCCGCAGCCCCGAATTTGTACATCTCGAGGTAGTACTGTTTTTCCAGCAAAGAGTCGGGCAGCCGGACCACCGAGGCTGCCCAGTAGCGCTGCCACCATGCTGCATTCCTCTCCAGGGACCGGTCAAAACCCTCCTTTTCGACCGTTTCAATGTTCTCTGCCGCGGTGGGTTGGGGTTTATCCGGATAATGGGCACTCACCGACCAGACACCTGTGATGGCGTCCCTCTTCTGCTCCCATTTCACATGGATCCTGTAATGAAAACCGCCCCAGCCTTCCTGCTCGTAATCGATCTGGTGATCCTTTACTTCCGTTTTCCCGAGGGGATAACCCAGCCTTCGCAGATCCTGAGCACCCAGGTCAGGGCTGTCAGGAGAGATCCCTTCGGTATGGTAGCGGGGCGGGACCAGCCGTGGCACCAGCGTATCCCCCACCCCCGTGAAACGGAACCAACCCGCCGGAGCATCGGCCTGGACAAAAGCAAGCAGACGTGCACCCGACGACCACTTCACTTCACATACACCCTGCCGCACATACAGACGTACCGAGCTCACCTGTCCCAATCCACGGGTATCGAACTCCAGCGCTCCGGCAGGGATCTTCGACGGCGCAGGCCTCTGGCCGTAAGGTACATCCACCTTCTCCTGAACCTCCTGGTAATGACCGCTTTTCCATTGCCTGTACACCCAGGGGAAATTGACCATGGTATCCTGGAGGTTCTTCATCGGCCGCAGATCCCACAGATCCGAACGATCCAGCGAAAAATGCAACATTGTATCCCGCTGCCAGATCAACACCCCCATCTGACCGTTACCCAGGGGAATACCCTCATCCCAGCGTGTCGCCAGCGACGAAAAGACCAGATCATGGGAAGAAGGGATCATCCTCGGTTCACCTGTACAGGAATAGAGAAAAACAGCAAGAATCAACAAGGTGATATTCCTCAAAACAACAGAAAGCCGTTTTTTCACAGACATCTTATAAACAGATTTTTTCATTGGTACAAAACAAAAATAACAGGAAAACCTTTTTTTGAGTGGCTTCACAAAAATCTTTTTGGTACTTTTATTCGATACCCAACCATAAGAACCCGGCCATGAAAATTCTCCTTCCCTTCTTTTTCTCAGCCTTTTCGTTGATTTTCACACTGAACGCACAGGAGTGGCAGAAATTTTCTTTCACTGATGCCGGCGGTGTCTATTGCGCTTCCACCGAGTTGAACAAACCGGCCGGTTTTTCCATCGGACCATACAATCCGCACAATCTCTTCGACCGGGATCCCGCCACCGCCTGGGTGGAAGGAGAAACCGGTCCCGGCACCGGCAGTTATGTATGTGTTGGCATGGGAGACTCCCTGCAGCCATACGTCTTCCTGGCCAACGGTTATCAGAAGAGCCATGACCTGTTCCTGAAAAACAACCGTATCCGCACCCTGAGGGTAACGCTTTACCTGGCCGTCACCGACCCCCTCCTCGAGACCCAGGCCGGCTTTGATGCCGACGCCGTAGCTTTTCCCGAAAGCCGGTTGATCGAACTGAAAGACACGGAAGGATACCAGATCATCCGGGTCCCTTTCGATACCGGGGAAGCCTGTCATTTCCGGGATCAGATGTTACGGGAATACATCTTGTCACACAAGAATTCCCTGTATCAGGGAAAAGCTTACAGCTGGCTGAAGGATTTCTTTTTTCTGAAATTCGAGATCACCGGCGTGTACAAGGGCAGCAAATGGGATGACACCTGCCTCTCCGGTCTTCTCTTCGGGAAAAAGAAAAAGCCCTCTTTCATTCCCCGCAACGAAAAGATCCTGACCGTCCGGGAGAGCGAGAACGAAGGGGCGATCCGGGTACGTACCGTCTCCGGGAATGTTTACGAATTGTTGTCCGTCAGCAATGAGGAGGTCCGCAACGGTAAGACTCTTTCCGTAGCCTCCCTCTCGCCGGACAAACAATGGGCCGTCATCGACATCATGCAGGGAGGAGCCGGGCGGGACGCCGAGGAGTCCTATCATCTCTATTACCTCCCCCTGCTCAGGGAGGTCCCTGCCGCGCAGCTGTATGATATGGGAGAAGCCATTGATTTCGAAGAAAAAAACGGCAGGCTGTATATCCTGTTCTTTGATGGTGAGATGCCGGCTGAAGAGGTGAGGAATGATTTGACGATGGCGGACAACGCCCCGTTCTTTCATGATGCGGGCATGAAGGCGCTGGCACTGCTTTTTTCCGAAGCTGTCCGGGATCACGATACCGGGGCGGTCCTCTCCTGCATGGATGACAACTATCTGCAGGAGCAGCTGGTGGATTTCCTGGAGAATGACACCTCTGCCTTCCTGAGGGATCAGTTTTGCGGCGAGCCGCCTTCCGGAGGAAAGTTCATCTGTCTGCCCCTGCAAAAGGTTCGTGTTGCGGGAGAACCCCTTTTGCGGATGGCCGGCCCCGTCTGGCAGGTGGCACTAACACTTACCGACGGGAAAAAGACCATCACCTGTCGCTGGACGATCACAGAGAACGAAGGGGAAGGACCGGAGCCGGTCTTCGGTGTGGTTGGCGGTGCCGGTTAGCTTTTTCTACAGACCTTTAAAGGGCTTCCTGCTCACGTAGATCTCATAATCTTTGATCCTCCCGTTGGGCGAGTCCTGACGGGGAAGGATCTCCATGGCGGCGATTTTTTGCTCTTTTCCCAGGTCGAGGATCAGCAGATGGGGATGGCCGGGCTGAGCGCTTTGCCACTGGGTATGCCAGAAAGAGGTAAACTGCAGGTCGAAGACATTGGCCGCATTGCCATCATCACCTCCCAGTTCTTCACTGTCGGCATACAGCACCTTCCAGTTGTCGCGGTCGAGCTTCTTGCCGGAAGGATCGAGGAGATAGAGCTCTGCCAGGGTGGTGAAAGGATCACCTCTTTGGGCACTGAGGGCCTTCAGCGCCACATACCTCCCCGTTACGGGTGCAAACTTCACCTTTTGCCACTCCTTGCCCGGGGGAAAAGTCCCCTTCGCCACCGGGGTGAACCCGCCCAGATCGGGGTTCTGTCCCGGTTTGCGGTGACGCACCACTTCCGGTACATGCAGCTCGTCGAGGATGGGTTTGTCCAGTCCCTGCAATACCGGCTCCTGCGGACCGTTCACATCCAGGATGATCACTTCGTTCTCCCCTTTCTTCAGCCACGGCCCCGGCAGGTACATCGTCTGCGTGGGACCGATGTTCCAGTACCGGCCCAGGCCGTGTCCGTTCACCCATACGATCCCCTTGTTCCACTTCCGCATGTCCAGGAAGACATCGCCTGTTTTGTCCAGCGTGAAACGCGCCCTGTAAAAAGCCGGCTGATCGCTTTTCTCCACCTTGCCGTAGGTGATCCCTTCCGGAGCACGATCGCTGCTCAGCGGAAAAGGAAAGACCGTCCAGCCGGTGATCTCCTCTGCGTTCCCTTCTTCTTCAATATAAGCTACTTTCTTCGTGATCCCTTTCCGGTCGTGTAT
>CAZRDX010000054.1:0-119245 GCA_964599235.1 uncultured Rikenellaceae bacterium
TTATTTTACAATACTGTCCCTCGTCCTTTTCTCTTCGATATCCCTGGGAATATTGGTTATCTCTTTTCAAAGATTTTTCTCTTTCCTTTTATTTAATACTGATTCTTTAACTTTACTTATCCGGTTGCTAATATACACAACAGCTCTTGAGGTAATTAATATTGTCACATTAACTTTAATAAGATTACAAGAAAAAGCTGTTTTATATTCCTCCCTGACAACCCTTAAATTCCTTATTCAGTTAATATTTACAATATATTTTATTGTTTCGCTTCACATGAATCTGGAAGGGATTTATTATGCTCAAGCTTTAGGTGCCGGATTTTTACTATTGGCTTCACTACCTTTCATGTTAAAAAATATACGGATTCGTTTTCTTAGTTACCTTATTAAGCCATTATTAAGATATAGTTTACCCTTGCTCTTTTCTGCACTTACCCTGGTCATCTTCTCGGTTACAGACCGATATATGCTCCGTTTTCTCGTAGATTATAATGAAGTAGGAATCTATTCTTTAGGGTTCAAATTTGCCAATTTCCTTAGAGCAGTTATCATCAATTCAGTTAACCTGGCTCTTATACCCGTTATCTTTAAAATGGTGGGAGAAACCACTAACAAAAGATTTTACTCCAAAATAATGACATACTATACATTTGGATTAATGTTCTTTATTTTGGCTATTTCTCTTTTTAATTTGGAAATTATCAAGGTTCTCACTCGAAGGATGGCATATTGGAATGCTTATCAGGTAATCCCGGTTATTTCTTTTGCTATCCTATTTGGAATGCTTCGTGATGTGGGAATAACCGGCCTTAATATAGCAAAAAGAACAAATATAATCGGATATATCACATTTCTTGTGGCTATCTTTAATTTATTGCTTGATTGGTTTACAATCCCGCATTGGGGTTACATGGGAGCTGCGTTTTCAACTTTATTTTCTCAGATTATATATTTTTTATCCATTTTATATTTTTCCCAGAAAGTTTATCCTATCCCTTACGAACTAAAAAAAGTAGGTCTAATTATTATAACAGGACTACTTCTGGTACTTGTTTCTCAGTTACTAAACTCTTTATCTGTTTTTATTCGTATCCCGTTAAAAACCAGTTTGATTATTATGTACCCTTTTATTCTGTATCTGTTTAATTTTTACGATAAGATCGAATTAGAGAATATCAGAAATATATGGGGTTCCTGGAAGAATCCGGCCCATTGGAAGAGCAATATTAACAGATTCATAAAAAGTTCTACTAATACAGATACCATTGATAGATAATCTTCAATACCTCTCCAACCACCTGTACCTCCTCGCACTGTCACCCAGTTTCAGGGAGATCATGAACTCATGGGAACCATAGGTGCGGCGGGCAAGGTTGTTCAGCCCGAAGTCGAAAGCATAACCGAAATAGTACCGGTCCGCCCGTAATCCCAATAGCACGGCAAAGGTGGATACGGATCGGTACGACATCCCTATCCAGAAGATCCGGTTATAATACATTTTTACATTGAGATCACCCTGGACGAGGAACTGACGGGTGGTCTTCAACAAGACAGAAGGTTCAATATCCAGGTTGTTACTGACCACAAAACGATACCCACCATACAGATAATAATGCCGCATCATATGATAATCTTTCCAGGCCACATTTCCTATTTTCAGATAGGACTCAAACAACTGATGTACGGAAAAACCGAGATAATAATAGTAATTGAGCCAATAGACTCCGAAGTTGGCATCCGGAACGAACAATATCCTTTGCAGACCTGTCCCCAGAAGAGGTTCATTGGGATCATGGAAGGTAAGATCCTCGTCATGAAGCTTGACCTGGTACATCTCGCCGGTGAGACCAAAAGACAATTGCGATTCTCTGATCCGGATATGATAGGCATAAGTAAAATTCACTCCTGTACGCTGAACCTGTCCATTGATATCATTGAACACCATTCCTCCAAGACCCACACGTCCGTTCCGGCTGGGCTTCAGGGTTCTTTTCCGTGGTGAACGGGACTTGATAATAAAGCTCCTTTTCAGCAGCCTTGACTGGAAAGTAAAAGCCTGCGTCATCGGTGCTCCTTTGAAACCCACCCACTGGTTCCGGGCAAGGAGATTCATAGAAGTATAGCCATCACTACCTGAAACTGCCGGGTTGATAAGGTACGGATTGAGCATGTACTGGTCGTACAAAGGGGTTTGCTGTGCTCTGACAACAAAGCCCAGACAAAACAAAAAAACTATGTACAACCCCTTTCTCACTTGCTCTTCCTGTTATCTCACGATCGTCACATTCCCCGTGATCGGTTTGGTTCCGTTATGTAGATCGATCACATAGTAATAAGAATCCATAGGCAACGGTTTTCCCCGGCGGGTGCCGTCCCAGGGATCGGTATATCCGCGGCTGGACCTGTACAGCAGCTCTCCCCAGCGGTTGTAGATCTCTACCACCACATCGGGATAGAGTTCCACCTTCCCGATCTCCCAACGGTCGTTGACCCCATCCCCGTTAGGTGAGAACGCCGACGGGATCTCCAGACACTGAGGCCTGTCACTTTTCACCGTCACGGTATCACTTATCTGACACATATTGGCATCGGTAACCGTCACACCATA
Source organism: uncultured Rikenellaceae bacterium (assembly GCA_964599235.1). Lineage (GTDB taxonomy): Bacteria > Bacteroidota > Bacteroidia > Bacteroidales > VadinHA17 > DRPN01. Next base: position 2,612 of record CAZRDX010000054.1, read on the forward strand.
TTCTCCCGGAACAATCTCACTGATGCCCTCGGAGACATCTCCCGTTGTCCAAAAATAGTCATAAGGCCCTACACCGCCTGCAACCACTGCCTGTACAGCTCCATCGTTCATGTCAGGACAATAGGTATTCTTCACGATCATCTCCACCGTCAGCTGAGCCGGCTGGATCAGTCGGACAGTGGTATCCGATTCGCAGCCGTTCACATCCTTTATTTCCACATGATACTCCCCTGCCGGGATGTTCTCCAATGAACTCTCCTCCGTTCCATTATCCCACAGATATATGTATCCCGGTGTTCCTCCTTTGACATTGAGAAGGATGAAACCGTCGCTGTCTCCAAAACAATTCAGATTGTAACCACCCGAATGAGACTGGGAGGTAGTCACTTCAACCGTGATGGGTGCCGGCTGAACGAGCTCAAGGGTCGTATCTCCGATACAATGTTTTGCATCCGTCACGTGCAACCGGTAGGTTCCTGCAGGCAGGTGATAGATGCTGGAATCCGTTGAAACGAACCCGTCGGGACCATTCCATGCATACTGATATGCCGGCGTACCGCTCAGGATGGTCACTTCTATAGAACCATCCCTTTCACCATAGCAGGAGATGTTCATGCCATGATAGTCGCTGACACGCAACGACATTTTCAATGGAGGAGGAAGGAGGATCTCTACGGAATCATATGCCGTGCAGCCATTCATATCGGTAACCAGCAAAGTATACCATCCTGCCGTGAGATCTGTAATATCCGGGGTGGTGGCATTGTTGGACCAGAGATATTGATAGGTTCCGTTACCGGTACCTCCGGTGACCTCACTGTGGACCTCACCATCGTCGTAACCCGGATCGCAGGATATGTGCTGAGGAACAAGGGTGATCTCCAAAGGATCCGGTTCCTGAAGGGTGTATTCGGCTTCTGCTCTGCAGCCATTGCTGTCAAGCACTTCTACATGGTAAGTGCCGGCGGTCAGACCACTTTGGTCTTCCGCATATGGAATGATCCCTGCCCCATCGGCGGTGCTCCAGAAATACCTGTAATTCCCTTCACTACCACCGTGGACGCGCAGATCGATGGCACCATCATCCCCGCCCGCACAACTGATATTGTGCAGGCCGTCAGGCGCCAGTGAGAGAGAGTCATCAATGGTGATGGGATCAGGTTGCGTCAGGGTGAACGACCAGATGCGGTAACAGGTGCTTTCATCCATCACCTTGACCGTATAAGTCCCCGCTGTGAGATCAGTCTGATCCCTTGCCGTGGTATCAATACCCGAACCATCTGCAGTGGACCAGTAATAACTGTATGTTCCGCTTCCTCCTTCAAGAACCAGAGAGATCGAACCATCTTGAGCCCCGTAACAGCTGATATTGTACCGGCCGTCCGGCGATCTGGAGAGAACAGTATCCACCAGTTCTATCCCTTCAGGTTCCAGAAGCGTGATGGAGTCATGACCAGTACATCCCAAAGTGTCTGTAACCTCCAGATAATAGGTGCCACCATAAAGATCCTGCTGATTCCTGTTCGTGGGGATCAGACCTCCACCCGTATCGGAGACTTCCCCTTCGGTCCAGAAATATTTATACCAACCATTCCCACCGGTGACACTGTCCACGATGATCCGACCGTCGTTAAAACCACGACAGGAGATGTTATATGGGTCGGTGTACACAGGTGAATGCATTTTGACCCTTATAGGGGGAGGTTCAGTTATTTCTATTGAATCCCTGACTCTGCATCTTACGCTGTCAACCATCTCTACATAGTAGGTCCCCGCTGGAAGATCCAGTATGGAATCTCCTTTGAATATACCGGGGACAGGAAATGTATTGGTTGCCAAGGTATCTCCATTCCTATCCGTGAACCAATAAGTATAAGGTGGATAATTAGCGTTAACCACATCCACATATACGTAGGCAATCCCGTCGCTTCCACCGGCACAGGAAACGTTATAACGCCTGTTCGGCTCTTTCCTGAATGCTCTCACAACCAAAGGTATCCTCGAAGGAGAGTTGATGATCTCATACAGTTCATTTTCACACCCATAATTGTCAGTAACAGTAACCCAATAATATCCACCATACAAATCATACAAGGTGTCCTCAGTCATCACGGTATCCATGTCCGGACCAATCCAGTGGAACTGGAATGGTGATGTCCCTCTCGCTGTATGTACCGTTAAGATACCACTGTTTGCACCTGCGCAGGTATTGTTCCTAATGATCTTCATACTCTGTGCCGGATCCGGATGTACTGTGACCCTTACCGTGTCCGTGATCCCGTCCACACATCCCAGGTAAGCAAGTCCTCTTGCCATGGGTGTAACGATATATCTTGCCGTTTGTAAGGTGTCTGTAAGGTTAAAGATCGTATCCTCAAGAACAGACCCCCACTGTAATGCCGTACCCGTCGGTGTGATACCAAGAAGACTGTCCGGCTGTGTGGAAAGCAGAGTAATATAATCGTAATCCACAACACCTTGAGTGACCTGTGTCGGCGAGGTAAGTCTGACCGAAATGGCCTGACCATTGCATATCCTGGCCGTATCAGGAGTAAGGATAATCCTGGGAGTAGGGTTCACCCATACAGTAGCCGTATCCGAAACTCCTCCACACCGAATATTTCCAAACCCATCCACGGTATAAGACTGGACAATGAAATGGATTTTCTGAGGAACATCCGAAAGATTCCGTATGGTATCATGCAACACATCCCCTTTGTTCAGATCCACCTGTATCTGTCCAACACTGATCCTGACCATGGAGGAATCTTCCGGTTCTATCGTATAGCTGAATTTTACGGGATGCGTCGGAACTGTCGGACTTGTCAGTTGCCATGCTGTCACACCTCCGTCGCACAGTGTATCGTACCGAGGCACCAGCGTGACCTGCGGCACAGGCTCTACCCACACCTCCGTGCTGTCCACACCGCCCTCACAGTGACGGTTGCCTACTCCGTCCACTGTGTAGCTCTCCACCCTGATCACTGCCCTTCTGGCTGTATCACCCGTGTTCGTGAACACAACACGGATCTCCTCGTTCTTACCCAGTCCCACACTGTCACCCACGATCTCATAGTGCAGATCCGGATCTCCCACGCTCACTCCATAATCAAACCTCACCGGCTGCGTCGGCATCGTTGGACTTGTGATCTGTATTGATGTGGTGTCTCCGTCGCACAGCGTGTCATGCTGCGGAACCAGCGTCACCTGCGGTACTGGCTCTACCCACACCTCCGTGCTGTCCACGCCGCCCTCACAATGACGATTGCCCACTCCGTCCACCGTGTAGCTCTCCACCCTGATCACTGCCCTTCTGGCTGTATCGCCCGTGTTCGTGAACACAACACGGATCTCTTCGTTCTTACCCAGTCCCACACTGTCGCCCACGATCTCATAGTGCAGATCCGGATCTCCCACGCTCACTCCATAGTCAAACCTCACCGGGTGCGTCGGCATCGTAGGACTCGTGATCAATACCTTCGCTGTATCTCCGTCGCACAGCGTGTCATGCTGCGGAACCAGCGTGACCTGCGGCACTGGCTCTACCCACACCTCCGTGCTGTCCACGCCGCCCTCACAATGACGGTTGCCCACTCCGTCCACCGTGTAGCTCTCCACCCACAGCACCACCCGCTGTACCGTATCACTTTGGTTTTCCAGAGATACAGTTATTTCTGCACCATTTGTCAGACCCGTACTGTCTCCGATCACCTCATGTGAAATCTTTTGTGGGTCATCCGGAAGCACTTCATAAGCAAATCTCACCGGATGCGTAGGGGTGGAAGTACTTGTAACGTTCACCTTCACCGTATCCAGGCTGCAAACTGTATCCGTATGGTTCGAAAGTGCTATTTGGGGGAGAGGTTCGACCCATACAGACACGCTTTTACTTGTCCCTGCACATTGGTTCTCACCATTTGCTCCGACTGTCCATGGAATAATGGTGTACACTACTTCCTGAGCCTGGTCTGAAAGATTTGTCAGAGTTTGCTGGATAGGGGTCCCCACAGGCAGACCCGGATAAACACTCCCGCTTTCTCCGGTAACATTAGGATTGTCAACGACTGTCCAGGTATACCTGATCCCTGAGGTAGAGGAACAGTTACTTGTTACCACAATAGATGTCGAGGAATCGCTGCAGATGGTATCTCCCACAGCCTGTACCGTTACCACGGGTTCCACCCATACCACAGCCGTGTCAGGACGCCCGCGACAATGCCATGGGCCCGGTCCATAAGGAATGATCTCATAAACCACAGAATCGTAAGAAGTCCCCGTATTGGTGAGCTGGTCCCGCAACCATTTCGTACCCGTGATCGCCCCGTTCGCTCCCTGGATCTCCGAACCATGATACAAAACATTGGCTGTAAAAGAGCTTCCCGAAAAATCACAACTCAGCTCGATATTGGTTGTCTCTCCACTGCAAAGAGTATCCATATCGGGAGTGGCAGTAGCTTTTCTTACGCATTCCAGAACCCCCAACTGGTAAAAAGATGCCGGATCATTCTGGTTGTTGTATTCCGTTGTGATCCAGTCTTCATCACGAGCCCCCACAGCTACCCGAGGTTCGTCAATGACCCCGTCAAAAACATTTACTAAATAAGCAGACCCAAATAAAATTAATTCTCCACCACCTATTAATGCAAGATACGAAGAAACATCCAAGGTAAAATTAGCGGAAAGAACTTGATTACTTTCCAATTTACCATCTATAAAAACATAAATCGTATCACCATTTCTTTGTGAAAAAAGATAATGCCATCTTCCATCTGAAAGGGAACTGTTTCCTACTGCCTCATAATCATTTGTACCATCATCCACCTGTATAAATCCATATTCACTCGAAATTCCATGACAATAATGATTTTCCCCACCAAAAATCTGATAGGCTCCTTTATTGAATACAACCATATCATCACTTGAATTCGTTGTCAAAATCCAAGCAGATAAGTTCCAATCGTTCGTTGTAAAATCCAGTTCTGAAGGATTTCCCAAATTAACATACGAATCACTTCCATTGAATGATTTGGCATTTGCTATTTTTCCCTGAACATCACCAATATTGTTTTCATATTGCCCATCCAATCCATTCGCCGTAGCATCAAGGGTATTGTAATGGAAATGCCATACTCCAAGGAACCCGTTGCTCCAGGTGTTTTCCGGTGTGGGATAGGCCGAAGCTGACCCGTTGCCAAAATAGAGATAGAGGATCTTGTCCGTTGCAGAAGGCAGGGATGGAATTTTCACCCACGCCACCAGATCCCCGGCAGCAGGATCATATTTCTCAATATCGAAATCCAAAAGGGTCTCCCCGTCGGAGTCCGTAAAACGCAAGTCATCACCGGTCGTACTGCTCACGAGACCGGAAGGGGATTTCAGGGCATCATCAGCGGTGATGGAGATCAATACCGGAAAATCCGTGTGCGGACCTCCAACGACCTGTGTATGTTGGATCGTAATCGATTTCCTGTATTCCCACCCTGAAAGCCATTGCCCAAAAAGCGAGCTTTCGCTCACCAGCAGGAGCAAAGTCCATAGAAAAAAAAATCTCGCTTTCGAGGCGGTCATATGTCGGTTCGAAAAAAACAAATAAGCAATATGTTGTCCCCTACTTCTTCTATAACTGTTTCTCCCGTTCAATATTACTTTTTCAGGACACTTGTCCCCCAACAAAGGTTGCAGTAGAATTGAAAATAAAAGTATATAAAATGAATATTTTTTATACGTTTTTTTTCATGAAAAGTTAATTTTAAGCTCCCAAAGTAGGGCAAGATCTCTGTAACACACTGATCATGAACGGTCCATTTGAACAGCTGAAAGCCGAAGTGCTCCAATGCACCAAATGTCAATTAAGCCGAACACGTACAAAAGTAGTGTTTGGCGAAGGCAATCCCCATGCAAAGATATTCCTGATCGGAGAAGGACCGGGAAGGGACGAGGACCTTACCGGACGTCCTTTCGTTGGACGCTCGGGGCAATTGCTTGACAAGATCCTGGCAGCATGCAACTTCAACAGGAAAGAACATGTTTTCATCGGCAACATCGTGAAATGCCGCCCCCCCAACAACCGCGCCCCTCTTCCCCAAGAAAGAGCAATGTGTCTGCCTTACCTCCTTCAGCAGATCGAACTTGTGGATCCCAGGATCATCGTTCTTCTGGGTGCCACTGCCCTCAACGGTTTGCTCGATCCCACGCTCAGGATCACCAAGGTCCGCGGCACGTGGCTCGAATGGCGAGACAGGTGGGTAATGCCCGTGTTCCACCCTTCCGCCCTGCTTCGCAACCCCAACCTCAAAAGACCTACCTGGGAAGACTTCAAGAAGATCTTCTTCAAATACCGCCAGCTGGTCGACCCCAACCATACCTCCCCCCACATTCCCCTGGAAGAGGAAAGTAAATATCTTGAATAGTTCAGACTGTCAGATGATCAACATGGCATCCCCGTAAGGACCGAAGCGGTAATTCTCCTTGACAGCCACGTCATAGGCACCGAAAAGCTGATCATATCCTGCAAAAGCCGCTACATTGATCAGAAGGGGGGATAACGGCAAAGGAAAATTACTGATCATACTGTCAGGGATCTTCACCTCATAGGGCGGAAAGATGAACTTGTTGGTCCATCCGTCAAAAGGCTTGAGACGATCGTCGGTGGAGACCGAACTTTCCATGGTCCTGAGAACCGTAGTTCCTACAGCACAGACCACCTTTTTGTTATCTTTCGCCTTATTCACGATCCGGGCGGTCTCTTCAGGGATGATGATACGTTCCGAATCCATTTTATGTTTCGTCAGGTCCTCCACGTCTACATGCCGGAAATTGCCCAACCCTACATGCAAGGTAATGAAAGCGAACTGAACCCCTTTGATCTCCAGGCGTTTCATCAACTCACGGCTGAAATGGAGCCCTGCCGTCGGAGCAGCTACTGCGCCCTCTTTTCTGGCAAAGATCGTCTGATACCTTTCGGCATCGATCGGTTCCACCGGCCGGTTCAGGATCTTGGGAATCGGCGTCTCTCCCAGCTTGTACAATGTTTTTTTGAACTCTTCATACGGCCCGTCATAAAGAAAACGCAAGGTCCTTCCCCGCGAAGTGGTATTGTCGATCACCTCCGCAACAAGCACCTCATCCTCACCAAAATACAACTTGTTCCCAATGCGTATCTTCCTGGCAGGATCGACCAATACATCCCATAAACGCTGTTCCTTGTTCAGCTCACGAAGTAGGAACACCTCGATCTCTGCCCCCGTCTTTTCCTTGTTCCCATACAACCGGGCAGGGAATACCTTCGTGTCGTTGAAGACCATCACATCTTTGTCCTCAAAATAATCAATGATCTCCTTGAATATCCTGTGTTCGATCTTTCCGGTATCCCGATGTAAAACCATCAATCTGGATTCATCCCGGTTAGGCACCGGATACTTCGCGATCAGCTCTTCGGGCAGATCAAATTTGAACTGTGACAACTTCATCGTTTCTTCCCCCTGTTTTTCGTTCTACATTTCTGACACAAAAAAGTTAGCCTTTATACGTAAGAAAATACCATTTGTTACATTCCTCCCAAATTTTTTTCAAAATCACTGACCGACATAGCATTATCCACGTGATAAGGGCCTATGGTGATGCGACGCAGAGAAGTAAGATAGGCACCGCTTCCCAATGCAAAACCGATATCCCTTGCCAGCGACCTGATGTAGGTCCCTTTGGAACAATCGATCCTCAACTTGCAATGCGGAAGATCAAATTCCAGAATATCTATCTCATGAATGGTCACTTTCTGAGGTTTCAGCACCACATCTTTCCCCTCTCTTGCCAGTTGATATGCCCTTCTTCCCTTAACCCTTTTAGCTGAATACGCCGGCGGAAGCTGTTCGATGGTACCTGTATATTTTTTCAAAATCTCTTCCAATTTTTCCCTGGTAATATGCTGCCAGGGATAGATACGGTCCGCTTCCGTTTCGGCATCAAAAGAGGGAGTCGTCTTCCCGAATTCGAGGCCGGCTTCATAGCTTTTGTCAAGCCCTTGGAACTCTTCCAGTTTTTTGGTGGCTTTTCCAGTACACAGGATCATAAGGCCGGTGGCCATGGGATCTAGGGTGCCGGCATGTCCCACCTTGATCTTCTTGACCCCCAAATATTTCGATACCAGGTTCCTGATCTTCTTGACCAGATCGAAAGATGTCCAGCCATACGGCTTATCGAACAACAGAACCTCGCCTTTGAGAAAGTCGTATTTCAATGCTTTTGTTCATTTAACCAGGAAGAATGCCATACTTCCGACCATCAGGCAATACAATGCGAAGTACCACAATTTTCCCTTCTTGACGAGAGAGATCATCCATTTGCATGCCACAAGACCTGCAAGAAAGGCTGCAACGGTCCCGGCCAGGAGTGCTCCCGTGCCCACACTGCCTGATCCCGAAAAATCGCCGGAAAGGATCTCCACAAGATTGGCTCCCACTACCGGCAGCAAGACCATCAGAAAAGAAAAGCGGGTGGCCTCTTCGCGTTCATTCCCCAACAACAGGGCAGTGACGATCGTCGAACCTGAACGACTGATCCCCGGGATGACAGCAAAAGCCTGTGCCACCCCAATGACCAGGGCATCCAGCCACGAGATCCCCCTCTTCCCGGCCGGCACGAACGAGGCTATGCCCAGGAGCACACCGGTAATGAGCAGCATCCCTCCCACAAAATGCACATTACCTGTGAAAAGCGCCTCGATCCGGTCTTTGAAGAGAAAACCGATCAACGCTACCGGCAAAGCTGAGAGAAGGAGCTTCAAGATATAAACCGTCTCTTCATTCCACCGGAAGGCCAGGAGCCCTCTTATCAGATGCCACAGATCCTTCCGGAAGACCACGACCGTGCTCAGGACCGTTGCACCGTGCACCGCAACGGTAAAATTCAGGCTTTCCGGGATCTCTCCCAGAAGGAATTTCCCGATCTCCAGATGCCCACTGCTGCTCACCGGCAGAAACTCGGTAAGTCCCTGCACGATACCTAGGAGCACCGCCTCCCAGAATGTCATTGTTCGCTCTCTTCCTGACCGGTATCAGCCGGTCTTTTCATAATAGCCCAGATCTCAAAGATGAACCCGAACAACACCACCAGCGGTGCAAGGGTAATACGCCTGAAACTGAAAACCTCAGGATTGAAGATCTTCGGATCCTGCGATTTGCCTCCTGCCATTAAAAGAAAGCCTACGATGATGATGGCAAAACCCACTGCGATCAGCCTGTAATTCTCAGGTGCCAGCGCAAAGCCTGTTTCTTCCTTCCTGGCAGTCTGTTTTTTCATTTCCTTGTTCATGGCCTCAAATATAAAGTTTATCCTCTTCCACTGAAAGATATTTGTTCACCGCAAAGAAAGTTGAAACGAGCGTAATGAACATCCCCAGGAGAATGATTCCCAGATCGAGGATGAAAATGGTCATATAATCTTTCACCAGATAAAATTCCGGGAATTCTTTCTGTAAAAAATAAATGATACCCGTAACCATCCCAGCTGCCAGAATACCTCCCAGCAACCCCTGGACAGCTCCCCGCAACAGCAAAGGTCGCCGGATGAAACCGGGCGACGCTCCCACCAGCTGCATCGTATTGATGATGAACCGGCGGGAATACAACATCAGCCGCACGGTATTGTTGATCAGGGTCAGTGCCACCAACAGCAATAAAGAACTGAAAGCCAAAAGGAACAAGGTAATGTTGGCAATATTCTCATTGATGGCGTTCAGCAACGACTCCTGATAGTAGACTTCTTTGACCACAGGATATCTGCGCACCTCGTCAATGATCTTTTTCAGACTGTCACTGACGGCATAATCCGCCTTGAGATAGACGTCCACCGATGAGAGCAGCGGATTGTATCCCAGCACTTTCAAAAAATCTTCCCCCAGTTCTTCCTTCAGTTGCTCGGCCGCCTCTTCGCGGGAAACAAACCGGGTCTTTCGGACATACGGTTTGGCATCCAATGTTTTCTGAAAAAGCTTCACCTCCACATTCTTCGCATCTTCCCGTATCAGCACGGAAAAACTGAAGCTTTCCCGGAGATATTCGGAAAGTTTTTTGGCATCCAGCAGCAACAATCCCACCAGTCCCAGAAGAAATAAAACCAGCGTGACACTGATCAGGGAGGTGATGTATGCACTCCGCAGGCGCCGGCGCGTGATATTTCTTTCCCTGTCCCCCATCGGTTTTGTATCATTCCAACACGGTCACCCAGCCGTGCTGATCAGGTTCATCACCCAACTGAATGGCTGTAAGATGCTGATAAAGCCGGGTAGATACGGGTCCGGGCTCTCCGTTCCCGATCACGTAAGTCTTGTCTTCTCCCGGATCATACACCTTATGTATGGGACTGATGACCGCAGCCGTACCACAGGCACCCGCCTCTTCGAAAAGGGCCAGCTCCTCGACCGGCACTTTCCTCCGCTCGGTCTTCATGCCCATATCCTTCGCCAGCTGAATGAGGCTCTTGTTGGTTATCGAATCAAGGATCGACGGGGATTCCGGGGTGATATAGGTATTGTCCCTTATCCCGAAGAAGTTGGCCGGACCGCATTCGTCGATGTATTTTTTTTCTTTGGCATCCAAAAAGATGACATTGGAATATCCCATCTGATGGGCACGTTCCACGGCCCGCATCCCGGCCGCATAATTGCCTCCCGCTTTGAATGTCCCGGTACCATGGGGCGCTGCCCGGTCAAACTCCCTGCAAATCATCATGTCCACAGGCTTGAACCCCTCCTTGAAATAGGGCCCGACGGGCGAGACAAAAACCAGGAAAAGATACTCTTTCGACGGCTTCACCCCCAGCTCGGCACTGGTACCGATAAGCAGGGGGCGTATATACAGCGAGGCCCCGCTCCCGTATGGCGGCACAAAATCCCGGTTGGCCTCCACCACACGGAATACCGCTTCACGGAACAACTCCTCCGGCACCTCCTCCATCAGCAAACCCCGGGCCGAATGACGAAAACGGCGTGCATTCTCCTCCCACCGGAAAAGACGTATTTTCCCGTCCTTACCGCAAAAAGCTTTCAGCCCCTCAAAGATCTCCTGACCATAATGAAGGGCCGTAGCCGCCATATGCATGGGAATGATCTCCGAATCCGTCAGCTCGGGCTCGCTCCACTTCCCATCACTGAACGTACTCCGGACATTGTAATGGGTTTTCTGATAACTGAATGACAAATTTTTCCAATCCATACTCTCTCTTTTTTGAAGGTTCACAAAGGTATGTGAATAATATCTTCCGTCCAATTCCTCACACCGGTTCCTCCAGTTGTTCCAGGATCCTGATCTGTTCTTCTTTGGGCACATCCACCAGTCGTCGTGCCGTAGAGGTATGGAACTCGAAACGTTCCAGCAGGGTGATCATCTCCTTTTTCCACTCTTCGAAGGTGATATCGTCGCGGTACTCTTTTGTTTCTTTCCAGATACGCAACGCCACATCCTTGAAATCCACCCTGCTGAGGTAGTTATAGTTTGCATCGATAAGGATCATTTCGAGTTTGTCCCTGGGTGAGAACGGATCTGTCGTGGCCATGACGAGCGAGCAGACCTTTTTGATCTGCTCCTCGGAATATTTATACTTTGGCAGGATTTCCAATGCCAGATCGCAGCTTGCCTTTTCATGTTCAAAATAGGACATCAGGTAACCCATATCGTGCATCAGGGCGGCGGTACGCACCAGAAGCATCTCCTCGTTCGAGATCCCTTCCGCCCTTCCTAAAAGTTCCACCATCGTATAAACGTGAACAACATGGGTATGATTATGGAAACAGAGTTTCGGCGACAATTCCCGTTCCAGTTTGCCGATGACAAAGTCCTCCAGGTCCTGAAGCCTCAGCATCTGTAACCTGATGAAGAATTCACGGTTCGGCGTGGTCTTGTTCTCCTCGGCCAGTTCGGGCCTGATGCCTTCCACAAAATACATATCGATCTCCCCCTTGTACTTGACCGGCATCTTCCCCCTGTATTCACAAATGAAAAAATCCTTCACGAGCTCATAGGTCGAACCGGAAATATTGATTTTTCCCGCCTCGCCCGAAGATTCCATCCGGCTGGCGGTATTGACGGTATCCCCCCAGATGTCATAGGAAAGTTTCTTGTGTCCGATCACCCCAGCGATCACCGAACCGGTGTGAATACCGATACGGATATCCCATACAGGCAGGTTCTTGGCCATCAGCTCTTTTTTCAGATTGACCATGTATTGCTGCATCTCCAGCGCTGCCAGCACCACCTCCACCGGGTTCGTCCTGTTCTTTTCCGGGATACCGCCGGCACACATGTATGCATCACCGATCGTCTTGATCTTTTCGATATTGTACTTCTCCACTACCGAATCGAAATAAAAAAAGAAATGATCAAGCTGATCGATCAACACTTCCGGATTGAGGGACTCGGCGATCTTCGTAAAGCCCTGAATATCGGAAAAAAGGACCGTCACCATCTGGAACTTCTTCTTTTGGGCTTTCCCGGTCGACTTGATCTCATCTGCCGTACCTTTGGGCAAAACATTGGCCAGAAGCTGCTCGGTACGGTCCTTCTCTCGAAGAAGCTCCTCGGTCCTTTTGTTGATGATTCCTTCCAGCAGATAACGCTGCCGGGCAAAATTGTAGTTCCACACACTGAAAACAGCCCATATCAGGAGCACCAGTCCCACCAGATAGATTACATAAGCAAGACGGGTCCTGTAATAAGGCGGAATGATGTGAAAAGGAAATACAAGACAGGGAACCCGTTTCTCCCCATGAAGGACCGTGACACGCAAAAGATAATCACCCGGCGGAAGGTTCGTGTATTCCTTGAACGGATATCGCTGCGGAACGTTCACCACAAAAGGCTTTCCTTTCAGCTCAAAAAGATACCTGGCCGTATCCCCTCCCCCCTGGTCATTGAGCTCGACAGACACATAATTGTACCGGTAAGGGAACTGATCCTTCCATGATGTTTTCAGCTGTTCCGAATCCCGGATCAAAGTATCCTCACCCACCACCAGTGTCCTCACACAACCTTCCCCTATCCACAGAGCATTTTCTTTTATCCGTTCATTTCCAGTAAGATCTATGGGAAAAACAAGAAAAGCCGTGAGAAATAAAAAATTTAGTATTATATTCGTTGTCTTTAAGGAAATTTTCATAACTTGATGGGTGGCCATGTTCGCCCTGTTCAAATTTAGTCAAATTTACGGATTGTGAACCAACAAAACAGGATCTATGGAAAAAAGTGAAAAAACCATCGTGGTTCCGCATGACTTCACGGAAGTGGGAGATTATGCCCTTGAACATGCCGTTGTCATCGCTCCTATCATGGAGAATGATATCGTTCTGGTGCACATCGTAAAAGACAAGGACGATATACCTCTTGCCGAGAAACGTTGCGAGGAGATAGCAGAAAAGACTTTCAAGAAATACTTCATGAAACCACGCTACATCGTTCGGGAGGGAAGTATTTTCAAGGACATTGGTGAGATCGCTGCTGAAGTGGATGCCAATCTGGTGATCATGGGAACCCACGGAAGGAAAGGGATCCAGAAGATCACCGGCAGCTATGCCCTCAAAGTGATCGTCAGCTCCACCGTGCCTTTCATCATAGTTCAGGCTCCGCCCGAAAAGCGCAGGTTTGAAAAGATCGTCTTCCCCATAGATTTCCGCAGCGAAAACAAGGAAAAGATCCAATGGGTCAATTATCTCTCCAAATATTACAAAACCAAGTTCTATATCTTCAAGCAGAACTACAAGGACCGGCTTTTCCAAAACAAGATACGCAACAACCTGCTCTTTACCAAGAAGTTCCTTGACAGCAAGGGGATCGATTATGAGATCCACACCGCACCCGGCAAGAAAAAGTTCTGGCAGGAAACCATCGATTTCGCAAAGGAGGTGGATGCTGATATGATCCTCGTGATGACCACCAAAGACATCTCTATCGCTGATTATGCTTTGGGAGCTGACGAACAGCATATCATTGCCAACAAGGAAAAGATTCCGGTGATGTGCGTCAATCCCGATCCCTCACTCCGAAGGGTGGGAGGATTTTCTGCCATGGGAGGATGAAAAAACCTGATTCCTTCCTTGAAATATTTTCTTTTACTTTACGTTGAAAGGAAAAGGAACAAGAATTCTTGTTCCTTTTTTATCTGTACGCCATGAAGATCCTTTTTGCCACCAACAACCCTCATAAGCTGACGGAAGTCCGGCAGATGGCAGGTGACCGTTTCCGTATCCTGGGCCTGGATGATATCGGTTTGAAGGAGGATATCCCCGAAGATCACGATACTCTTGAGGGGAACGCTCTGGCAAAGGCACGGTATGTCCATGAACGCACCGGGATGCCCGTTTTCGCCGATGATACAGGCCTGGAAGCTGAAGCCCTCCGGGGACGGCCGGGAGTCCTTTCAGCCAGGTATGCCGGCCCCGAAAAGAATGACAAAAAGAACATGGAAAAACTTCTTTCGCAACTGCAAGGGATCGAAAACCGAAAAGCACGTTTCAGGACGGTGATCGCTTTCATTACGGACAAAGAGGAAGAAATGTTCTTCGAAGGTACCGTAAATGGCCACATCGCTACCACCCCGGCCGGCGAACGGGGCTTCGGATACGATCCCGTTTTTATTCCGGAAGGCTTCCAGCAAACTTTCGCCGAACTCCCCCCCGAAACCAAGAACCGCATCTCCCATCGCTACAAGGCCTTTTCAAAGTTTGCCGCCTTTCTGCAAAAAAATTATTCCCTCCCGAAAGAATGATCTCATGTTCCAGCTCAGGACATTCCTGCTTCTTTCCCTGTTCTGGACCCCGTTGTTGTCGTGGTCGCAGAGCCCTGTCGGACAGTGGCACGACCATTTCAGCTATACTCATGCCCACGGGCTTACCCTGACACCATCATCCATCTACTGTTCCACCACGGGTGGCTTTTTTTACATCACACGTGCCGACAGGTCCGTCCATCCTTTCTCCAAAGTCAACGGTCTCTCAGACCATGGCGTAGCAGCTGCTGCCTATGCCCACGAAATGGATAAACTGCTCATCGCGTACGAAAATACCAATCTCGACCTGGTCCGTTCCGACGGGATCCGGAACATGAACGATATCCTGCGCAAACCCATGCCCGGAGAGAAAAAGATTCACAATATCCTGGTGGCAGGCAATCGGGCCTATCTCTCCTGCAGTTTCGGCATCGTGGTCGTCGACATGCAAAAAGAAGAGATCAGCGAAACTTATTACATCGGAGAAGGTGGCACCCCCTTATCTGTCAATGATTTTACCCTCTGGGATGGTTTCTTCTATGCAGCCACCGACGATGGGCTTTACCGGGCTTCCGCAGATACTCCTGATTTGGTATGGTATGGCGCATGGGAAAGGGTGTCCGGACTCCCGACCTCCCACGGACGTTATACTGCGGTCACCCACCTCGGAGCCTGCCTTTTCGTGAACCTCGCCTCCTCCCAGGATTCCGTTCTTTACTATACGGACAATGACAACTGGACTCTACTTTACACCCAACCTTCCACACACGTGGAAAGGCTTCGGACAAGCAATGATCATCTTATGGTGATAGCCGGAGGAGAGATCCTCATCTACGATCATTCATTGATCCTTCAAAAGAGGATCGACGATTATGGTTTCGGCACGGCCCAAGCAGCAGATGCACTGTACGATCCGGAGGGGACCCTCTGGATCGCCGACCACAATGCGGGACTGCTCTATTCCCCGGAAGGGGTTGACTTTTTCGGTGCTACGCCGCCAGGACCCTACTATCCCAATGTCTTCCGCATCTCTGCATGGGACCACACCCTGGCAATCGCCGGCGGAGGTTACGACGCATCCTGGACCCCCCTTTACCAACCAGCCATGCTCTTCCTCCGGGAACAGGATCAATGGACCAGTCTCATCCGCTACGATATCAAAGACATCGTGCGAATCCTTCCTGATCCGCACGATCCCTCTACCATTTACCTCTCCTCCTGGAACTATGGCATCGTGGTCGTCAAGGATCATGAAATATCCACGATTTACAACGAATCCAACAGCACTCTGCAAAGTATCATCCCCGGCCAGAATTACATTCGTGTAGGAGGAATGGTCTTCGACAGGGAACATCGCCTATGGGTCACCAACTGCCAGGTCAACGAGCCCATCTCGTTCATGGAGGAGGGAGGAAAATGGAAAAGCCTTCCTTATGGAAAAACACTCCGGGATATGACTCTGGGAGACATCGTCATCGACCGGAACGATTTCAAATGGGTGGTGCTCCCGCGCGGAGGAGGTCTTTTCGTATTTGACGACCGTCACACCCCGGGCGATCCTTCGGACGACCGCACCAAAAAGATGCCGGTGATCGATCAGGAAGGGACCCTTCACAACATGCTCCACTGCATCACCGTCGACCACAACGGTTACATCTGGGTGGGTACCGACCAAGGGCCTATGGTCTACTATAACCCCTATTATGTTTTTGAGCAAGGGGTGATCCCCGTCCAGCGGATCAAGGTGCCACGCAACGATGGCTCCGGGCTGGCCGACTACCTGCTGGGCACCGAACTGGTCACCTCCATCGCCGTCGACGGGGCCGACAGAAAATGGATCGGCACCCGCCGATCCGGAGCTTTCCTGGTATCCCCCGACGGCCTGCACATCATCCGTCATTTTTCAGCCTCCAACTCCCCTCTCCCGTCCGATAACATCGTGAGCATCGCCATCGACCCTGTAACGGGTATGGTTTATTTCGGTACCGACAAAGGAGTGGTCTCCTATCACGGAACAGCCACAGAGGGTAAGATCCTGCTCTCGAATATCAAAGTGTATCCCAACCCGGTAAGGGAAGATTACGAGGGACCGGTCGTTATCACAGGTCTGACGGAAAATGCCTATGTCACCATCACCGACATCAGCGGCAATCTCGTGTTCAGCACCACTTCCCTGGGAGGTCAGGCTCTCTGGAAGATCACCAACATGGCGGGAGAAAGGGTGGCCACCGGCGTCTATCTCATCTTTGTGACCGATCAGAACGGAGAACAGAAAAAAGTAGGAAAGGTCCTCGTCATCCGCTGACCTTATTCATTATCCTTTCCCTCCTCCTGATCGCCTTTTTCGGGCTCATCATCCTCGGTGATGAGGCGGGAGATCCGTTCGATCTGTTTCTGTTTGTTCACCTCACGCAGACTGCGGGCCGTCTTGGTAAAATACTGGTGCCCGGAGATGAACTTCACCTGCAGCTTGTTCCACTCGTTCAGTGAGCCGATCTTCCCCTGTTCATGGAGCTCCTTGTAAAGGGTATTGGAAACGGGTATAAAGTCGGTACGTCCCAGATAGTCCAGATCAGCATCACAAATGATCTCCTCCAGCAGGTTCTTGGGTTTGGGAGGCAGTTTGGTCGCCATGATGATCTCACAGATCCTGTCGATCTGTTCGTCGGTGTATCCATATTTAGGCAGCATCTCACGGGCAATCACCGTACCGTAGTACTCATGGTTGTCGTACTGGATCGTATGCCCCACGTCATGGAACAAGGCAGCGGTCTTGAGCAGCAGCATCTCCTCATCGTTGATACCTTCCGCCCAGCCGATCAGCTCCACCTCCGTCACCACATCGACCGTATGTTTAACATTATGATAGTAAAGATACTTGGGCAATTCCTTCTCCAGCTTGTCCAGGATCACCTCCTGAAGGTCGTTGAAACGGATCAGCCCGAACTTCACGAAGAAATTCTTGTTGGGTGTGAAGCCGTCGTCTTCCGTGAACTCCGGCTTCAGTCCGCGCACGACATACATATCCAGGTCGCCCTTGTACTTCACGGGCATTTTTCCGTAATACTCACACTGGAAAAATTCCTTCACCAGTTCATAGGTCATCACGGAGATGACAATATCCCCAGGCTCGGCAGCTGACTCGATCCGGGAAGCCGTATTGACGGTATCCCCCTTGATCTCGTACGATACTTTCCTTTTTCCGATGACATTGGCGATCACAGGACCGGTATGGATGCCGATCTTCAACTCCCAAAGGTTGCCCAGGGCAGGGTCAAAGTCCTTCTGCACCTTCTCAAGATGCCTTTTCATCTCGAGGGCAGCCATCACCACATCGATGGGGTTGGTGCTGTTCTTGATCGGCACCCCCCCCGCCAGCATGTAAGTGTCACCGATGGTCTTGATCTTCTCCAGCTTGTATTTTTTTGCAATGGTATCGAACTCAAAGAAGATCTCATCCAGTTTGTCGATGATGGCCTGGGAATCCGATTTGCCGGAGATCTTGGAAAAGCCGTGAATATCTGCGAACAGGACCGTGGCCATATCGAAACGGAGGGTCTGCACCTTTTGCACGGTCTGTTTCCCTTTCCGCACCTGTTCAGGCGAGAGGCTTTCCAGCAGGGCTTTTTGCTTTTCGTTCTCATACTGGAGCTTTTCACATCTTTTCTGCAGCTCCTTGAGTCTCATCTCCAGCTCCGCATTGGCCTTGGCCAGCTGGGCGATCCGCTTGACAAAGTCCTGCTCTTTTGCACGGTCCATTTGAATGAAGATTTTAGATATGCCGGTATGGTTGCTGTAACAAAATTAAATTTATTTCCCGTTTTTTGTCATGAATTTTCCTAATTTGGGAAAAAGAAGCTGGCCATGAACGAGAAGACTCCCGGGATCGTCCTGAAACAGATCCGTTACAGCGACAGCTCCCGTATCGTCCATATCTACACCCGGCACCGGGGACGCCTGGCTTTCATGGTAAAAGGAATAGGCAGGAAGAAAGGACGTTTCTCCCCGGCATGGTTCCAGCCGCTCACCTTGCTGGAGCTGGAGATCTCTTATCGTTCCGCTCGTTCCTTGCAGACCCTTCATGATGCTCACCTCGCCCTGCCCTTGCCGGAGATCCATGGCAACATCGTAAAAACCTCGCTTGCCCTTTTTCTCAGTGAGCTGCTCTATCGCACCCTTGAAGAAGAAGAACCCAATCCCTCCCTCTATACGTTCCTTCAGGACGAGATCCTTCGCCTCGAAGCAGAAAAGGACCCTGGCTCCTTCCATCTGTTTTTCCTGGCCGGTCTCACCCGGCACCTTGGGTTCTCCCCCTCCAACCGCTTTTCTGACGATACTCCTTTCTTCGATCTCAGGGAAGGACTTTTTGTGAGCACCCCCCCTGCTCACCAGGATCTTCTGGACACTCATGAAGCCCGCCTTTTCTCCCTCCTTCTCGATGGAGAACCGCCCGTTGTCATGTCAACCGACTATAAAAAAAGATTTCTTGAAAAGCTCCTGCTATATTACCACATTCACCTGGAAGGCATGGGACCTGTCCGTTCCCTTGAGATCTTGCACCATGTGTTCCACTGATGAATTTTAAACCAAATCTCTCCCCATGAAGATGCTTACCTCTCTCGTACGCTGGATCAACATGAAAAGGCTGAAACAGATCGACCTTTTCATGCAGCATCCCTGGGAGGTTCAGGAGCGCACGCTTTTCGGGTTACTGCAGAAGGCTGCCGGCACCTGGTGGGGACAACGGTATGATCTCGGGTCGATCCGCACAGTCCGGCAGTTCCAGGTCCGTCTGCCACTGCAGCAATACGAGGATCTGGCCCCTCATGTCGAACGGCTCCGAGAGGGGGAGACCAACCTGCTCTGGCCCGGCAAGATACGCTGGTTCGCAAAATCTTCCGGCACCACCTCCTCCCGCAGCAAGTTCATCCCCGTATCACGTGAAGCGCTTGAGGAATGCCATTTCCGGGGCGGCAAGGACGTCCTGGCCCTCTATATGCGCAATGTGCCCGACACGAAGATCTTTTCAGGCAAGGCCCTGACCCTGGGAGGAAGCCACCAAGTAAACAAATTCTCCAACCGCTCCCTCTATGGTGATCTCTCAGCGATCCTCATTCAGAACATCCCCTTCTGGGCACATTTCCTTCGTGTACCGGAGCTGGGGATCGCCCTGCTCGACCAGTGGGACGTCAAACTGAAAGAGATCGCCCGCACCACCATCCACGAGAACGTCACCAACCTTGCCGGTGTCCCTTCCTGGAACCTTGTCCTGATACGATATATCCTGGAATACACCGGAAAAAAGAACCTCCTGGAGATCTGGCCCAATCTCGAGCTTTTTATCCACGGCGGGGTGAGTTTCGAACCTTATCGCCGGCAGTTCGAGGACCTGATACCTTCCCCCCGCATGCACTACATGGAAACCTACAATGCTTCCGAAGGATTTTTCGCCATACAGGATGACCTTTCCCGCAACGAGATGCTCCTGATGCTTGACTACGGCATCTTTTACGAATTCATCCCGATGGAACATTTTGACAATGAGGATCCTCCTGTACTGACCCTCCCGGAGGTGGAAAAAGGAAAAAACTATGCTCTGGTGATCACCACCAATGGCGGATTATGGCGTTATGTCATCGGTGACACCGTTCGCTTCACTTCCCTTCGTCCTTATCGCCTGGTGATCACGGGAAGGACCCGCCATTTCCTGAACGCCTTTGGCGAAGAGGTCATCATCGACAACGCCGAGAAAGCCCTTCGGGCAGCCTGTGAAAAGACCCGCGCCGTGGTCAGCGAGTACACCGTCGCTCCCGTTTTCATGGAAGAAGGAAAAAAAGCCCGACACGAATGGTGCATCGAGTTCGAACATCCACCGACCGATATGGAGATCTTCACCCGGCTGCTCGATGAACACCTCATGAAGGTCAACTCCGACTACGAGGCCAAAAGGTTCAAGGATATCACCCTCGACATACCCCTGGTCCACCGGGTGAAACAGGGCACTTTCCTCGAATGGTTCAGGCGCCACAACAAAGTGGGAGGACAGAACAAAATGCCCCGTCTCTCCAACAAACGGGATTTTGTCGAAGAGATCCTGAAAATTGACCGGGAAAGCAACTCCCTTTGAGGAATTTTCCTATTTTTAAAAGTCACTATCAACAAAAAGATCACCATGCACATTGCCATCGCAGGGAACATCGGTTCGGGCAAAACAACCCTCACGGGCCTGCTCGCCAAACATTACAACTGGGAAGCCCGTTACGAAGATGTCAACGACAATCCTTATCTCAATGATTTTTACGAGGATATGCAACGTTGGTCTTTCAACCTGCAGATCTATTTCCTCAACAGCCGTTTCGCCCAGGTGATCGAGATACGCAAGCTCAAGCACACGGTCATCCAGGATCGCACGATCTACGAGGATGCTTATATCTTCGCCCCGAACCTTCACTCGATGGGACTGATGTCGACCCGCGACTTCGAAAACTATTTCACCCTTTTCCAGCTGATGAGCTCTTTCATCCAGCCTCCCGATCTGCTTCTCTACCTCCGGGCTTCCGTACCCACCCTCGTGAACCAGATCCAGAAAAGAGGAAGAAAATACGAGAGCAACATCCGCCTCGACTATCTCCAGCGCCTCAACGAAAGATACGAAGCCTGGATCGATTCTTACAACCTAGGTAAGAAACTGATCATCGAAGCCGATGATTATGATTTCCCCAACAATCCCAATCATATGCGAGAGGTCATCGACAAGATCGATGCCGAACTGTACGGCCTGTTCAAGGAAAACAAAGAAAAATGATCCTTCTTCCCCATGCGGCTCCGCCAAATCATTTGGTACCTTTTTTGCTGGGGTATAAATAAGCAAAGTAAAAAGATGAACGAGGAATTACGGATTGAGAAAACACGTTATACCCCTTATATTCACCTCAAAAAAGGGGATATCCGTTTTGAAGGCCGTTCGGTGGTCAATGATCCCGTTCCTCTTTTTCAGCCTGTTTATGACTGGATAAGGAATTACGTCCAAAACGATCCCGATAAAACCCGTATCGATCTGAAATTCGAATACATCAACTCCTCTTCCACCAAGTGGATCTTCGAGATCCTCAAGTTCTTCCAGAAAGACCCCAAGCTGCTTCGCGAGACGAAAGTGAACTGGTACTATGAACGAGGTGATGAGGACATGAAAGAACTCGGAGAGATCCTGCGTTCAGCGCTCGGTCCTTCCCTGGAACTTATCGAGATTCCTGAAGGAACATAAAAAAAGCCCCCTATTGTCCTTCCTCTTCCCTCTTCTCAGCTGTCCCCCCAGGATTCGAACCTGGACAGGCAGAACCAAAATCTGCAGTGCTACCATTACACCAGGGGACAATCGAAAGCGGGGCAAATTTAAGAATTTTTCCTCCACCATCCACCTGTCCCCGGCAGGCCTCTGAACTGTTTTTGTTCAAAATTTAGAATATCTTTGAAAAAAAAGCCCTGATGAAAGCCACAGGGATCCTCCAGAAGATGGTTTCCCGTTATGACCCCCTCACGGGAGAGGTATCCTATATGCTCGATCTGGACGGGATCATCGTCGCAATGAATGAGTTGATAGGCCATTCTGTCTCTTTTCAATTTGAAGGAGAGATCCGTTGCATCCATTGTGGCAGAAAGATCAAAAAAACCTTCGCCCAGGGTTACTGCTATCCCTGTTTCACCACCCTCCCTGAAACCGACAGATGTATCCTGCATCCTGAACTTTGCCAGGCACATCTGGGTATTTCGCGCGATATGGAATGGTCCAGGGAACATTGTCTGCAGGACCATTTTGTTTATCTGGCCTATACGAGCGGTGTGAAAGTGGGAGTGACCCGTGCCTCTCAGGTACCCTATCGCTGGATCGACCAGGGGGCGGTGGCAGCCCTGCGTATCGCCCGTACCCCCTACCGCCACCTGGCCGGCACGATCGAAGTCTTCCTGAAACAGTATCTGAACGACAAAACCCGCTGGAAAACCATGCTCGGCAACACGGCACCCCCGATCGAGATGCTTGAAAACGAAAGAAAGAGAATAACGGAACTTCTCAGAAAAGAAAAAACATATGAAAAATATCTTTTCCACGATCCTTCCCCGACCATCCTGAAATATCCCGTGAATCTGTATCCTGAGTACATCCGTTCGGTCAGCCTGGACAAACAACCATCCCTGGAAGGGACGCTCGCCGGGATCAAAGGCCAGTACCTCATCTTCCGGTCGGGCGAAGTGATCAACATCCGCAAACACGGTGGCTATGTCATCACCCTCACCACATCCTGAAAAGCAACTGAACGAGGAAGACCAGCTGGAACTGGCCAACAAAAGAGCCCGCTACAGCCTGGTATTTCCCGGTTTTTTTCTGCTCCTTCTCTGGATGTTCTATATTGTCACTTATGTACTTCAGATCGATCTTACCACATGGGGGATCTATCCGAGAAGACTGAGCGGCCTCAAAGGGATCCTCTTTTCTCCGCTGATCCACGGTAGCCTGCACCACCTTTTCAGCAATTCGGTCTCCCTGTTCATCCTGATGTTCATCACACTCTATTTTTACCGGGATCTCGCATACCGTGTGTTTATCCTTATCTGGCTGATGGACGGGATATGGGTATGGATGTTCGCCCGGCAAGCTTATCACATCGGTGCCAGCGGACTTGTGTACGGACTGGCCTCCTTCCTTTTTTTCAGCGGCATCATACGCCGGCATGTCCCGTTAGTGGCCATCTCTCTGCTTGTCTCTTTCCTGTATGGCAGCATGGTGTGGGGACTCTTCCCCATCGTGGAGGATATCTCCTGGGAAGCTCATCTGATGGGGGCACTGGCCGGACTGATCCTGGCCCTCCTCTACCGGCACGAAGGGCCACAAAAACCTCCCCCACCCTGGGAAAAAGAGGATGAAGAAGATGAGGATACGGAAGATCAGGGAGCCTTCCCTTCTTTCCCTGGCCCACAGCCCAACCACAAGGACTATCAATGAACAAATACGGTGTAAAACCTCCTCTGACGGCACCCTATTTCAGATCCGCTGTACCGGGAAATCTTTTTTTTCGTATGTTTGCTTGCTTTTTTGGAGGCATATATACGCTTACTGTTTGTCTATCACACGATTAGTTGAATTTAAAATGAAAACGGATCTGAACGGACCGGTCCTTGCCAAAGAAACGGCCTATCTCAATGACTCCCTTTTCCAGGGCAGCTCCCTTCTTATCGGGAACAGGATCCCGCGGGATTTTTTTGAAGTGGAAGGAAGCGGAGAAAGCGATGTCACCATCCATGCGGGATCGTTCCATCTGGCATTGCAGAATGCAGGTATCGAAAGGTACAACATCATGACCTACTCCTCGATCCTTCCGGGTATCGCCCGGAAAGTACCGCCGCCCCGCCAAGGGATGCATGGTGCCGTGCTGGAATCGATCCTCTCGGTCAGCCATGCCGCGTCCGGAGAAACCGCCACCGCCGGACTCATCTACGCCTGGCTGTACGACCGCGTCACAGGCAAACGCTACGGAGGACTCGTATGCGAACACAACGGATCCTATCCCGTCGAAGAACTCTACCAAAAACTGCAGAACAGCCTCCGGGAGCTCTATGAAGAAGGTTTTGCACGCCAATACGAACTGAGAGATCCCACGATCCTCTGGAAAAGCTTCGTTCCTTCTAAGCGTTACGGGACCGCCCTGGTGGGTCTTTGTTTCAGCTCCTATGTGTATCCCCTCATCCGGACGCCATGAAATTACCTTCTTACGGTGATCTCCCGGCAGGATACGATCTCGTTGGCTCGTCCCGGTACCTCCTCCTGCCTGTACCCTACGATGCCACCAGTACTTGGTTGAAAGGAGCAGCTCAAGGGCCGGAAGCCCTGCTGGAAGCATCCACCCACATGGAGCTTTACGATATCGAAACACGCACCGAGGTTTACCGTCAGGGCATCCACACGGCCCTGCCTCCTGATGTACGTCATGCACCACCCGAAGAGATGGTCCGCCGTGTACAGGAAGAAACAGGAAAATGGCTCGACCAGGGAAAGACCGTCGTCACCGTGGGCGGAGAACACTCTGTCGCCATAGGGGCTTTCTATGCCCATGCAGAGCGTTCCCCCGGCCTCTCGGTCCTGCAGCTCGACGCGCACGCCGATATGCGGGAAACATACGAAGGCAGTCGCTACAACCACGCCTGTGTGGCTGCCCGTATGAGCGAAAAAGCCCCGCTCACCCAGGTAGGCATCCGCAGCATGGACCGTTCCGAGGAAAAGAAAATGGATCCAAAAAGAACCTTCTTTGCCTGCGAACTCGACCAGCATCCCGACTGGATGGAGAAAGTGGTGGAGACCCTCGGTCCCGATGTCTATATCACCCTGGACCTCGACGTACTCGACCCCGCCGTGATGCCCTCCACCGGCACCCCCGAACCCGGCGGCCTCGACTGGTATATCCTCCTGCAGCTTCTGAAAAAGGTCTTCAGCCACAGGAACGTCGTAGGGTTCGACCTGTGCGAGCTGGCACCCCTCCCCGAACACAAAGCACCCGACTTCCTGGCTGCCAAACTGCTTTACAAAATGTTAACCTATCATCATCTTTACCATCCATGAAAAAGGAAGACCTGCTGAAAACACCTGTCGAACAGGTGGACATCAAGAGCTTCGACAGCCGGCCCATCATCGAGGCCATGAAGAGGATGTCTTTCTCAGCCCGCGACACAGCCCGGGCTGCCGAGATCTTTGAGAACATGATCTCAGACTCCGGGACCACCGTCATCCTGACCCTGGCGGGAAGCACCAGCGCCGCCGGATGCATGGACATCTACGCCGAACTGGTACGCCTCGGCATGGTCGATGTGGTGGTCGCCACCGGCGCCTCCATCGTCGACATGGATTTCTTTGAGGCCCTGGGCTTCCGTCATTATCAGGGAACATCCCGCATCGACGACCGTCTCCTGCGCTCCCTGTACATCGACCGCATCTACGACACCTTCATCAACGAGAACGAGCTCCAGCAATGCGACCTCACCATCAAGCAGATCGCCGACCACCTGGGCCGCGGCATTCTCTCCTCACGCGAGTTCATCCGTGAAATGGGCAGATACCTCACCGAACATGCCGTGAAGAAAAACTCCCTTGTCCAGGCAGCCTATGAGATGGATGTGCCGGTCTTTTGTCCAGCCTTCAGTGACAGCAGCGCCGGCTTCGGCCTCGTGCTGCACCAATGGGAACATCCTGCCGAACATGTTTCGATCGATTCGGTCAAAGACTTTCGTGAACTGACCCGCATCAAAATGGAGGCCGGTGATACAGGTCTTTTCATGATCGGCGGCGGCGTGCCCAAGAACTTCGCCCAGGATACCGTGGTGTGTGCCGAGATCCTGGGCCGTGAGGTGCCGATGCACAAATATGCCGTCCAGATCACCGTGGCCGATGTCCGGGACGGCGCCTGCTCTTCTTCCACGCTCCAGGAAGCCTCCTCCTGGGGCAAAGTGGACACCCGTTACGAACAGATGGTATTTGCCGAAGCCACCACCGTGATGCCCCTGATCGGCAGCTATGTTTACCATAACGGAAACTGGAAGGAAAGACAACCCAAACGATGGAACAGGATCTTCTGAAAAACAGCGAACCCTTACTACCCGCCGCCGTGATCTTCGACCTCGATGGCGTCATTACCGATACGGCCATGCTTCATACCTCCGCCTGGAAGGAGATGTTCAACGGTTTTCTCCGAACACTGGAAGGCAAAGAGAGGGGCGACACACGCCCCTTCACCGATGAGGATTACAGGACTTACGTGGACGGACGTCCCCGCTACGAAGGTGTTCAGGCTTTCCTCGCTTCACGGGGCATCCGGCTCCCCTGGGGCGACCCTTCCGACCCTCCAGGAATGTCGACCATTTGTGCTTTGGGAAATCTTAAAAACGAAATTTTTCACACGGTCCTGCAACGTCAGGGAGTAAAGGTCTATCCTTCCACCCTCCGGCTCATCCATGCCCTGCAAAAGGAAAAGATCCCCATGGCAGTGGCCTCTTCCAGCAAGAATTGCAGAGTTGTGCTGGAAAAGACCGGCCTTCTCGATCGATTCTCTGTATGCATCGGAGGTGTGGAAGCTGCCAAGGAAAATCTAAAAGGTAAACCCGAACCTGATCTTTTCCTTCACACTGCTGCCTTACTGAATGTCCGGCCAAACCAAAGCGTCGTGATCGAGGATGCCGTATCCGGTGTGGAAGCGGCCCTACGCGGCGGGTTTGGACTGGTGATCGGCATCGCAAGGCACGGAGACCCTGCCTCGCTCCTTGGTGCAGGCGCCCACTGGGTCGTCACCGACCTCGAGGAGGTCTCCGTTGCTCAAATAAGAGACCGGTTAAGTAACAAATTATCCCGCTGACCTCTCATCCCGGGGCTCCACCCCTGCCGGATGATCCACCTGCATCAACCAACAAAAAAACCCGGCAATGCCGGGCCTCTTCACCGCTCCTCAGGCTGGACTCGAACCAGCGACCCTCTGATTAACAGTCAGATGCTCTAACCAACTGAGCTACTGAGGAATTTTTAGCTCGGCAAAAATACGATGTTTTCTTAAATTATCCAATATCTTTGCACAAAAATATCCTGCCTCATGCACAACGAACCCGCACCCGTCACCGGGATGGGCAATGCCCTGATGGACATACTCGTCCGCATCGATTCGGAAGAACTGCTGGAACGCCTCGATCTCCCGAAGGGGAGCATGACCCTCATCGACAGGGAAAAGGCCGAGACCATCCTGAAAATGGTCCGCAGCCATCCCAAAAGCTACACTCCCGGCGGTTCGGCGGCCAACACCATCCGCGGACTGGCGGCTCTGGGCCAACCCGCCTTTTACATCGGCTCCGTAGGCGACGATGAACTGGGCGTGATGTTCCGTGAGAGCATGGAGGAAGAGAACATCGGCACCCATCTCCTCACCGGCACCCTGCCCACAGGCTTTGCCATCGGTTTCATCACTCCCGATTCGGAACGGACCTTCGCCACCTATCTCGGAGCTGCCACCGAACTCTCTCCCGACCGGCTCCATCCGGAGATGTTCCACGATCAGAAGATCTTCCACATCGAAGGATACCTGATCATCGACCATCCGCTCATCGAGGAAGCACTCACCCTGGCCAGACGGGCCGGAGCCGAGATCTCCTACGATATGGCCAGCTACAACGTGGTGGAAGAGAACCGCGATTTCATCAGGGAACTCCTCCAAAAGCATGTCGATATCGTCTTTGCCAACGAAGAAGAAGCACGTGCCTTTACAGGAAAATCCCCGCTGGACGCACTGGAAGAATTAGGATCCTATTGTAAGATCGCTGTGGTGAAAACCGGCGCATCCGGTTCTTTGGTGCGCATGGAGGACGAGACTTACATGGTAAAGGCCATCCCCGCCTCCGGCGTCGATACCACCGGGGCGGGTGATATGTACGCTGCCGGGTTCCTCTACGGATATATTCAGGGAATGCTTCCGGAACAATGCGGGAAGATCGGATCCCTGCTGGGTGGAAAAGTGATCGAGGTCATCGGTACCCAGCTTCCGGATGAAACCTGGCAGGAGATCCACAGACAAATCCGTCAGATCCAGGAGGACTAACCTCCCCGCCGCTCTCTCTTTTGTGAAAAAAGATTGGGCCCCTCCTCAAAAAGAGAAGGATGATCACGGTCAAAACGCTCGAGGATGGTCCTCATGATCGCCTCCCGCATGAACTCGGACTTGCTGATACGGTATCTCTCACAATAGAGGTTAAGCGCCTGCAGCTCACGGTTGTTGAGCATGATCGTCTGACGGTTCGTCCGTCGCAGTGAGGCCTCTTTCGTCCGGTATCGTCGCAAAATGCCAAGGTTGGTTCCTGCTCCAAAGATAAAAAAAGGAACGTCCTCTGTCGCTTTGATTTATCAACATATTAACAGGGTGCCCCTATTCGAACGCCTTGGGTACCCCGCAAATGAACACCAACGGCCGGTCAGGGGAAGTGTTACGGTACTGATGCATCTCATCCGGCAACACCAGCGCAAAATCCCCTTCTTTTACCGGAAACTCTTCCCCCTTCTCGTTCACTAAAACCCCTTCCCCTGAGATGATGTAATTCATGTGTTCATACGGATGACGATGATATGGGGTATGACCCCCCGGCTCGACTGTGAACACACGGTACGAATATACCGGTACACCGTCCTTCGTTGAGAGAGGCATTTGCTTGTAGGCCCCCACGGCTCCTTCCATCTCCACCTTTTTCTTTTCTACCTGATCCAGGGAAACGATTTTCATGTCGTCGATGTTTTTTGGGATTTGTACAGCAGGTTTTTCACCGTTGATCCTTTGACCACAAGAGAGGTTTTGATCACTTTCCTTCGCGGGGGGATCTCCCGCTCAGGTTGGATCAGCCGCTCGATCAGCAGCCGGGCCGCTTCCTGTCCGATCTCGAAACCATGTTGTTCCACCGAAGTGATGGCCGGCGTGGTCAGGTTGGAGATCTCACCGTTGGTGAACCCCACGATCGCCACATCCTCAGGGATACGGAATCCCAGCTTCTTGATCACTTTCATCACACCGGCCGCCGTCATGTCGTTCACACAGAAAAAAGCATCCGGACGCGGTTCCAGCCGCATGGCTTCCTCGGTACGCTCCACCGCCTCTTCCATCGTATCACACTTGATGATATAATCTTCCCGCACAGGGATCTGAAACTCCCGCAAGGCCTTTTCATAGCCTTCCCTCCTCAGTCGTCCGATACCCAGGGTCTGCGGAGCAGAAAAATGTACGATATTCCTGTATCCGTTCCTTATCAGATGCCGAACGGCTTCATATGCCGCCTCAAGATCATCCACATACACCTGATCGGTATTCAGCTCCTCCGTCACGCGATCGAACATCACGAGAGGAACCCCTTGTTCAATAACCCTGCGCAAATGCGACAGATCCCGCGTCTTTTTCGACAACGACACAAGGATGCCGTCCACCCTGCTGTAAAGCAATGCCTCGATGCTCTCCACCTCCCGCTCGTACTGTTCGTTCGACTGGCAGATCATCACCCGGTACCCTGAGTCGGAAGCTACCGCTTCGATCCCGCTGATGACGGTCGAAAAGAAATAATGCACGATCTCGGGAACCACCACGCCGATCGTACGGCTCTCCCCTTTTTTCAGGCTTAAAGCCACCAGGTCAGGACGATAGTTGAGACGTTGGGCCAGCTCCTTCACCGCCTTTTTCGTTTCCGCACTGATGTCGGGATGATCCTTCAATGCCCTCGAAACCGTCGAAGGCGAGATCCCCAACTGCCTGGCAATGTCCTTGATCGTAACGGCCATGACCCCCCCTTTTTTGTTGCTTCATGAACATTGAAGATAACATTTTTTTCTTTTATTCCTTCTTCTTTTTTCTCCGCCATCCCCCGTTGCAAACGTTTGCGGAATCGATTGCGGCATTTTATTGAAAATTAACTAAATACATCTTTGTCATTTTATATTTTTGTTTCGGACCTTTGGGCCCGTAGAACCCATTGTTGTAAAAATATTCATCAAACCTGGACCATATGAAAAGGAGATCATTAGGCAGGATGGCTTGGATCCTTGGCATGTTCCTGATGTCGGGGGTCTTGTATGCTCAGCAGCTCACCGTGACCGGACGGGTCACGGATGCCGCCGACGGCTCCCCGCTGCCGGGAGTCAACGTCGCGGTGAAAGGAAAACCTGTGGGAACCGTCACCAACAATCAGGGGA
Source organism: uncultured Rikenellaceae bacterium (assembly GCA_964599235.1). Lineage (GTDB taxonomy): Bacteria > Bacteroidota > Bacteroidia > Bacteroidales > VadinHA17 > DRPN01. Next base: position 33,111 of record CAZRDX010000054.1, read on the forward strand.
TCTATTCCCTCACCGTCCATAAGGGTGACACCTTGGTTTTCATGTTCGTGGGATACCAGAACAAAGAAGTGGTTGTCGGCGACCGCACTGTCATCGATGTGTCCCTGCAATTCAGCGAAGTTTCCCTGAAAGAAGTAGTGGCCATCGGTTATGGTACGGTCAAAAAAGAAGATGCCACGGGTTCTGTGGCGGCGGTCTCGGCCGAAGATTTCAACCGGGGTGCGATCACCTCGCCGCAGGAACTGGTCACAGGCAAGATCGCCGGGGTACAGATCACCGATGCAGGCGGTGCACCAGGCGCCGGGGCCATGATCCGCATACGCGGTGGCTCCTCCCTCTCCGCCAGTAACGACCCCCTCATCGTCATCGATGGAGTACCCGTCGACAACGAAGGAGTGGCCGGCATGAGAAACCCTCTCAACACCATCAACCCCGATGACATCGAGACCTTCACCGTGCTGAAGGACGCTTCCGCCACCGCCATTTACGGATCACGCGCCTCCAACGGCGTGATCATCATCACCACCAAAAAAGGCCGGAAAGATCAGCCTTTCTCGGTCACTTACAACGGCAACGTTTCCTGGGCTACACGCTCAGGTGAGATCAGCGTGCTGAACACCGAACAGTTCAAGCAGATCGTCAGCGACCATTTCGCCGATAACCCCAATGCCATCAATCTCATGGGGACCGCCAGCACCGACTGGCAGGACGTGGTTTTCCAGACAGCATTCAGCCATGACCACACGCTCAGCTTCACCGGCGGGGTCAAAAAACTCCCTTACCGTTTTTCGGTGGGCTATACCGATCAGGACGGTATCCTGAAAACCTCCGAGCTCAACCGCACCACCGGAGCGCTGAGCCTCAACCCCGTTTTCTTCGACGGCGATCTGAAGATCGACCTGAACATCAAAGGTATGTACATCAAGAACCGGTTCGCCAACCAGGGGGCTATCGGGTCGGCCGTGGCCTTCGACCCTACCCAGCCCGTTTACGATCCAGGCAATCCTTACGGAGGCTATTTCACCTGGGTACAGCCCAACGGCGATCCCATCACCATCGCTCCGGCCAACCCGCTCGCCCTCCTGGAGATGACCGACAACCGGTCTGATGTATCCCGCAGCCTCGGCAACGTACAGTTGAGCTACCGTCTGCCCTTCCTACGGGAGCTGACGGCCAAGCTCAACCTGGGGTACGATGTCTCCAAAAGCGACGGGAACAACTTCGTCCCCGAAAACGCTGCATGGGCTTATGACCCCCTCAACGGCGGCGGGAACAAAACCCATTACACCCAGAAGAAACGGAACAGCCTTCTTGATTTTTACTTCAATTACAAGAAAGACCTGCCCTCGGCCTCGAGCCGCATTGACATCACCGCCGGCTACTCCTGGCAACATTACTGGCGCAAAGGAACCACCTACGCCACCAACGTGCGCGAAAGCCTGGTGTACGAAGATTCCGATTACGCCACCGAAAATTATCTCGTCAGCTTCTTCGGAAGGATCAACTACATCTTCAAGGACCGTTACATGGTCACCTTCACCCTGAGGGATGACGGCTCCTCCCGTTTCGCTCCGGAGAACCGCTGGGGTCTCTTCCCCTCCGTGGCCCTGGCCTGGGACATGGCCCGCGAGAACTTCATGAACAGTGAAGTGATCAACACCCTCAAACTGCGCCTCGGGTATGGCATCACCGGACAACAGGATATCGGCGGCGATTACCCCTATCTTCCCCGGTATACCTACGGCCTCGACAATGCCCAATACCAGTTCGGGAACACTTTCGTCACCACCCTCAGACCGGAAGGATATGACGAGAACCTGAAATGGGAGGAGACCACCACTTACAACATCGGTCTCGATTACGGTTTCCTGAACAACCGCATCACCGGAAGCATCGATGCTTACTACCGGGAGACCTCCGACCTGCTCAACTTCATTCCCGTACCGGCAGGGACCAACCTCACCAACCAGATCCTTACCAATGTGGGTGACCTCTACAACAAAGGGATCGAGTTCGCCATCAACGGTACGGCCGTCTCCAAAAAAGAGACCAAATGGGACATCGGGTTCAACCTCACTTACAACAAGAACGAGATCACCAAACTGACCGCCACAGATGATCCCAACTACCTCGGTGTCTTCACAGGCGGCATCCTGGGCGGCGTGGGAAACACCATCCAGATACACAGTGTGGGATACCCCGCCAACTCGTTCTACGTTTACGAACAGGTCTACGATGAAGAAGGACATCCTGTCGAAGGCCTTTATGTCGACCGCAATCACGACGGCCAGATCACCGTCGACGACCGCTACCACTACAAAAAAGCGGCCCCGGATGTCTTCATGGGTTTCAGCTCCCTCCTCAACTGGAAAAACTTCGATTTCTCCTTTGCGGGAAGGATCAGCTTGGGGAACTACGTTTACAACAACATGTTCTCCAACAACGGCACCTACAGCAGTCTGTACAACTCCGTGGGTTATCTCTCGAACGTGACCACCAGCCTGCTGGACACTCATTTCGAGAACCCCAAATATTTTTCCGACTATTATGTTGAGGACGGTTCTTTCCTGCGGATGGATCACATCACGCTGGGTTATTCCTTCGAGAACTTCAAGTGGGCCCGTCTGCGGGTCTATGGAACCGTCAGGAACGCTTTCCTGATCACCGGTTACGACGGACTGGATCCTGAAGTGGCCAACGGTATCGACAGCAATGTCTATCCGCGCCCCAGAACCTTCCTTTTTGGTGTCAGTGCTCAGTTTTAAAGAAAAAAGAACAGAACGATGAATACCCGTAAGTTCAAGATGACAATGATCGGAGTGACGGCCCTGATGATGGCCATGAGCTCCTGCGTGAAGGACCTGGACACTGTACCCATCGATCCCGATGTGGTCACCTCGGCCAAGGTCTATCGCAATCCCGAATCCTACAAGCAGGTGCTGGCCAAGCTGTATGCCGGCCTGGCGGTCAGCGGCCAGCAAGGCCCCCACGGCATGGGCGACCTCAGCGGTCTGGACGAAGGTTTCGGCCAATACCTCCGCGCCTACTGGTATGCCCAGGAACTGCCTACCGACGAAGCCGTCATCGCCTGGAACGACGGTAACCTCCGCGATTACCACGAACAGGACTGGTCGGCCTCAAACGAGTTCATCACCAACCTCTATTACAGGATCTTCTATCAGATCTCTCTGTGCAACGAATTCCTCCGCCAGTCAACGGACGAAAAACTCCAGGAGTACGGGATCGACAACACCTACTGGGATGAGATCCACGGATACCGTGCCGAAGCCCGTTTCCTGCGTGCTCTCAGTTACTGGCATGCCCTCGACCTGTTCGGCAGTGTCCCCTTCGTGACCGAAAAGGACAAAGTGGGCGCCTTCTTCCCGGAGCAGATCTCCAAAAAAGACCTTTTCGAATATATCGAATCGGAACTGACCGATATCCAGGACAAGCTCCCTGAGCCGCGCACCAACGAATATGGCCGTGCCGACCGGGCTGCCGCCTGGATGCTCCTTGCCAAACTTTACCTCAATGCCGAAACTTACATCGGCGAAGCTCGCTACGCCGATGTCATCACCTACACCAGCAAGGTGATCGATGCCGGCTATACCCTGGAACCCCAGTACCAGAACCTCTTCCTGGCCGATAACGATCAGGCTTCAGGGATCATCTTCCCCATTACTTTCGATGGCCTGCACACCAAAACGTGGGGAGGTACCACCTTCATCATCCACGCCTCGGTGGGAGGATCGATGAATCCCGCCGACTTCGGCATCGACGGAGGCTGGGCCGGCCTGCGTACCACCAAGGAGTTCGTGGCCAAGTTCATGGACATTTCCGGTCTGAAGAGCAAGGCCCTCCCCTCCGCCAAAGGCTCCGACTATCCGCTCGTCTTCGTGCCGGGAAGTTACCAGGGATGGCATCCCGACGACAGCACCACCGTCCTGGCCTCGGTCAACGATGACGGCAAATACGAAGGATACCTCTGGTTCCCCGACGACAACACCGAGTTCAAATTCTGTTACACTCCCGACTGGAGTGTCAACTACGGCGACGACGGTGCCGACGGCACCCTCGACCGCAACGGCGCCAACATCGTCGCACCCGCTGCCGGCTATTACAAGATCAACCTCGACACCACAGCCCACACCTATGCCCTCCTGAAGACCGAGTGGGGGGTGATCGGCAGCGCCACTGCCGACGGCTGGAACTCGGATCAGAACATGACCTACGATCCGGCCACTGGCCTCTGGACCATCGTCCTCGAACTGCAGGCCGGCGAGATCAAGTTCCGCGCCAACGACGACTGGGCCCTCAACTACGGTGATAACGGTGCCGACGGCATCCTCGAAGAGGGTGGAGCCAACATCAGCATCCCCGAACCCGGCAAATACAAGATCTCTCTCAAGCTCGGCATCCCCGACTACACCTACACCATCGAAAAATACGCTTCCGACAGCCGTTCCATGTTCTACACCGACGGTCAAACCCTCGAGATCGACGACGTGTTCGAGTTCACCAACGGCTACGCCATGACCAAGTTCAAGAACATCACCTCCCAGGGAAATCCGGGCAAGGATCTCACCTTCCCCGATACCGATTTCCCCCTGTTCCGTCTGGCGGATGCATATCTGATGTACGCCGAGGCGGTCCTGCGGGGCGGCGGCGGGGACATCTCCCAGGCTGTTCACTATATCAACGCTCTGCGTGAACGTGCCTACGGCGATAACTCCGCCGACATCACCGAAGGCGACCTCACCCTCGACTTCATCCTCGATGAACGGGCACGTGAACTTTACTGGGAAGGCTATCGGCGTACCGACCTCGTACGTTTCGGCAAGTTCAGCAACACCGATTACGTCTGGGCCTGGAAAGGCGGCGTGAAAGAAGGGATCGCCACCGACAGCAAATACGACATCTATCCCATCCCCGCCTCAGACATCGCAGCCAATCCCAAGCTCAAGCAAAACCCCGGTTATTGATCGAATAAGAAAAAACTCAGAACGATGAAAAGAAACAGAATATTCCAGTTGGGCCTCATCCTGACAGTGCTGACACTGGCAGTGGCCTGTGAAGAGGAGGAACGAGGGCCTGTCGTCCGGCCAGGAGAGGCTCCTCAGCTCACTCAGCCCGCCAACGGCAGCAGCTTCGTCCTCACCGATTCCACTGAGAACGAGGTGATGGCTGCCTTTGAATGGTCGGCAGCCGACTTCGGTTTCCCTGCTGCTGTCACGTACACACTGGAGATCGACCTGGAGGGCCATGACTTCTCCAACCCCGCCACCCTGGCGGTCACCTCTGATCTCACGGCTGAAGTGCTTCAGGGTAAGGTCAACAACGCCCTCCTCACCCTCCATGCTTTCCCGGGAGAGGTGGCCAAGACCATCGTGCGGGTGAGCGCCGCCGTCCATCAGGACGTAGACACCCTTTACTCCGATCCCATTTCTCTTAACATCACCCCCTACGAAAAGGTGATCGAATATCCCAAACTCTATGTCCCGGGAAGCTACCAGGACAACTGGAACCCCGACTGGGCCGAGTGGGACCCCTCCAATGAACATACGGTCATCTATTCGGTCAAGGACAATGGCGTGTACGAAGGATACCTCTGGTTCAGCGACGCCACCACCGAGCTCAAGTTCACGAAAGTGCCGGCATGGGAACAGGACAACACCATCGGCGATCCCGATCCTGACGGCACCTCCGGAACACTCCAGATCGGCAACTGGGGCGGCAACAACATCAAGATCCCGGGCGGCCCCGGCTACTTCCTCATCACCGCCGACCTCAACGCCGCCACTTACACCTACCTGAAAACCGAATGGGGTGTCATCGGCTCCGCCGTCCCCCCCTACGACTGGAGCGAAGACGTCAACATGACCTACGATAAGATCGCCAATGTATGGAGCGTCACCCTCGACCTCAAAGCCGGCGAACTCAAGTTCAGGGCCAACGATGCCTGGGACCTGAACTACGGTGATGACGGCGGCGACCGCAGACTCGACCGCAACGGAGCCAACATCCCGATCGACAGCGACGGGAACTACACCATCACACTGGACCTCAGCGGACCGATCTACACTTACAAGATCGTGAAGAACTGATCGAAAAAAAGCGGCAGGAAATCCTGCCGCTTTTTTTCCTATCTTCCTTCCCGTCAATGCGCCATCTGCTGTTCATAGGATCTTTGTTCCTGGCTTCGATCGCCTGCAGTAAAGAGGATACCCCCACCAACAAACCGGTGTTCCTTGAACCGGGAACCTTCGTGATGGGAGCCGATCTCTCCTATACCAACCAGCTCCTCGATCACGGAGCTTTCTTCATCGACTCCGGCAGGATCAAAGACCCCTATTCCATCTTCCGGGAGCGTGGGCTCAACACGGTCAGGTTCCGTCTCTTCCACGATCCCGAGTGGACCCGTGAGATATACGGAGAAGAGGGAAGTCAAATGTACCACGACCTTGCCGATGTGGAAAAAGGGATAGCCAGGGCCCGCTCCCTGGGCATGAAAATATGTCTCGACTTCCACTATTCGGACACCTGGGCCGACCCCGCCCACCAGATCGTACCCGAAGCCTGGGAAGGTCTTCCTTTCGACGTCCTTTGCGACAGCCTTTACGACTACACCTATAACACCCTCATCCGTCTGGCCGGCAAAGGACTGATGCCCGATTATGTCCAGCCCGGTAACGAGATCAACCCGGGGATCCTCCTCCCTTACGGCGACCGCTGGAAAAGACCTCACGACCTCCACACCCTTCTGCAACGTGCCTGTCAGGCCATTCGCGACGCCGGGAAGCACAGCACCATCCATCCCCGTATCATTCTCCATCTGGCCCAGCCTGAGAACGTCGAACCCTGGATGAAGATCACCGGGATCGCAGGAGATATCGACTACGACATCCTGGGATTCTCTTACTATTACAACTGGTCCACCGTCCCTCTCCATGCGATCGCCTCCACGGTACAGCGTTTTCGTAGCCTTTACGGCAAAGATGTGATGATCATGGAAACCGCCTATCCCTGGACACTGGCCAATGCCGATGATACACCCAACATCGTCGCACCGGACAGGCTCGCCCCCGGTTATCCTGCCAACCGACAGGGACAGCTGGCCTACATGACCACCCTCACCCGGCAGGTCATCTTGGGAGGCGGCAAGGGTCTCTTTTACTGGGAACCCGAATGGATCACCTCAGAGATGAAGATCTCGGCCCGTCGTTCCGGTTCGGCATGGGATTGCAACACCTTTTTCGACTTCGGGAGTCATCCCCTGCCTGTCTTTCGTTTCATGACCACCCAATATCCCTTCCCGTGAAAACACGTCTTCTGCTATCGGTGATCTTCTTCATTTTGCTCCCCTTTGCCGTGATACCGGCCGCCGGATCCGATACTTTGCGGGTGGAGCCTCCATTCTGGTGGGCAGGCATGCGGCACCCCTCCCTGCAGTTGCTGGTGCATTATCCCGGCATCGGGACAGCCGAGGTAAAGCTCTCTCCCTACCCCGGCGTCACACTCGATTCGGTGATCCGGCCTCCCAACAGGAACTATCTGTTCCTGCACCTTACCCTCTCCTCAGAAATGAAACCCGGCCGGTTTGATATTCTCTTCTTACGGAAAGGGAAAAGCAACCTTCATTACGGTTATATTCTCCATAAAAGAGAAACCGGCTCTGCCCGGCGCCAGGGGTTCGGCCCCGGGGACGTGATCCTGCTGCTGATGCCCGACCGTTTTGCCAACGGCGACACCACCAACGACAACATCCGGGGGATGAGGGAAAAAACCGACCGCACCGAACCTTATGGACGCCATGGCGGCGACATCGCAGGGATCATGGAGCACCTCGACGAGATCCGTGAAACGGGCTATACCGCCCTGTGGACCACCCCCGTCCTGGAGAACGACCAGGATGAACAGTCCTATCACGGCTATGCCATCACCGATTTTTACAAGGTGGATCCCCGCTTCGGATCCAACCGGATGTACCGCCAGCTGGGACATCTGTGCCGCGAGAAGGGGATCAAACTGATCATGGACATGGTTTTCAACCACTGCGGCAGCCGCCACTGGTGGATGGACGACCTGCCCTTCCCCGACTGGATCCATGACCTCTCCACCTGGGGCATTACCAATCACATGCATTCTCTCCAGGCCGATCCTCATGCTTCCGAAAACGACCTGCTTCATCTTACCCATGGTTGGTTCGTCCCCTCCATGCCCGACCTCGGACAGGAAAATCCCTTCCTGCAGGAATATCTTATACAGAACAGCATCTGGTGGATCGAGTACGCAGGCCTGGAGGGCATCCGCATGGACACTTATCCTTACAACAACAAAGTTTTCATGAGCCGCTGGACGGAAAGGGTGCTCGCCGAATATCCCCGTTTCACCATCGTGGGGGAGGAGTGGAGCTTCGATCCCGCACTCGTCTCTTATTGGCAGAAAGGACGTGAGAACACGGACGGCTACCGCTCCGGCCTCCCTGCACTCATGGATTTCCCGTTCCAGCATGCTCTTGTGCAGGCCCTCACCGAACCGGAAAGCTGGAACACGGGCTGGAAAAGGCTCTATACGATCTTCTCCGACGATCAGCTCTATCCCGACCCTCTCCGTCTCGTCATCTTCGCCGACAACCACGACATGGACCGTTTCTTCCGCCAGATCAGCGGCGACACGGCGCTGGCACGTCTCGGTCTGGCTCTCCTGCTCACGGCCCGCGGCATCCCCCAGATCTTTTACGGAACAGATATCCTGATGAGCAACCCCCTCCCTGGCGACCACGGCACCATCCGGGCCGATTACCCGGGCGGCTGGCCCGGCGACACGACCAACGCATTTACCGGGCAGGGCCTCCCTGCCCCTGTGATGCGTTTCCGCCGCGAAATGCAGAAACTGCTTCGCTGGCGGAAAGCTCACCCCGGCCTTATGAACGGTGAAATGATCCACTTCATACCCGCTGACGGGGTCTACGTCTTTTTCCGGAAAGACGGTAAGGAACTCCTGATGACCTTGCTTAACAAGAACGACAAAAAGGTACGGATCAACCCTTCTCGCTTTTCGGAAATTTTAGGAACGCATGCATTCGGAACAAACCTCTACGACGGTCGCACCATCTCTCTGATCAAGCCTTTTGTGATACCTCCCAAAACCCCCATGATCCTTGAAATCAAATAACATGTTCATCATGAGACCGGTCCTGCGCTACTGCATATTTTTACTACTGGGCTTCGCCTTTGCTTTCTCCCTCCCCGCCCAGGTGATCACCACCGACCCGGAAGTGCCGGTGGAATCTGCAAGTGTAAAGATCTATTTTCACAGCGACCGGGTCACCGGCGCCCTCGAGAACTATACGGAGGACCTCTACACACACACCGGCGTCATCCTGAAAGGCAAAGAGGGCTGGCAGAACGTCATCGGCACCTGGGGAGACAACACCTCCCAGCCTCAACTCACCTATCTGGGCAACTATACCTATGAACTGGACATCACACCCGATATTCACACGTTCTATCAGGTAGCCGGCACGGACACCGTGGTGAAAATGGCTTTTGTCTTCCGCAGTGCCGATGCCGCCAAACAGACAGAGGATCTTTTCGTTGAGGTTTTTCCTGAAGGGCTCAACGTCAACATTCTCTCGCCCGACCAGCTCACCCTCATCCTTGAGCCGGGCGACACCCTGCATTTCGAGGTCTCATCCACCCAAGCCGACAGTACCGTGCTGTACATCGACGGACAACGCCTCCAAAGCAGCACCGGCAACAACCTGGCCACCGACTATTCCACCACCCTCACAGGAGGCCATACCGCCCTGTTCACCGCTTATGGCCCCGACGGCACCGCCTCCGACTCGCTCTGGTTCTTCGTCCGACCTCCCGTTCCCGTGGCCGCTCTTCCCGACGGGATCACCGACGGCATCAACTATCTCAGCGATACATCCGTCATCCTCTCCCTGTTCGCCCCCGGAAAAGAACACGTCTTCGTCCTGGGCGATTTCAACGACTGGCGCCCCGTAACAGAAGGGTATTTGAACAAAACGCCCGACGGCAACCGCTTCTGGATACGGATCGACCATCTTGTTCCCGGTACCGAATATGCTTTTCAGTACATCGTCGACGGTGAAATACGGATCGGCGACCCTTATGCCGACAAGGTCCTCGACCCCTGGAACGATCCCTGGATCCCCATCTGGGTCTACCCGGGACTTAAACCTTATCCCAAGGAGAAAACGGAAGGCATTGTCACCGTTCTGCAGACCGGCCGCCAGCCATACACCTGGCGACACCCCGTCTTCACCCCGCCACCTCCCGAGAAACTGGTCATCTATGAATTGCTGGTACGGGACTTCACCGCACAACACACCTTCCGGTCGCTGACCGACACCCTCGACTACCTGGTCCGCCTCGGTGTCAATGCAATTGAACTGATGCCTTTCAGCGAGTTCGAAGGGAACAGCAGCTGGGGATACAATCCCGACTACTATTTCGCCCCTGACAAATATTACGGTCCGGCCCATGACCTGAAAGCCTTCATCGACTCCTGTCACGGCCGGGGCATTGCCGTCGTTCAGGACATCGTGCTCAACCATGCCATGGGACAATGCCCTTTGGTGAAGCTCTATTTCGATCCCGATGCCGGTGAGTGGGGACAGCCTACCCCAGACAACCCCTGGTTCAACGTCTCATCCCCCAACCCTTCCTATAACTGGGGATACGATTTCAACCATGAAAGTCCTTACACCCAGGCTTTCGTAACACGCGTGACACGTTACTGGATGGAAGAGTACCATGTCGACGGTTTCCGTTTCGACTTTTCCAAAGGCTTTACCAATACGCCCGGCGACGGGTGGAGCTATGATGCCGACCGCATCGCGATCCTGAAGAGATATGCCGACTCCATCCGCAAGGCCCGGCCCGATGCCTTGCTCATCCTCGAACATTTCACGGAGAACAGCGAAGAAAAAGAACTGGCCGGGTATGGTTTTTTGCTCTGGGGAAACATGAACTGCCAGTACGGTCAGGCCTCCATGGGATATGCCTCAGGGCCCTGCGGTTCCTGGGACTTCAGCGGCGTGGCAGCCCAAAGCCGCGGCTGGGATACCCCCCGCCTCGTCGGATACATGGAAAGTCATGACGAAGAACGGCTCATGTACAAGAACATCACTTACGGCAACAGCGCCGGAGACTACAACATCAAAGATCCTGTAACGGCACTCCGCCGTATCGAGCTCAATTCCGTCTTTTTCTTCACCGTCCCGGGCCCCAAAATGATCTGGCAGTTCGAGGAACTGGGTTACGACTATTCGATCGACTACAACGGACGTACGGGCGAGAAACCTGTCCGTTGGGACTACTACAACGACCCCGACCGCAAGAGACTCCATGATGTGATGAAAGCGCTCATCCGCCTGCACCGCGATGAGGAGATCTTCTCGAACGGTTCTGTTACTTTTTCAGCGAACGCCGAGATCAAGACCATCACACTTGCCGGCACCTCGATGCAGGCATTCATCATCGGCAATTTCGACGTCACCTCCCATACTGCAACGCTCACTTTCCCAGCTGCCGGGACCTGGTACGGTTATTTCAGAGGAGACACCCTCGACCTTGCCACCCCGGAACAGACGTTTTCTCTGGCCCCGGGAGAATACCATCTCTATACCACACAAAAGCTTGAGGATCCCGGAATCCCGCTTCGTCTCCAGAAGATCTCACCGGAAATCCCCTCTTTCCGGATCTGGCCCAACCCCCTCACCCGACCGATCCTGAACCTTTCCTTTACGACCCCTGCACCACGCCGGTGCACCTGCCACCTCACCACCCTTACCGGTACCGTCCTTTTCCGGCATGACTACACCTTGCCTCCGGGAATGAACACCCTCAGGATTCCTCTTGACAAACACCTGCCCCCGGGGATCTACCTGCTCCAGGTTGAGACCGAAGGCTCCAGCCATACTGAACGGATCATCATTCCTAGATGACCTCTAACCTGCAGCTTCCGGACCCTGCACTCCGCTCACCCACACAAGGCAAAAGGAATAATTTTTTTTGTTCAAATATAAATTTCTACTTTTGCACGATAATTTTTGAGGGATGTGTGTGAGGAATGAGGATAGGTACCGGATCCCTTTCAAAGGGCTGAAAGAGGGAGAGCACATCTTTGATTTCGAGGTCGACAGTTCGTTCTTTGAAAATTACGAAAGATCGGAGATCAAAGAAGGGAGCCTGCATGTACGGGTAGCCCTTCTCAAAAGCTCCAGGCTGCTGACTCTGGATTTCGACATCCGGGGTTCCGTAAGGATCCCTTGCGACCGGTGTCTCGATGAATTCGATATGCCGATCACCTTCCGGGATACCCTTTACGTCAAACTGGGAGACCGTTATTCCGAAGAATCGGCCAACACCGTCATCATCCCGGAAGAAGATGCTTCTTTTGTCATCAGTCAGTACATCTACGAATACGCCCATCTTGCTCTCCCTTTGCGACGGGTCCATCCCGACGATGAACACGGACATTCCACATGCAATCCCTTGATGATCAAAAAACTGGAAGAACTGTCGGTTCCGACCGGCAACGAAGAGGATACAGGTATCGACCAGCGATGGTCGGCCCTGAAAGATTTTTTTAAGAACGCAAATTAGGATTTTGAAAAAAGTTAGACCATGGCACATCCGAAACGCAAAACATCAAAACAGAGAAGGAACAAGCGCAGGACCCATTACAAGGCTGCTATTCCTACGGTCATGACCTGCCCCAACTGCGGGGCCGCCGTACTTTATCACCACGTCTGTCCCGAGTGCGGTTACTACCGCGGTAAACAGGCCATCCAGAAAGAGGCTTCCGTCTAAGACCCGTTTTATGATCCGCATCGGATTGGATGTGATGGGAGGGGATTACGCCCCGGATGCCGTTTTGGGAGGCGTAATGGCAGTACAGCAAGACCTCCCTGCCGATGTAATGCTTGTCCTGATCGGGGACGAGAAGGCCATCGACAATTATTTTGAGAAAAGAGGCAAACAACCCGCCCGTTTCGAGGTGGTCCATTCCCCCGAAACCATCGAAATGGGCGACCATCCCACCAAAGCTTTCAGCAAGAAGCCCCGTTCAAGCATCGTCATGGGGTTCCGTCTGCTGGAAGAAAAACGTATCGACGCTTTCGCCAGCGCCGGGAACACAGGAGCCATGCTCGTGGGAACCACCATGACCGTCAAGACCATCCCCGGCATCATACGCCCCACCATCGCCGCCACCATCCCCAACCTCCACACCGGCCAGACCATCCTCCTCGATGTGGGGATCACACCCGACTCCAAACCCGATGTGCTTTACCAGTACGGTATCCTGGGTTCACTCTATGCCCGTTATGTCTTCAAGATCAAAGACCCCCGGGTGGCCCTCCTTAACATCGGCGAGGAACCTTCCAAAGGGAACCTGGTCACCAAATCGGCCTACGAACTGATGAAAGAATCCCGTCAGTTCAACTTCATAGGGAATGTTGAAGGCAATGATTTCTTCGTCAGCGACAAGGCGGACGTGGTCGTGTGCGACGGTTTCGTAGGCAACATCGTCCTCAAGGAGGCGGAAGCCATGTACTCCCTCGCCAAAGCACGGGGTATCCACGACCCTTTTATCGAAAGATTCAACTTCGAAAACTACGGAGGCACCCCCATCCTGGGCATCAACGGCAACGTCATCATCGCACACGGCATCTCCAACGAAAAAGCCATCAAAAACATGCTCCTGCTTACCCTCGAGATCGTGAGGGCAGGACTCACGGAAAAGATTCTCAAAGCATTTGAATACTGATCATGGAACGACTTCGCGCAGCCATCACAGGTGTCCACGCCTGGGTACCGGAATACAGGCTCACCAACGATGAACTGGCCACGATGGTGGACACCTCAGATGAATGGATCATGCAACGCATCGGCATCAAGGAGCGTCGCATCCTGAAAGGAAAAGGGCGCGGCTCCTCCTATATGGGTGCCAAGGCGGTTAGAGGCCTCCTTGAAAAAACAGGCACCTCCCCCGATGAGGTCGACCTGATCCTGGTCTCCACCATCACCCCCGACAGGATCTTCCCCGCTACATCCAATATTATCGCCGACAAGGTGGGCATCAAGAACGCCTGGGGGTACGATATCAACGCAGCCTGCTCAGGATTCATCTTTACCCTCCAGACCGCTGCCGAGTTCGTCGAATCGGGACGGTACAAGAAAGTGATCGTCGTGGGTGCCGATAAAATGTCGGCCATCACCGACTACACCGACAGGACCACCTGCCCCCTCTTTGGTGATGCTGCCGCGGCCGTCCTGCTCGAACCCACCACCGAAGATGTGGGGATCATCGACCACATCCTCCATGTCGACGGATCAGGAAGGAAATACCTCTACATGAAAGCCGGCGGATCGGAATACCCCGCCTCCTTCGAGACCGTCAAGAACCGGGAGCATTTCGTCTATCAGGAGGGCAGGGTGGTCTTCAAGTTCGCCGTCACCCGCATGGCCGATGTCTCCGTCGAGATGATGAAAAAACACCATCTCACCCCCGAGACCCTCGACTGGCTGGTGCCGCACCAGGCCAATATGCGCATCATCGAAGCCACAGCCCAGCGGATGGGCCTCCCCAAAGAAAAGGTGATGATCAACATCCAGAGATACGGCAACACCACCTCGGCTACCATCCCTCTCTGTCTCTACGAATGGGAAGACAAACTCAAAAAGGGTGACAACCTCATCCTCGCAGCCTTCGGCGGAGGATTCACATGGGGCGCCATCTATCTCAAATGGGCCTACGACGGAGCAAAAAAAGAGTGAACCGTAGCCCTTTTGCGAAAGTTTTATACCTTTACCGCTGACTTACAGTAAAAAAAGGCTGAAAATGGGAAAGTACAACGGTTCCGACAACAATGTGGTCGTCAACTTCATAACCGCCGGGACAGAGATCACCGGTGATCTGATATCGAACGAAGGTATCCGTATCGAAGGTACCCTCACCGGCAACATCTCCACAAAAGGCAAACTGGTCATCGGCGAGACCGGCAAGGTGAAGGGAGAGATCGTCTGCAAGAACGCTGAGATCTTCGGCTCCATTGAAGGGAAGATCACCGTCGCCGAACTGCTCTCCCTGAGGAAATCCTCCCGCATCAACGGCGACATCCTCACCAACAAGCTCGCCATCGAACCGGGATCCAAGTTCACCGGTAACTGCAACATGAGCGATGACGCAACCTCTACCACCCGAACCTTCAAGCAGGAGAAAAAAGGAGAAAAAACTCCCGCAGAAGAGCCGAAGACAGCTTAAGGACTACGCCCGTTATTCCTCACTGGCCCTTGAAATGGGGCTGATCATTTTCGCCGGTGTCTTCGGCGGATGGAAACTGGACGAGAAGCTGGGGCTCTCTTTCCCCGTATTCACCCTGCTGCTCTCCATTGCAGGTGTAGCCACGGCTCTTTACATCGCCATGCGGGACTTCCTGAAAATGGATAAATGACACACTTGCAAAAAAACCTGCTCCTTCGCCTTACCCTGCTTACCCTAGTATTGGGCGGAACGGCTCTCCTGGTTGTCCGCTCCTCCTGGAACCGGTGGTACCTTCCTGCATTTCCCCTTTTGCTCGGCCTCTTCTACCTTGCATACCTTCTTTTCTCTCTGCCACTTGTGGGGGCCCTCGATGACAACAAGACCTTCGTACGACGGTTTATCCTGCTGAGCGGCATCAAACTCATCCTCCTCCTCGTGATCCTCACCGTCTGGCTGGCAGTCTTTCATCCTCCCGCCATCCCTTTCCTCATCAACATTCTTTTACTTTATTTTGCCTACTCCCTTTTTTCTTACCTTTTCATCCTCACCCGGAAAAAAGGCAAAGGATGAAGAAGCTCATACTCCGCGATAACGTTTTTTTTTTATTTTTGCTGAAAGCCGACAAAGCCTTAACATGGTGAAAAAGATCAAACAGCTCCTGTTCCTGGTTGTTGTGGCCGGAATCTTCACTCTTTCCCTCACCTCGGCCACCGCTCCCGTGACCGGTCACGCTGGTAAAGGACATGGAGAAGAGATCGAAGGATCCCACGCAGAAAAAAAACCCGGCAAATTTGACGCCGAGGAGCTGATCATGGGTCATGTGCTTGACGCTTATGAATGGCATCTGCTCACCATCGGCGACAAGCACATCAGTATTCCCTTGCCCGTGATCCTGTACAGCAAGGAGAAGGGGCTCAACATTTTCCTCAGTTCGAAGTTCCATCACGGACACAGTTCTTACAAAGGTTTTCACATCGCTGAAAGCGGCCAGTATGCCGGCAAGATCGTAGAGGAGACCGGCGGCGGCGAAGAGGTCCGTCCGCTCGACCTCTCCCTGACCAAAGTGGCTGTGGCTTTGATCTTCAGCATCTTCCTTCTCACGTGGATCTTCATTTCCATTGCCCGCCGTTACCAGCAACACCCCAATGAACCTCCCCACGGCCTGCAGAACCTGCTGGAACCGCTCATCATCTTCATCCGGGATGAGGTGGCCAAGGCTTCCATCGGGGAAAAGTACGAGAAATATCTCCCCTATCTGCTGACACTGTTTTTCTTCATTTTCTTTAATAACCTTCTGGGCTTGGTACCCATCCCCCCGGGCGGGGCCAACGTCACAGGCAACATCGCCATCCCCCTCGTGATGGCCCTTTTCACCTTCGCCCTGGTGGTGATGAGCGCCACCAAATATTTCTGGCTGGATATCTTCAACACCCCGGGGGTGCCCTGGTGGCTGAAATTCCCTTTCCCCCTCATCCCGCTCATTGAGTTCTCCAGCCTCTTCATCAAACACATCGTCCTGGTGATACGACTTTTTGCCAACATCGTCGCAGGGCATATCGTCGCGCTTGGTTTCTTTTCGCTCATCTTCATCTTCGGAGCGATGAAGATCGGTTACGGTTACGGGATCTCGGTGGTCACCATTCCTTTCACCGTGTTCCTGACCCTGCTCGAAATGCTTGTGGCATTCATCCAGGCTTATGTTTTCACACTTCTGTCGGCCCTTTACATCGGACTGGCTCTGGAAGAAGAACATTGATCCTTTCATGTATTTTTAACCAAATTTTACGCTTATGTTAACTTTAATGATTTTGCTTCAGGCAGCAGCTTCGACCCTCGGGATCATGGGTGCCGGGTTCGGTGCGGGACTGGCTGCCATCGGTGCGGGTATCGGCATCGGCCAGATCGGCGCCAAGGCCATGGAGGCCATCAGCCGCCAGCCCGAAGCCGTCGGCGACATCCGCTCGAACATGATCATCTCGGCAGCCCTCATCGAGGGGGTGGCTTTCTTCGCCGTCGTGATCTGTCTGCTGATCCTGTTCGCAGTATGACACTGCACACGCGGTATCACCCTGCGATTGGCAGGGGATACCGCTTTGCCTCGTAAAAAGTAAACAAAACAAAATACCATGGAACTCGTAACTCCTGAAGTCGGGTTGTTGTTCTGGATGCTCCTCTCTTTCACGATCGTCCTGATCATCCTGAAGAAGTTCGCGTGGAAACCTATCCTCAACTCCCTGAAAGAAAGGGAAGACTCCATCGCCGACGCCCTCCATGCTGCCGAACAAGCCCGCGAAGAGATGGAGAAACTCCGCGCCGACAATGAGGCCATCATCCGGGAAGCCCGGGCCGAAAGAGAGAAGATCCTCCAGGAAGCCCGCGAGATCAAGATCAAGATCGTCGAAAAAGCCAAGGAAGAAGCCTCGGAAGAAGCCCACAAAATGATCGAACTGGCCCGTGTCAACATCCGCAACGAAGAGGCCAAGGCCCTCGAAAAGATCAAGGAACAGGTGGCCGAACTCTCCATCGAGATCGCCGGCAAGATCCTCCGCGAAAAACTTGCCGACGACGCCGAACAACAGAAACTGGTCGAAAAATACCTGAAAGATATCCAACTCAACTGACATCGGCCCCATGAACACCAGCAAGATATCGGTCAGGTACGCCAAAGCCCTTTTCCTGGCAGCCCAGGAGAAGGATCTCCTCGAACGCATCTTCCGGGATGCCACCCTCCTCGACCAGGTGCTCGGAGAAGTGCCGGAGTTCCGCGAAACACTCGGCAATCCTGTACTTACCGAGAAAGAGAAAAAAGATATCCTGGAAAAGACGTTCGCCCCCTATCTGGATGACCTGACCCTGCGTTTCCTCGACCTGCTCGCCACCAACAACCGGCTCATCTTCCTCCCGGACATGGTGCGCGATTTCATCGAGCTTTACAAGAAAGAACAGGGCATCTCCTTCGCCCGTCTCATCACCGCCGTACCCATCTCCCGGGAGACGGTCGACAAGATCGCCGCGAACCTCAGGAAAGCCTTGGGCAACGAGGTCAGGCTCACCCCCGAGACCGACCCCGACCTCATCGGCGGCTTCATCCTCCGCATCGACGACCTGCAGTTCGATGCCAGCGTGGCCTCCGCTCTTAAAAAATTCAAGAAAGAACTGACCAAAGGGAAATAATAAAAAGCTTCTGTTATGGCAACCATCAAACCCAGTGAAGTTTCCAGGATACTGAAAGAACAGCTCGAAGGGATCCAGTCCCGCGTCGAGATGGAAGAGGTGGGAACGGTGCTGCAGGTAGGTGACGGCATCGCCCGTATCTACGGGCTTACCAACGTCGAATCCAACGAACTGATCGAGTTCGACAACGGCGTCCGTGGCATCGTCATGAACCTGGAAGAGGACAACGTAGGAGCCGTGTTGCTGGGCCCCTCCGAAGGGATCCGCGAAGGCACGCAGGTCAAGCGACTGCACCGCATCTCATCCATCATGGTGGGCAAACCCCTTCTGGGCCGGGTGATCAACCCACTGGGTGAGCCCATCGACGGCAAAGGCCCCATCGAGGGCGACCTCTATGAGATGCCTTTCGAGAGAAAAGCGCCGGGTGTGATCTACCGCCAGCCGGTGAACGAACCCGTACAGACCGGGATCAAGGCCATCGATGCCATGATCCCCATAGGCCGCGGACAGCGCGAGCTGATCATCGGTGACCGCCAGACGGGCAAGACCGCCATCGCCATCGACACCATCATCAACCAGCGCCAGAACTACCTCGACGGCAAACCCCTCTACTGCATCTATGTGGCCATCGGCCAGAAGGGCTCGACGGTGGCCAACATCGCCAAGACCCTCGAGGATCACGGAGCAATGGACTATACGGTGATCGTCTCGGCCACCGCTTCCGACCCCGCCGCCCTGCAGTTCTATGCTCCTTTTGCGGGAGCCGCCATCGGCGAGTTCTTCCGCGACACCGGCGAACACGCCCTCATCATCTACGACGACCTCTCCAAGCAGGCCGTCTCCTACCGTGAGGTCTCCCTCCTGCTGCGCCGTCCACCGGGACGCGAAGCCTACCCGGGCGACGTCTTCTACCTCCACTCCCGCCTGCTGGAAAGAGCTGCCAAGATCATCGAATCGGACGAGATCGCTGCACAAATGAACGACCTGCCCCCCAGCATCCAACACCTGGTGAAAGGCGGCGGCTCGCTCACCGCCCTGCCCATCATCGAGACCCAGGCAGGCGACGTCTCGGCCTACATCCCCACCAACGTCATCTCCATCACCGACGGCCAGATCTTCCTCGAGTCCGACCTCTTCAACGCCGGCGTGCGTCCGGCCATCAACGTGGGGATCTCCGTCAGCCGCGTGGGAGGAGCCGCCCAGATCAAAGCCATGAAGAAAGTGGCAGGAACCCTCAAACTTGACCAGGCACAGTACCGCGAACTCGAAGCTTTCGCCAAGTTCGGATCCGACCTCGACGCTGCCACCATGGCCGTCCTCGACAAAGGAGCCAAGAACGTCGAGATCCTCAAACAGAAACAATATTCCCCCATGCCGGTAGAAAAACAGATCGCCATCATTTTTGCCGGCACACGCGGCCTGCTGCGGGATGTACCCGTAGACAAAGTGAGCGAGTTCGAGAAAGAATATCTCGAACTGCTCGAACTCAAACACAAGGACATCCTCCAGACCCTGCGCGAAGGGAAATTCCCCGACGAACTCGAAGAGAAACTGCGTGAGATCGTCCTGGAGGTGGCTGCCAAATACAAAACCGAATAAGCCCGCTAACCGATCATGGCAGGACTGAAAGAAATACGGAACCGGATCGCCAGCGTCAAATCCACGCGTCAGATCACCCAGGCGATGAAGATGGTGGCGGCGGCCAAGCTGCGGAAGAGCCAGGACAGGATCCTCCGCCTGCGGCCCTATGCCAACAAGATGGCCGCCATCATGGCCAGCATCCGCCAGGGGCTGGAGAACGACCTGGAGATCCCCCTGATGGAGGCACGCGAACCCGGAAAGGTGCTCGTCATACTCGTCACCTCCAACCGCGGCCTTTGCGGATCTTTCAACGCCAACGCCATCAGCAAGGCCCTCGAGGTGGCCACCACCGTCTACGCCGAACAGTGGAAGAAAAATCAGGTGAGATTCTTCGCCATCGGCAAGCGGGGAGCCGACTTCCTCAAACAGAAAGGCTATCCCCTCGCCGGCAGCGAAACGGAGATCTTCGACAAGCTCTCCTTCCGGAACGTCGTCGAGCTGCAGGAACGTTTCGTGCAGATGTTCCTGGACAAAGAATACGATCGCATCGACTTTGTCTACAACCGCTTCAAGAACGCGGCGGTCCATCTGCTCACCCACGAGACCTTCCTGCCGGTGAGCGAGCCGCCCGCCGTCGAGGCAACACCGGCCACGCAGGAGAAAAAGACCGTGGCCGACTACATCTTCGAACCGGATAAGGACAGTCTCCTCGGCGAACTGGTGCCCAAGACCCTGCGTATCCAGTTCTTCAAGGTGCTGCTCGACTCCTTCACCGCCGAACACGGGGCACGGATGACCGCCATGCATCAGGCCACCGACAATGCCAACGAACTGATCCGCGAGCTCACGCTCCATTACAACAAGGCCCGCCAGGCCGCCATCACCAAGGAGATCCTCGACATCGTGGGAGGTGCCGAAGCTCTGAAATAAAATAAGAAAGGAAGAGAAAAGGGAATGTACACGTTCGACCAGCTATCGGAAAAGATCAACGGGATCATCAGGGAACTGAAGATCCCCGAGTATCCCGTCGAGCTGTACGAGCCCATCCGTTACATCCTGGGCATCGGTGGCAAGCGGGTGCGTCCGGTACTGGCTCTCATGGCCGCCAACCTTTTCAAGGACGACATCGAGGATGCCCTGCCGCCGGCCGTCAGCATCGAGCTCTTCCATAATTTCACCCTCATCCATGACGACATCATGGACCATGCGTCGCTGCGCCGCAACCATCCTACCGTCCATACCCGCTGGAACACCAACATCGGCATCCTTTCCGGCGACGCTCTCAACATCTATGCTTACGGTCATCTCCTCACCTCACGCAAGGACAAACTGTTCCGTCTCCTGCAGATCTTCAACGAGACCGCCCTGGAGGTATGCGAGGGCCAGCAGCTCGACATGAACTACGAGAACATGCGGGAGATCACCATGGAACAGTATCTGGAGATGATCCGCCTCAAAACGGCTGTCCTGCTGGCCGGAGCGATGAAAATAGGTGCCCTCGTCGCCGACGCTACCGAAGAACAGATCCGGCATGCTTACAACTGCGGCATGAACCTCGGTATGGCCTTCCAGATCCAGGACGATTATCTCGACACCTACGGCGATGTCAACCTCTTCGGAAAGACCATCGGCGGCGACATCCTCAGCAACAAGAAAACCTTCCTCCTGGTCCACGCCATGGAACATCTGCCTCCCGAGCTCAAAGAACAACTCTTCCGGGAGATGGACGTGGCCGAACCGGACGAAGAGCACAAGATCAAGGCCATCCGCGAACTCTTCGACCGGGCAGGCAGCCCCGACGAAGCCAGAAAGAAAATGTACCAGTATTACGTCCGCGGCATGGAAGAGCTGCAAAAGATCGGAGTACCTCCCGAAAGAAGGGTCATCATCGAAGACCTGGCAGAAAAACTGGTCTCACGAAAGAACTGAATGTGTCACAACATAATTTTTACATAAATGGCTAAAGTGAACAAAGGCATCATCACCCAGATCATCGGTCCCGTGGTGGACGTCAGCTTCGAAGGAGAAGGATCGCAGCTTCCCGACATTTACGATGCGCTTGAGATCAAGCGTCCCGACGGCTCCACGCTGGTGCTGGAGGTGGAACAGGAGATCGGCGAGAAGACCGTCCGCACCATCGCCATGGACTCCACCGACGGTCTGCGTCGCGGCATGGAGGTGATCGCCACGGGCGCTCCCATCCGCATGCCCATCGGCGACCAGATCCGCGGACGCCTGATGAACGTCACGGGCGACCCCATCGACGGCATCGGCCCTCTCGACAAGAGCAAAGGATACCCCATCCACCGTACCCCGCCCAAGTTCACCGACCTATCCACAGAGAAAGAGATCCTCTACACCGGCATCAAGGTGATCGACCTCATCGAGCCCTATTCCAAGGGGGGCAAGACCGGACTCTTCGGCGGTGCCGGCGTGGGCAAGACAGTGATTATCCTCGAGCTGATCAACAACATCGCCAAAGCTTACTCCGGACTCTCGGTCTTTGCCGGCGTGGGAGAACGTACCCGTGAGGGCAACGACCTGCTGCGGGAAATGCTCGAAGCCGGCGTGATCGACTACGGAGAAGAATTCAAGAAAAGCATGGAAGCCGGCGGGTGGGACCTCTCCAAGGTCGACCCCGAAAGGCTCAAGGAGTCCAAGCTGGCCCTTGTCTTCGGCCAGATGAACGAACCTCCCGGAGCACGTGCCCGTGTGGCTCTTTCCGGTCTTTCCATCGCCGAATATTTCCGCGACGGCGAGGGCGACTCGGGCGGCCGTGACATCCTCTTCTTCATGGATAACATCTTCCGTTTCACGCAGGCGGGTTCCGAGGTGTCGGCCCTGCTGGGGCGCATGCCCTCGGCCGTGGGCTACCAGCCCACCCTCTCCACCGAGATGGGCGAGCTGCAGGAAAGGATCACTTCCACCAAGCACGGCTCCATCACCTCCATCCAGGCCGTCTATGTCCCTGCCGACGACCTGACCGACCCGGCGCCAGCCACCACCTTCGCCCACCTCGACGCTACCACGGTGCTGAGCCGTAAGATCGCCGAGCTGGGTATCTACCCCGCCGTCGACCCGCTCGACTCCACCTCGCGCGTCCTCACCCCGGAGATCGTCGGCGAAGAACACTACAACACCGCCCAGCGCGTCAAGGAGATCCTGCAGCGCTACAACGAACTCACCGACATCATCGCCATCCTCGGGATGGACGAGCTCTCCGAAGAGGACAAACTGGTGGTACACCGCGCACGCCGTGTGCAACGCTTCCTCTCCCAGCCCTTCCACGTGGCGGAACAGTTCACAGGCATGCCGGGAAAATGGGTCTCCATCGAAGATACCATCAAAGGCTTCAAGATGATCCTCGACGGCGAGGTGGACGACCTGCCCGAAGCCGCCTTCCACATGGTGGGTACCATCGAGGAAGCCATCGAGAAAGGTCAGAAGATCCTGGCCGAATCGAAATGAGCACACAAAACTAAAAACGACGAACGTTGTACCTCGAGATCATCACACCGGAAGAGACCCTGTTCACGGGCGACGTGAAGCTGGTACAGGTGCCCGGCACAAAAGGCTCCTTTGAGATCCTTCACAACCATGCCCCCATCATCTCTTCCCTGCAGGAAGGGGCGGTAAGGCTCATCACCACCGAAGGAACGGAGAAGTCCTTCGCCATCAAGGGAGGTGTCATTGAAGCGCACGACAACCATATTACCATCCTGGGCGAGTCGGCCTGAACGCTTCCTGACCGCCCTGCTACTGCTGTGCAGCCTCCTGCCCTTGCGGGCACAGACCACTGTCACCTTCCCTGCATCCGACTCTCTCCCGGTCACAGCGGATCTCTACAAGGGAAAAGCCGGTGAACCGTGGCTCCTTCTCTTTCACGACGAACAAGGCAGCCGGGGGGAATACCGTTCGCTGGCACCCCGACTGGTCAAGATGGGTTACCACTGTCTGGCTGTCGACCTGCGCACGGGTCGTGAAAGCAACTATGTATCCAACCTCACGACACGGCGTGCCGACACGCTCCGGCCACACCCCCGTCCTCTTGACTGCCTCCGGGATATGGAAGGAGCCATCCGTTATGCCTACGAGAACAGCCACCAGCCCGTGGTGCTCCTGGGAAGCTCCTTTTCCGCTTCGCTCGCTCTTCTTCAGGCCACCCGCGATACCCTCGTCCGGGCCGTCATTGCTTTCAGCCCCGGAGAATTCTTCCGGCCTTTCGTCACTGTCCGCGACAGCCTGCAAGCTGTCCGCGTCCCTGTCCTCATCGCCGGCACGAAACAGGAATATCCCTATCTTCAGGAGCTCTCTTCTCTCATCCCGGCCTCTTTGCTTACCCTCTACACACCTGTCCGGTACGACGGCCTGCACGGTGTGGCCGCCCTCCTGCCGGATGATCCGGCTTCCGGCGACTACTGGCTCTCCCTCCTGATGTTCTTCCGCAAAATCAGAAAAACGGCTCCATGAACGACCTGGATGCTTTCCGTGAACATGCCCACCGCATGGTCGACAAGTTGGTCGACTATTTCCGCAACATAGAGAAATACCCTGTCAAGGCCCGGGTGGAGCCGGGGGAGATCATCAGCCGGCTGCCCGACCTTCCGCCGAAAAGCGGAGAAGCCATGGAAGAGATCGTCCGCGACTTCGACAGGATCATTCTCCCGGGGATGACCCATTGGCAAAGTCCCAACTTTTTTGCCTATTTCCCCGCCAACAGCAGTTATCCGTCGGTACTGGCCGAGATGCTCACCGCCACGCTGGGGGCCCAGTGTATGATCTGGGAGACCTCGCCTGCCGCCGCCGAGCTCGAGGAGAGGATGATGGAGTGGCTCATTCGTATGACCGGCCTGCCCTCTTCCTGGGAGGGGGTCATCCAAGACACCGCCTCCACTGCCACCCTGGCCGCCCTCCTCACGGCACGCGAACAGAAAAGCGGTTACCGCATCAACAGGGAGGGCTTCCGGGGCGACGAACGATACCGCATCTATGCCTCTTCCGAGACCCACTCGTCGGTGGAGAAGGCTGTGGGCATCGCCGGCTTCGGCCGGGAGAACCTGGTGCATTGCAATGTGCGCGACGACCTGGCCCTCGACCCTGCCGACCTTGAACGGCGTATCAAAAAAGACCTGGAGCAGGGCTATACTCCTCTGGCCGTTGTTGCCACCCTGGGCACCACCTCCACCACCGCCGTCGACCCTCTCCGCGAGATCGCCCCCATCGCCCGCCGGCATGATCTGTGGCTCCACATCGACGCCGCCCTCGCCGGCTCTGCCCTTATCCTGCCCGAATACCGCTGGATGATCGAGGGCATCGGAGAGGCCGACTCCTTCGTCTTCAACCCGCATAAGTGGCTCTTCACCAACTTCGACTGTTCCGCCTACTTCGTCCGTGACAAGGAAGCCCTTATCCGCACCTTCGAGATCCTGCCCGAATATCTCAAGACAGGCACCCGCGGCAAAGTGAACGACTACCGCGACTGGGGGATCCCACTGGGACGCCGTTTCAGGGCCCTGAAGCTGTGGTTCGTCATCCGCTCTTTCGGCGTAGAAGGTTTGCAGAAGATGCTCCGCGAACATCTTCGTCTGGCCCGCTGGGTGAAGGAACAGGTCGATGAACATCCCCGTTTCGAACGCCTGGCTCCCGTACCGCTCAACACCGTCTGTTTCCGCTATGCGCCGGAGGGTGCCGGCGAAGAGGAGCTGGACCGCCTCAATGCTGCCCTCCTGAAAATGGTTAACGAGACGGGCAAAGCCTATTTCACCCATACCCGCGTACGTGGCAAATACGCCATCCGTTTCATGGTGGGGCAGACCCATACACGGGAGAGACATGTCCGTGCCGCCTGGCAGCTCATCACTGATATTGCTGCCACCCTGACCTGAGAGAAGTGGTTCTCAGTACACCCCTGCAGCCCCGGCCGGCAGAAGCGGCCGCTTCCCCCGGCGGTTGATGCTGAACCCGTATATGTTCACACTGAAATGCACGCCCGTGTGCACCTCCTCCTCCTGCGGCAGATAGGAAAACCAGAAACCCAGCGTGAGGGGAAAATCGATGCGCAACACCATGAAATCACTCAACACCTCCGCACCATAACCGTAAAAAGTACGCTCCTCCTTCCTCACATCATGCAGGTAATCATAACTGTTGGTCCCCTTCGCATTCTCAAAAAAGAGCTGACCCCGGAACCGCGGCACATACAGAAAACTGCCTAACGAAATATCCGGATAGAAAAGGGGAAACTCATACTCTGCACTGAAGATCTTCAATCGCTCGGAGACCCAGCCCTCATAACCCCGCGGATAGGAAAGCTGGTTGGCATAATAGTATTTGCCGCTTCGCTGACGTTCATATCCGGCATTCAGCACCACTGAATGATGTTTCATCGCACCGGGCAGGTACAGGTTACCGTTGATGTAGGCCTTCTGCCCAAAATCTCCACGGTCCCACGGAGAATGAAGATAATCCAGGTCCAGCACATACCCCAGACGGGGCTTCACATCCCGGTGCCCCATCTTCAGCAGCGAATAGGTATAGACCCTGTAAGAAAAGAAAAGCCTGTCACGATGATAACTGTAAGTCTCATCCGACCAGGTGAGATTGTTGGAGTACCGGATCTCAAAAGAAGGGATAAAGCCTTTGCTGAAACGGTTCGTCGTCAGGTTGAGCGGGACATACATCTTCCCCGTCAGCTCCTGACGCACCGGCAGGTAAGACGGCATGGGCACATTCGAGGGACGCCCGTAAATATATACCCTTCCGCCCACCTCGTAACTCAGGTCCACCACCGGATATTTCCCGCGATAGGTCAGATGGTTGATCAGATGGTGTTCACCGTTCATATAGGCATAACCCAGTGACCCGTCCATCGTGCTCAGGAAATTTTGCGTATAAAGCACCACTCCGGGATAGACAGGCACCTCATCCAGATGCAGGTTGTCAATATCAAAATAGAAAGGAAGCCAGCTGTGTATCTTGAAAAGATGGGCGGCCTTGGAATACCGCTTTACAGGATAGGTCGTATCCGGGATATCTTCACGCCCGAAAAGGCCTTTCTCCTGGGCTGCAAGTGAGTCTGCCAGGTGAAGAGAAAGGTCAGGAACCTCTTCCACCGGCACCCACCTTGAAGGGTCGGTCTCCATCTCTCCCACATCGTATCCACGTGAGGTATAATCAGAAAAAAGGATCCTGCTCCCGTCGGGAGAGACCGTCACATCGGTCGCCCCAAAACGCGAGGCAGTCACCCGGTAACGCTGTTTTGTGAGTGTGTCCAGAGCGAATATGTTGTCGATACCCCCATGGGTGCTGTGATAAAAAAGATAACGTCCCCCCCACGCCACCGACTGGATGTCCTCCCACGACGGGGGCAGCCATACACGCCATTCACCCGTGCGCACGTTCCATTCTCCTATCCCTTTCCCTTTCTCATTGAGAAAGATCACCAGCAATCGATCTGTGTCGCGCCAGGTAGGTTTGAAAAAACGAAAATAACCGGGGCGGTGGAAGGTGGCCAGCACCTGTCCGTTGTGCAGGTCGATCACTTCCAGGTAATGGTCGTTCGTGGGGGTCACCCGCACCGCCGCCACCCGTCCTGCATCCGGGGCGATGTCCGGAGCGAAATACCTGCCTTTCCGCGTGAAGCGGTACTCCTCGTCCGTATGCAGGTCGAAGATCTTGATGTCCGACCAGGTGCGGTTCTGCCAGCGCGGATCATACATCGTCTCTGCCCAGACGATCTTGCCTCCTGCCACGGACAATCGCACCGGCTGATAATAACCGGGCAGATGCACCACCTTCTCATTTCCTTGTCTGTCGATCAGTACGAACTGTTCGATCTGATCGATGCCCGATTTCTCCACCAGCACGACCGAATCGTTCAGATAACGCGGAAAACGGTAGCTGGTATAGACTTTCTTTCTCTTTTTGTTCACCTTCCGGAAGGTGAGCGTATCGTTTTTTTTGTCCAGCTCCTTCCACGCTTCACCCAACCGGGCCATAGCGGTATCATACAGCCTGCGTTTGGTCAGACCCAGTTTTTTATGGAAATAGAAGGTGATGGGATTGATCTCGTAAGGCTTGCGTGCCACGTGGTTGAGCGCCTCATCCCACAGGGAGGACCCGTAGCGGGTCCGTGAATAGGCCACCACCTGATAGCCGTACTGGTACTTGTCCGGCACGTGGATGCGGTACGAGTTCATCACCGCCTGGTTGTAGTTCATCACCTTGCCTTGTTCCACGGCCATGGCCCGCAGCTCTTTTTCGAATGAGGGAAGACGTCCGCGACCACTGTGGGAGAGTGCCGTCTCACTGGCCACCGCATCCCCTTCCATATACCATGAAGGGATCATCAGCACCAAACCTCCCGCTGAGAGATCCCCTGCCAGGTAACCCAGTACTTTTGTGAGCCCCTGGTTGAGCTTCTCCATCTGCACCACATGGCGCAGTTCATGTTTGGCCAGTTGCTGGAGTGCACCGTCAGGATAACCGTTGGGGTCGGTCACGGGATAGAGCTCCACCCGCCGCGGCGCCCATACCACCATGCCGTTGCTGATGACCGACCCGTCATGGACGATCACCGTGATGGGCCTGGGCTCACTGTGCAAAGAATACTTAACATACGGATAGGTATGCTCGAAAAGACTGGCCAGATAACCGGCCTGGCTACGGAAATCCTCGGAAAAGAGAATCCTGTAATGCTCAGTACGGATCTGATACCATTTCCAGGTGCCGGGATCCTGTCCGTTGTTGTAGAACTGTCCTTTTGCCGGGAAGAACCCCGCCATCCAGAGCCCAATGATCACCAGGATCCTCCACCACCCATCCCTTCTCCTCACCAACAGCATGGTCCTCATCCTGAGATCGTGTTTTTTTCGGACATCCCGCAAAAAAAAGTTATTTTCGCCCATAAAATTAAAACTATTTGCTTACAGGACCACCTTAACCGAAGCGGGAAATGGGACGTTACAGAAGGATCAACAACATCACGGGATGGATCGTTTTCGGCATTGCTGCCTTCGTCTATCTTTCTACCATTGAGTCAACAGCCAGTCTGTGGGACTGCGGGGAGTTCATTGCCACGGCATACAAACTGGAGGTAGGTCATCCTCCGGGAGCTCCTTTCTTTCTGTTGCTGGCCCGTTTCTTCACGTTGCTGGCGGGTGATCCGGCCCATGCCGCCCGCATGGTCAATTCCATGTCGGCCCTGGCCAGTGCCTTCACCATTCTTTTCCTTTTCTGGACCATCACCCACCTGGCCCGCAAGATCATCGGCAAAGAAGAGGGCTTCACTACGGGCGAACTCATCGCCATCATGGCCAGTGGCATCGTGGGGGCGCTTGCCTACACTTTTTCCGACTCCTTCTGGTTCTCAGCCGTGGAAGGCGAAGTATATGCCACCTCCTCCCTGTTCACGGCGGTGGTCTTCTGGTCGATCCTCAAATGGGAAGATACTCCCGACCCCGCCCGTGCCGAACGATGGCTCATCTTCATTGCTTACCTGGTAGGCCTCTCCATCGGGGTACATCTGCTCAACCTGCTGGCCATCCCGGCCATCGTGCTTGTCTATTATTACAAACGCTACAACCCCACCCCGCGAGGCACGGTCGTGGCCCTGGCCATCTCTTTCGTATTGCTGGTTCTGGTCATGTACGGCATCATCCAGGGCCTGTTCAAGGTCTCCTCACGGTTTGAACTTTTCATGGTCAACACGCTGGGCCTGCCTTACAATAGCGGACTGGCCCTTCATATGCTGCTGCTGGCCGGCAGTCTTATCCTGGCGATCATTTTCATCTTGCGTAACAAAGACCTGAACAAAACGCTCATATTCGCCGGCACGGCCGTTGTGCTGTCTGGGATGCCGTTCCTCACCTCTTCCCTTTTCCTCGATCTCATCATCGCAGCCCTGCTCGTATGGGCCGTGGTGAATATCGGGAAAAGAAGCCGCAGGACCCTCCTGACCCTTCTCACCTCTCTGATGATGATCCTTATCGGGTACTCATCGTTCGCCCTTATCCTCATCCGTGCCAATGCCGATCCGCCGCTCAACGAGAACAAACCGGATGATGTTTTCTCGTTCCTCGCTTACATCGACCGGGAGCAATACGGCACACGTCCCCTCTTTTTCGGTCAGTATTACAACAGTCCTATCGTCGCGGTGGAAGAGGGCAAACCCACTTATATCCGTGAGAACGGCAAATACGTCATCTCCCAGCGCTCCATGAGCTACAAGTACGATCCGAAGACCACCACCATCTTCCCGCGGATGTACAGCAGCCAGGCCGATCACGTACGCGTTTACAAAGAGTGGGGCAATATCAAGGGTCGTCCTGTACAGATCACGGAGCGCGACGGTTCGACCAAGACCATCATGGTCCCCACTTTCGGAGAAAACCTGCGCTTCTTTTTCACCTATCAGCTGGGATTTATGTACTGGCGCTACTTCATGTGGAATTTCTCCGGCCGTCAGAACGATATCCAGGGGATGGGAGGCCCACTCAACGGCAACTGGATCAGCGGCTTCCCCTTTCTTGACAGAAAGAGGGTGGGCCCCCAGGATCACCTGCCGCCCAAATACGCCGTCAACAAGGGTCACAACGTCTATTACATGCTCCCCTTCCTGCTGGGGCTGTTAGGCCTTTTCTTCCACTGGTCACGTCATCCCAAGGACTTCCTTGTGGTTCTGCTGCTTTTCTTTATGACCGGCATCGCCATCGTCATCTACCTCAACCAGACACCCAACCAGCCGCGTGAAAGGGACTATGCCTACGTGGGCTCGTTCTATGCCTATGCCATCTGGATCGGGCTGGGAGTGCTGGCTATCTTCTCCTATCTGAACCGCTACCTGAACGAAAAGATCAGTGCCATCCTGGCCGGTCTCCTCACCCTGAGTGTGCCGGCCCTCATGGCACAACAAAACTGGGACGACCACGACCGTTCCGGCCGTTACACGGCAAGAGACCTCGCCTACGATTACCTTAACACCTGCGAGAAAGATGCCATCCTCTTCACCAATGGCGACAACGACACATTCCCCCTCTGGTACATCCAGGAAGTGGAAGGGGTCCGTACCGACGTACGGGTGGTCAACCTCATGCTTTTCAACACCGACTGGTACATCGACCAAATGAAACGCAAGGTCTATGACTCCGACCCGCTTCCCCTCACCCTGCCCAGGAAAAAATACCTGGACGGTACCAACAACCAGATCTACCTGATCGACACCAAAAAGGTCAAAGGTTATCTCGACCTGCGTACGGCGATCGATTTCATCGCCAGCGACAATCCCGCCTCCAAACTGCCCCTGCAGGACGGTTCCATGATCGATTACCTTCCTACCAAACGTTTTCGCCTCCCCGTGGACAGCGCCACCGTGGTTGGCAACGGGACCGTCGACCCCGCCCTCGCCGACAGGATCGTCCCGGAGATCCGCATCGATCTCAGCAAGAAAAGGTACATCATGAAAAGCACCATGATGGTGATGGACCTGCTGGCCCATTTCAACTGGGAACGTCCCGTCTATTATGTTACCGGACGCCACGACGATGCCATGGGGATGGAGAACTATTTCCAGCTGGAAGGTTTCGGTTACCGTCTCGTGCCCATCTACACCCCGTCGGGTGACAACTACATCGACTACGGACGGGTCCATACCGAACGTCTCTACGATAACCTGATGAACAAATTCCGTTGGGGCCGCATGGATGCTCCCGATGTTTACCTCGACTATTATACCCGCCGTACCATTTCCATCATCAAAATACGCAACCTTTTCGCCCGTTTGGCCATGTCGCTGGCCCAGGAGGGCAGGAAAGACTCAGCTCTTGCTGTCCTGGACCGCAGCCTGGAACTGCTTCCAAAACAAAAGATGCCGTACAGCATCTTCACTGTAAGCCAGATCGAGGCCCTCTACGCCGCCGGCGACACCCTGCGTGCTGACTCCCTGGCCCGTGATTATGCCGGCGACCTGAGAGAGGAACTGAACTACTACTTCTCCTTTCCTCCTAAACTGCGTCGCCAGATCGATTATGAACAGAAAGTGGCCCTGCAGATCCTGCAGCAGATCGCCCTGGTCAGCAGGAAATACAAAAGCGAGGTGGCCGAAGAGATCAAACAAACGGTAAACAACTATTACCAGATCTATCTTCAGGGAAGAGGTTCAGAAAGATAACCCGGAAAACAGCTCACTTCCCTCGCCGCGATGCCAAGTGCTCTTTTTTCTCCAGATACTCGGAAAGTGTCTTGAGCAAGGTGTGAGGAAGAATGGGCTTGGTAAGGTAAGCATCGCACCCTGCCAGGTACGACCGTTCACGTACCTCTTTCGAGGCATAGGCCGTGGTGATGATCACCGGGATCTCCGGAAAACGTTCCTTGACCGCCCGGGTGGCGTCGATACCGTTCTTCAGAGGTATCAGGATGTCCATCAGGATCACATCCGCCGGCGGAGTCTCCTTTTCGATATAGTTGATGAAATCAACCCCGTTGCGGATCCAGATGATCTCGATACCCGTCTTGCGCAACAGGGATTCGAAATACTGATATCCCGCCTCATCATCCTCGACAATGAGCAGCTTACGCCCTTTCCATTCCGGACCGGGATCGTTGTAAATCACCGCATTACACTTTTTATGGCAGGTCCATCCTTTCGGAAAACAAATTAGGAAATATCCCTTTCCTCTCCCCTCAGCGGAACTTCTTTTTTTTCACAATACGATGTTAATAACTCTGTACGCGATTGACACACCGACACTTATGGAATCTTTGCATTCCCGTTGTTCACCAGGATCCCTTTCCTGAGCACATTGTCACGGCGATTGACAAAGTTCTTCAGCAGAAAGGTCCTCCCTGTCCTGGGATGGAATACGTACAGATCGTTCCCTACCAGCTTGTAGTTGGTCTCCTTGCTGATCTCCTTGCCATCGACATAGAGGAAATACACGCTGCTCTTGAGCGACGAGTAGGCTTTCCAGCGTATATCCGGATGGTCACCGGAGCCAGGCTGCCGGGGAGATCCAACGGATGGAGCCTCAGCCTGTTGTTGTTCCTGCACGGCCGGAGATTCATAGAACTTGTCGGTAGGATAGATCTCATGCCAGCGGTTGCCCAATTGTTTCTTGATGTTCTGGATAAGGTAATGTGCATCATTCCCGGGATAATAGATCCACAGGTGTTTCCCCTTGATGAGCTTGTAGTCGATCTCCTCGGTGACATCCATGACCCCCACCACAAAATTGAAATTTCCCTGTCGGTCGGCTTTCCAACGGGCTTTGTATTTGATGTCAAAAGCCATCTTGGGATCGACTGTCCCCGTGGCGGTACCGCTGGCGGCGGCATCATTTTCCCGGACCTCTTCGGCGGACGGGTTCTCTTCCCCGGAATTGTAATAATCCGCCACCGTGGCCGGCAGTTTCTCTGCCTCCCGGTAACGTCCGTCCCGGTTCTTCCAGTAGTTGCGCAACAGGTACTTTTCCCCGCTTGCAGGGTCCTCGACGATCAGATCGTCACCGAAAGGATAGGTTTTGGGATCGAGGCTTTCCCGCTCTCCTTTTCGCAGATACAGATGCCGGCTGTCGGCTCTCCACATCACGGCGGTCGTGCCCACCTCCCCCGTAGCACCTATGCTCATGGCAAGCTGTTCGGCCGTGGGCCGGAAATAGAAATCCCCGGTGAGCGAAGAGGATTCCCACGGCACCTGTTGCCGATCGCTTTTTCGCATCACTTCGATCCGCACGTTCTTGAAGACATCTTCGATCTTGAGCCCCGGCCGCTGGATCTGGTAAAGCAGCTCCTGGGTGTACAGGCCGTTGACACCGCTGCCGTCGAGGGCGGTACGTCCCGGCGAAGTGGCATAGGCGATGATCGTCCCGGCCGGCGCATTCATGCTTACCAGCCCCTGCCGTGTCGAACGGAACGTCCTGGCAAAAGGATTGTTGCGACAGGCATCCAGCACGACAATGTTCACCCGCGAATCGGCAGCATCCATCAACGCCACCACATAACCCGCATCAATGCATTCGTACTCCACCTCCTCCTCACTGTTGATACGGGCATTCACCGGCACCAGGAAATTGTAGCCGTCTTTCTGAATGCCATGACCTGCATAATAGAACATCCCCACATCGTAATCCCGCAGCCGGTCACCAAACTCCCGGATCACTCTTTTCATTTCCGTCTGGTTGGAGACGTTCTCTCGCAACATCACATCAAAACCTACTTTCCGGAGAGCCCGCGCCATCGAACGGGCATCATTGACAGGATTGGGCAAGGGCCCCGTCAGATAGTCCGCATTGCCGATGACCAATGCCAGCCGCTTCTCCGGGATCTTGTCCTGGGCGCCGACAGCCGGCATCACCAACCATAATACGAACCCTAAAAAAATGAAAAGGGAGAAGACCCCCCCTCTCCCAGGAATTCCTCTCTTCATCTGTGCCTGATTTTCCTCTTGCAAGTTACGATTTTTTCACCGGTTATTCCACATTCCCATCCTCTTTTTCAGCCCCGATATATCCTTCCTTTTCTCCGTACTTGTCGCTTTTTTTGCTTATCTTGTCAGAAAAACAGATCCCTGCTATGAATTTCCGTCCTTTTTCTTTCTTTCTGGTCTTTCTGCTTCTTCTTTCCCTGCCTTTGTCCGCCCAGAAGGAGGTGGTCATCCCGGAACTCAAGGAAAAACAAAAAGGATTCTTTTTCCGGATCAGCACCGGGATCGGCACCACCAAGACCGACTTCAAGGAGGTGTACGATATCCGTGGTTTTACCATCCCCCTGATCTTCCATCTGGGTTATCAGACTTCCTCCCCGTTGGGGTTTTATCTTAATTATTCCGTTCCTTTTCTCATAAACCCGGAATATTCACCTTCCAACACCCTCGACAACAACCTGGTCACTTTCCCGCAATTCGGCGGCGGGGCACTTTTCCGTTTCGGAAAAGGGAACAATTACCTGTTCGCCGACGGCAACCTCACTTCCTACCGTCGTCTTATCTCCGATGATGTGGTGACCAGCGGTCCCGGTTTCGGCCTTAACATAGGCTGGGGATACGATCACAACATTGTCCGCAACGTGAACATGGGAGGCAGCATCTATTACCATTACAGCACGATGAAGGATGATCCGGCCGAATCGCCTGTCGTGACCCAGCACGTCGGGATGTGTCTTTCTTTCCGTTTTGGCAAATGACGAGCCCCTGCCGGCGGGCCGGCTTCGTACTTGCTGATTTCTGTTTTTTGGTATAACTTTGTGGCCGTCTTTTTCCGGCCCCGTAGTTCAACGGATAGAATAGCGGTTTCCTAAACCGTAGATACAGGTTCGACTCCTGTCGGGGCTACCATTTCCCGGCCTCTTCTTTTTCCTCACATGATCCTGTTACCTATATGGCGATGTCCGGACATTTCATGGAGCGGTTGCGGCGTTGCGAGGCCTGTCCCCGTCGCTGCGGCATTGACCGTCTGAAGGGCGAGACCTCCTATTGCAGGACAGCTGCCGAGGTGCTGGTGGCCCACAGTGGCCTGCATTACGGCGAAGAGCCGCCCATCTCTGGCCGGCGCGGCTCCGGCACCATCTTCTTCGCCGGCTGCAACCTGCGGTGTGTCTTCTGCCAGAACTGGCAGATCAGCCAGCGTTTCTCCCGTGAAACGGTCACCCCCCTCACCCCAGCGGAGCTGGCCGAAGAGATGCTCCACCTGCAGGAAAAAGGTGCTCACAACATCAACTTCGTCTCCCCGTCGCATGTGGTCTGGCAGGTGGCCGAAGCCATCCTCCTGGCCCGCCGGCAGGGGCTCGTCATCCCCATCGTATACAACAGCGGCGGCTACGATGCCCCCGAGGCGATACGTGCCCTGCGGGGGCTGGTGGAGATCTACATGCCCGACATCAAATACATGGAAAATGAACCGGCCCGGATCTACTCCGGAGCGGCCGACTACCCCGACGTGGTGGTGGAGGTGTTGCAGGAGATGTACGAACAGGTGGGACCTTTGCAGACCGACGGGGAAGGCATCGCCCGGCGGGGTCTGCTGGTGCGTCATCTCGTCCTGCCCGGCCTCACCGACAACAGCCGCCGCTGCCTCGAGACGGTGGCCGCCATCAGCACCCGCATCCCCGTCAGCCTGATGTCGCAGTACTCCCCCCGGCACCGGGCCCGTCAATATCCCGAGATCGCCCGTACCCTCCATCAGGAAGAATACCATCCGCTGGTGGACTATGCCCTCGAACTGGGCTTCGAAACCCTCTACACCCAGGACATCTCCAGCACCGATCATTATCTTCCCGACTTCGACCGGGAAAACCCTTTTGAGACCTGACCTCAGATCTCGTAACGTATCCCTTTGGGTATACGGATCACCACGCGCGTCCCTGCCGGTTCGCCTTTTTCATCAAACAGATCCTCCACCGTACGCATGATCTTGTACCGGTTGTATTTGT
Organism: uncultured Rikenellaceae bacterium; assembly: GCA_964599235.1. Lineage (GTDB taxonomy): Bacteria > Bacteroidota > Bacteroidia > Bacteroidales > VadinHA17 > DRPN01. The sequence goes on from CAZRDX010000054.1 coordinate 69,585, forward strand.
TGATCAGGGTATAGAACTGTTCGGTTACCCGCATGCCCAGATGGGTAGAGTTGCGACTGATCTGCCGCGCCTTCTCCCGTCCTATCCCGTTGTCGATGACCTCGATCCGCAATCCCCCCTGTTCCTGCCGGATCACGATACGGAGCACTCCCTTTTTCGAACTGTGGAGCAAGCCGTGTTTCAGTGCATTCTCCACATGCGTCTCAATGATCATACGCGGCACACGCGTCGAAAGGTTCACACCAGGCCCGATATCTTCTTCATATGTGAACTTTTCCCTGAAACGGTATTTCTGCAGTTCCAGATAATTCCTCACAAAATCCAACTCTTCCTGAAGCGTGCGTGAGATCTTGTCGGAACTTTCCAGGATCTTACGGATCAGGGCGGAGAATTTCACCAGATAATCATAAGCCGTTTCTTTCTCTTCCGTATAGATGAGGGTGCCGAGCGAGGTGATGGCATTGAACGTGAAATGGGGATCCAGCTGGTTCTGGAACGACCGCAACTGCAATTCGTAGATCTTGCGCTGGGCGTCCGAGACCTTCAGTCGCCGGTACTCCCTGATCTTCCTGAGAATGAACATCAGAAAACAGGCCAAAAGAAAATAGAGCAGGAAAAAAACATACCAGTGAGAATACACCAGCGTGGAAGAATACACCATCCGGTAATCGTAAGTGAGATCCGATACGAAAAGTTCGGGGGGGGCCAACGCTCCCCGTTTGTTGATAGTAAAAACAGGTTTTCTCAAAGGATACGGGAAAGAATATTTCACCGCCTCCCGGAGATCTCCCGAAAGCACCTGGATCTCGTTCCGGACTTTCCCCATCATTACGATCTCGGGATGTCCGTCATAGTCCAGATCCAGACATTGGGAATGAACCACATTGAAAACGGGAGACAACTTTTTTATCTTTTTGACATGCAATAAGGAATCGATGCGGAACAATTCTCCTTCCCCGTTGAACAGGAATTTTTCGCCGTTTTTGTTATCCGCCGGGAAAAAGCAATATGCATTGTCGTTCGTCACAGTGGAGATGTTCTTTTTTTTTCTGATCTTTCCCTGTCCGTCGATCAGTGCCAGAAAACTGCTTCCGTCCTGGAAGGAACGGTGATGGAACAAGATCAGGAAGGCGGATGACGGCCAGGAGGCAGCGGGGGCGATGTAAAGGGCATTGGCTCCCTTGGGAAAACGGATGGGAGGGAAATAGAAAGAAAGATCGGGCCGGTAGGCCATCAGCCAGCAATAATGGTCCGAAAAGGGCCGCAAGGAATCGCAGTTGGCAGGCGACAAGACCCTCCGGGTGTAGATCACGGGGATAGTGTCTCCCGCGGGGATCATGGTTCGTAACGCAAAAGTCGTGGCACATCCTTCTGGCGAACGTATCACCTCATCCCTGACCATGTTGTAACGGTATACCCCGCGCGGATGTTTGGCAAAGCCGCTCATCAAGGAAAAGAAGATCTCCTTGTAACCGTCTCCGTCCACATCGTAGAACACCCCCGGATATACAGTCACATCATAGGTTTTCCCCTGTTTGCGGATCTTTTCCACCGGCCGGTCCCTGAAAAGGATACGGTTGCCCAGGATGTCCACACAACTCATGTAAAGGGTGTCGCGAAGCCACGAAAAGACCACCACCTCATCCCTGCCGTCACCGTCAATATCCCCGACCAGGGGAAAACCTTCAGAACGTTTTCCTATCCCCTTGAAGTTCCATTGATCGATGATCTTGCCATCCGAAGAATAGCCGATGATCCCGCTGGTCTCATCACCCGTAAGATGGAACAGCAATCTCACCCATTCGCTCTTTCCGTCGTGATCCAGGTCAAAATAATAAGCTGCCTCATTCTCGGAACTCAGGTCATAGCTTTTCTGAACAAGCCGGTGACGATGGGAGAGCAACAGCGTGACAAGGAGGGCCAGAACAGCAAAAAGAGCGGGGAACAAAACCTGCCCCCCCGACCCTTTCAGGAATGCCGACCTCTTTTCTTCTACCGTAATATGCGTTTTTGAAATTCCTTATAAACTTAAAAAATTTTACCTTTCGGCATGATTTTTTCAGGAACGAAAATGTCACGTCCAAATTACATAACCATGATACGGCGTTGTACCATTGTAGGTATGCTGATGATGATAATGATCGCTCCGCTTGCGGCCCAGGAGCAGGAGATCGTCAAGTTTCTGGACGATTTCAGGGTGGCGCGGGAAACCACCGAACCTGCGGCAGGGGTGATCACCTCCTACGAGAAGATCCAGGGATCCCCCTATCTTTTTCCCGATTACCGGGAAGCCTGGATCGTGATGAAGGACAGCTCCCGGTACCACGGAGCGTTAAGGTATGATGTCTATACCGATGAGATGGAGTTCACCGTACAGGGACACAGGTACTGGATCACACCCCGGGAAAAGGTGGCCCGTATCCGTCTTGACGGCAAGACTTTTCTTTTCCTGCCTCTACAGGGAAGCCGGAAAGGAAGCTTTTTCGAGTTGTTGGTCGACGGCCCCTGCCGGCTTCTGGTCAGATATGTGGTGAACTTTCACGAAGCGGAAGGGGCCAAGCCTTACCAAGACCCCAAACCGGCCCGTTTCAGCCCGGTACGAAAAGTATATCACTGTGCCTGCCAAGGGGCTCCGGCCATCCCCCTGCGCAACAAAAAAACGGTGCTTACCCGTTGCTTCGCCGGCCATCAGGAAGAGATGAAATCTTTCATCCGCTCCCGTCATCTGACCCTCAGCAGGGAAGAAGATCTCATCCGGATGTTCCGTCACTACAACGAGCTCGTCGGGGAGTGAGCCTTCACTTCTCTTTCGGTTCCCAGTCGCTGATCACCAGTTTCTTCCCGTAGAGACGGATGACCAGCTTCTGGCGTTCCTTCCAGCCCAGCCGCTTCACGAAATCCATCGGAATCACCAGCGCATAGCTGCTGCCTCCGGCTATCTTCGTCAAATGCCGGACCTCTACCCGCCCTTTTTTCTTTTTTTCCATTGTTCCTCATTTTCCGGGCATTTCGGGAAACAAGTCAGCAGCTACGTAGTTAACTACGTAGCTGCCTACGTAGCCCGATGTTGATAACCCAAATATACAAAGTATTTTATTAGAATACAAACTTTATGTTTTGACGCGGAGTTTTCCGCCTTTTGATTTTTGCGTTTCAAAAATGTTGATTTATTTTGTCTCAGAAAAAAACCAACCTTTCATGAACCTGCTGGACATCATTTTGGGTGTTTTTCTCTTGTGGGGGCTGGTACGGGGATTCCGCAAGGGCTTTGTCATCGAGTTGGCCTCCCTGGCAGCGTTGCTACTGGGTTTGTACGGGGCCCTTCGTTTCTCATATTATATGTCCGGCCTTCTGGTACGTCATTTCACCCTGGAAGGCCGTACGCTCCACATCGTCTCCTTTTTTCTCACTTTCCTGGTGATCGTGGCGGCCGTACATCTGCTGGCCCGCCTTCTGGACAAACTCATCAAGGCTGTGGCACTCGGCTTTTTCAACCGTCTGCTGGGACTTTTGCTGGGGCTTGTCAAGGTGGCTTTCGTGATCAGTATCCTGCTGGTACCCCTCAATGCGCTCAACCGTACTGCTCATTTCATCCCGGAGGAGACCCTCCGCACCTCGGTGCTTTACGGGCCGGTATCCCGGTTCGCCCCCACCCTTTTCAAGGCCTTCCGGTTCGACCTCAACCGTCCCCTGACACCGGGCCCGGCACGGCACAAGGACACACCCGAGACCCTTTGATCCTCCGCACCCGGTGATTCGGGCACATTCCCTTTATTGCTATCTTTGCGCCAAACCTCAAGAGAGATGAATTTCGTAGAAGAACTGCGCTGGCGCGGCATGATCCACGACATCATGCCCGGTACCGAAGAACAACTGGACAAGGAAAGGACCACCGGATACATCGGTTTTGACCCCACGGCCGACTCGCTCCACATCGGCAACCTGGTGGGGATCATGATGCTGAAGCATTTCCAGCTCAAGGGCCATCGTCCCATTGTGCTGGTGGGAGGAGCTACCGGCATGATCGGCGACCCTTCCGGAAAATCCCAGGAACGTAACCTCCTCGATGAGGAAACCCTGCGCCACAATCAGGAAGCCATCAAAAAACAACTGATGAGATTCCTGGACTTCGACCCGGAGAAACCCAACGGAGCCATCATGGTCAACAACTACGACTGGATGAAGGACTACACTTTCCTGGAGTTCATCCGCGACATCGGCAAACACATCACCGTCAACTACATGATGGCCAAAGAGTCGGTCAAAAAGAGGCTGGACCCCTCCAACAAAAGCGGCATGTCGTTCACGGAATTCTCCTACCAGCTGGTCCAGGGTACCGATTTCCTGCATCTGTACGAGCATTACAACTGCAAGCTCCAAATGGGCGGCTCCGACCAGTGGGGCAACATCGTCACGGGCACCGAGCTGATCCGCCGCAAGCTGGGGGGTGAAGCCTATGCCCTCACCTCACCCCTCATCACCAAGGCCGACGGCGGCAAGTTCGGCAAGACCGAATCGGGCAATGTCTGGCTCGATCCAAAACGTACCTCCCCTTACAAATTCTACCAGTACTGGCTCAATGTTTCGGACGAGGATGCAGAGAAGTTCATCCGGATCTTCACCTTGCTTTCGCGTGAGGAGGTCGAAGAGCTGACGCGTGAACATCGCGCCGCCCCCCACACCCGTCTGCTGCAGCGAAGGCTGGCCGAGGAGGTGACCACCCTGGTGCACGGCGAGGAAGCCCTTCAGGGTGCCCGGGAAGCCTCCCGTATCCTCTTCGGGAAAGGCACCACCGAATCACTGAAGAACATGGACGAGACCACCTTCCTCGAGGTCTTCGACGGGGTCCCCGTACATACCGTCCCTTACGGCCGTCTTGCCGAAGGCATCCCCCTGAGCGAGCTGCTCACCACCACCGGCATCTTCCCGTCGAAAGGGGAACTGCGCCGCCTGGTCCGCGGCGGCGGGCTCAGCATCAACAAAACCAAGATCAACGATCCGGAAACACCCCTTTCCACCGAACACCTCCTGAACGGCCGGTACATCCTCGTGCAGAAAGGAAAAAAGAACTATTACTTAATAAAAACGGAAAAATAACGTTTCAACTATAACCCATCCTGATGACCATGAAACAAGAAGGACATCCTTTTGAAAGTTTCGATTTCTTTCTGTTCCTCTGGAAGTACCGCAAGCCCGTGATCGCTGTGACGGTGGCCGGCATGGTGCTGTCGGTGGTGATCTCTCTTCTCATCAAACCCCGCTTCGCTGCGGAGGTGGTGCTCTATCCCACCGCCTCCGCATCGGTATCCAAGACCCTGATCTCTACCCAATGGACGGGCAAAAGCGACATCCTTGCCTTCGGAGAAGAGGAAGAGACCGAACGCCTGCTGCAGATCCTCCAGTCGGACAAGATACGCAACAAGCTGGTGGAAAAGTTCAACCTGTATGAACATTACCGGATCAAGCCTGATGCCAGATACCGTAAGACCCTCCTCAACAACAAGATCAAGAAGAACGTCCGGTTCCGCAAAACCGAATACATGGCCGTGAAGATCCGCGTGCTGGACACGGATCCGGTCATTGCAGCCGAAATGGCCAATACCATTGCTGCCTTGCTCGATTCGACCATCGCCGGCCTGCAAAGGGAAAAAGCCCGCAAGGCTTTCCTGCTGGTACAGGATGAGTACCTCACCATGGAAAGGGAAGTGGAACAGATCAAGGACTCCCTGCTTTATCTGGGGCGTCTGGGCATTTACGATCTTTCGGCCCAGGGGATGGGCATCAGCGAAGCTTACGCCGAGGCGGTGCGACGCAACGATCAGGCCGCCATGCGCAAGCTGGAGAGCCAGATGAAGGTCCTCGGCATGTACGGAGGGAAATTCCGCACCCTCAAGGAACGGCTCACCTACCTGGTGGAACGGCTCAGCAACCTCCGTGTAAAATATTCCGAGGCCAAGATCGACGCAGAACAGGACCTTCCCAACGTCTACATCATCAACACCGCCGAAGTACCCGACAAGAAGGCCGTCCCCAAGCGGTCACTCATCGTCATGGCGGGTACGCTCTCCGCCTTCCTCTTCGCCGTCATTGCCCTGATGGTGCTTGAAGCATTCCGGATGAAACTGGGTCCTGGGACCGAGACCAAGAGAAAGTGACAACCCTCACAGCACGTGACAGGAAGCTTTTCTGGTTCGCCTCCGCCCTCTTCCTCATCGTGGAGGCGGGGATCGTTTATGCCGAACTCTATCCGGCCTTTCTTTTGCCGGTGGCCCTCTTTTTCCTGTTCCTGGCATTCTTCCGGCTGGACCTCTTCTTTTTTTCGATGGTCTTTTTCGTCCCCCTGTCGGTGCCGTTGCAGGAGTTCATGCCCGACCTTCCTTTCAATCTCTCCATCCCGTCGGAACTGTTCATCCTCTTGATCCTTTTTGTGATGCTTTACCGTTATCTGAGGGTAAGGCCTCCCGACCGTCGTCTGTTGTTCCATCCCCTGACCTTGGCCATCCTGGCATATCTGGCCTGGATGCTGGTCACGGCAGTCACCTCGACGATGCCGCTGGTATCGTTCAAGTTCTTTGTGGCCCACCTATGGTTCATCGTCGCAGGATATTTCCTGGCCTGGGAGATCTTCCTCACCGGCCGGAGGAAAATGGTGATCTTTCTTTGGGCTTACATGACCGGTCTTTTTCTGATCGTTCTCTTCACCGTCTTCAACCAGTCGATGGCCGGGCTGGTGAACCAGAAAGCGGCCCATTCGGCGATGAAACCATTCTACAACGATCACACCTCTTACGGTGCCATGCTGGCACTTTTCATTCCTGTGGGGGTGGCTTTCCTGTCGCTGAAACGGAAAGAGCGCCTGCTGCCGGCATGGGGGGTGGTCCTCCTCACGGCCGTTTTTCTTTTTGGCTTCATTTTCAGTTACAGCCGGGCCGCCTGGCTCAGTCTCGTCCTGGCTGCGGGCGTGGCTCTTCTGGTGCGGCTGAGGATACGTTTTCGTACCATCCTTCTTTTTGCCGTGATCCTGGGAGGGCTGCTCTTTTCTTTCTGGACCACCATCTGGCTCAAGCTCGAAGAGAACAAGCAGGAGTCGTCCACCAGCTTCGCCCAGCACATCAGTTCGATGACCAATATACGGAGCGATGCTTCGAACCTGGAACGCATCAACCGCTGGAAATGTGCCTTGAAGATGTACAGGGAAAGACAGCTCACCGGCTGGGGTCCCGGCACATACATGTTCCGGTATGCTCCTTTCCAGGCCTCATACGACCGCACCATCATCAGCACCGATTTCGGTGACATGGGCACGGCTCACAGCGAATATCTGGGGCCTCTTTCCGAGAGCGGCCTGCCGGGACTCCTTACCATCACCGCCGTTTTCCTGCTGGCCTTCCTCACCGGCGTGAAGGTGTACCGTCATGCGACCACGGCTTTTGACCGCGCTCTCGCCCTGGCCCTCATCACCGGCCTCACCTCCTATTTCATTCACGGGATGATGAACAACTTCCTCGAACGCGACAAGGCTGCGATCCCCTTCTGGGGCTTCCTGGCCATCCTAGTGGTGATGGATATCACACGGGAAAATACGGAGAAAAAAGAGCTGCCCGTTTAATAGAACTCCACCCCCAGGATCGAGACATCATCGAAACATCGCGGATTATCGGGCGTGATCTCCTCCTCCCGGATGAGATCGGCAATGTTCTTACGGATATCCTGCTTATTGCGTATGCTGCGTTCGATCGTGCGGGTGCCGATCTCTTTACCGGATTCATCGGGCAGTTCGGAGAGTCCGTCGGTATAACAGATGATCTTCGCATGCTGATCGATCCGCAGCGATTCCCGGCGCACGGAAGGCATCTCGTCAAGCATCCCCACCCCCACGGTGGTGCTGTTGAGCTTCAACAGGCGGTCGTCACGCGAGAAATAGACCACAGGCGGATTGTGTGCCGCATTGATGTACTGCAGCTCACGCGAAACACAGTCGTACTTGGCAATGAAAAGTGTGATGAACTTCTCTCCGTGAGCACTTTCCACCACACGGGTGTTGAGTTTTCTGACCAGATCCTCCAGCCGGATCTCATCGGTGTAGAGGGCACGCAGATTGGCCTGGAAATTGGCCATCAGCAGTGCGGCCGAGATCCCCTTACCCGAAACATCAGCAATACAGAATCCCCAGGAAGTATCACTCAGCCTCAAACAATCATAATAATCCCCTCCAATGGAATAGTGCGGCTGGTAAAAACCCGTGACCGACAGGCACTCGTTGGAAGGAAGATCCTCGTTGTCCGGGATAAGGAGCGACTGCATCTTGCTGGCCAGTTCCAGCTCTTTCTTGATACGCTCCTGCTCCAGGCTTTCCTGGAACAGGCGGATGTTCTCAATGGCCACCAGGACGATGTTCGTCAGTGTCTGGATGAAAGTCAGGTGACGCACCACGGGGCTCATCCCCTCCCCCTCTTCGATGTCACCGATCAGCACATAAGCCAGCGGCTGGTTGTTGTGATAGACCGGGATAATGATATCGAAATCCCGGGGCTTGTTGGCATCGGTGACCGTCAGGAAGGTGATCTCCTTGACCGGCAGGAGATCCTTCTCGACATCGATCTTTTGGGTATCCCTGGCATCACATCCGGAATGGAAGATGCAGCGCCATTCGCCATTCTTTTTGAAGATGGCGATCTTTCCGATGTTGAGGTCGCGCACCAGGATCTTCTCGGTGAGGGCCAGCAGCTCCTCGGGTGAGCTGTTGGCATTGATGGCGCGGGTCACCTCGAGCAGGGCGTTGAGTTTGAACCTGGAATCCTGGAGACGACGGATGGATGCGTGCTGGGCCATGTGCTTGATTATTTCGCCCGTTCGCCGTAAGAGCGGGTGCGGGTATCTACCCGGATCTTGTCTCCCTGGTTGATGAAAAGAGGCACCTGGATCACGGCGCCGGTCTCCAGCTCGGCTGGCTTGGTGGCGGTCGACGAGGCCGTATCGCCCTTGACCCCGGGCTCGGTATAGGTGACCTCCAGCTCCACGTAAGGAGGCAGTTCCACCGACAGCGGGGTCTCCGTCTCGGCATGGAAAACGATCTCCACCTCCTGCCCTTCCTTCAGCAGGTCGGCCGAAGGGATCAGCTTCTCATCGATGGGCACCTGCTCGAAAGTCTCCATATGCATGAAATGGTAACCCATGTCGTCTTTGTAAAGGAACTGATAAGGCCGGCGCTCCACCCGGGCCACCGTCACCTTGTGACCGGCAGGGAAGGTGTTGTCGATCACCTTGCCGGTGGTGAGGCTCTTGAGCTTGGTCCGGACAAAAGCGGGCCCCTTGCCCGGCTTCACATGCTGGAACTGCACGATGGTATACAGATCGTTGTTGAACTCAATGCACAGACCATTGCGGAAATCTGCGGTAGTAGCCATGAATCTATTGATTTGGTTCGTTGCAAAAATAATCGAATTGGCGGAAATCCCCAATCTGCCTCCTCTGGGTCATCTCTCTCGTACCAGTGCTTCAAAGGGGTATTTCAACCCTTCGTAATCCCGCAGGAAAATCTTGAACGACCCCACTTTCAGGGAGATCACCGCCTTGACAGGAAGGAAATTATCATCGTCGGACAGCCACATGGCCATGTCATCTTCACTGGCAAAGGCCCTGCCTACCTCGGTGACGGGACCGAACCGCAGACAGCGGATCTTCTCCTTCCCGACCTTGATGGTCTCACGACCCAGGTAACGCATCTTCAGAGGGAAAAGCTCGTCGGTGAAGTAACTCTGGATCACCACCACTTCCCGCGGCCGGAAGGGATACCTTGCGTAATGATTGCGGAAAAAATAGAAAGCCGTAAGTATGTCGTAGATGTTCTTGGGCACCACTACCTTGCCTTTGTGCTGGCTGTAAACGATGGAAGAGTCGGGACGGGAAGTGTGGTCGAAGGTCACCTCATTGTAGCGGCGGTAGTTGCCCTCATGGATGTCGCGTATGGCAAAAAGGGGGAAGCCCGTCTCGGGGTCCATGTAACACTCGTACCGGTCACGCACCTTGTAGATGACATCCGCCAGGCCGGTGGTCTGACCGACAAGACGTATACGCCATGCCTCCCTCCCGCGGAAGGTGTCACGGGTGACGGTCAGAAAAGCATTGCCTGCCGCGACAAAAGCAAAATGGATGTCATATTTCAGTTTCTCTCCCGGCTGATATCTCACCGGCCGCTCCGGCTGTGCTTTCAGGGCCAGGCCACCCGCCAGCAACAGCAGCATCCACACGATCCTTCGGCCACTCTTTTTCATCATTTTCTTTTCCATTCATTTCCCTCCCTGCAAATTCCGGTCCGTTCTTCCCAACAGATCCCTGGGAACGGTGGCCACAAACTCCTTGAGATAGAACGGTTCAAAATAAGCTACATCGGCGAACTCCCCTGCTCGGTACCGCTCTTCGGCCAGGGGCACCAGTTTATCGGCCGAGGGGACAACCCCTTCGAGGAAGAGGTCGGACGGGGTGTTGAGGACCTCCCTGCACTTGTTGCTGCCGGTGCCAAAGAAAAGGACTTTGTGACGGGCACGTTCACCGGCATAGTAACGCTCGTCGACGATGTGCGGGTGGATCTCCGTCAGACGCCTTCCCTCTCTGTCGTAGAGGGCACTGTACACTTCCATGCGCCGGGCATCGATCATGGGAGACAGGAGGCCGTCCTCCCCCAGCGATTCGGCCATTGAGGAGGACAGGGTGTCGACCACCGACCGTGCCAGGGCATCGAGGGTGGGGACGGCCACCAGGGGGATCCCCAGGGCATAGGCCATCCCTTTGGCCGTGGAGACCCCGATACGCAGGCCGGTATAAGACCCCGGTCCTTCGCTCACCGCCACGGCATCCAGGTCCTTTGCCGTCACGCCCTGCTCACGCAACAGACGTCCGATGAGCAGGGTGAGTACCCGTGAATGATCGCGCTCCCCCTCACCGGCCATCCAAGCCATCACCTCCCCTTCACGACCCAAGGCTGCAGAACAGATGTCTGCCGAAGTCTCGATGTTCAGGATCAGGGCCATCGGGGATCGCTATTTTTTGCTGCTGAAGAGTTCACTGCGGGGGACCACCTCCACCTTCACACTGTCCTGCAACTCCCTTGCGATGACACTGTAGGGGGCTACCACTACCTCGTCGTCCGGCGTAAGCCCTTCTACGATCTCGATGAAATTGTCATCCTGGATGCCAGTCTTCACCTCTCTGCTCCAGGCACGGGCATCCTGCACTACAAAGACCACCTCACGAGGTTCCTCCTCCCGGGGCAGCACCCCCTCCTCCTGCGACAGGGTGGTGTCCTTGCGGGTGGTAACCGCCTGGATGGGCACCGAAAGGACATGCTCCTTACGTCGGGTGTGTATCTCGACCGTGGCGGACATACCCGGCCGGAATGGCTCGGGGTTGCGATCGCTCACAAGATGCTGATAGGAATCACGCAGAAGGAGCACCTTCACATCAAAGGTGGTCACCTGGTCGACCGTCATTCCCGTCGAGGTGGCCGAGTTGGCGATCTCCGTGACAATACCCCGGAACTTGTCGCCAAGGTAGGCATCCACCTCTACGACGGCCGTATCGCCCTTCTTCACACGGATGATATCGTTCTCATTGACCTGTACCAGAGCCTCCATCTCACTGAGGTCGGCGATGCGCAGCAGTTCCGTCCCCGCCATCATGGAGGTCCCTACCACCCGTTCTCCTTTTTCGACGTTGAGGCGGGTGACGATGCCCGACATGGGCGCGAAGATGTTGGTCTTGATGAGGTTCTCCTCCGCCTCTTTGAGGCTGGCTTCGGCGCTGAGGAGGCTGTAGCGGGCCGCGTCGACGTCGGCCTTGGCCGATTTGTACGCAGCTTCGGCCTTTTCGAAATCAGCCTGCGAGATGGTCTTTTGTTCGAAGAGCTTTTTGTTCCGTTCGTAAGAGAGGCGCATCTGGACGAACTGGGCTTCGGCCTGGGCCAGACGGGCCTTGGCGGAATGAACGGCGGCCATGGCCCGGTCGCGGGCCGAGATATAAACATCGGGCTTGATCTTCACCAGGAGTTTACCCTGCTCCACATACTCCCCTTCCCGCACGTGCAGTTCCACGATCTCGCCCGAGACGTCGGGAGCCAGCTTCACCTCGGTGGTGGGCTGGATCTTCCCGTTGGCGCTCACCGTTTCGACGATCGTCCGGTATTTCCCCTTCTCGACGGCCACCTTGTAACTGAGCTCCTTGCCGAACCATCCCTTCTTCTTGCCCACCACAGCCAGCACCAGCCCGGCCAACACCAGGGCAGCAAGGATCAGGAGGGGTTTGTTGTTTCTCATGATCGCAACGCTTTAAAATTGGATGTTTTGAACGAACGGTTTACCCCTGTAGAAATTAAGCACGTTGATCTTGAAGACGAACTCATACTTGGCCGCCAGCAGGTCCGACTGGGCTTTGGTCAGCTGGTTCTTGGCCGTATTGTAATCGATGCTCGTGACCAACCCCACATCGAACTTGCGGGCGGTATAACGGAAGGATTCCTCCATGGAGGCGACGGTTTTTTTCATGGCCAGATATTTGTTCATCGCGGCACGTGCATCGGCCCATGCCTGCTGGATCTCTTTGTAGAGCGCCTTTTTCTCGGTCTCGAGCTGCAGCTGGGCATCCCGGATGCCGAGACGGGCGTTGTTCACCTCACGCTGCACCTGCCAGCCGTTGAATATGGGGATGGTAAGGCCCAGCCCGACCATCCAGTTCCGGTTATCGGCCAGCTGCTCACCGAACGGATATGCCTCGTACAGGATCCCTCCGTTGGGATCGACCCCAAGGATCTTTTTTCTGTTGTCGGAAAAGCTTGTGTTAAAATTCCCGTTGAGGCTGAGACGGGGGCTCTTGGCCCCGCGGGCCACCTGTAGGGCCACCTCGGAACTTTTCAGACGATAGGCAGCTCCCCGGATGGCCGGCATCGTGTTGAGCGCATCCGAATAGACCTCTGCCACCGAAGGCAGAACGAAAAGACTGTCAGGCTCTGCGATCTCCGGCACGACAATGTCGAAGTTCTCGACCGAATCGAGATCGAGGAGCTGGGCGAGGCCGAGATAGGCCAGGTCGAGTGCATTGCGGCGGCTGACCACTGCCGAGGCCTCCGAAGCCGCCTGGGCTTCCACCTCGAGAAGGTTGCCTGCGGGGAGGCTGCCCGCTTCCACCAGGTTCCTGGTGCGGGCGATTTGCTCCCGCGTCACCGCCAGCTGCTGCTCCGCCACTGCCAGCAACTCCCGGTCCAAAAGGATCTGCAGATAGGCCAGCGCAATGTTGAGGGAGATGTCCTTCTTGGCACGCTCCAGATCTTCCAGACTCGCCATCAGCTGATACCGGCTCTGTTGCACCATTCTCGCCTTCTGCAGACCGCTGAAAAGACTCATCGACCCCCCCGCATTGAAACCCAGAAAATTGACGGAGTTGTTGGTGAAATTGTAGGTGGTCTCATCCAGTACACGACCCGACGAATAAGAGTAATTGCTGCTCAGATTGAAGGTCGGAAGGCGACTGAGACGGGCCTGTTTCAATGCATTCTGCTTCATTTCGGTGTTCAGGGCCCGCTGCCGGATCTGAAGGTTGTTCTCCTCCGCATAGTCAATGCACTCCTGAAGGGTCCACTTGTGGGGGGCCTGAGCCTGGACCAGAGAAAAGGTGCACAGCAACCACGTCACTATTCGGAGACGTCGATCCATCCGTTCATTATTTATGTGATCGCTAATATAGAGAAACTTTGACTTTTCTGTCAGTATCCTTGTCAGTTTTTAGAGGGAGGTAGCTATGGAATATCAAAAATCTTGCGAACTTTGGGCTGAAATGAGAACTGCAGAGGAAAAGAAAATCCTGGTCCGGGATGTCGGGGAGGTGACTTTCCGGCGCAGCCGGCGTGCACGCCGTGTGAGCATTCGTATCTCTTCGGACGGGAAAGTACAAGTGACCGTCCCGTACAGGGGTTCCTGGGAAAAAGCCATTCGTTTTCTTGAGGAGAAGAAGGGTTGGGTCTTGCGCACTTTGCAGCGTATCTCGGCCCATCAGCCGAAAGCACGGGAGTACCGTCCCGGGCGGAACCGTTTCACCCGTCATCACGATCTTGTCCTGCGGCCGGCCCGTCACCATCCTTCGGCCATCCTGTTGAAGGTAGGCGAGGGCGAGGCCACACTGGACTATCCCCACCAGATGCATCCCACAGATCCCCGGCTGCGGGAAGCCATTCGCGAAGCTTATATCCATATCCTCCGCAAAGAGGCCCGTGAGGTGCTCCTGCCCCGCCTGGCCGAGCTGGCTGCCCGTCACGGCTACCACTACCGGAGAGCCTTCCTCAAAAACCTTCGCTCCCGCTGGGGCAGTTGTTCCACGGCCGGCAACATCAACCTCAACATCCACCTGATGGAGTTGCCGGACCACCTCATCGACTATGTCTTGCTGCACGAACTGGCCCATACCCGTCACCGCAACCACGGGCCGGCTTTCTGGGAAGAGCTGCAAAGGACCACGGGCAGGGCCCGCGAGCTCGACCGTGAACTGTCACACTACCGCATCCGTCTTGACCCCTGAAAACGTGTCTTTTTCGGGAAAATTTATTAACTTGACAGGAAGAGGCCTGTCACGATGAGGGTACGAGCCTTCCATATCATTCCGGGCGCATTGCTCCTGCTGGCAACCACCTCCCTGCAGGCGCAGCGGAACGATACGATCCGCCGAATGATGGACCGTTATCCTCCCGCTCAGGTCGTCTTTCCCTCCACCAAAGGTGCAGCTTGTTCCGGAAGATTCCTCCTCGACTCCTGTTTCTACGCCCAGTGGTCAGCCGGGGAAGGGACATGGCAAACCCGGCGCGGCACCTACTATCATTATGACCAGGATGGGCGGCTTCTTCGTATCGTCACGGCGTACCCTGACCAGGAGGGATGGTCTCCCGCTTACATGACATGTTATTATCGTGATGATCATGGTCATATCACGCGTGAACTGGACCTTTCCCACAACCAGGGTACGGCCGGATGGGATACCCTCCGGCAATATCTGAAAAATTATTCCACTGAAGGCTATCTTCTTCACGTGAGAGAACAGGAGTATTCCGAAGGCACCTGGCATGACAGTCAGTTGGATGCATACGGTTACAATGACCAGGGACAGAAGGTCCTTCACACGATCAGTGCAGCTGTCGATACGGGCTGGCTGCCGCAATACCGCTATCTCTACTCGTGGGAAAAACGACAGCTTGTCATGTACCTGCGGCAAAAATACGACACCTCCACCACCTCCTGGATCAACCGTGCAAAACAGGAATATGGTTATGATGAGGAGGGCAGGCGCATTTCTGAAATCTCCTCGGTATGGGAAGCTGAGGAGGAGAAATGGATTGAGCAGGGGCTCATCTCCTACTCTTATGACGGTGCAGGGCGTCTGACGCTCCAGCTATATCAGCGAAACGGGACCTCGGGATGGGAGGATCTCGCCCGCTATCTTTACCGTTACGAGCGGCCTGACACCACCGAGATCCTTTTTCAGGTATGGCAAGGGAACGACTCGGTATGGCAGGACTCCTATTTCCTTCTTTATGTCTGGGACGGCTGCGGGAACCTGACCGGTCAGCTCGGCCGGAAGCCGGATGGTCAGGGAGACTGGCAGAACGATTACCGGTATGTATATTATTACTCACCATTCGACGTACATCCCCGTCTTCAGGTAGAGATCACCGACAGCGGGAATGTAAGCTGTTACGGCCATAGCGACGGGTGGGCAGTGGCCAGGGCCGAGGGTGGCCAGCTACCGTACGAGTGGGAGTGGGACAATAATCCTCCCTCGCATGACTCGCTGGCTACAGGTCTTGCTGCCTGGAGATGGTATCATGTCAAGGTCACCGATGCCACCGGACGGACCGCTGTTGACAGTGTGATGCTCACCGCTCCCGAACCTGTGGTTACCGGTACGTTGTATGGTCCTCAATGTGCGATGCTCAACCAAAGGATGTGCTACTGTGTCAAACCTCCCCAGGGAGGTTATTACTTCTGGTGGGCGGCCGGCGGGGAGATCGAGGGTCATCCCGAGGGTCCTCATGCGACGGTCCGCTGGACCCGGCCGGGCCACGACACCCTCTTCGTAGTTCGTTTTGAGGAACACGGCTGTATGGGCGATACGGCCATGCTGGCAGTAAGGGTCCTTGCCACAGGCCTTCCTCTTAAGCAAACAGGCAGGTTGCTTCTCTGGCCCAATCCGGCCCGCGACCGGCTGCACCTGCTACTTCCGGAAGCCGGCCCTTACCGGTACCGCCTTTTCACCCCCACAGGGAGGAACCTGCTGACCGGTCAGGGCACTGCTGCCAGAGAGGAAATCATCATCTCTTTACCTCCGCTCTCCCCCTCACTCTATTTCCTCGAGGTATCCACCCAAACCTCAAGGAGCGTTTTGCAGGTCCTGATCAGATGACAACCGGCAAACAAGCAAAATTTTTTTGATCTTTTCACCTTCCGTCGAAAACGTTTGAAACGAACCTTTCAAGGAAATCTTCCCTCCGGAAGCTCTTTCTCTCTGTGAATAAAGGCGATAAGAAATTTTTTTTTGCCGGAAATCCTTTAATTTTGGTTCCCGCAAAAGCGAATATTTACCAAATCGTGCGAGCGTGAAACGTAAGAAACCCCGTTTGAGTTTTTGGCAGATCTGGAACATGAGCATTGGCTTTTTTGGCATTCAGTTCGGTTTTGCATTGCAGAATGCCAACGTGAGCCGCATTTTCGAATCGCTGGGTGCCAGCATAGAGCGTCTGCCCACGTTGTGGCTGGCAGCGCCGGTCACGGGCCTGATCGTTCAGCCGGTGATCGGGTATCTGAGCGATCACACCTGGGGAAAGCTGGGCCGGCGGCGGCCCTATTTTCTTACGGGAGCCATTCTGGCCTCATTGGCGTTGATCCTGATGCCGAACTCGCCGGCGTTGTGGGTGGCAGCAGGGATGTTGTGGATCATGGATGCCTCCATCAACATTTCCATGGAACCGTTCCGTGCTTTTGTGGGAGACATGCTTCCTTCCGAGCAGCGCACCCAGGGTTTTGCCATGCAGAGTTTTTTCATCGGCAGCGGAGCCGTCATCGCCTCCTCACTGCCGTGGCTGCTCACGCATGTGCTGGACGTACCCACCGTCCCGGCACCGGGCAAGGAGATCCCCCCCAACGTGAAATGGTCGTTTTACACGGGAGCGGTGGTTTTTCTCCTGACAGTGCTATGGACTGTCGTCACCACGCCGGAATATTCGCCGGAGGAGATGGAAGCTTTCCGGGAAGAGGCAGCGGGCTCACATCATCCTTCCGTGGCCGCGAAGGATCCAGCGCCGGCGATCCCCTTTGCACGGAGAGGCATGCTCTGGGCCGCCGCCGGTCTGGTACTGAGCCTTCTCACCTGGCTGGTACATGCCAAGGAAGAGGTCTACATCCTCTCCATAGGCCTGATGGTCTACGGACTGTTGCTCCTGACGGCCCGGCATCTCATGCAAAGAGAACGGGGGAAAGCCCTGGTGACCGTCCTGACCGACCTCAACACCATGCCGGCCACGATGAGACAACTGGCGTGGGTGCAGTTCTTTTCCTGGTTCGCTCTTTTCTCAATGTGGATCTATACCACTCCTGCGGTGACCAGTCATCTCTACGGCACCACCGATACCCATTCCGCCCTGTACAACGAAGGAGCCAACTGGGTGGGGGTGCTTTTCAGTTTTTACAACGGCTTTGCGGCTTTGCTGGCTTTTCTGCTTCCAGTGCTGGCACGTCATACCAGCCGGAAGATCACCCATGCCCTTGCACTCGTCGCCGGCGGAACGGCCCTGGCCTCCATCATCCTGTTCCAAAACCCCCAAGGACTCATCCTGCCGATGCTGGGTATCGGCCTGGCCTGGGCCAGCATCCTTTCCATGCCCTATGCCATCCTCACCGGCTCGCTTCCCCCAGAAAAAATGGGCACTTACATGGGGATCTTCAACTTTTTCATCGTCATCCCCCAGATCCTGGCCGCCAGTATCCTCGGCTTCATCGTGCACCGCCTTTTTCACGATCAGGCCATCTATGCACTGGTCCTGGGCGGAGTTTCAATGATCCTGGCCGCCCTCCTGGTGATTCGCGTCGAGGATGTGGACGATCCTCAAAAAGTTCAATCTTTCTCCAAACCAATGCAGTCATGAACGAACACCACTTCATTCAGGATGAATGGAAGATCATAGAGGAAGGTTTCGACCCGTCCTCGGTACGGGCGTCGGAAAGCATCTTCAGCCTAGGCAACGGGAAGATGGGGCAACGTGCCAACTTTGAAGAGGATTATTCCGGGGACAGCCTTCGGGGCCACTATGTGGCGGGGATCTACTATCCGGACAAGACCAAGGTGGGATGGTGGAAAGTGGGTTATCCGGAATACTTTGCCAAGATTCTCAATGCTCCCAACTGGATCGGTATCCGGGTTATCGCGGAGGGAACGTCTCTGGATCTGGCCCGGCTCCGGCCGCTCTCTTTCCGGCGTGAGCTGGACATGCGCCACGGCATTCTTCTCCGCCGTTTCACGGTCGTCCTCCCCGGCGGAAAAGAATTGGCCGTGGAAAGCATCCGTTTCCTGAGTATGGCGGATGACGAAACTGCCGCTATCCGTTACACCCTGACAGCCCTCCGTGGCACCATCGACCTTGAAGTGATCCCGTACCTGGATGCCGATGTCCGGAACGAGGAAGCCAACTACGGCGAGAAATTCTGGCAGGTGGAGAAGAACATCGTCACACCTGCCGGCGGGATCATCCAGGTCAGGACACGCAAGCTCGATTTCCGGGTATCCACGGGGATCACCTGTGATCTGTCGGAAGCAGGAAGAAAGAAAGAGATGTCCTCCTGGCAGCGGGATCACGCCCGGCTGTCGCGTTCCGCCACCCTGACACTGAAAGAGGGAGAAAAGGCGGTCCTCCACAAATTCGCTGTGATCGTCTCCTCCCTTTACTACGAGCCGGATGAGATGCCACAGGTCACGGAAAGAAAACTGAAAGCGGTCGTCGACCGGGGGTTCGACCGGATGCTGCAGGATCACAAAGAGGTATGGAAAAGGATCTGGCAGGAGAAAGATTTTGTGATACGCGGCGACCTGGCAGCCCAGCAGGGAATACGGTTCAATATTTTTCAGTTGCAACAGACTTACACCGGCAAGGACGAACGGCTCAACATCGGCCCGAAAGGGTTCACGGGAGAGAAATACGGCGGGAGCACATACTGGGACACCGAAGCGTTCGCTTTCCCCTATTATCTCTATTCCGGGAGCCGTGAGATCGCCCGGAACCTCTTACTGTACCGTTACCGTCATCTTCCGAAGGCCATTGAGAACGCAAAAAAGCTGGGTTTCAAGGATGGGGCGGCCCTCTACCCCATGGTCACGATGAACGGCGAGGAATGTCACAATGAATGGGAGATCACTTTCGAAGAGATCCATCGCAACGGTGCCATCGCCTACGCCATTTACCAGTTCACCCGGTACACCGGCAGTCATGAATACCTTTTCCGTTACGGTCTGGAAGTGCTGATCGCCCTTTCCCGTTTCTGGAGTCAGCGGGTCAACTGGTCGGAAGAAAAAAAGAAGTTCGTGATCCTGGGGGTCACGGGACCCAACGAGTACGAGAACAACGTCAACAACAACTGGTACACCAACTACCTTGCCCGTTGGACCTTGCAGTACACCCTTGAGTCTATCGAACATATGCGGCGGGAGGAGCCGGAAAGCTGGAAAAGACTGAAAACACGGACCTCCTTCCGGGAAAGTGAAGAGACCGGCAGGTGGCAGAAGATCATCGACAACCTTTTTTTGCCTGAAGATCCCAAACGGAGGATCTTCCTTCAGCAGGACGGATTCCTGGACAAAGAACTGCGCACGGTCGACGAACTCGATCCGTCGGAACTGCCGCTCAACCAGCACTGGTCGTGGGACCGTATCCTGCGGTCCTGTTTCATCAAGCAGGCGGATGTCCTGCAGGGACTTTATTTTTTTGAAGAGCACTTCGATACGGCAACGGTACGGCGTAATTTTGATTTCTATGAACCCATGACGGTACATGAGTCCTCGCTTTCCCCCTGTGTCCATTCCATCCTGTCCTCCCGCACAGGCGACCTGGAACGGGCTTATCGACTCTATCTGCGCACCTCCCGGCTCGATCTGGACGATTACAACAAGGAAGTATCCGAAGGGCTCCATATCACCAGCATGGCAGGGACCTGGCTGGCACTGGTGGAAGGGTTCGCCGGGATGAAGATACGCGACCGTCAGCTCTTCCTGGAGCCCAGGATCCCCCAACAGTGGGAATCGTACGCTTTCATGATACGCTTTCATGATCACCTGCTTCACATACGGGTCACCCACACCGGGATCCTCATTGAACAAAAAGGCAGCACCTCCCTGACCCTCTATGTTCAGGGAGATCAACATAATCTCCCTCCCGAAGTAGAAGTAAGCATCCCCCTGAAAATATGAAGCCTCCCCTGAGAGGAATTACCAATTATTGTGTAATTTTACCTTGTTTTTTACAATGAGCACAACCTAAAAAAAGAATGTACCATGGGAACGAAAAAATTCAGGGCAGGAGTTCTCTACGGTGATGAGGTCACCGAACTTTTCGCGTATGCGAAGGAGAATGAGTTTGCCATTCCTGCTGTCAACGTAGTAGGGACCAACTCCGTAAATGCCGTTTTGGAGACGGCGGCCAAGGTCAACTCGCCGGTGATCATCCAGTTCTCCAACGGGGGAGCTTCCTTCTATGCCGGTAAGGGGATGCCGGCTGAAGGGCAGACGGCCGCAGTGATGGGAGCCATTTCCGGAGCTCACCACATCCATCTTCTGGCTGAGCATTATGGTGTGCCGGTGGTGCTCCATACCGACCATTGTGCCAAGAAGCTGTTGCCTTGGGTCGACGGGATGCTGGAGTACGGGGAAAAATATTATCAGGAACACGGACGACCCCTTTTCAGCTCGCACATGCTCGACCTTTCGGAAGAAACACTGGAAGAAAACATCGCTATCAGCAAAAAGTACCTGGAGCGTATGAGCCGCATCGGCATGACCCTGGAGATCGAACTGGGGGTCACCGGCGGCGAGGAAGACGGCGTGGACAATACGGGTGTGGACAACGCCAGGATGTACACCCAGCCGGAAGATGTGGCCTATGCCTATGAAGAGCTGAGCAAGATCAGCAACCGTTTCACCGTGGCTGCCTCGTTCGGCAACGTACACGGGGTCTACAAACCGGGCAACGTACGCCTCGAACCCATCATCCTCAAGAACTCGCAGGAATATGTACAGAAGAAGTTCAACACCGGAGAGAAACCGCTCAACTTCGTGTTCCATGGCGGGTCCGGCTCCGAAAAATCGAAGATCAAGGAAGCCATCTCCTACGGTGTGATCAAAATGAACCTGGACACCGACATGCAATGGGCTTTCTGGAGCGGTGTAAAATCCTACTACGAAGAATACAAGGATTACCTCCAGTCGCAGATCGGTAACCCCGAAGGGGAAGATAAACCCAACAAGAAGTATTATGACCCCCGCAAGTGGTTGCGGCGCGGCGAGGAATACTTCGTCAAGCGGCTCACCGAGGCCTTTGAAGATCTCAACGCCATTGACAGGAACGCATGATGAAAATGCCGGACATACGTCCGGCATTTTTTTATATCACATAATCTGTTTACCCATGGAAAAAAGATTCTTGTTCCTCTTCACATTCTTTTTCATCCCTTTTCTGGGCATTTCCCAGCCAAAGGGTGTTTTTCCTGCTCCTACCTACCCATTCGGGAAGACGCACGAATCCGTGACCACCACGACCAGCAGTCTCACGAACCCGGCGGTGGCTGTTTCCCCCAAGGATTCCCTGGTCCTGGTGGCACTTTATGAAGCTACGGGGGGCGACCAGTGGAAGAACCATGATCACTGGCTCACCGACAGCGTTTACAAATGGTATGGCATCACACTGAATGACAATGGTCAGGTCGTTGAGATCCAACTCATGGACAACCATCTTACTGGAACCCTTCCCGAGGAGCTCGGAGAACTTCCGGACCTTCTTAAGATCAATTTAAAGATCAATCAGTTGTCAGGGTTTGTTCCCGCAACACTGGGCAATCCTGAACATCTGGAGTATCTTGATCTTTCACGCAACCAGCTGGAAGGGAAGATCCCTCCCGAATTGGGGAATCTGGAGGCGCTGACCTGGCTCAACCTCAGCAACAACCTGCTTACGGGAGAGATCCCCGAAGAACTGGGCGGGCTCATTTCCATCCGGACACTGGACCTTTCCGACAACCAACTGGAAGGGAAGATCCCTCCTTCCCTGGGTAATCTGCCCGACCTGATGAACCTGGATCTTTCCTATAACAGACTTTCAGGAGAGATCCCCCCGGAACTCGGGAAACTTGCTTCGCTGTGGTACCTCAAGCTTGACTTCAATGAATTGGAGGGAGAGATACCTCCTGAACTGGGGGACCTTTCAGAATTGATCAGGCTTTCCCTCTCCCGAAACCGGCTTACAGGGAAAGTCCCTGCAGAACTGCAGAACTTGTCGCGTCTGAACTATCTGATCCTGTCCGACAACCAGCTGACAGGCGGTTTCACCGACGACATCCAGAACATGCAATCCCTGAAATCCCTTGTCATTTCCGACAACCTTTTCACCGACTTGCCCGACCTGTCCGGTCTGCCTTTACAGAATTGCGATGTGAGGAGGAACCACCTTGATTTCGGGGATCTGGAAAACACGGGTCTTTCCGCGGATGATCTCTTCTACGCCCCTCAGCTGCCCGTATCCGTCACCCGTGAGGACAACGGCACCTCTCTCACCTTCTCGGTAAGCGTGGATGGTACCGACAACAAATATGCCTGGTACAACCTTGACGACCGGCTCCCCGGGGAAGAAGATACGGCCCTGACCGTCTCTCCGGATGCCACGGGAGGATATTACTGCCAGATCGTCAACGCCCGGTATCCTGATCTCACCCTTTACTCTTTCGTCGAAACGGTTGGAGATGCTCCTGTCCTCAACGGGGTGAAGGAAGATGAGGCCAAAGCTTTGATAAGTCTTTACAAGGCCCTGGAGGGCGACCAATGGCGAAAGAACACCAACTGGCTTTCTTCCGGACCGGCAGCTACATGGTTCGGCGTTACCGTGGAAGGAGTACATGTGACAGCACTCTCGCTTTCCAATAATGGCCTGGCAGGGAAACTGCCTCCGGATATCGGTGCTCTGAGTTATTTACGAGAACTTTTTTTAGGCAGCAATGCTCTGACGGGTGAAATACCTACCGAGCTAGGGCAGCTCTCGGAGCTGACCTATCTCACGCTGGCATCCAATCAACTGACGGGCTCCATCCCCAAAGAGATAGGCCGGCTCACCCACCTCCGCCTGATCAGCCTTTCGGAGAACCAACTGACCGGATCGATCCCGTCCCAACTGGGCGATCTTCCCGATCTGTTCTATATCTCTCTGGACAAGAACCAACTGACCGGATCGATCCCTCCCGAGCTGGGAAACCTGAAACAGCTTGAAACCCTTGACCTTGCAGAGAACCAGCTCGCCGGCTCCATCCCCCCGGAGTTGGGGAACGCCACGGCCCTGTTCCGACTGGATCTCAACGACAACCACCTGACGGGAAGCCTTCCCGGCGAACTGGCCAATATCAACAATCTTTATTACCTCATCCTCACCAACAATGATCTTTCCGAAATAGGGGATGATGTACCCGACGGGCTGGCAGGCATCATTTCGATGCAGAACAATCGTCTCACTTTCGAGGATCTGGAAAACCATCTCAGCCTTGCCAAGGTAAGTTTCTGGTACACTCCCCAGAAAAAAGTGGGGAACTCCCTGGACACGCTCCTGCGTACCGGCACAAGCTATGTGATGCGGGCAGAGGTTGGCGGCGAACACAACCTTTATCAATGGTTCTTCAACGGGGACACCCTTGCAGGCGCCACGGCCGATACCTTGATGATACGGTCCTTTACGTCCGACAGTGCCGGCACCTACATTTGCAGGATCACCAACACAGTGGTCCCCGACCTGATCCTGGAGACGGAACCTATGATTCTGAGGGCCTTGTTGGGCATCAGGGTGCAGGTCACCGACGGCGAACAACCCCTGGAAGAGGTACTCGTCACTGCCGGTGATGAAGCAGATACCACCGACGCCAACGGCGAAGGCGAACTGGAGCTGGTTGCCGGCACTTATGTGGTAACCGTGACAAAAGAAGGATACAATGCTTTCAGCGACACGGTTTCATTTTCGCGGGACACGGTACTGACCTTCGAGCTGACCCCGGCCACAGGCATCCCCGGTCAACCGGCATCTTCTCTGCGGGTCTACCCCAATCCCTCGTCGGGGGTGATCACCGTGGAACTGCCACGTTCCCTGCGGAACGGGTCGTTGCGCATCTTCAGCATGAACGGCGCGTTACGTACCACCCAACCCGTGAACAGCCGTAAACAGATCAAGTTTCACCTGGAAGACCTTCCTCCAGGCCTGTATATCCTGGAGGTCTGGGAGGAGAACGATATCCTGTGGCGACAAAAATTGCTGATCAGATAAGAAGAAGAGCCGGCCGTGGTCGGCTCTTTCTTTTTCAGGGAAATGGAAAGGGAGTGGTGAAAATGAGAGAAATTTTTTATCTTTCCGGTGAAGCAGAGAGCTGTCATGTCCCAGGAGCTGATCCGTGCGGTCATCATCGACGATGAGCAGGATGCCATCGATCTTCTGAAGGAACTCCTGAAGGAGCATCGCGAGGTGGAGGTGGTGGCCACGGCCATCGACAGTGAGCAGGGTTATCGTGCCATTCTCGAGCATCATCCTGATCTGGTTTTTCTGGACATCCAGATGCCGCGGGAGAACGGCCTGCAGCTCGCCGGCCGCCTGCCGGATCTTCCCGACCGTCCGGCCATCATTTTCGTCACCGCTTACGATCAGTTCGCCATATCGGCCATCAAAAAAGCCGCCCTTGACTACATCCTCAAGCCTGTAGGACGCCGGGATCTTGAAGAAGCTCTCAGCCGCTACCAGCACTACCGTTATCGGACCTTTGTCAGCAGCAAACTGGAGGAACTGATCGACCGGATCTCCCATCCTCAGCGTATCAAGTTCAACACGCGATCCGGTTTCGTGGTCATCGATCCTGATGACATCCTTTTCTGCATAGCCGAAGGCAACTATACAGAAGTCATTCTCACCAGCGGCAAGAGCGAGATGGTAACCCATTCTTTGGGCAGTATGGAGGCTATTCTTCCCTCTGCCATTTTTTTCAGGTCCAGCCGCTCCCATCTCATCAACATTCGTTATATCCTCCGTTTAGAGCGTAAGAACCGTACCTGCGAGCTGGGAGCCAACGGGTTCACCCATACCCTGATCATTCCCCGGCTCCGGATGGCCACCCTGGAAAAGATCATGGGACAATGACCTAATCGATCTGTACGCAGTAAGGACACGGCAGGCGGCCGGCGAGCTGCGTTCGTTCCAAAAAGCCTTCGTTCCCGGCCGGGCTGGGATCTTCAGTCCACCGCAAAGCATGCAGAAAGATCTTATTCTCCCTGTCACGACGGATCACACCCGTGATGCGGTACCTCCCATTCAGCTGAAGATTCCCTTCCCGCAGTTCTACACGCAGGTTCAGATCCTCTCCCCCCAGAAAACAATTCCGGCCTTCCAGGAAAAGGTCCATTTCGCACACCACTCCTGTCACCACCACCTTTTGTCCTTCGTAATAATCAGGATCGTTCAGGATCTCTTCCACGTTCACCAGAGGAGGCTCACGGTACGACCAGAGGAAGAAAGTGCCGGCCATTGCAAGGAAAACAAGATATCTTCTGAGAGAGATCATGGTTGGACTCCGGCTGGTAGGAATCCAAAGATAAGTTTTGAATCTGTTCGTTCAGCAAAGGTCGGCACTTATTGTGTGAAGCATCCGCTTCTCATGATGAACCCTTCTTTTTTTTGGATGAAGCTACATCCGGGTTTCTTTCATTTTTCCTGTTTGAGCAGGCGGGGTGCCGACAGCATGATGCCCCATGCGCCCAGCGGCGCGGTCAGGAGGATGCTGAGGACAGCCACTGCGAGGATGGTCTCTCCCGGGGCGGGATCCATTCCCGCTGCCTGCATGGCCAGCAGCGGTGCTCCGCCTATGGCAGCCTGTACCGTGGCTTTGGGAAGATAGGCGATCACCACGAACAAACGTTCTTTCCTGTTGAGATCGGTACCCATCAAGCTGAGCCAGGTACCTAAGCTGCGGAACACCAGGGCGATGAAGATCAGCAAGGCTCCGTTCACGCCGGTGTCGAGGGCGACACGGACATTCACCTGGGCACCGACCATCACAAAGAGCACGATCTCGGCGGGTACCCACAGCTTGGCCAGCTGAGCTGAGATCTCATGGGCATAACGGCTGCGGTTCTTCAGGATGATGTACCCGATGGTCATCACCGCCAGGAGCGCGGCAAAAGGAACATAGTCTCTCGTCATATGTTCCAGGCTCATCAGGAGGACGGCCACCGAAAGGATGGTCAGCACACGATGAGTGGGCGGCGGATCGTACCTGTCAAAGATCTTATAAAGAACCGCTCCCGTCAGCAGTCCCACACCGATCCCCACTACGATCGAAAGGGGGATGGAAAACAACTCCCAGGCCAGGTTCATCTGCCGTCCGGTATAGATACCGATCAACACGCTGTAAATAACGATCACGAAGACATCATCGATGGAAGAACCGGCCAGGACGAGGGTGGGTATACCCTTGTCCGTTCCTCTTTTTTCGTCGATGAACCGGATCATGAGGGGTACCACCACAGCCGGAGATACCGCCGCCAGGACAGCTCCCAGGATGGCTGATTCCATTCTGCCGAGAGGAAGGAACCACGGACCCAAGAAAGTAATGGCCGCCCCTTCGAAGACTGCCGGAATGAACGACAACAACAAGGCCGGCCGGCCCACACGCATCAGGGTCTCTTTCGAAAGTTCGAAACCCGCCCGCAGGATGATCACGATCAATGCCCCCATCCGCAGATCGGAAGAGATGGCCAGAAGGGAAGGATCCAGCCAGCCACACACATAAGGACCCGAAAGGATGCCCAGCAACAACATCCCGATCAGCGGCGGGGTCTTGATGTATTTGAACAGATACGCAATGATGAAACTGATGACAATGAGCGCTGCCAGATTTTCCGCCATGACAGATCCTTTTTGAGTTCCAATTCAGGCAGAGGTTATCAGCTCCTTGTCAGGGGCGGTCAAAGGGAAACCTCATTCCCTCCCGGCCGGATGATCCCGGCAAACGAGGGGGGCAAAAGTAAAAAATTATGTTTTTTCAGAAAAATCCTTACTTTTACTGCACCAATATCAAAATCCTTATTCCTCATTCATCCCTGCATCATGAGAACCATGCCCCTTTTTCGGACAGGGAGTTTCGTCATCCTGCTGATCACCATGTTTGCCTGCAAATCCCGCCAGGAAAACAGCATTCCTTTCGTTTCCACCGTGGACCACCCGGAATGGAGCAGGAAAGCCGTCCTGTACGAGGTGAACATCCGACAGTATACACCGGAAGGCACATTCCGGGCTTTTGCAACCCATTTGCCCCGCCTTCGCCGGCTGGGTGTCGACATCCTGTGGTTCATGCCACTCTATCCCATTGGTGAGGAAGGGAGAAAAGGTACGCTGGGCAGCTACTATGCCGTAAAAGACTATCTGGAGGTCAACCCGGAGTTCGGCACCAAGGCGGAGCTGAAAGCCCTGATCGATACCGCCCATGCGATGGGTTTCCGGGTATTGTTCGACTGGGTGGCCAACCATACAGCGAGGGATCATTCCTGGGCCACGGAACATCCCGAATGGTACGAACACGATAGCCTCGGGCATTTTGTTTCACCATACGACTGGACCGATGTGATCCAGCTCAACTACCGTGACCACCGCCTCTGGAGGGCCATGGTGGATGCCATGCGCTACTGGGTGGAGGATTTCGGCATCGATGGTTACCGTTGTGATTACCCTGGCCGCATCCCCGTGGCTTTCTGGGATTCCGCACGTCAGGTGCTGCAGGGCATCCGCCCCGTCCTCCTTCTTGCCGAAGATGAAGCCCATACGGCTCTTCTTGAACGGGCCTTCGACATGAACTACGCCTGGGAATATCTTCATCTTACCGAAGAGATCGCCCGCGGGGAGAAAAACGCATCCGACCTGAAAGCTTATTTCGAACGCCAGAAGAAACAATACCCTCCCTCCGTCTACCGCCTCAATTGCCTGACCAACCACGACGAGAACTCCTGGAACGGGACCGTCTTTGAACGCTACGGAAAAGGGGTCCGTGTCTTTGCACTTCTCGCTTTCACGGTTCCCGGTATGCCGCTCCTCTATTCCGGGCAGGAGGCAGGACTTGATAAGAGACTGAAATTCTTTGAAAAGGATACGATCATATGGAGTGACACTTCCGTATGGACTCCTTTTTACCGCACCCTTATTCGTACCAAACATGAGGAAGAGGCCTTGTGGAACGGCACGGCGGGAGGAAGGATCACCCTCCTTGAGACCAACCGTCCGGAAGAGATCTTCTCCTTTATGCGGGAAAAAAACGGTAGCACCGTCATGGTGGTGACCAACCTTTCGGACCATCCGGTGACCGTTTCCATGTATGTGCCTTCTTCCCTGAAAGGGATTTGTCGAACACTTTCCGGCGACCAGGCCACGTTGAGCGATTCCCTCCACATCACCCTACAGGCATGGAAAGGACTGCTGTACAGGAAGTAAAAACACCCCGGATAAACCATTAATTTCAATGATATGAGAAAATCATTCACTGTCTTTTGGTTATTGGGCATGTTGCCCCTGGTCCTTTCGGCGCAAGTGACCGACAAGGAAAAAGAGGTACGTACCCAGCATCAGGATACCGTACTTGGATGGAAGGCAGGGGGCAGCTTCGCTCTCACTTTTTCCCAAAGTGCCTACTCCAACTGGGTAGGCGGAGGAGACAACGCCATCTCCGGTATCAGCGATCTCAATCTTTTCCTCAAAAAGATAGGAGAGAACAGCGCATGGGAGAACACCTTACAGGTCCGTTACGGAATGCAGCAGTTGAAACAGGACAAGCTGCAAAAGACCGACGACCTGATCAATCTCACCACCAAATACGGATACAAGGCTTCCCGGAACTGGTACTATTCCGTACTGGCCACTTTCACCACCCAGATGACCACCGGTTACAGTACCGACGACGCCAGCCTCCGCATCTCCACTTTCATGGCACCCGCCTATCTCTTCGTATCTGCCGGGATGGATTACAAATGGAAGGATCATCTGAGCCTTTTTCTCTCCCCGTTCACGAGCAAGACCATTTTCGTGCTCGACCAAGCCCTGTCTGATTCGGGATCGTTCGGGGTCACACCGGGTCAGAGCATACGCAGCGAGTTCGGAGGTTATCTGAAATTCCTGTTCCGGTATGAGATCATCAAGAACGTCCACTTCCAGACCAAACTGAACCTTTTCTCCAACTACCTGGAAGATCCGCAGAACGTGGACGTCTTTTGGGAAGTGCTGTTCGATCTTAAGGTAAATAAATTCCTGACAGCCAGCATCCTCACGGACATGTACTATGATGACAACACCCTCATCAAGTACGATTCGAACGGCGACGGCGTACCTGACCGGGAAGGTCCGCGTTTGCAGTTCAAGGAGATCTTCGGACTGGGGATCAAAGTAAGTTTTTAAGAGGGGTCCAGTAAACTCCTTTTTTTTCGTTGTCAGGATTTTCGGGATGGAGGATCTCCCCGAGGATCCGGAGTGTGTTCTCCAGGCCGATGCAACTGTGATCGTAAAAGACCGGGCCGTCGACAGCCACGATTCTGGGCGGCTCTTCACACTGGAACACCGATGAGAGGTAAGCTTTGTCCAGTGCAGCCGCTTTCTGAAGGTTCTGCTCGAGCGACAGATGGGGATCCCCGGTAATCACCACGTCGGGAGGCCTTTCGAAATAGGTGTCAGTAAAGACAAAAGAGTCGTCACCTTCGATGAGGGGTTGTGCTCCGACCAGCCGGAGCAGATCGCTCAACCAGCGTCCGGCCAGTTGCAGGTGAGGCCAGTTGCGGAGGATGGCCACAGTCACCTCTTTTTTCATCAGGCTGCGTCGGGCTGCTTTTTTCAGTCTCTTTCTACACAGTCTCACTTTCTCGAACGCCTTTTTTTCATATCCGAACAGTTTACCCACCGCTTCCATATCGTGCAGCAATTCCTCCAAAGTGTGAGGATACACATCCACCAGCCGGCATCCCGGCAATCCGTCCTGTTCTAGTATTTGTTCCGCTTCTTCCAGCGACAGGCCAGAGAGGTTGAGTGCTCCCTCCGTAAGCAGGTGGGAAGGGGCCAACTCCCTCAGTTTGTTCATGTCCACATCCCACAAAGAAAGGAACATCTCTGAGAGGGTGAGCTGCTCCTTCTCCTTGCTGCTCCAAGGACGTGTCACCACCGGCACCTGTGCTGGGTCCTGCAACACGAGAGAGTCATGCGAACAGCCTGCCACCCAATGATCCAGCTCAAGATCGAGCAGCAACTGTGTCGCCCAGGGAGTCAGGGATACGATTCGGATCTCCACTTCCGCAAGATCTTTGTAAATTCCTCACAAAAGGTATACCGTTCGAAATCTACGAAAACGAAATCTACGAAAAAAAGAGGGTGCAGGAAAGAGGTGCACGCCGTAAAACTGACATTTCTTATCTTCCGGAACCATGAACTTCCCTATTTTTGCTTCAAAGATCAAGGATGGCATTACTGGAGCAGAGCTATTTTGTCCTTTTCCTGATCATCGCCCTGGGGTTTCTCTTAGGGAACATCCGCATCCGGGGTATCTCGCTGGATGCTTCCGCGGTTATTTTCGTGGCTCTCCTTTTCGGTCACAAAGGCTTGCTGATCCCCCGGGACATTCAGTACATCGGTCTGGTCTTGTTCATTTACACCATTGGGTTACAGGCAGGACCGGGTTTTTTTCAGGCCTTCCGTCAACAGGGCAAGCAATTGGTGGTTGTGGCTTTCATCCTGGTACTTACCGGCTGGGTCACCGCTCTTTTTCTGGGGGAACTCCTGGATCTGGATCCGGCGTTGGTAGCCGGTCTTTTCACCGGGGCGCTGACCAGTACACCCGGCCTGGCCGCCGCCGCCGACGCCACCCATTCCCCCCTGGCCTCCATCGGATATGGCATTGCCTATCCTTTCGGGGTGCTGGGGGTTATTCTGTTCATCCGGTTCTATCCCGTGCTTGTTCGTCTCGACCTGAAAAAGGCCGAGAAAATGCTCGAGGAAGAAACGCGGCAGCAATACCCTGAGGTACTGCGAAAGAACTTCATCGTCGAGAACGAGAACGTAACGGGAAAGACCATCGGCGAACTGCGAATACGTTCAATGACCGGTGCCAACATTTCCCGTGTGCTCAAATCGGACAATGCCATCACACCTGACGAGCATACCGTTCTGGAGGCAGGCGATGTGATCAGAGCCGTGGGAAGCCGGGAAGCCCTTGAAAAGGTGCAACTGCTCATCGGTTCAGAGACCGACCGTGAGATCCCGCTCGGCAAGGATTACGAAGTACGATCGGTGCTGGTCACCAACAAAAAGGTGGTGAACAAAACGCTGGCCGAACTGAATCTTTGGCATCTGTACCATGCTACCGTCACCCGCATCCGGCGCAGTGGCATCGACATCGTACCTACTCCCTCCACCCAGATCCGTTTCGGGGACAAGCTGGTGGTGGCATGCAGCCGCAGCCGCATGCCGCAGGTGCTGCGTCTGTTGGGAAACGATGACAGGAAACTGTCCGATACCGACTTTCTCCCCGTGGCTGTGGGTATCGTAACAGGTATCCTGCTGGGCAAGCTCAACATCGGCATCAGCGGCGGCCCTTCTTTCCGCCTGGGGCTGACAGGAGGGATCCTCATTACGGCGATGGTGCTGGGTGCTTTGGGCAAGACGGGACCTGTCGTCTGGACCATGACGGGCGCAGCCATCCAGGTGCTGAAACAGTTCGGTCTGCTGCTCTTCCTGGCTACGGTAGGCACCCATGCGGGGGCACACCTGGCCGATACCTTTGCCAGTCACGGGATCACTCTTTTTGTTGCAGGAGCACTCGTGACCCTCCTGCCCATGCTGGCTGGCACCTGGGCAGGCCACCGGCTTTTTGGTCTCAACCCCCTCAAACTGCTGGGTACTCTCACCGGCGGGATGACCAGCACACCCGGCCTGGCCGTCGTCGACACCCTCACCTCCTCCAATGCTCCCCAGATCGCCTATGCTACCGTCTACCCCTTCGCCATGGTAATGATCATCCTCCTCGTCCAGCTTACCACGCTCTTTTAAGACCCCCGCAACAGGCAAACTTCCATTTGGAAGGACTATTTCTATCTTTACCACCGTATGAAAGTGTCCTACCACATCGTGATCGGTTCCGGTTCCTGGGACAGTGCGGCGGTATTGCACTTTTCGAAAAGGTCTCTTCGGTGCTTGTCCCTGAGCAGGATCACAGGCTCGCTCTCTTCGATTTCCCGGGGAGCAATTTCCGGTTGCACCGCCATCTTCGGTACCCGCATCGGAGGATACCCCGGCACCTGCCTCCCGGACGCGACCACAGTACAGCCCAACCCGGGCGTCAGTCTCTGTTTCACCGTTACCACCCCGAAAGGATATGTCAAGTCGCTCACACCAGCGAAAAAGAGAGCATCCCCGGGAAAAAACAGAAAATCCAACGCCTTTGAAGATGGAAGAACAAAAACATCCAACCGACATTTCCGCTTTGGTAGCGGCTCAGAAAAGCTTCTTCGCCACAGGGAAAACCCGTGATCTCGCCTTTCGGCGCGAGCAGCTGCAACGGCTTTATCAGGTGATACAGGACCATTCCGGTGAGCTGGAGGAGGTGTTCCGCAAAGAGATGAACAAAGGGGCTTTCGAGGCTTACAGCACCGAGATCGGGCTGGTGCTGGAGGAGATCCGTTTCCATTTGAAGCATCTCCGCCGCTGGGCGCGGCCCCGACGCACACCGACCCCTCTGCTCCATTTCAGGGCCTCTTCCCGTATTGTTCCCGAACCTTACGGCACCGTTCTGATCCTTTCTCCATGGAACTATCCTTTCCTGTTGCTTTTCTCACCCCTCATAGGAGCCCTGTCGGCAGGCAACTGTGTGGTGCTGAAACCGACCAGCCGTTTGCCCATGCTGGCCGGTCTTTTTGGGAAGATCATCGAAAAAGCCTTCGAGCCGGAATATGTCACTCTGCTCACAGGCGGACATGATGTAAGTTCCTGGCTTCTGGAGGAGCCTTTCGACCATATCTTTTTCACGGGCAGCACCCAGGTGGGCCGCAAGGTGATGGCCGCAGCCGCACGTCATCTCACACCCGTGACCCTCGAGCTCGGGGGCAAGAACCCCTGCATTGTCCATCACGACGCCCATCTTGAGGTGGCTGCCCGCCGCATCGTCTGGGGCAAATTCATCAATGCCGGCCAGACCTGCATCGCTCCCGACCATCTGCTCGTCCATGAAGCGGTCAGGGAAAAGTTCATTCCTCATCTGATCGCGACCCTGGAAAGGTTCTACGGCAAAGATGCCTCCAAGACGGATGACCTGACCCGGATCGTCGGCAAGGAGAACGTCCGTCGTCTGGCGGCTTTCATCCGGGAGGGCAAGGTCCTCTATGGCGGCCACTACGATCCCGACCGTCATTACGTGGCACCTACTCTCCTCGACGGCATCACCCCCGACCATGCCGTCATGCAGGAGGAGATCTTCGGTCCCGTTCTGCCCCTCCTGACCTACCGGAACGAAGAAGAACTTTTCCGTCTTACCCGTCGTCATCCCGACCCGCTGGCCCTGTACATCTTCTCCCGCGACAGGACCTTCATCAGCAGTGCGCTGGAAAAGATCCCTTCCGGGACGGTGGCCATCAACGAGACAGTGATGCAGTTCGTACATCACCATCTTCCTTTCGGCGGACGGGGGAAAAGCGGCATGGGTGCCTACCACGGCAGGTTCTCTTTCGACACCTTCTCGCATTACCGCGGTATCCTGGACAAAAAGATACGGCCCGATATCCCGCTGCGGTATCCGCCATATACTTCCCGCCACTTGAAATGGATACGAAGGTTCCTCCACTGAGCACAATTATTTTCTTTTTCACTATTTTTAACTCATGCTTAAAGAAGGCAGGGTCATCAAGGCCACGGGACGCTGGTTCACGGTGGAGACACCGGAAGGCTCAAGGTACCGTTGCGCCGTCAAGGGCACGTTCCGTCTAAAAGGGAAAAGAACTTCCAGTCCCGTGGTGGTGGGAGACCGGGTACGCTTTGAGCCTTACAATGACGGCACTGGTCTGATACGGGAGGTGGAGCCAAGAAAAAATTACATCATCCGCCGGGCAGCCAATCTCTCGCATGAATCCCAGATCATCGCCGCCAATATCGACCAGTCCATGCTCATCTGTTCGCTGGTACAGCCCCGTACCCTGACAGGCTTCATCGACCGCTTTCTGGTAGCCGCTGAAAGCTATCGTATCCCTGTCATCCTTGTCTTCAACAAGATCGACCTGTATGGTGAGAAAGAGATGAATGAACTGGAAGAACTTACCGGGATCTACCGGGATGCGGGATATGAGGTGCTGCACACTTCCGTGCCGGAGAAGAAAAATCTCGATCTTTTCCGGGAAAAGCTCCGGAACAAGACCACGCTTCTTTCCGGCAACTCGGGCGTGGGCAAATCGTCGCTCATCAATGCCGTCGAACCGGGGCTGAACCTCAAGACACGTCCGGTATCGCACTACCACAAGACCGGACGCCACACCACCACCTACAGCGAGATGTTCCCTCTCAGCTTCGGGGGCTACATCATCGACACGCCGGGGATCAGAGGGTTTGGCCTGGTAGAGATACAAAAAGAGGAGATCTATCATTTTTTTCCCGAGATCTTTAAATATTCCGCCGGATGCGAATATTACAACTGCACCCATACCCACGAACCCGGCTGCGCCGTCCGGAAAGCCGTAGAAGAGGGAAAGATCGCCCTCTCCCGGTACAACAGCTACCTCGACCTTTTTTTCGATGAAGAAAAGAAATACCGATAATCCTCCATGTTTCTGGCGAAATTGCTATTTTAGAAGTTCATAATCCGGGATCCTTTCCGGCTGCAGAGGGTCAAAGGAACATCTGTCCATGAAAAAGATCAACATACTGATCCCCCTGATCATCGTGATCGTGATCATCTCGAATGTCTATTACTACCTCAATACCTATCATCTGCAGGTCAATTTCCAAAAGAATTTCCTTCTCAAGCAGA
Source organism: uncultured Rikenellaceae bacterium (assembly GCA_964599235.1). Lineage (GTDB taxonomy): Bacteria > Bacteroidota > Bacteroidia > Bacteroidales > VadinHA17 > DRPN01. The sequence continues at coordinate 104,924 of CAZRDX010000054.1, forward strand.
CCCAGATCTCCGGATATGAGATCGAGAAGACCGGGCAGGATTTCATGAGCGATCTCAACTTCATCCTCTTTTCGGAGAACATACACAATTTTTTCACCGATCCGGTGGCCCGCGAGGAGGTGTCACGGAAGATCGAGATCTTCTATACCAAATACCAGAGCCTGATCTCCGGGATCGCGCTCTACGACGATCATCGCAATGCTTTCACTTTTTACAAGGACGACAAGAACAAACGCATTTCCAATATTTTCATCACACGGGAACAGAAAGAGCTTTATCCTCATGAGAAGATCATCCGGGAGAACGGCAAATATGCCTATTACCTGCCGGTGTTCACGGACAACAGGGTGACAGGGAACATCGTGGTCAAGCTTGATTACAATCGTTTCATCAACACGGTGTTCGAGAAGTCTCATCTGGGGGACATCCAGTGGCAGTGGATCCTGGATGAAGAGGGGAACGTTCTTTTCAGCAACCTGGAGACCGACAGTCTGCGCATTCTGGAACTGAACAAGATAGCCCAGGATATCAGCAACGGTTTTCAGGGAGCGCTGATGCACAAGATGTATATCTCGGGCAAGGAGACCACCGTGATCAGCGCGTATTATCCCACCAATTTCCTGGGCCGCGAATTCGGTATCGTTTTTTCACTGCAGACCGACATCATTCTCCGGAACATCATCACCAACGCGCTCATCCTGGCTTCCCTTACCTTGTTGCTCATTCTTCTGATCATCATCCTTTTTGTCCTTTTCATTCGCAGGCAGCGGGAAGAGGAGAGAGAGATCAAGCGGTCGGAAGAGAATCTGCGCAAGATCCTGAGCAAGCTGCCGATCGGCGTGATGGTGATCGACCGTCAACGCAAAGTGCTGTTCATCAACGAACGTGCCCGTTCCACTTTTTCCGTCACCCAGGATCCTCCGGATGTAGGGAAAAGGCTGGGAGAATGGTTCTTTGTGGAACATCACGATGAGATCAAGGCTTTGGACGGTCTTAACGTCGATTCCCGTAATTTCCTGATCCTCCGCAGGGACGATGCGGAATGGGTATTGTTGAGGGAAGAGATCCCCATTCTTTTCCAGGGACAGGAAGCCACCCTTTACGCGATCATCGATGTGACTCCTCTGGAGAAGGCAAGGAGAAGAGAGGCCGCTGCGGTCAAGGCCAAGACGGAACTGATGCTCACCATGAGCGAGGAGATCCGTCTCCCCCTGGGTAAGATCCTGGAGAAAACGCGCGAACTTCTGGAATCGGGAGAACGTCCTGACCCTTCTTTCCTTGAAGAGATCCGTTTCTCCACCGACCTGCTGCTGGCCATTGTGGAGGATATGCTTGAGTTCTCCCGCATCGAGGCAGGAAAGATGATGATCGAAGAAATTCCCTTCCGCCTCCGTAAGGAACTGAAACTGGTCTTCAACAAACACAAACCGGCCGCCAAAAAGAAAAACCTCCACTTCTACACTATTTTTGAAGAGAACATTCCCGACAACTTCATCGGTGATCCTTTCAAGATCCGTCAGGTGCTGACACGTCTCATTGAGAACGCCATCCGTTACACCGATGAAGGGGAGGTGAGGATCCGCGTTTTCATGGAACAGAAAAAAGACCGGAACGTCCTGATCGGTTTTGAGATCTCCGATACGGGGCGGGGTCTCTCACCAGAACATTTGTCGCTTTTCAATTCAAAAGAGGTCAGTCCGGAAAACAAAGCCATTGCGAAAGTAGACAAACAGGGAGGGGGTTTGGGCATTGCCATCACCATCCAGCTCATTGAGATGCTCAACGGGGAAATCCGTTTCCGTTCGCCGGCCGTATCATCCGATGAGCATGTTCCGGCCCCCGGCGGCCCCGGGACTACGGTCACCGTCCGTATCCCTCTTTTCCTGGATGAAAAATACAACAAGGAAGTGAATACCGAACAGGTGACCAGCTATTCCCAGATCCGCGTACTGCTCATCAAGGACAATGACAACGACGATTCGGACGCTTACATCCGCGATTACCTGAAACATTTCGGCGTGCAGACGACGCTCAACTTTTACATGGACAAAACGGTCCATCTGATCGAACACAATGCCAACAAGCCCCCTGCACGTTACCATATCCTCATCATCAAGGATTCACCGACATTCGATGGTTTCGCCCTGCTGAAAGAGCTGCACGAAAAAGGTCTGACCCGTAAGTTTCTGATCCTGGTGATCAGTTCCAATGACCAAAAAGGCAACTATGCACGGGCTCGCAAGTGGGGGGCCGACTATTACCTGATCGATCCGGTACAGGGGTCCGAACTGTTCAACATCCTGCAGGATAATTTCCCCCATATCCGGCCGGAGCAGACCAGCGACCTGCCTCTCGAAGAGATCAGTCGGGACAAGAAGATCCTGGTGGCTGAGGACAACCTGGTCAACCAGAAGATGATGCAGGGTTTTTTCAAAAACCTGGGGTTTGAGATCGACATCGCGAATGACGGGGAGGAGGCTGTTGAGATGGCTACCCGCCGCGAATATGATCTGATCCTCATGGACGTGATGATGCCCAACATGGACGGCTGGGAAGCCACGGAAGCTCTTCGAAAGAGAGGGATCAACACACCCATTGTGGCGGTGACGGCCGACGTGACCGAAGAGGCTGAACGGCGTTCCCGAAGTGTGGGGATGAACGACTACCTCACCAAACCGGTCCGTTCCGAGGATATCAAAAAACTCCTGATACGCTGGCTCTCCAGTAAACGGAACGAAGGATCACAACAGTGACCCTGTCGGGACATCCTTCTGCTTTTTTTACGATCTTTGTCCGGCGAAAAGAACGCTTCCATGCCTGAGAGCCTGGACATAGTGACCTATCTTGAATTGGCAGAACATTTCCCCGTTGCCGATGTGAGGACACCTGCAGAGTACCGGCAGGGACACATTCCCGGAGCGGCGAACATACCGCTCTTTTCGAACGAGGAAAGGGCGCTGGTGGGAACGATATACAAACAGAAGAGTCCGCGTCAGGCTTTCGATGAGGGGTTGCGCATCACCGGCCCCAAAATGGTGGAGTATGTGAAGCAGGCCCGCGAGCTGGCACGGGACAATACCCTCATGCTGTACTGCTGGCGGGGAGGAATGCGCAGCGGTTCGATGGGATGGCTTTTCGAGACCGCCGGCATGAGAGTCTATCTCCTGCAAGGCGGTTACAAAGCCTTTCGGCGTCATGTGCGGGAGAGCCTCGCCCGGCCGGCCCGTCTCATCGTGGTAGGAGGGATGACCGGCTCGGGAAAGACCGAGATCCTTCACCATCTCCGGGAGATGGGCGAACAGGTGATCGATCTTGAAGGCCTTGCCCACCACAAAGGTTCGGCTTTCGGCGCTCTCGGACAACCCGACCAGCCTTCGACCGAACACTTTGAGAACCTCCTCTTTGATCAATGGAAAAAACTCGATCCGCAACGCCCCATCTGGGTGGAAGATGAAAGCCGTTCTGTAGGAAAGGTCTTCATCCCCGAAGAACTGTTCCGGCAAATGAGCCGGGCTCCTCTCCTGGACATCCACGTCGGAAAAGAATACCGCATTGATCGGCTCGTGAGGGACTATGCGCTCTTCGATCCTGCTGAGCTGTCAGCAGCCATCCGCCGCATCGAGAAAAGACTGGGAGGCCTCAACACACGCATCTGCATCGAAGCCATCGAGGCGGGGGATTTCAGAAAAGCCACGGACATCCTGCTGGAATACTATGACAAATCGTACCGGCATACCATGAGCCGCCGACAAAGCGACAGGATCATCCCCGTCGATCTGAAAGGGAACGATCCAAGAAAACATGCGCAAGTCCTGATCGAAATGGTGCGTTCCCGCCGGATCATCTGACACGAAGGAAAAAATCAGCCACAGGCTATGTTTTATAACATATTTTTACTACATTGCCTGTAAATCAAATTTTTAGTGCCATGATCGAGACCTTCGGCTACATCACCAAAGAAGAGAAACTCCACACACTGGATTCCAACATCATGGGGAACACCTTCGTGCTGGAGGCAGCGGCACCGTTCCCCGGCTATCATGGTGAGAACGTTCCCGGCTCGGACAAACCGCATTACATTTTTTTCGTGACACGAAAGGATTATGGTTTGGAGAAGATCATCCGTACCGGCAGGGAGATCCGTAAATTCTTTCCCGCTCCTTTTGGTGCCCGGCCGGCAGAGCTGCAGTTGTACAACACCAGCTATCCGGCCATCCGCATCCAACATCTGGAGAATTACGGCATGATCGAAGAATTGCAGCGTTGGTTTGCCGATATGGGCATCCAATTCCTCAAGAAGAAGAACTTCAACGACAAAAGTCTGATCCGTGTCACCAAACAGTTCCGGTTGGAGGAGATCGAAAAAGGGATCTTCCGTGATCTGGAAGATCCTCTGATGCATTACGTGGAGATCCACACCCATCTACCCTGGAAGATGTTCGAGGCTGTGACGATGCATATCAAGCACAATGTCTCGAACAACAATTTCGATGCGGCCACGGGCGTGCTTTTCATCCGTGATCTGGTGGATGTGGTCCGCATCTATGAAAAAGATCCGGGTACCGAACGCCTGCGCATGCTGCGGGAGAAATACATTTCGGAGATCGAGAGATTACAGTGATCTCTCATTCTTCCACCGTCTCCACCCTGTAAAGCTTATCGGAACGACGCACTTTCTTTTCTACCGGCAGGGAGCATCTTTCTCCTTTTCGTGCGACGGTCACCGGTCGTCCGTCGACACGCAGTTCTTTCACGGTTGTCTCGATAACGCCGGTGGTAGGGCCTGTGATAAGGATCTCATCTCCTATGTGCAGATCACCGGCTTCGAGAAGGAACTCGGCCACTCCCGCCCTGGCGAAATAATTGGTCCCCTTACCGGTATAGGTTTTGCGTCGGGTAGCATGGGAACCATAACGGTCGCTCCATTCTCCCAGTTTTCTTCCGAGGTAATAGCCGTCCCAGAAGCCTCTGTTGAAGACCGTGGCCAGGCGTTCTTTCCACCGGTTGATGCGTTCCGGAACGTAGCTCCCTTCCTCCAGGGCTCGTAGTGCTTCGTCATAGACTGCGGTGACGGTATGGACGTAATCTGCCGAGCGGGCACGTCCCTCGATCTTCAGCACACTCACTCCCGCCGCCAGCACCTGATCCAGGAAATCGATCGTGGCCAGGTCCTTGGGCGACATGATGTACTCATTGTCGATCTCCAGTTCATAGCCCGTCTCCTTATCGGTGACGATATAGGAGCGGCGACAGGTTTGCAGACAGGTACCCCGGTTGGCCGAAGCGTTGTATTCATGGAGGCTGAGGTAACACTTGCCACTGATAGCCATGCAGAGGGCGCCGTGGGCGAAGAGCTCCAAACGGATCCGTTCTCCTGAAGGCCCGCGAAGATTCTGTTCCCTGATATGGTCGGCGATCTTCCTGATTTGTTTGAGGTTCAGCTCACGGGCCAGCACCACCACATCAGCATAGTCGGCATAGAATTTCAGAGATTCGGTATTGGAGATGTTGAGCTGGGTTGAGAGATGTATTGGCAAGCCGATCTCACGGGCATACAGAAGGGCCGCCTGGTCGGTCAGGATGACGGCATCCACACGGGCTGCCCGGCCCGCATCCAGGATACGCCGCATCAAAGGCAACTCAGGATCGTAAAGGACCGTATTGACCGTAAGATAGGCTTTCATCCCATGCCGGTGAGCCAGCTTCACGATCCCGGGCAGTTCCTCCAAACGGAAATTGCGGGACGAACGGGCCCGCATGTTGAGCTGCTTCACACCGAAATAGACAGCATCCGCTCCTCCCTGGGCCGCCGCGAGCAACGACTCCCTGTCACCCGCCGGCGCCATCAGCTCCACCCGCTCCCTGAGGATACGTTCCATGGCCTCCCTATGATTACCTGGGTTTCTTGGGAAGGACGATCCGAAAGACCGTCCCCTTGCCCGGCTCCGAATAATTCACAAAAAGCCTGCCGTCGTGGTATTCCTCGATGATCCTTTTCGAAAGGGAAAGTCCCAGTCCCCAGCTCCTGTGTTTGGTTGTATATCCCGGCTTGAAGACCTCCTTGTATTTGGACTTGGGAATACCTACTCCGTAATCCTTCACGTCCACATAAACATACTGGGTATTGTCGGTAAGGAATATCTGGACCTTTCCCTCGCCTTTCATGGCATCCACAGCGTTTTTGCTCAGGTTCTCTATCACCCATTCGAACAGCTCTTCATTGATGGGCACGATCAATTCCTCCTCCATGCTGAAGTCCAGTTCGAAGCTGATCTTCTCGGAGGTGCGTTTTTTCATGTAATCGATGGCATTGTACAGTACACTTTTGATGTTGGTCTCCCGGAGCATGGGTCGCGAACCGATCTTGGAGAACCTTTCGGTGATCTTTTCCAGACGTTTGACATCTTTCTCCAGTTCCCGGACCAGAGCCGGCTCAATGTTCTTGGCCTTGAGCAACTCCAGCCAGGCCAGAAGAGAAGAGGTAGGAGTACCCAGCTGATGGGCCGTCTCCTTGGTGAGGCCCAGCCACACCTGATCCTGCTCCGAACGACGTGCCGCACTGAAAGCCAGATAAGCCACAAAGATGAAGAGTATGATCACCAGCAACTGGACATAAGGAAAATATTTCAACTTGGTCAGCAAGGTCGAGTCCTCATAATAGATGACATTTCTGGAACCGTCACCCAGATCGATCTCGATAGGTTCGTGTTCCCGTGCCATTTTCTCGAGCTGGTGCAGTAAATCTTCCCTGTTCTTCAGTTTTTTTTCGTCAATGTTGCGGGAAGCTACCACGACCGTATCCTCGTTGACCAGGATCACCGGCACCGTGGTGTTGTTCTCGATGACCTCCAAAGGGAAACCGTAATCCCCTTCCGTCTGGTCCAGATCGATGAGCTGACGAATGGCACCGGCCCACAGTTCCACTTTCTTCCGCTCTTCCTCCTTCAGTCTCCGAACCAGATTGTTGGTATAATACAGCGAGGAAAAACCGATGATGACAGCTAACAGGAACAATAGGAACTTCCAGCGCATAGCCCCCTCTCTTCTTTATGATTCAGACAGAACCTCAAAATTGAGAAAATTTTCCCGTTCAAGGACAATTTTCGAGGAAATTCGGTAAAGAATCAGGTTCTTCCTCTTCTTCCCATATCAGGCGAAACTTTCGGGTCGAAGAGTCTTTTCCTTCTCTTTTCGTACCGGTGGTAGTTCCGCTATCCGGCTTCTCTTCCGGCCAAACCACTCTGATTTTTTTCTCCGTATCCCTGTTCACGGGGAGAGTATCTTCCGCACTTTCTTTTTTGAAAAGAGCTTTCAACTCTTCTTTTTCTTTTTTCAGCTCCCGGGACATTTTCTGCCTTGTACGCCGGCGGTCGTAGCTGATGCGGGTCCGGTTCCCGTCGCTGCGATAGATGAGGAAGAGACTGGTATTTCTTTTGCCCGGCTCCACTACCAGATCCAGATCTTTCCCCTGGTTCGCTTTTTTCGCTTTTCTGGCAAGATAATCCGCCAGGTAGACCCGGATATGATATTCAAATCTTCCGTCAAAATGGTGTTTCCCTCCAATATCGAGATCGAATGCCGATGAATTCACATGCATCTGCGGAATCACCACGGTCTCATCCCGGATGAACACCTCGTTCTCCAGGCGTGAGAAACGGATCTCTTTCAGTTCCGACAGCCGGATGAAGGTAGATAGTTTGTACAACGGTTCAAAACCGATGAGTGCACCGTCGGAGAGGGTAAGATAACTGTCCGAAAGGATCGATTCCGGGATCACTTTGCCTGACGTGTCAAACAAAGCCTGCATGGCGATGTTTCCGGTCACTTTTCCGCGCAGGTTTTCCGCCCGGATGAAATCCTGACCGAAGTTACTGAACGAAGCAAAAAGCCGGTGGACATCGATGCCTGCCAGCTCGGCATAGGAACGAACGTCCAGCTTACCCCCTTTTTCGAAACGGATCGTGAGTTGTCCCCCGAGAGAACCACCCAGGGCCTCAGCAGAAAGCCCCCTCATTTGAAGGACTGGATCGTGATAGAGAAGTGTTCCCCTCAGGTGCAGGCTCTCAACTCCCTCGTAAAGGAAAGTATCGCAGGAAAAATCCAGGGAAAATCGCGGCAAAGGATCTTTGACCACTTCGTCCGGTAAACCTGGCCGGGGAGGCTTCCGGAAAAAACCGATGAGCGTATCCAGCTCGACACGGGTAGTGGCCAAAGTTCCCGTGATCTGCAACGGGATCTTTTTTTCCAGATAATCATCCATCCGTGCCACGAAACCATTCACTTTCCAGAGGCTTCCGGCCGCATGGAGCCCGGTTGCCTGAAGATGCAAGCGGTGATCCTCGAGGATCTGCACTCTGGCCTCCCTGCCCGTGATCTCACCCGGCAAAAAGACCTGAAAATCCTTCAGAAGAATGTCCCCCTGCAGGCCGACTTCCCGAAAGGAGAACTTTTTCTTTCTCTCAAACAATCTGTAAGGAATACTTACCTGAAGGGATACTTCCCCTTTTCCTTTCCCGAAGACCCTGTCACCTCCGAAAAGGGCGTTCCATTCGGGCAACGCCAGGACACCGCTGAAACGTCCGGTCAGCGGGGAATCTTTTCCTTTCCACCCGAAGTTACCTCTTAATTCGCTGGATCCATGCACAAGGGACAGGTCGGTGATCTCCAATGAGTATCTCGTGCTTCTTTTCTCGCCGCCCGAGGCGAGAAGATGACCATGCCAGGAAACGAGCCTGACCGGTTCAGGCAAGCTCATCTTCACTGTTTGCCCGAAACCTTCGCCTTTGACCTTCAACGACCAAGAAGTACGACCAGATGTTTGCGCCTTCAAAACACCATGCAGGTCAAATGATCCCCCTTCCACCGGCAATGATCCCTTTTCCATTTTCAGCAGGCCCGAACGGAGGAGGATCGCCGGAGAGATCTTCCTGACTGAAAAATATAAATGCAAGTTCCGCTTTAACCATTCCCCCGAAAAAGCGACCTCAGGCAGCCTGCCGGAATGCAAGCTCCCCTCAAAGGAGAGGCCTTCCCCTGGCTGCTGTTCGATGACTGTACTGATATCGATCTCTTCCCATGTAAAAGGTTGCCTTTCCGTCAGTGCCCGCATGTGAACCGCTTTCAACCGTAAGATCTTTCCCTGCTGGAACCGTCTTTCAGAGAAAGATGCTCTCGCCACAATCCCTTCGAAGAGCTTTTTTCCTCCTTCGCCGTAGTATTTCACCTTCACATCCTTCATCCTGATGTTTCCTATCTCCGTTCGCGTTTGCCGTTGACCCCCGCTCCCCCCTTTTTTGAAGATCTCCCAGTTACGTATCCCTTTCTTCGTCGCAGCCAGTTCCAGGGATCCGCCTTCTATTTCTACGCGTTCAATCGTTATTTCTTTCTTTACAAGCAGGTTGTATATGTTAAGGTCAAGTACCACTTCATAAGCATGAAGAAGTGTATCCGGCAGTTTCCGCACTTTCCTGTAAGGCAGGGACGAAAGGATCGTAACTTCTTTGAAAGTGACCGAGATGTAGGGAAAATGGCGCAACATTCCCGCCTTTACCCCTTTCACTTCTGCCGTGGTATTGATCTTCTTGTTCAGGTAAGCAATAGCATGGTTCTGTATATCTTTTCTGTAAAGGTATACCAACACGCTCCCTGCCATGGTCAGGAAAAGAAAGGATGCAAGAAGAATGAGGGATGTCCTGAACAGTCGTCGCATGGCAGCGGATTTTGAGGGAGGTTCAGGCACTCGTCAGTCGATAAGCAGGAAATCGAGGTTGTCGTGGGAAGTAAGTTCCACAGGGCGCATTCCTTCCCTGAAAAGGCGCATGGGACGGGGTCCCTGGAGGCGCAGGTGCTGACCTTCGCGGTTGAGGAGAGTTCCTTCCCTGAGACCGGCCACATAGATGTCGGGATGCAGTTTCAGGAATTCACGGATGCGCATCTCGCGGGTTTCTCCTGCGTGCCCTTCAGGGTTTGCATCCAGGTAATGGGGATTGATCTGGAAGGGGATCAGTCCCAAAGCCTTGAAATCATAGGGTTCGACGATGGGCATGTCGTTGGTGGTCATGATGGTCGGACAGGCCAGGTTGCTGCCGGCGCTCCAGCCAATGTAAGGCACACCAGCCTGCACCCTCGTGCGGAGAGGATCCAGCAATTCCTTTTCCTGCAGGGTCCGTAGGAGATGCCAGGTGTTCCCTCCTCCCACCACGATCACCTCCGCTTCTTCCACTGCTTTTCGTTCATCCGCGGCACGGTGTAAAGAGACCAGCCGGTGCCCGATCTCCTCAAAAGGCCGGGCTGCCTTTCGCTCGTATTCGTCCCATGAAAAAGTCACTGCTGCATAGGGAATGAAAAGGAGCTCCTGCTCCTCCCCGCCCAGGAAATCTTTGATCGCTTCCAAAGCCCATTCCAGATAATCTTCTCCGGCATTGGTGGAATTGCTCAGCAACAACAGTCTCATGTCTTCGGTTTTTGGGATGAAAACAGGCTAAAAATAGTGAAAAAAAAGGAGCTGCCGAGGACAGCCCCTTCCTGTTACCTGCCGGAACGGATCTTTCAGAACTTGAACCCCAGTCCCACTGCCAGGGGATAGACCTCCGGTCCTTGGCCGTTCTTGAAGAGAGGGATCATGCTGTAATTGGCATATACCTCAAAGTTGTCCACCCCCATACGCACCGTCAGGGCATATTCAAGAGGAGAAACGTTAAAATCCCCCTTGTTCTTTTCTTTTTTCTTGTCTCCTTCATCAAACCATTTCACCTTGGTGAGTGAACGGCACTTCAGGCTGCCTATCACACCCACCCCGATGCGGAAGCCGTCGTTGTAACGGCCCGTATGGAATTCCATCAGAAGAGGTACCGTCACGTAATCGACCACCAGTTTCGATTTTTTCAGGTTCTGGGTGTAAGGTTTTTCCACGATCACCCCCGAGGAATCCTTCATGATGTTGTTGTTGTTGGCAAAACGGTAGTTGTTGTGCCGCCATCCCAGGCCGGTCACCATGCCCAGTCTGCCGTTGCGCGTCAGGTTGAAGCTGTACTGGAACAAGTTGTAATTGATGTTCCAGGCCTTTCCGTCATAGATGCTGAGGAACCCGCCGGGGAACTGATGATCGGTATTGAGGTAGCTGTTCATGCCGACCTCGATCCCCCGCCAGTGACCCACGAACTTCCGGCGTCGTCTTGTTTGCACCTCTTCCGTTTTCCTTCCGTCATCACGTATTACTTTGATCATGGATCCGTCTGCTGTCTCAATGATCTTCACTCCTTTTTTTCCCAACCGTACCACAACGGTATCCTCGTCGTCGATCACCTGGAGGATCGGTTTCTCCCCAATGCGTACCTCCGTACGGCTCGGGCTGTCGTAGACTTCTCCCAGGATGATGTGATCACCCTCTTCCTCGCGTGCTGTTCCTTCACCACCACCCGAAATCAAGGTATTTTCATCCATCACCTCCGTACGGCCGTCGTCATAAATGATCACCACCTTGTCGCCGGCTTTCACGACCACACTATCACCGATGGCAGATTGGAGCGTATCTCTCACCAGGGTATCACTTTGCTGGCCCCACAGAACAGACAACCATCCCAATCCCAATATCAGAACAATCACTTTTTTCATATTTCCGGAATTTTTGTTTTCGCTGGTAGGACGTTCCTTAACGAAAAAAGTTACGATCCCTCAGCGATCACCTCCTTTTTTCCGCACATAGCTGAAAAACCTGGAATTGACCGCCACATACTCCACCCCCTTTTCCCGGTTTTCCACCACCTCGTAGGAAAGGTCAAGACGTGTGGTGTGATTGAGACGTTCCAGTCCCTGAACGACCAGCACCTTTGGATTGACTTTTTCCTGAGGGATGCCCTGTCTGAAGATTTTTCCGAGGAAAGCGGGTTTCTTTTCTGAGGCGGCTTCTTCTGCGGTCAAAGCCGGAAGTTGGGTGTTCCCGGAGAACCTTGCCAGGCGGTCGGCCCGGGGTGAGAAGCTGAGAAAGGCGGTACCCGGGATTTCACGCAAAGGCATAGGATGGAGAGGCCCGGGTCTTCTTTCATCGCCTGCCATCTGTCTTCGTGTTGCCCCGGGCATGCTTTGTGCTTTTTGCGGCACTTCGCTTTTGCGGTCTGCAGGGAAGACGGAAGGTCCGGCCGTTCCGGCGTCATGTACAGCTGCCGCTGCGGCCGCCGCTTTTTCTTTTTGCGGAGTGATCACCGGAGTGGTAGCATCTGCGGTGACAGGATTCAGATGGTTTTGCCTGCGCCCGACGAGGAAAAAGAGGCTGACCAGCAGGGCCAGGCCGGCAGCCACCCCGGCATACCATCCCACATGCAGATGACGGCGACGATAAAGATGCCGCTTCTGCGGATAAGTTTTGCGGGAAGGTTTCAGGTAAACCCTGGCATACGACCGATAGAGATCCCGCGCTCCGGGGGTACGGGCCAGATAATCGTCGAGCCGTTTTTGCTGGTCGGCCGTGAGCTCACCTTCATGCGAGGCGATCATGGCCTCTTCGGCATTGATCTCGTCAATGCTCTCAAAGGAAAGGTCAGGTCTTTTCAGGGCATCCTTGCGGGCAAAGGCCCTCTGCGGCGGCCGCAGCGGCAGCCATTCCTCCACGGTCTCCTCCTCCGCAAGGCCTGGATGGGCATCAAGGAAGCGCATCAGCTCAACCCTCTCTTCCTCATCCAGCCGGCCTTCGGCCAGATCGAGGAGATAAGCCTCGTAATTCTCCAACGTTATTTTTTCATCCTTCTTCATCAGATCACTGCCTCCAGACTCCCTATGTAATTCTTCAGGAACTTCCTTCCCCTGAAGATATTGATCTTGACCTGCGCCTCACTCTGGCCGGTGATTTCCCCGATCTCCCTGTAGGAATAACCTTCGTAATCGCGCAGCAACACCACCACCTTTTGATCGGGCGGCAGTTTCTCAAGAGCTTCGTGAAGGATGTCGTTGAGGTCGGGCGAAACCATCTCTTCCGATCTCTCTGTCGTGGTCTCTTCCATACTCACCATCCGGCGTTCTTTGCGCAGGCGGTCGATCATCGCATGATAGGCCGTGGTGAACAGGTAGGTTTTCACTTTTTCGTACGACACCTCCTCATGCCGCACCCACAGCCGCTCATAAGCATCCTGCACAAGGTCTTCCGCCATATCCTGCCTTCGCAACGCAGCCAGCAGGAAACGGAAAAGCGCATCTGCATGGGCATCGACACTACGGTTGTACTCCGCTACGGTCATAGAATCCGGTGGTGTTCGGGATTAAGACGATCTTCTTCCGGGAAAGTTACAAATTTCCCTTCTCATCAGTTCTCTTTCCCAGGAAGAAGGAACTTTCTTTGTTTTTCCGGGAATATTCCGTAATTTTGACCGAACGTTCAGTCAACAACGAATGAGTCCGCGACGATCGGAACAATGGGCCGAGATCAGGCACGAGAAGCGGGGCAAGATCCTTTCGACCGCATTGGAGCTTTTTGCCTCAAAGGGCTATCATGGCACCACCATCAGTCAGATCGCCGGTAAGGCAGGGATCTCCAAAGGGCTGATGTACAACTATTTCTCCGGCAAGCAGGAACTTCTTACCGAGATCCTCACCGCGGGGATGTCGGAGCTCCTCCAGGACCTGCAACTGGTGGAGGGCGAAGGCATCACACCGGAGAATCTCCGGAAATATGTGGATACCACCTTCCGGAAGCTGGAGGAGAACCCAAGGTTTTACCAGCTGTTCTTTTCCTTGATCATTCAGCCGCAGGTGCTCACTCTTTTCCGCGAGGAGTTCGTCGAGCGGATCATGCCGTTGATGGGGATGCTGGAGAAGCTTTTCCGTCGCAGCGGTGAGGCGGATGCCCGGGCCAGGGCTTATCTCTTCATCGCACTCCTCGACGGGATCGGCATGGATTATATCGCACTGGGAGGAGACTACCCGCTGAACGAAGTGAAACGTACTTTCATTAATATGTTTCTGCAAAATGAAGAGGAAGATCGTGAAGAGAGCTGACCTTTTTGCGGTGGTCATGATGTTGTTTTTTCCGGCTTTTCGACCTGCCGGGGCTCAGGAGAGTACGCTGACCGCCACCGAGATCGTCCGTAAGGCTTATGATCTGATGAGAGGCAAGTCGAGCTACTCCGAGGTGACGATGCACATCATCCGCCCCACATGGGAGCGCACCATCTCTTTCAAAGCCTGGGCCAAAGGCACCCGTTTCTCGCTTATCTACATCACTGCTCCCGCCCGGGAGAAAGGCCAGGTGTTCCTCAAACGTGACAAGGAGATGTGGAACTGGGTCCCCTCCATCGGCCGGACCATCAAGATCCCGCCTTCCATGATGATGCA
>CAZRDX010000055.1:0-95843 GCA_964599235.1 uncultured Rikenellaceae bacterium
TATCCTCTTCGGCGACTACAACCCCTCGGGCCGCCTGGTCATCTCCTTCCCCCGCAACACGGGCCAGATACCGGTGTATTACAGCATGAAGACCACCGGCCGCCCGAAATCCGACCAGAAATTCACCAGCAAATACCTCGATATCCCCAACACCCCCCTTTATCCCTTCGGCTACGGTCTTTCCTATACCCGTTTTGAATATTCCGGGTTATCCGTTGCCAAGGATACGATCGCTTTCGGGGAGCCGCTGACCATCACCGTCAGGGTGAAAAACAGCGGCGACCGCGACGGCATAGAGGTGGTGCAGCTGTATGTACGCGATGTGGTGGCCAGCGTCACACGACCCGCAAAAGAACTGAAGGGGTTCCGGCGTCTTTCCCTGAAAGCAGGCGAAGAAAAAACGGTATCTTTCACCCTTACTTCCGACGACCTGCGTTTCTATGACCGGGAGATGCGCTTTACGGCCGAACCCGGAGCGTTCCGCGTCTTCGTGGGCCGCAATGCGGAAGAGACACTGGAAGGAGGATTTTACCTGAAAAAATAAGCCTGAAAATCCGTTATCCAGGTGGCTGCCGGTACGGCAGCGTTCACCGTTGTGCCCCCTCATGTGCCGGGAGGCAAAGGATTTGTGCCGGCCAACGATCGCCGGGTCCGGTGGCGCGGATGCCGCCATTTCGGCGGACGCCTGGCCAACGACGGGAGTGCTCACATGTTTGACATTGCCCTGTGAACCCCCGGCATGGAGGGGTGGGGACCCGTGGCCTTCAATCCACCCGATCATCCCGCCCGGACAGGACTCTGCCACCATATACCAGCAGAGTGATCGTCAGCCATGCACAGTGTGAGAAAAGAATGCCGTGCAGTTCATCGGCACCGAAGGGAAAGTGGAGATGAGTCGCGAGTTTCTGCGCACCGACCCCGAGGCGCGGACCACGATGGAGGTCAAAGAGACTGATAAGCATCTTTATCACAGCGGTAACCATGACCAGAACGGGATCGGTTCCCTCAAAACCCGTTCAAAACCGCTTTCGGGTGTGGAGGCAGATCATTGCACTGCCACGGCATGCAACGGTATCAATATCGCCTGTGAGCTGCAGCGGCCGCTGATGTGTGATCCCGAGGCAGAACGGTTCGGGGATGAGTTCGCCAACAACATGGTGGGCCGCGCCTGCCGGAGGAAATGGGACTATACCGACTTTCAGGGGGCTCGATGCTCGAAGCTTGATCTCGGCAGGAGGCGTAGCGTAACGAAGATCCCTGCCGGAGCTTGAAGTGTGAAGCCTGAAGGGGTGGAGAGATCAAAAGGCCGCGGTGCCGGGGAATGTGTGTTGTGATTAGCTTATAAATGACAGGTGGCCCGAGCAGTGATGCTGTACGATCAGAACTTCTTCATTTTTTCCAGCAGTGTGGCCATCTCGCGGCGTGTCTGCTGGAGGGTGTGCCAGCGGCGGTCGGCGATCCTGCGGGTGGCGGCCATCCCCTCCGCCACGGGCAGGGTGCCATCCTTTTCGAGGCCGCAGTAGGCAGCGATCACCGGGATCTTTTCCTGAAGCAGGCGGCGGGCCGACCCGACCACCTCGGGAGTGACCCCCCGGGGAGGATGCTCGACGGAACGCTGCAGCTGGACGAGGATGTTGTAATCTTCTTTTCCGTCACGTACTGCCTCCCATCGTTTGCTGGTCACCACCCCGTCGCCTTGGTAAATGAGGAGATAATCCTGTCCCCCCCGGGGTACATACCAGGGATCGTGGCGGGAAGTGCAGTACGACCAGAAGCCTATGCCGGTGAGACCGCGCCACCAGGAAAGCCATGCCTGCGCCCTGTAATATCCCAGCGGTGACTGGTGCTTGGCATCACCCAGACATTCGTAGGTCCAGACGGTCTTGCCCAGTGACAGGATGTACTCAAGCTTGTCATGACCCTCATGCAGAAGATAACCGGTACGGTTGGGACACCAGATATCGATGTAGGGGGCCATCTTCTTCAGGTCGTCGAGCGATGCTCTGGCCACAGGGTCGGCATAGACCCGGAGTGTGGGATCTACCTCCTTGAGAGGACGTGCCAGCTTCACCACCTCTTCAACAAGCCCTTCCCGCAGGCCGGGCTCGTCGATGGGATAGAAAGCATAATCACGGGGCGGGACTCCCAGTTCGTTCATGTGATCACGCCAGCGACGTATCCACTCCTTGTAAGCCCGGTACCAGGCCTGCGAATACCGCGGGGCGGCACCCTGAAGGGCACTCTGATAGCCGCCGAAAAGGATGATCCCGTAGGGAGCGTGTTCATGTATATAACGGTCAAGATCGCTGAAATCGGGACCTTCCGTGAGTATTCCTTCGGCATTGTAAGTGGCGTGGGGAGCCCACCGTGCCGAGGCGACGAACACATTGGTGCCGTGTTCCACCTGGTCGCGTAATGCTGCTTCCGGTATCTCCTTGAGCACCGATGTTTCCACATAACCCCACTGGCAGAGACGGAGCGGGTCGTCGGGAGTGAGTGTGACAGGCCACACATGCACCTTCAGACGGGCTGTAGCCTCGGCAGGCTCCACCTCCAGCGAGCGGCAGCGGATGGGGGTGCTCCACCAGCCTGTGTCGAGGGCTGAAACGTCGACGGTGATCCACACTTGCCGCAGGCTCCATGGTGGCAGCACCAGGGTACGGCTCTGTGCCATGCGGGGCAAGGCATCGTAAGAGAGATCGAGCGAGTGGGTAGGCACGGCCACCACCTCATGCAACGTTAGCACCTGCCTGAAAGAACGCTGTGCCGAAGAGTCGTCGCGTATCAGCGTGCCGGGTTCGAATCGCACGGTGAGAGATCTGTCGCTGTAGTTGGCAATGTTGAGCGCAGCCGACTCCTTTTCGCCGCCGAAAGCTTCCACCACCAGCTGCGGCGGCGGGGTGCGTCCCTCCACCAGCTCATCCTCCGCACCGAAAGGAGCCCATGGGTTGGCGGCATAAAGCGCAAGGGGCTTGCCTGCCTCTGCGGCAGCAGCGGTCACAGCATCAAGACGTATCGCTTTCCTGGTCAGTTCTTCCAGATCGCTGCGCAACGAAGCCCGCTCCAGCGGTGTCATCACCCCGGCCAAACGGGCTCGGGCAGATAGATCTTCATAATGCTTTTTATATTGCGCCAGCCACAGTGCAGGCAGTTCAGCCTCCTTCAGACGGGTCAGGTGAGCATGGATGCTTCGCAGGTATTTTTGCAGGTCGGCCAGATCCTTGGCAAAAGGGATGATGTAATAGTCCCGCTCCTGCCAGTGAAGGATCCGCTTGTCATCCCTGACCTCCGTGCGGGTATGGAGGGTGAGAGGATGATCTCCCGGAAGGGCATAAGCAACCGAAAGACGTATGAGTGTGTCGTGAGACAGGAGATGACGTTGCACGGGCGACTCCTTGTCTTTACGGAGGAAGATGTCCAGCGACAAGGCTTTACGGGAAGGATTTTGTACGGTCATGGTGAAATGGTTGACACCCGTGTGCATGTCACCGGCGTCGACGCTGATACGGACAGGTGGTCCTTGATCCCCCGGGCGGGGGCAGGCATTGCCGGTACGGGCTGGGTCGTGGCGGTACTGTCCGGAGAGGATGGTGCCGGAAGAACCTGTCCTGCTCATCAGGTCGAAGACCGTGACGCCGGAGGTGGTGGTACAGACCACCACGGGGTGGCCGTGGCCCGGAAGAGGTACGGTGAGAGGGGTGCTGTTCATCCCGCCATGGAGAGGGATCTCTTCCACGAGGGTGCCCAGAGGATCGAACAGGGAGAGATGGTCGTCGTAGCTGCCTATTATCACTTCCGTTCTGCCGTCGCCGTTGACGTCGGCGAGGGCGGGAGCGCGTCGTGCCCGGGCCCCCACACGGGCGGTCCAGAGGGTGCGGCCCTGACTGTCGAGACAGGCCACGTGACCCCGCATGTCGACGACCACTACCTCCTGCCGGCCGTCATCGTCCAGGTCGCCGGCGACATAGGCGTCGTGGACCGCCTCAGGCATGGGATGGTGCCAGCGGAGGCTCCCGCCGTCATCGTAAAGAGCAAGGCCTTCCTTGTCGCCGACGAGGATCTCGGGACGACCATCAAGATCAAGGTCGACGACATAAGGCGAGGCCCCGTAGGCCGGGCCGTTGCTGTGCCACAGTCGCCGGCCCTTATGAGAGAAACAGACAAGAGGATGATCAGTGGTGCCGGCCATCACCTCGGGATGACCGTCCCCGTCGAGGTCGGCCAAAGCAGGGGCGCTGCGGAACCCCTCACGGCAGGATACACTCCACAGCAGCGAGCCGTCGCGGTGCAAAGCCACGAGATGCCCTCCGCGGTCGGCCACCACCACCTCGGGCCTGCCGTCACCGTCAAGGTCGGCTGCCGCCGGCGCCGTACTGCCCCAAAGAAAACTTTCCGGCATATGATATTCCCATAACAGGATGCCACTACGCCCATCAAGACATACCACACCGCCGGGATTGGTCAGGACATAGACCTGTGCAGGGGTGCCGGCCACCGCTACGGGCTGGCTCACGATGTGATGCAGATCATGTTGCCATTTGATATGACCCTGCGCATCCAAAGCTACCACCTTGCCCGAGGTGGTGGCCATGACCAGGTCCAGACTGCCATCGCCGTCCAGGTCGACCGGCGCAGGTGTGGCATCCACATAACCCGAAGGAGGACGGTACGACCACACAATGCGGAAAGAACTGAAAACACTGGAAGGAGACAAAAGAAAGAGCAAAGAAAGAACAATGAACGGCCGGATGAAAAGACGTGCCATGATGCCGAAAATATGGGGTTCAGGTAAATCTAATGATTTATCCCCTTTTTCTGTTTCTTCCCCGGAGCGGAGCAAACGATTTCGTGAAGATCTTTTCAGAAAAGGTTGAAATTTGTGTATTTTCAGCGGGGCAAGGTCATAGAACCACGCCGTCGGGCGGTCAACCCAAAGTTGCTGATCATGGAAGAAAAGAAAAAGAAAGGCGGTCTCTTACGGGATCTGGGGGTGTTGCTGATCATCCTGCTCACCCCGCCGGTCGCGATCCTGCTCTGGTATACGGATACCTATCTGCAGGGATCCTTGCGGGAGCTGGTGCATTTTTTCTCGGAGCGGGGGTTTTTCACAGGAATGTATGCCATCTGGGCGCCTGTGTTCTGGGGGTCGAAGACCGCCTGGATCATCCTGGGTCTCTTTGCTGCCATCGAGATCCTGCTGATGAAGCTTCTTCCCGGGAAAGTGGTGGAAGGGCCCGTTACGCCCAGGGGATATATTCCCCGGTACCGCAACAACGGCTTTACAGCCTTCCTGGTTTCGCTGTTCCTCTTCTGGTTGCTGGGGTTCCGTCTCGGGCTCTTCCGGCCGGCCATGATCTACGACCGTTTCGGCGAGATCCTGGGAGCACTCAACATCTTCGCCTGGTCGTTCACCCTGTTGCTGTATGTGAAAGGGCTTTGCTGTCCCACCACCCCCGACAGCGGCAGCACCGGCAGTTTCCTCTTCGACTATTACTGGGGTACCGACCTTTATCCCCATATCCTGGGAATTAACGTGAAACATTTCGCCAACTGCCGTTTCGGGATGATGTCGTGGCCGTTGCTCCTGCTCGCCTTCGTCGATAAACAACATGAGCTTTACGGTGCCGTGAGTGACTCGATGATCGTCTCGGTGACTTTGCAGCTGATCTATGTGGGGATCTTCTTCTTTTACGAGTCGGGCTATTTCCGGACCATGGACATCCAGGTCGACCGTGCGGGATATTACCTGATCTGGGGGGTGATGGTCTGGATCCCGTCGGTATATACTTTGACGGGGCACTGGCTGGTGAACCATCCCGTCACCATCGGTCCGGGGCTCTCGGCGGTGCTGGTCGTGGCAGGACTGCTCTCTTTCTGGAGCAAGACCGGCATGAACCGTCAGCGTATCCGCGTGCGGGAGCATGACGGGAACTATCGCATCTGGGGACATCCTGCGAAGATCATCCGGGCAAAGTACACCGATGACCACGGTGTGGAACGGGAGAGCATCCTGCTGGCCGACGGGTGGTGGGGCATCGCACGCCACTTCCATTATGTAGGTGAGATCCTGGGAGCCCTCTGCTGGTCGCTGCCGGCGCTCTTCTCTTCCATCATTCCCTATTTCTACGTGATCTACCTGACCCTCCTGCTGGTCCACCGTGCCCGCCGCGACGACAAACGTTGCCGCATCAAGTACGGTAAGTACTGGGAAGAATACTGTTCACGGGTCCCTTACCGCATCCTGCCGGGAGTATGGTAGCTGCGAAAAAGAAAAGGCTGTCCGCAGACAGCCTTTTCTTTACTGAAATATCCCGGGGGCTCAGAACATGAACCCGACGCTCAGCAGGAAAGCACTCGACTTGGTACTGGGGTTGAGCGTGTGTCCGCCGATGGTGATGTTGTCGTCGGTGAAATCGCTCAGACTCCCTTCGTAACGGGCATCGATGGTCAGCTTTTTCAGAAGGTCGATGCCCAGTCCTGCCTGGTAACCCCACGTGGTGCTCTTCATGGCATCTTCCAGTTCCTGGTGAAAGATGTCGTCGGAGACGGTGAAGAAAGCCACGGGAGCGGCATGGACGCGTAGCGGACCGAGCTTCACACCCACGATCAGTGGAATGTCGATACGTTTCAGATCGAAATCGTACAACTGCATGTTGGTCGGGTCATCCCCGTAACGATAACTGCCGTTGACCGTGGAGAAATACGCCTCGGGTTGAATGTATACCAGCGCTATCTTCAGACGGTAGAAGACGCCGGCGTTGAACCCCCATTGTGCATCCTTCACGTTGTCGATCATGTCGCCGGCCGTGATCTTCAACGTGGTGGTGTTGGCTCCCACCTTGATCCCGAACTGCGCATGAGCACCGGCGAAAAGAAAGGATAACAGAAACAGGAACACTGCTTTTTTCATAGCTAAAGATTTTAGTGAGACATCATTCGGCAAGACAATAGTAACGAAATATTTTGGAACATGGGACTAAAAATTGTTTTACTTTTATACGTTCAACCTGCTGAATTGTTATGATGATTACTGACAAATCACGCTTTAGGTCTTGTAAGGGACTTCTTTTGTTTCTGTTTTTCATGGGTTTTCCCCAGTTTCTGGGGGCTCGTGGGTGGTATGTTTCTGCGGTGCGTGGGGAAGACCGTGCGGCGGGCACCCGTGAGGCTCCGTTGCGGACGATAGGACATGCAGCCACTCTGTTGCGGCCGGGTGACACCTGTTATATCCTTGAGGGAGTTTATCGCGAAGAGGTCGTGCCCCCTGTCGACGGGAAGGCGGGACTGCCTGTTGTTTTCACGGGGATGGGTGAGGCTGTGATCACCGGGACGGTGAGGGTGACCTCCTGGCTCCCCTGGCGGGGCAGGATCGTGAAGGCCTGGGTACCTCGGCGGGTCACCCAGCTGTGGGTCGGCAGCCGTCGGGCCTCCTGGGCCCGAGAACCCGACGAGGGGAACGACCCCTTCAGCACCGCCACCATGGCGGAGGTGACGGCCACACCTGACAGGACGGTCTCCTTCGCCGGCAGACACTGGCCCCGCGACCACTGGATAGGGGGGTACTGCCGTTTCCTCACGGGAAAACACTGGATCGCTCATGCTGCGAGGATCGTGACCTCCCGTGACAGTGTCCTGGTGTGCGATACCGGCGACGTCTGGAACCGCAATCCTGCCGTCTATCTGGGGAAAGGATGGGGGGTCATCCATCATCTCAACGCCCTGGACAGCCCCGGCGAATGGTTCTGGCAGCACGATACTCTCTATTACCATCTCCGGGAAGGGGAGACGAAGGACGGACTGCGTGCCGAAGCCCGCTGCCGGCAGTGGGGTGTCAACCTTCGCGGAAGACACCATGTGGTGCTGCAGAACCTTACCTTCTTCCTGGCCTCGGTGAACATCGAAGAGGCGGAACATTGCCGGATGGAAGGCTGCAACGTCCTCTATCCTGTGCCTTTCTTCTTCTACTGGACGGGATGGGTCCGCAACCGCGGCGGAGGCAAAGAACAATCCATTGCTCATTGGGAAGGGAAAGGATTGTCGCTATCCGGGAAAGGGAACGTGGTACGCGACTGTTATGTGGCTCACAGCTGGGGTGACGGCATTAGCGTGGGCGGCATCAACAACAGGGTGGAGAACTGTCTGGTGGAGGACTGCGACTGGTCGGCTACCGATGCCGCGGTGATCTCGGTGACCGGATGGGGACATACCATTACCGGCTGCACGCTCCGGGAGGCCGCCCGCAGCGTCCTGGTCAACCGTTATGCGGGAAAAACGGACATCCTCCATAACGATCTCTCCCATGCGGGGAGGATGTGTGAGGACCTGGGCATCACCTATTCGTACCATACCCACGGTCACGGCTCGCGTATCGCCCGGAACCGGGTGCACGACAACCACGCCGCCAGCACCGCCAGCGGGATCTACCTCGACAACTACGATACGGCTTATGTGGTGGACCACAACATCGTCTGGAACGTGGACATCGCCATCCAGACCAACAAGCCGGCCGTGGGACACCGTATCTGCAACAACACCGCCTGGCACTGCAGGAAAGCGATGCACGCCTGGGGACGGGAAGGAACCACGGTGGAAGACCAGCTGGTGGCCAACAACCTCTCGGACCAGCCCTGGGACGTGGGGACCCGCTTCCTTACGAACATCACCACCCACCGGCCCCGCTTCAATGATCCCGAACATGGCGACTTTACCCTGCGCCCCGGCTCTCCCGCCATCGACAAGGGTACCCCCATCCCCGGGATCACGGGAGAGTATGCTGGCAAGGCTCCCGATGCTGGCGCCTGTGAGTACGGCCTTCCTCCTTGGAAAGCCGGAAGCAGTGTGGTGCCTCCGGATGAATTAAGTATAGTTAAGCATATAATGAAATATTGATATGATGAGTGAGAAAAAGAGACAACCGGCAAAGAGAAGAGTTCCCGCCAGCGTCCCGGTGATCTTCTGGGGGATGCTGTTTCTCTTCCCGTGGGCGGTGACGGCTCAGCAGAAGCTGCCTTTGTTCGACCGTGAGAAAGTATGCACGAGCAAGGACTGGCTGGTGGAGCGTACCGGCACGCGGGCGGCGTTGTACCGGGATGCCGAAGGCCATCTGGTCTTCTCCAACGGACTGGTGGCCCGCACCTTCACCGTCGATCCCGACGGGGCCACGGTGGGGCTGGAACGTCTCGAGACCCGTGAATCGTTCCTTCGTTCGGTACGTCCCGAGGCCGAGCTGGTCATCGACGGCAGGCGTTTTGCTGTGGGAGGACTGACAGACCAGCCCATACATAATTATCTGCTGCCGGAATGGCTGGCGGCAATGCGCCCGCTGCCCGGAGCTTTCCACCTCACCGGCTATGAGCTCTACGATGTGCAGGCCCGTTTCCCGTGGAAGAAACGACTGGCATGGATGCCGCACGACCTGCCCTGGCCCTGGCCGGGCAGCGACCTGGTGTTCCACTATCGTCTGGGGAATGACTACTACCGTCTCCATCCCGATGCTCCCGCCTGGCTGCGCGAGCTGCAGGTCAACATCCACTACCGCCTGTACGACGGCATCCCTGTCCTTTGCAAGTGGCTGACACTGGAGAACCATTCATCGCACACCGTGGTGGTCGATCGTTTCAAGAGCGAGATCCTGGCCCTGGTGGAGGGGGAGAGCGCCGTTGGCGGCAAACGGCAGTGGCTGCGGCCACGCATCACCATCGAGGCCGACTATGAGTTCGGCGGGGGGATGGCAGCCAACGCCAGCGAAGGGAAAAGTGTCTTCTGGACCACCGACTCGCTCTACCTCACGCAGGTCAACTACCTGCGCAAGACACCCTGTCTGGTGGAGTGCCGCCCGCAATGGGGACCGGCACAGGAGGTGGCCCCCGGAGATACCTTCGAGACCTTCCGCACCTGGGAGCTGCTCCACGACAGCTGGGACCGCGAAAGGATGAGCCTCGAACGCCGCCGCATGTACCGCGCCATCGCCCCCTGGGTCACCGAGAACCCTCTCGAGATGCATGTGCGCCACGCCGATACGAAGTCGGTCAAGAAAGCCATCGACCAGTGTGCCGACGTGGGCTTCGAGCTGGTGGTCATGAGCTTCGGCAGCGGCTTCAACATAGAGGATACCCGCCCGGCCAATATGGAAAGGATGAAGATGCTGGCCGACTATGCCCACAGCAAGGGCATCGCCCTGGGAGGCTATTCCCTGCTGGCCAGCCGCCACATCGACGACCGCAACGACGTGGTGATGCCTCCCGGCATGCACCCCGTCTTCGGCCATTCCCCCTGCCTGCAAAGCGAATGGGGGATCGAATATTTCCGAAAACTATACAACTTCTTCAGGGAAACCGGTCAGGATGTGCTGGTGCACGACGGCTCCTATCCCGGCGATGTGTGTGCTTCGACGCAGCATCCCGGTCATCGCGGCCTGGAGGACAGCCAGTGGAAACAGTTCAACGAGATCCGTGACTTCTACCGCTGGTGCCGCGGGCAGGGCATCTTCCTCCGGGTGCCCGACTGGTATTTCCTCAACGGCAGCAACAAGACGGGCATGGGTTACCGCGAGACCAACTGGTCGCTGCCCCGCCGGCAGCAGGAGATCATCGAAAGGCAGAACATCTACGACGGTACCTGGGAAAAGACCCCCTCGATGGGATGGATGTTCCTTCCGCTGGTCGAGTACCACGGGGGCGGAGCGGCCGCCACCATCGAGCCGCTGCACGAGCACCTCGACCATTATGGTCAGCGGCTGGCCGACCTCTTCGGGGCGGGTGTCCAGGCCACCTTCCGCGGCCCACAGCTCTATGACACCCCCGAGACCCGCGAGCTGGTCAAACGATGGGTCGACTTCTACAAGCGACACCGGGAGGTGCTCAACGCCGATATCATCCACATCCGTCGTCCCGACGGCCGCGACTATGATGCCATCCTGCACGTCAACCCTTTCGGTGAGGAGAAAGGCCTTCTGATGATCTACAATCCGCTGGCGGAGGAGATCACGCGTACCCTGACGGTCGACCTCTACTATACCGGCCTGCGGGACGATGTGAAGGTGTCGGTCGATGACGGACCTTTCGAGGAGCGTTCGCTCGACCGCGATTACCGTCTCACGCTCACGGTGACCCTGCCGCCCCGGGGTGAGCGGTGGGTGGTCTTCCGCTGAGAGAGGCCGGGTGCCTTTCCTTACTTGCCCGGCAGGCGGCGGGTGCTCACGGGAAGCCCCTGCCCGGAGACGGGTCTCTTGCGAAAGCGTTCCCTTTTTCGTATCTTTTGCGTAATGAGAGGACTGCGTACATGGCTGGGGATGACGCTCCTCTTCCTGTTCCCGGTGCGGGCGGCGGGACAACTCTTTTCCGTGGGCTGCCTGAACGTCCGTTATGTCCGGGATACGGGTTTTGTGGCCAGTGATGTGGGGGGACGGCCCCTTTTTGTGGTCTATCCTTTCGACAACGGTCCCGATCCCCCGGCGGAAGGGCTTTTCCGCATCGTCGGGGACGGCCGGATCGGCTATGCCGACACGCTGGGCAGGGTGGTGGTACCCCCGCGTTTCGGGGGGGCGGAGCCCTTCCGGGAGGGACGGGCGGCCGTCTGCCCGCGGTGCCGTGAGGTGCGGGAGGACGAGCACCGCCGCTGGAGCGGCGGCCGCTGGGGCTTCATCGACAGAGCGGGACGGATGGTTATCCCGCCCCACTACGACCGGGTGATCAGCCCTTTTCATGAGGGGCGGGCTGTGGTGCTGCTCGCCGGCGACACCCTCGTGATCGATACCGTGGGAAAACCTGTGGACATGGAAAACACTCTGACCGACACCCTGGAGGCCACCCTTCGTCTTGTGGCCGCTCGTCTTGCGCCGGAGCGGGGCAGGGGCTTCCTCCGCCGCACCCGCCGCCTGCCGGGTTTCGAGCCCTTGCGGGAAGAGGCCCTGGTGATGGAGGAGGTGGACGCCGGCCGCTGGTACTTCGTCCCCTGGCAGCCCCTCACGGAGACGGAGGCCCTGCCGGGCTGCACCCTCGCGGCCGTGACCCCGTGGGTGCTCCTGTTCCGGGAAGGACCCCCGGAGGAGAGAGTGGAAAAGCGCCTGATGCGCCTGCTGATGCCGGCCGAGGGCTGCCCGAACGCAGAGAAAGGAACGCTGCCCGAAGGTCTCGTCATCCTGGCACGCAGGGAACACCGCTGTTATCTGGAACTGGAGGTAGCCCTGCCGGGGAGCCGTCTGCCACCCTCGTGGGAGGGGGTGGCCGGAGAGAGAATGCTCCGTCTTGTCCTCGTTCCCGACACAGGGACACCTGTCGTCCGATGGATCGCACCTTCCCGTCGTCGGATACCCCCCTTCGACGGTGCCGCTGCCCTCGCACGGGCCTTCCCCCAATGAACCTTTCTGCAATTTCCCGGACACCGCCCTCAGGCTCATTCTGTGCCTTTTCTTACGGCGGGATTGACCATCTTTGATTGAAGATGTGTTTGTTTTGTGTTGTCATACAGTGAGATATGGAATATCTACGTAGCGAGCTACGTAGAATGCTACGTAGTTAATTTTTTGTAAATGTCAATCAAGCAATTTAATAGTCGAAGGTTATCTTAGAAGTTTAAAATCACTTTGTGTCGAATGATGTGCCGGTTCCCGGAATAGGGGTCTGCAATATGCTGAGAAACAGTAAGAGATCGAGAGTTGCCCGCAGACAGACCAGTATTCCAACCTCCCGGTCTTCCTGTCGGGGATATCCTGAGGCCGGGATGATCTTAAATATTTGCGTATATGATAAAATATAGTGAAGATAGAAAAAGATAGTTCCGGACAGGGGGATCGCCGGAAAAAATATCCTTTTGTAACATCGCTGCACAGGGGGAATGTTTTTTTTGAGGAGAGCCTTCATCAACAGTGTCCTGCAGGGGAAGGGTGATACGATCTTCAAGGATCCTGTTTTCCTGTTTTATACGGCAGGGATGCAACTAATTGTGCCGTAGATGTGTCGAAAGAACATAACCATCAACACAATCATGAAAAAACTGCTGGTCCTTTTTTGGGGACTGTATCTTGCCGGCGGTGTGAATGCTGCTGTGGTGGATACGGCCAGGGCACGTATTGTGGCTGAAAATTTCCTGAAAGAAAAGTTGTCGCTGCAGAAAGGAGAGATGACGGAGGGTGTCCGTCTCCGTTTGTTCAGGGAAGCGAAATCGGCCGATACCGTTTTCTATTATGTTTTCAACCGGGTGGGCGGTGAAGGTTTTGTCCTTGTTGCCGCCGATGATCGGCTATTGCCGGTATTGGCCTATTCCCCGGGATCGTCTTTCAAGAGTGGCACGGAGATGCCGGAAGCTTTGAAAGAGTGGCTGACGACCACGCAGCGGCAGATACGCTACGTGTTGCGTAAGGATCTCCGGGTGACGGCCGCCAAAAAAGAATTATGGAAAAAATACCTCGTACCACCCGTAAAAGGGGTAGCAGCCATCCAGGAGGTGGCACCGCTCCTCACCACCAAGTGGAACCAGGGAAAGTTTTACAACGAGCTCTGTCCCGAAGATCCTCAAGGAACGGATGGTCATACCTGGGCGGGCTGTGTGGCCGTGGCCATGGCCCAGGTGATGAAATACTGGAATTATCCCGAGTACGGTTCGGGTGAGAACAGCTATTATATCTCTACCTATGGCACTCAATCGGCCGACTTTGCCTCTATGCATTATGACTGGATCGCCATGCCGGCTTCCCT
The DNA here is from genome assembly GCA_964599235.1 of uncultured Rikenellaceae bacterium. Lineage (GTDB taxonomy): Bacteria > Bacteroidota > Bacteroidia > Bacteroidales > VadinHA17 > DRPN01. Next base: position 13,695 of record CAZRDX010000055.1, read on the forward strand.
CACCGATTACAACACCCCTGTGGCCACGCTCATGTACCATTGCGGTGTGTCGGTCAATATGAGATACAGCGTGTCCCGTTCTTCGGCAAGTTCCTACAGTGTAGCAAGAGCATTGAAAAACTATTTTGATTACTCAAAGGAGACGGTGCTGGTGGATAAATGGAGGTTTACCGAGCATGCCTGGGATAGTCTGGTACGTTCGCAACTGAATCTCGGACAACCCCTGATCTATTTCGGGGGCATACATGCTTTCAACCTTGATGGTTACCAGGATACCAGCTATTTTCATGTCAACTGGGGATGGGGAGGAGCATACGACGGATATTATTATCTGGACGATCTCACACCCGGGAGCAACGATTTCAATTCGGACCAGAGGGCTGTGATCAATATCCGTCCCGATTGCGGTGAGGCCCCTTCAGGCCCCGATACGCTCACGGACGTCACAGGTACTGCTTGGGACAATGGAGGTTGGGGCTCCAATTATTACAACTGTTCCGATACCCGGACCCTTCTGATGCCGGAAGATGCGGCGAGGATACGTCTCCGCTTCGACCGGTTCAGGACGGTGGCAGGACAAGATACCCTCTATCTGTATGATGGAGACAATCTTCAGGCTCCTTTGCTGGCCGCTCTCAGTGGCGATACCCTTCCCGGGTCGATCGTGAGCACCCGGGGAAAGGTGTTGTTACATTTTGTTTCCAATGAATACTCGACGGATGAAGGGTATGAGCTCACATATACCTGTGCTGAGGAAGATGCCGGTGTGACAGGCTTTTTAAGTCCTCCTGTCCGTACCTGTGGCGGGGAAGATGATTCGATCATGGTGGTGGTGAGGAACTTTGGTATTCAGACCCTGTCTCAGCTGCAGGTGAGAGTGGAGGTCCAGACCCCGCGCGGTCATGAGATCTATACTGCCATGGTGGAGGGGGAGCTGCATCCGGACGAACAGGACACCTTGCTCATCACCCCTTTTAACACAAAAGATCCGGGAGATTATCTTTTTACCTGCTACCCCCTCCTGGACGGAGATACCCTCATCACCGGCAACGATACCCTGAGAAGAGAGGTGGAGATCAAAGTGCCTCAACCCGTACCTTTCTATGAAAACGTCGACAGGCTCAACTATGAGATGGGTGACTGGACCAGTGTGGGCGCCTGGGTGTGGTTCAAGCAGGACAGAGTGCCGGAAGAAGAAGGGAATACTTTCTTCAGCTGCGGAGTTTACCCCGGTCATGATCAGTTTTTCTACTGGGACAGGCTGATCACAGGTGTGACGGAACATACGGGGCTGTGGTTCGATTACCGCATCCTGAACAACCGCATCTGGCCTCCCGTACCCGAAGAACTGAAAGAAGGGGACACTGTTTACGTGCTCGTCTCAGGGGGGTGTGGTGATCCTTTTGATACTGTCTATACCATTAGTACGGCGAACCATCAGACGGACAGTATGTTCCAAAGGGTATTTGTCCCTCTGAAAAAATATGCCGGCAGGAAGATAAGGATCGGATTTGCCACGCATTGGGCATCTTTGAGCTCGGAGATCCATTACGACAATATTCTGGTGGCGGACAGTATCCGGAACGATATCTCCGGGACCTCCGTTTGTGAGGGGGCCCGACTGCTCCTCCATGGTACGGAGGCGGAAGGGGGTGTGGGGCCGCTCACTTATGCCTGGGAGGAGAGCGATGACAGTCTCACCTGGCGTGCGGCGGCCCACAGTACGAACACACCGGATTATTCGGCGGCCTCGTTCAGCACGCCCCTCTTTTTCCGTCGCATCGTACGCGATACGTTGTGGTTTGCCGATACCAGCAAGGTGGTGTATGTCGACGTGATCCCGTGGCCTGTGCCCACGGTGTCGGCCGATACGGCCGTATGTGCCGGCATGCCGGTGACGCTCACCGCTGCCGGGGGCGACACCTACCGCTGGACCACCGGCGAGACAACCCCTGTGATCACCGTCACACCGAAGGAAGATACCACATACACAGTGATCATCACCAACGGAAGACAATGTGCCACAGATACCTCGGTGAAGATCACCGTGCATCCTTTACCCCGGGTGACCTTCGGTGAGGATACCTCCATCTGCCGGGGCGGGCATATCCTGCTGGATCCCGGAAATTATGTATCCTGTCTATGGAATACGGGGGACACCACGCCTGTGCTTGAGGTGTCACCTGACCACGATATGGAATATTCTGTTACTGTGACGGATGACCACGGCTGTTCCGGCGAAGGCTCGGTGACGGTGGTGGTGCACCCGCTTCCTGCCGTGGTGCTGGGTCCGGATACGACCGCCTGTGCGGGTAGCAGCGTAACACTGGATGCAGGGGATTTTGAGTCCTTCTCATGGAATACCGGAGCTTCCGGACGCACACTCACGGTGGATACTTCCGGAACCTACTGGGTGACCGTGACCGATGTACACGGCTGTGAGAACAGCGACACCGTCCGGGTGCAGTTCGAGACCTGCACGGGCATGACCGGTACGGACAGGGTCACGGTGAAGATCTATCCCAACCCCTCGGCCGGGATCTTTTATCTCGAGGGTTTGCCTGCCACCGGCGCAGGAAGGATCAAGGTGATGAACATGCTGGGGGAAGTGGTGAAGACGATCGTCCCGGAAAAGGAGCTTGTCCGGCTCGACCTGCAGGATCAGCCCGTGGGCCTTTATTTCATCCGTATCGAAAAAGACGAGACTTCCCAGGTGTTCCGTCTTATGATCCAAAGATAAAGGCAGGGTCAACAGCCTCTTGCATGTCACAGAAGGCCCTCCGGGCAATCCGGCGTGGATGGCGTTCCGGCCAGGCCGGATCTTACCGGGGGTAGGGTATTGTCACCCTGACCGATCCCGGTTGAGGCAGGGAGAGGGTGACGGGGAACAGGTAAGAAAAAAGGGGATCATGGCATGCTCCTTTAATAGCGATATGTTCCCAAAACATCCTGAGATATTTGTATTCCTTCCCTGAATCCTGTATTTTTCCTGTCACGTATCAATTTTCACATCGATGAAGCGAGTTTACCTGTTCCTTTTTGTGATCTTCCTGTCGGTGCGGGGTGTCCTGGGTTCCGATGCTCCACTCTGGATGCGTTATCCAGCCATCTCGCCGGACGGATCGACGATCGTTTTCTCCTACAAGGGGGATCTCTTCACGGTGTCTGCCGGTGGCGGGGAGGCTGAGCCGCTGACGGTGGGCAAGGCGTACGACTTCAAGCCGGTGTGGTCGCCCGACGGTCGCTGGATCGCCTTTGCTTCGAACCGTTATGGCAACTTCGATGTGTTTGTGGTGCCGGCGACGGGAGGGCCGGCACGCCGCCTCACTTTCTTCTCCGGCGACGAGCTGCCCGGCTCCTTCACCCCCGACGGCCGGGAAGTGCTCTATTCGGCCACCATCTTCGACCTGCCTTCCAATGTACAGTTCCCCTCCCCGTTGCTCTCCGAGCTCTATGCCGTGCCGCTCGAGGGCGGAGGCATCCGGCAGGTGCTCGACGTGCCGGCCGAGGAGGCGAAGTTCGACAAGGAAGGGAAAAGGCTCCTTTACATGGACAGAAAAGGCTACGAGAACATCTGGCGCAAGCACCACCGTTCGTCGGTGACCCGTGACCTGTGGCTGTGGGAACCCGCCTCGGGCACCTTCACCCAACTCACCACTTTCGACGGTGAGGACCGCGACCCCGTCTGGGCACCCGATGGCGAGAGCATCTATTACCTCAGCGAGCAGTTCGGCTCGTTCAATGTGGTACGCATGGACCTGCGCCATCCGGAACAGGTGGAGCAGATCTCCCGTTTTGCGAAGAACCCCGTGCGCTTCCTCACGGTGGCGGACAACGGCCTCTTATGTTACGGCTACAACGGCGAGATCTTTACCCAGCGTCCCGGCGGGGAACCGCAGAAGGTGAAGGTGAGCATACGTCTCGATATGGATGATGAGGAGGCGGAATACCTCCATCTTACCTCCGGTGCCACCGAGATGGCCCTCTCGCCCAACGGCAGGGAGATCGCCCTGGTCGTCCGCGGCGAGGTGTTCGTCACCTCGGTCGACTACGGCACCACCAAGCGCATCACCCACACCCCCGAACAGGAACGTTCGGTGAGCTTCAGCCCCGACGGCCGGACGCTGGTCTATGCCTCCGAGCGCAACAACTCGTGGAACATCTATACCACCACCCTCGTGCGCAAGGAGGAGAAGTATTTCCACCGGGCCACCCTCCTGAAGGAAGAAGCTGTGCTGGTGAACGAACATGAGACCTTCCAGCCGGCTTTCTCGCCCGACGGCAAGGAGATCGCCTACCTCGAGGACCGTACCACGCTGCGGGTGCTCAACCTCAAGACCGGCAAGAGCCGTACCGTCCTGCCGGGAAAATACAACTACTCCTATTCCGACGGTGACCAGTGGTACCGCTGGTCACCCGACGGCAAATGGTTCCTGGTCAACTTCTCACCCAACCATGCCTTCTCCACCGATGTGGGGCTGGTGAAGGCCGACGGCAGCGGCGAGGTGATCAACCTCACCCGCAGCGGCTACAACGATGCCAAACCCAAATGGGTGATGAAAGGCAATGCCATGATCTGGTTCTCCGACCGCAACGGCCTGCGCAGCCACGGCAGCTGGGGCGCCCAGAACGATGTCTATGCCATGTTCTTCAACAAAAAGACCTGGGACCTCTTCCGCATGACCAAGGAAGAGTACGAGCTGTGGAAGGAGGAACAGAAGAAGGACAAAAACAAAAAGAAGAAGAAGGAGAAGCAGACCGGTCCGGTGGAGATCGACCTGAACAACATCGAAGACCGCCGGGCGCGGCTGACCATCAACTCCTCCGACCTGGCTGATGCGGTGCTCACCCCCGACGGTGATGCCCTCTATTACCTGGCCCGTTTTGAGAAAGGATACGATCTGTGGGTTCACCGTATCAAAGAGGATGAGACGAAGCTCCTGCTCAAGCTCTCCGGCAAGGGAGGCACCCTCCGTGCCGACAGCGCCTTCAAGAACCTGTATGTCTTTGCCGGGGGCAGGATCACCCGCATCACTCTGGCGGGTCTCAAGAGGAAAGAGGTCGGCTATGAGGCCGAGATGACGCTCGACAGAGCCGCCGAGAGGGCTTATATGTTCGACCATGTATGGCGTCAGGTGAGGGAGAAGTATTACGATCCCACGATGCACGGTCTCGACTGGAAGTATTACCGCGAGAACTACCGCCGTTTCCTGCCTTACATCAACAACAATTTCGATTTTGCCGAGATGCTGAGCGAGATGCTGGGCGAGCTGAACGGCTCCCATACCGGTGCGGGTTACCGTTACCGCGATCCGCAGGGGGATGCCACGGCCAGCCTGGGTGTCTTCTGGGACTATGACTACGAAGGTCCCGGCCTGAGGATCGCCGAGGTGATCGAAAAAGGCCCGCTGGTGTACGACGGGACAAAGATACATGCCGGCGTGGTGGTGGAGAAAGTGGACGGGGTGCCGGTGAACAATCTCTCGCAGCTCTTCCGGGTGCTCAACCACAAGGCCGGTAAGCCGACGCTGCTGTCGCTCTATGATCCGGATAAAAAGAAAAGATGGGAGGAGACGGTGAAGCCTGTCACGCGGCGGACACTTGGTGAGCTGCTCTACCAGCGCTGGGTGAAGGCCCGCCGTGCCGAGGTCGACTCCCTCTCGGGAGGACGCATCGGCTATGTGCATGTGCGGGGGATGAACTCAGCCAGCTTCCGTGTGGCATATTCGGAGATCCTGGGACGCAACTACCACAGGGAGGCCATCATCGTCGACACCCGTTTCAACGGCGGCGGCTGGCTCCACGACGACCTGGCCACCCTTCTCTCGGGAAAAAGATATGCCGACTTCTATCCCCACGGCCGCTATTTCGGATCGGAGCCGCTGACCAAGTGGTACAAGCCTTCGGTGGTGGTGGTGAGTGAGAGCAACTACTCCGATGCCCACGGCTTCCCCTATGCATACCGGGCCCTGGGGCTGGGCAAGATCGTCGGCATGCCCGTGCCCGGCACCATGACGGCCGTCTGGTGGGAGACACTGCAGGACCCCACCCTCTATTTCGGCATACCCCAGGTGGGCGTCAAAGATCTGCAGGGACGTTATCTGGAAGGACAGCAGCTCGAACCCGATTACAAGGTGGCACAGGACCCCGCCGTAGTCACACGGGGACGCGACCAGCAACTGGAGAAGGCGGTGGAAGTGCTGCTCGGGGAACTGGAGGGGAACAAGAAGTAAGGAAGCTCATTTCTTTTCGCGGAACAGGTAGACCGTCCCGCGGTAGAGCTTCCCTTCGTAGCGTATATCATCCCATCCCACGGCCCGGATGACGTAATAATAGACACCCGGCGAGGCTTCGCCGTGGCCGTTGATGCGGCCGTCCCAGCCGAGCCAGTCCTTCATCTCCTCGCTGCCCCCCTGCCAGTCGTATACCTTGTATCCCATGCGGTTGAACACCTTCACGTGGATATAACGCAGCGACTTGCTGTAGACACGGAAATAGTCATTGAACGAGTCGCCGTTGGGGGTGAAGACGTTGGGGATCTCTAGGGCCGAGGGGGTTACCTTGATGGTCTTGGAGAGGGTGTCCATGCAGTAACCGCCGGGGAACTTCTTCCCCCGCACCAGGAGTTTTACCACATAGTCGTCGTGGGGCGGGGTGGGGATAAAGTAGGTGTGGGGTTCCGGCACCTCCAGCTCGGAGAAGGTGCTGTCGCCCAGATCCCACAGGTAGGAGACGGCATTGCGGGAGTTGTTGATGAAGGTGACCTCCAGCGGAGCCTCCCCCTCGCTGGGGTCGAGGTCGAAGTCGGCCTTCACCTGGATGGTCTCCACGAACACCTCGCCGCGGGCGCTGCAGCCGAAACTGTCGGTGACGGTAAGATAGTACCATGTATCCTCGAGAGGAGGGGAGTAGGTGGTCTTGGGGTTCTCATCCACCTCCGGATAGGGGATGGAGGAAGGGGGTGAGGAGGACCACAACACATCGAGGCCGTTGGGCAGAGGCAGGGCCGACGAGTCGCCGGGGTCGTAGAGATAGAAAGGTGTGACGGCTATCTCGCGCGCGAGAGCCAGCCGGTGGCATTTGTTCTGCTGGATGGCGATGCTCACATAGGGAGTGTCGATGAGCACCCAGGCATAGAGGGTGGTGTCGTAGCTGCTGCCGTCGGTGATGCGGACGGCGTAGCCGCCGCTGTTGAGGCCCGTGGCGGTGGAGCTTGTCACACCGCTCTCGCTCAGGATGAGCGAATCGTAGGCGAAAAGAGCAGGGTCGAACATCTTCCAGACGAAGTCCATCACCCCGCTGCCTCCCGGCGGCACGGCCCGCAGCGTCCCCCGTACGGAAGGATCACTGCCGCCGCACCAGACAAAGACGGGATCGCGACGCAGCCCCAGCGTGTCGGTGGGATAATGCGCCGTATCCACCGCCGAAGCCCCCGGTCCCGTGATCTGCCCCATCGTACCGGGGGCGGGTAGGAAGATCAAAAAAAGGAAAAGAGCGACCCCGCGCAAGCCTTTTCCAATATGTGTATGTGTATGTTGTCCTGTCATGGGCGATCGTTCGACCCGGAGATGGTCCGGTCAATCAGATAACGAAAATAGTGCAAAATATTTTATCCGCTATCCACCTTGACGGGAAAAGGGCAGGGCGTGGTGTTCATAACTTCGGGGGAGAAAGCCCGGCATGAGAGGGATATTTCTGGCAAACTATCCTTATTTTTGGCCACTGGAATGGGTATGGACGAGGCTTTCCTGAACGATCTGAACGAGGCGCAGCGTGAGGCTGTGCTGCATACCGAAGGGCCGTCGCTGATCATTGCGGGGGCGGGCTCGGGGAAGACGCGTGTGCTGACCTACCGCATTGCCTGGCTGCTGAAACAGAAGGTGCCGCCATGGAAGATCCTGGCCCTCACCTTCACCAACAAGGCCGCCGGCGAGATGCGCGAGCGCATCCGTCAGCTGGTGGGCGACGACGAGGCACGCCGTCTCTGGATGGGGACCTTCCATTCCATCTTCGCCCGTATCCTGCGCTCCGAAGCCGACAAGCTGGGTTATACCCCCAGCTACACCATCTACGACACACAGGACTCCCGCAACCTCATCAAGAGCATCGTCAAAGAGCTCAAACTGGATGACAAGGTGTACAAGCCTTCGGTGGTGCACGGCAGGATCTCCTGGGCCAAGAACCTGCTTATCACCGCCCGCCAGTATTCCGGCATCGCCGAGCTGGTGCAGCAGGACCGTATGCGCCGGATGGAGAGAATGGGCGAGATATACCGCATCTACGCCCGCCGGTGTTACAAGGCCGACGCCATGGACTTCGACGATCTGCTGCTCAACATCAATATTCTCTTTCGTGATTTCCCCGATGTCCTGGAAAAATACCGCAACTTCTTCCACTACATCCTCGTGGATGAGTACCAGGACACCAACATGGCGCAGTACATGATCGTGAAAAAACTCTCGGAAGAGCACAAGAACCTTTCGGTGGTGGGGGATGATGCCCAGAGCATCTATTCGTTCCGCGGTGCGCGTATCGAGAACATCCTCAACTTCCAGAAGGACTTTCCCGAGGCGCGTCTTTTCAAGCTGGAGCAGAACTATCGTTCCACCAGGGTCATCGTCCGGGCGGCCAACAGTCTGATACGCAACAATGCCGGGCAGATACCCAAGGAGGTCTATTCGCAAAACGAGGAGGGGCTGCCCATCGAGGTGCTGGAGGCCGACACCGACAAGGAGGAAGCTTTTCTGATCACCGGCAGGATCTTTGACGAGCATATGCAGGAGCGGTGGCGTTATGGTGATTTTGCCATTCTGTACCGTACCAATGCCCAGTCGCGGGCTTTTGAGGAGGCGCTGCGCCGCCGCAACATCCCATACAAGGTATGGGGGACGCTCTCTTTCTACCAGCGCAAGGAGATCAAGGATGTGCTGGCCTATTTCCGGCTGGTGGTCAACCATGCCGATGACGAGGCTTTCCGGCGCATCGTCAACTATCCGGCGCGGGGTATCGGTAAGACGACGCTGGAGCGGCTGGAGGCGGCGGCTAACGAGCGCGACGTGCCCCTGTGGGAGGTGGCTTCCGACCCCGAGGCCTTCGGCGTGAAGATCAGCCCCGCCACCCGCAACCGCCTGAAAGGCTTCGTGGAGATGATCAGCGGTTTCGCCGCCCGTCAGGACAGCCTCGACGCCTACGAGCTGGCCTACCTCATCACACGCGAGAGCGGCATCCTCAAAGAACTCCACGGCACCACCGCCGAGGAGGTGAGCAAATACGAGAATGTACGCGAGCTGCTCAACAGTATCAGCGAGTTCATCGAGGCGCCGGAGCAGATCGACCGCATGGTGCGCCTCGACGAGTTCCTGCAGAACGTCGTGCTCCTCACCGACCAGGATACCGACACCGGTGACCTGGCCGACACGGTGAAGGTGATGACCGTCCATGCTGCCAAAGGACTGGAGTTCCGTCATGTCTTCATCGCCGGCATGGAGGAGAATCTCTTCCCTTCGCAGATGTCGCTGGGTACGCAGAAAGAGCTGGAGGAGGAGCGTCGTCTTTTCTATGTGGCCCTCACCCGGGCCCGTGAGCGGGTGACCATCAGCTATGCCAATACGCGTTACCGCTGGGGCAACATCACCCCCGGCAAGCCCAGTCGTTTTCTGCGTGAGCTGGATCCGCGCTATGTGCGTTTCCCGGCCACGGGTCAGATGGCGGGAGGCCGTCCCGCCCCGGCGCCCCCTCCTCAGCACAACGGCAGGGAGACCATCCCCCGGCGTGGGCATGCCTCACCTCCTGCGGCACCCGCCCCGCGGCCCGGCTTCAAACCCGACGATCCACGCAAGATACGCGCCGGCATGGAGGTGGAACACGCCCGCTTCGGCACAGGCAAGGTCCTCCAGGTGGAAGGGGAATATCCCGATACACGTGCTACCGTTTTCTTCAAAGATTTCGGACAAAAGCAATTATTGCTTAAATTTGCAAAGTTGAGAATTATCGATCCGGTCGCCTGACCTCTGTGGTCCCTGTTGCCGGACGCCTCCCGGCATCTTTCTCCTGACGGACGAAGAGCCTTGCGGAAGGTCACCTGCATACCGGCGAACGAACCCGGAAAAACATAGGAACAACCCATGAGAAAGAAATTTGATTACAACACTTCGCGGGAACCATTGAAGCTTCCCGAGTACGGCCGCAATATCCAGCGGATGGTGGATCATATGAAGCGCATCCCCGACCGTGAGGAGCGTAACCTGGCGGCCCGCACCATCATCGCCATCATGGCCAACATGTATCCCCAGACGCGCGAGATGGAGGACTACGAACACAAGCTGTGGGATCATCTGGCGATCATGGCCGATTTCGACCTGGACATCGACGCGCCTTTCCCCCTGCCCACGGAAGAGCGTCTGCAGGAGCCGCCACGCCGGGTGCCGTACAGCGAACATACCATCCGTTACAAGCATTACGGTTATCTCATCGAAGAGATGCTGCGTGAGGTGGCAAAGATGGAAGAGGGTGAGGCCAGACAGCAGGCCGTCGTGATGATCGCCAACCAGATGAAGAAACAGTACCTCACCTGGAACCGTCCGCAGGTGAGCGACCAGGTGATCTTCAAGGACATCGAGGAGATCACCGGCGGGGCGCTGCGTGTGCCCGAGGGTGTGACGCTGAAGGATGCCCGCGAGCTCCTGCCCCCGCAGCAGTCGCAGCAGAAGAACTATCGCAAGAAGAAGAACCAGCGCAAGAACAAGTAACCGCACACCATGGCCACTTTCCTGGTGAGGGGAGGCAGACGGCTCTCGGGGGCGATCACGCCGCAGGGGGCCAAGAACGAGGCACTGCAGATCATTGCGGCCACCCTTCTCACGGATGAGGAGGTGGTGGTGCACAACGTCCCCCGCATACGTGATGTGATGCGTATGATCGAGCTGGTGCAGCTGGTGGGTACGCAGGTGCGCCGGCTCGACGACCACAGCTGGTCGTTCCGCACACCTTCGCTGGATACGGCGGTGTTGCGTTCCGAGGCTTTTCGCGAGCTGGCCGGCAGCCTGCGCGGCTCGGTGATGGTCACCGGCCCCATGCTGGCCCGCACCGGCACAGGATATATTCCCCGTCCCGGTGGTGACAGGATAGGACGCCGCCGCATCGACACCCACCTCAAAGGCTTCGAGCGCCTGGGTGCCTCCTTCCGTTACGATGAGCAGGAGCAGGCCTTCGTCCTGCATAGCAAGGGACTGCAAGGGACATACATGCTCCTCGACGAAGCCTCGGTGACCGGCACAGCCAACCTCGTGATGGCGGCTGTCATGGCCCGGGGGACCACCACCCTCTTCAACGCCGCCTGCGAGCCCTACGTCCAGCAGCTGTGCCGTATGCTCAACGCCATGGGTGCACGTATCAGCGGCGTGGGATCCAACCTGCTGCATATCGAGGGAGTCGACCGTCTCCATGGATGTGAACACACCCTCCTGCCCGACATGATCGAGACGGGCAGCTTCATCGGCATGGCCGCGATGACCGCCTCGGAGCTGCGCATACGTCAGGTCTCGCTCCAGCACCTCGGCCTCATCCCCGAAGCTTTCCGGCGTCTGGGTATACACGTTGAAGAAGAGGGTGACGACCTCATCGTCCCCGCCCAGGAACATTACACCATCGAGAGCTTCCTGGACGGGTCGGTGATGACGCTGGCCGACGGCATCTGGCCGGCCCTGACGCCCGACCTGCTGAGCGTCTTCCTCGTCACGGCCACACAGGCGCGGGGCAGCGTGCTCATCCATCAGCGTCTTTTCGAGAGCCGTCTCTTCTTTGTCGATAAACTCATCGATATGGGGGCCCGCATCATCCTCTGCGACCCGCACCGTGCCACGGTCATCGGCCTCGACAGGGAGTATCCCCTCCGGGCCACCACCATGACCTCTCCCGACATACGTGCCGGCGTGGCCCTCCTCATCGCCGCCCTCTCGGCCGAAGGCACCAGCACCATCCACAACATCGAACAGATCGACCGCGGTTACGAACGGATCGACGAACGACTGCGTACCCTGGGTGCGGATATCCGGCGGGTGTGATCACAACAACCTGCAGCGTGAGACGGCAGCTGTCAAATTGGCAAAACGGATTGCTTGGCAAGTTATTTGCAGGGCGAAACTGACATCTTAAAAACAGATGTGAAATGACCGGCAAAAAGGAAGAAAAAGAAAGAAAGGAGAAACAGAACGAAATGGAAGACAAGCATAAAGAGAACCAGGAACAAAAGGGACAGCAGGAAAAAAAGGAGAAGAAAAAACACCCTTCCTACAAGGCTCTTTACGAGGAGCTGAAGGGGGAATATGAGGAGTTGCACGACCGTTATCTCCGGCTTTCGGCCGAGTTTGACAACTTCAGGAAACGGACCCTGAAGGAGAAAGCCGACCTGGCGAAATACGGTGGTGAACAGGTGTTGTTGTCGCTCCTGCCCGTGGTGGATGATTTCGAGCGGGCGATGAGCTCCATGCCCGAAGGAGAGGAGTGCAGCAGTTACGTCGAGGGGATCCGTCTGATCTACAACAAGCTGATGGACTTTCTCAGACAGAACGGAGTGAGCGAGATGGAAGCCCTCCATCAGCCTTTCGACCCCGAACTGCACGAGGCCCTGAGCAAGATCCCCGCTCCCGGGGAAGAGCTCAAGGGAAAGGTGGTGGACGTGTTGCAGAAAGGATACTTCCTGAAAGAGAAAGTGTTGCGTCACGCCAAGGTGGTGGTGGGCGAATGATTTCCACCTCTGCCCAAGATTCGGTATTTTTACGGGCGGACGCTGTGAGAGCTGTTCGTCAAACTGCCTGAAGTATGGCCAAAAGAGATTATTACGTTGTCCTGGGGATATCCCGTACAGCCACACAGGAGGAGATCAAGAAAGCCTACCGCAAGCAGGCACTGAAATACCACCCCGACAAAAATCCCGGCGATCCGGAGGCAGAGGAGAAGTTCAAGGAGGCTGCCGAGGCGTATGAGGTGCTGAGCGACCCGGAGAAGCGGGAGATGTATGACCGGTACGGTCATGCAGGCGTGAGTGGCGGTGCCTCAGGCTTCAGCGGCGGCGGGATGAACATCGAGGACATCTTTGAGCATTTCGGGGATATCTTCGGCGGTTTCGGTTTCAGCGGATTCAACAGCCGTTCGGGGTCCCGTCAGCGGGGCAGCAACATACGCGTCAAGGTGCAGCTGACGCTGGAGGAGATCGCCCACGGGGTGAAGAAGAAGATCAAGGTGCGCAAGGATGTACCCTGTGAGGCGTGTGGAGGCACCGGCGCCCGTGACGGCAGGGCTTATCACACCTGTCCTACCTGCCACGGCCATGGTCAGGTGACCCGCATCGCCAACACCTTCCTGGGCAGGATGCAGACCACCACCACCTGTCCCACCTGCCACGGCCAGGGCAGGATCATCAGCGAGAAGTGTCCCGTATGCCACGGTGAAGGTGTGGTGAAAGGCGAGGAGGTCATCGAGATCAACATCCCCGCCGGCGTGGAGGACGGCATGCAGCTGTCGCTCAACTCGCGCGGCAACGCCGCCCGCCGCGGCGGCCTCAAGGGCGACCTGATCGTCCTCATCGAAGAGATCAAACACCCCGAGCTGATACGCGACGGACAGAACCTTATCTATCCCCTTTACATCAGTGTTCCCCAGGCCGCCCTCGGCACCCAGGTGGAGGTGCCTGCCGTCGACGGTAAGATCAAGATCAAGATAGAACCCGGCACCCAACCGGGCAAGATCCTCCGCATACGCGGCAAGGGACTGCCCGATATCCACGGTTACGGACGGGGCGACCTGCTGATCTATGTGAACGTCTGGATACCCAAAGACCTCACGCGCGAGGAGAAAAAGCTCATGGAAAAACTCGAATCCTCCGAGGCCTTCCGGCCCCGGCCGCCCAAGCACGACAAAAATTTCTTCGAACGACTGAAGCACTTTTTTGAATAATCTAGCTAAATATCTTTTTCATGGATCTTTTACAGGCCAGGGAGATCGTCAAACGTTATGCGGGACACACGGCCCTCGACCGTGTGACGGTGACGGTCCCTGAGAACTCGATCTATGGTTTGCTGGGTCCTAACGGGGCCGGCAAGACCACGCTGATACGCATCATCAACCGCATCACCGCCCCCGACGAGGGGGAGTTGCTCTTCGGGGGCCGGCCGATGCAAGGTGATGATATCCACAGCATCGGCTACCTGCCCGAGGAGCGCGGGCTGTACAAAAAGATGAAGGTGGGTGAGCAGGCCCTCTACCTGGCTCAGCTGAAAGGACTCTCCCGCCACGAAGCCTTGCGCCGTCTGAAACGATGGTTCGAAAAGTTCGGCATCACCTCCTGGTGGAACAAGAAAGTGGAGGAGCTCTCCAAAGGGATGCAGCAGAAAGTGCAGTTCATCGTGACGGTGATCCACCGGCCCCGCCTCCTCATCTTCGACGAGCCTTTCACCGGCTTCGATCCCATCAACACCCGCATGCTCAAGAAAGAGATCCTTGCCCTGCGCGACGAGGGCGCTACCATCATCTTCTCCACCCACGACATGGGCTCGGTGGAGGAGTTGTGTGACCACATCACCCTCATCGACCGGGGCCATACCCTCCTGGAAGGACCTATCGATCAGATACGGGCCCGCTACGCTTCCAATGAGTACGAAGTACGCTTCGAAGGACAGGTCAACCTCCTCACCGCCACGCTCAATTCGCGGTTCAGCATCATCAAACACACCCAGGAAGGGAACACCAGTCTCGTGCGCATCCGTATCCACGACCGCGGCACATCCAATGATGCGCTGAGGATGTTGCTGGATGCCGGGAAGATCTTGTCGTTCAATAAGATCACCCCGGGCATGAACGAGATCTTCATCCGTGTGGTCGAGGAGGCCACAGGTAAAGATGCCGAAAAAGAGAATACCACCATAACATCTGACCGATCATGAACAAGACCACTCTGATCATCAAAAGGGAATATCTTACCCGCGTCAGAAAGAAGTCGTTCATCATCCTCACGCTGCTCACACCTCTTTTCATGGCGGCCTTTGTCGTGATCCCGGCACTGATCATGACCTCCGGCACCAAGGAGGTGCGCCGCATCGCGGTGGTGGAACAGGGAGGAGAGCTTTTTCGGGGAGTGCTGCATTCTACGGAATACCTGAAGTTCGACTACCTGGAGAACGTCCCGCTCGATTCGCTTAAGCGCAATTTCGACCGTATGGGCTATTACGGTGTGCTGGTCCTGACACCCCAGGTAAGCTACGTCCCCTCGGCAGCCATCCTCTTTTCCCGGAAACAGCCTCCTCTCGAGGTGGTGAACTACATCGAGACCAGCCTGGAAAAAGAGATCGAAAAACGGAAACTGCTGTCCTATCATATCCGTGACCTCGACAAGATCCTCAAGCAGGTGGAGACCAACATCCGTTTACAGACCATTCAGGTCAGTGAGACGGGGGAGGAGAAGCAGACCAGTACGACGGTAGCCATGGCCATCGCTTACGTGGGAGGGCTGCTGATCTACATGCTCACTTTCATGTTCGGGGCGATGGTGATGCGTGGTGTCATCGAAGAGAAGACCAACCGCATCGTGGAGGTGCTGGTTTCGTCGGTCAAACCTGTTCAGCTGATGATGGGCAAGATCATCGGCATTGCTCTGGTGGGGCTCACCCAGTTCTTCCTCTGGATCGTACTGACGCTGGTGATCGTGGCGGGGGTGACGCAGATGCTGGGGGGTGGTGACCAGGGGCAGCAGACGACGCCGGCGCCCCGGAGTCTTTTTTCCGGGCAGGTGACCCCGCCGGATGCCGCCGGCGGCAGTGACGCGCTGGACCTGGGGGACCTCATGGCCGGCAATGCGGTCTTCGAGGCCATCGCCTCGGTCAACTGGCCCCTGATCCTGGGAGCCTTTTTCCTCTATTTCCTGGGAGGGTACCTGTTGTATGCCTCCCTCTTTGCAGCTATCGGTGCTGCCGTGGACAACGAGACCGACACCCAGCAGTTCATGATGCCGGTGACCATCCCCTTGCTCATCGCCCTCTTCATCGCGATGGGGGCTTTCCAGAACCCCGACAGCGGCATCGCCTTTTGGGGGTCGATCATCCCCTTCACCGCTCCCGTGGTGATGATGGCCCGTCTGCCGTACGGGGTACCGGCATGGCAGCTGTTCCTCTCGGTGGGCCTGCTCTATCTCACTTTCCTGGGGATGGTGTGGGTGGCCGCCCGCATCTATCGTACCGGTATCCTGATGTACGGCAAAAAGGTCTCGTGGAAGGAGCTGTGGCGCTGGCTGCGTTACAGGAACTACTGATGTCAGGCACATCCGTGGTAGGGCACCGTGTGGCAGTGATCGACCTGGGTACCAACACCTTCAACCTGCTCCTTGTCGATGTCGACGGGCCAGGGCGAATGGAGGAGGTCGGTTTCGAGAAGGTGCCGGTCAAGCTGGGACGAGAGGGCCTCCAGCAGGGACTTCTCTCGCCGGCAGCCCAGGAGCGGGCGCTCCAGGCCCTGCATCATTACCGCGAAGTGATCGACCGCACCGGGGCGGAGACGGTCCTGGCCTACGGCACCTCGGCCCTGCGGACGGCCACCAACACCCCGCAGCTGCTCGAAAAGATACGCAAAGCCACAGGCATCGAAGTCCAGGTGATCAGCGGCGACGAGGAGGCCCGTCTCATCTATCTGGGTGTGACACGCAGCCTGCAGCCCGACGGCGTCTTCATGATCCTCGACATCGGCGGAGGAAGCAATGAGTTCATCATCGCTGAGCCCTCCTCGGGGCCCCTGTGGCAGAAGAGCTTTCCCCTAGGCATGGCCCGCATCATCGAGCGTTTCCCTCTCTCCGACCCGGCAAAGGCAGGGGAGGTGCTGCAACTGGAAGACTTTTTCGACGGGGAGCTGCAACCTCTCTGGGAGGCGGTACGGGAATACCGTCCCGTTCATCTTGTCGGGGCCTCGGGTACTTTCGACACCTTACACGACGTGGCGGCGGCACGCCGGCTTCTTCCCGCCACGGATGTGCCTGCCGTGGAAATGCCGCTCCCCGTCTTCCGTGAGGTGCGTGACCAGCTCGTGGCCTCCACTACCCGGGAAAGAGAAAAGATGAAGGGAATGGAACCCTTCCGGGTGGAGATGATCGTGCCCGCCACGATTTTTGTTAACTTTATCCTCACGAAAACGAACATCCGCCGCCTGAGCCTGAGCAGGTACGCCCTGAAGGAAGGGGCCGTGGTCGACTGGCTGATGCGGCAGCAACACTGAAACCAACCTCTTTGCTATGGCTTCCATCCTGGTGATCGACGACGAGAAGAGCATTCGCAACACGCTGAAAGACATCCTCGAATATGAGGGGTACACGGTGGATGTGGCCGAGGACGGTCCTTCCGGCCTGGAGATGTTCCGCAAGAACCCTTACGATGTGGTGCTGTGTGACATCAAGATGCCCAAGATGTACGGCATCGAGGTGCTGGAGAAGATCATGGAGGAAGGAGCCGAGACCCAGGTGATCATGATCTCGGGCCACGGCAACATCGATACGGCTGTCGAGGCCATCAAGAAGGGGGCGTACGACTTCATCGAGAAGCCGCCCGACATGAACCGTCTGTTGATCACCCTGCGCAATGCGCTTGACAAGAGCAATCTCATCACCGAGACGAAGGTGCTCAAGAAGAAGATCAGCAAGAAGTATGAGATCGTGGGGGAGTCGCCGGCCATCCGCAAGGTGAAGGAGCTGATCGACCGGGTGGCGCCCACTGAGGCGCGGGTACTCATCACGGGGGCCAACGGCACGGGCAAGGAGCTGGTGGCGCATCAGCTGCATGAGAAGAGCCGCCGCGCCAAAGGTCCTTTCGTCGAGGTCAACTGTGCGGCCATCCCTTCGGAGCTCATCGAGAGCGAGCTGTTCGGCCATGAGAAAGGATCGTTCACCTCGGCATACAAGCAGCGCAAGGGCAAGTTCGAGCAGGCGCAGGGAGGGACCCTTTTCCTCGATGAGATAGGCGACATGAGCCTCTCGGCCCAGGCCAAGGTGCTGCGGGCCTTGCAGGAGAACAAGATCAGCCGCGTAGGCAGCGACAAAGACATCCCCGTCGACGTGCGCGTCATCGCCGCCACCAACAAAGACCTGATGGAAGAGATACGCAAAGGCACCTTCCGCGAAGACCTCTACCACCGTCTCAGCGTCATCATCATCCATGTGCCGTCGCTCAACGAACGGCTCGAGGACATCCCCCTGCTGGCCCGCCATTTCTCGGAGATGATCTGCGGCGAGTACGGCATGCCCGTGAAGAAATTCACCGACGATGCCATCGAGGAGCTGAAGAAGATCAACTGGACCGGCAACGTGCGGGAGTTCCGCAACGTCATCGAACGGCTCATCATCCTCTGCGGCAACACCATCACCGGCGAGGATGTGAAGGCCTATGCCCATCCCATCTTCCGCTGAGCGGGAAGGGATGATGCAAAAAAAAGCTGCCCGGAGGCAGCTTTTTTTATTCTTCCTGCTGTTCGGCCTCGTAGGCTTTGAGCAGCTCTTCCTGGATCTCTGCCGGCACCTGCTGGTACTCGGAGAATTCCATGGTGTAGATGGCGCGGCCGTTGGTCAGTGAGCTGAGGGCTGTGGAGTATTTGTTCATTTCGGCCAGCGGTACCTTGGCCGTGATCTTCTCGAACCCTTTCTCGCTGGTCATGCCCATGACGATGGCGCGGCGGCCCTGTAGGTCGCTCATCACGTCGCCCATCCTGTCGCTGGGCACCCAGACGTTCACCAGATAGATCGGCTCCATGATCTTGGGACCGGCCTCCTTGAAGGCCATGCTGAAGGCGTTGCGGCCGGCCAGCTTGAAGGAGATCTCGTTGGAGTCGACCGGGTGCATCTTGCCGTCGTACACCGCGACACGTATGTCACGGGCATAGGAGCCGGTGAGCGGTCCTTCCTCCATGCGTTCCATGATGCCTTTGAGGATGGCCGGCAGGAAACGGGCATCGATGGCTCCGCCGACGATGCAGTTGTAGAAGACCAGCTTACCGCCCCAGTCGAGGTCGATCTCCTGCTTGTCGCGGACGGTTACCTTGATCTCCTTGCCGTTGACCTTGTAGGTGTCAGGGTCGGGAGCCCCCTCGCGGTAAGGCTCGATGACCAGGTGCACCTCACCGAACTGGCCGGCACCACCCGACTGCTTCTTGTGACGGTAGGAGGCCTGTGCCACCTTCGTGATCGTCTCACGATAGGGGATCTTGGGCGGCATGAACTGCGTCTCTATCTTGAAGATGTTGTCGAGATGCCACTTGAGGATGTTGAGATGATGCTCGCCCTGGCCGTGGATGATGATCTGCTTAAGTTCTTTGGAATATTCGATGAGCACGGCGGGATCTTCTTCGTGGAAACGGGAGAGGGCTTCGCCCAGTTTCTCGTCGTCCGATTCATTGACCGCCTTGATGGCCGTGCGGTATTTGGGACGCGGATATTCGATGGCCGGCCAGGTCCAGTCCTGTCCCGGCTCATTGAGCGTATGGTTGGTCTTGGTGCTCTTCAGTTTCACCGTGCTCCCTATGTCGCCGGCCACCATCGAGGTCACCTTCTCACGTTTCTTTCCGGCGGTGACGAAGATCTGGTTGATGCGTTCCTTGGCCGAGACCGTGGTGTTGATGAGGTCCATTCCCTCTTTCAGCTCACCCGACATCACCTTGAAGAAGTTGACCTCGCCGATGTGTTCCTCGATGGAGGTCTTGAAGACGAAGAGAGAGACAGGCCCTTTGGGGTCGCAGGGTACCTCTTCGCCTTTGGAGTTGACGGGGGCGGGCATCTCGTCGGGTGCCGGGGCGGTGTTGATGATGAACTCCAGCAGACGGTCGACCCCCACGTCTTTTTTGGCCGAGGTGCAGAACACCGGCATCAGGTCGCGCCGCAGCAGACCTTCCTTGATGCCTTTGCGCATCTCCTCCTCGTCGAGCGATTCTTTCTCAAAGAAGAGTTCCATCAGCCCTTCGTCGTTCTCGGCGGCTTTTTCCACCAGCTCGTTGTGGAGCTCTTCGGCTCTGTCACGCAGCTCGGCGGGGATGTCCAGCACCTCCGTCTTGCCGCCGCTGTACTTGTACATCTTCATCTTCAGCACATCGACGATGGCGTTGAAGGTGTCGCCCTCGTTGACGGGGAACTGAATGATGGCCAGTTTTGAGCCGAAGCTCTCCCTGAGGGTTTCGATGCTCTTCTCGTAGCTGGCTTTTTCGTGGTCCAGGCCGTTGATGACGAAGGTGACCGGTTTGTCCCTTTCGTCGGTGTGACGGTAGTGGATCTCGGTGCCCACCTCCACGCCGTTGGGGGCATTGATCAGGATCAGGGCCATGTCGGCCGGATGGATGGCCGCCACCGCCTGGCCGGAGAAGTCGTCCAGCCCCGGTGCATCCAGGAAATTGATCTTATGATCCTTGTATTCAGTAAAAAGCACCGTGGAGAACACCGAGCTGCCCTGCTCCAGTTCAACGGGATTGTAGTCGGAGACCGTGTTCTTCTGGTCGATGCTCCCTTTCCTGTCGATCACCCCGCCGATGTACATCATCGACTCGGCCAGCGTGGTCTTGCCCGAACCGGCATTCCCCAACAGCACTACATTACGGATCTGTTTCGTCTGGTACGTTTTCATCTTTTTTTGTAATTATCTATGATTGAACAAAATAATTTCCTCGCGGAAAAGTGCACCAAAAGTAATAATTTTTTGTTTTCCGTCAAGCCGTTCCGGGTCGATGAAAGTGCGGGAAGCGTTAGCGGCTGAGAAACAAAAATTTGAAAAAAGAAGCCCATATTTTTTCAATTTGGCAAAAAAGTATATTTTTGTGCCGCTGTTTTCCGGGAGAAGAAAACAATCTGCGGATGAATTCTTTCCCGGGGCCTGCAGTCGGATCATACCTTTATATATATAAGCAGGTGTGAGCTGAGGGACGGAGGAAGAAATCCGTCAAAAGAGTGTTGTTTTTTAAAAAAAAAGAATACCTTTGCAGTCCAATTTTCAAATTCAATAAAAAGCTGTTTTATGCCTACAATACAACAGTTAGTAAGGAAGGGACGCAAGAAGATCGTTGAGAAGAGCAAGGCGCCTGCGCTGGATGCCTGTCCGCAGCGTCGGGGTGTGTGTGTACGTGTATACACCACCACACCGAAGAAGCCGAACTCGGCCATGCGTAAGGTGGCCAGGGTGCGTCTGACCAACGGCAAGGAGGTGAACGCCTACATTCCCGGCGAAGGGCACAACCTGCAGGAGCACTCCATCGTTCTGATCCGCGGAGGACGTGTGAAAGACCTCCCCGGCGTGCGTTACCACCTGATCCGCGGCGCCCTGGACGCCGCCGGCGTTGAAGGCCGTACCCAACGCCGCTCGAAGTACGGAACGAAGAAACCGAAGAAATAATAAGAATATTTTTTTGCCATGAGGAAAGCAAAACCCAAAAAGAGGACCATCCTGCCGGACCCGCGTTATAACGACCCCCTGGTGACGCAGTTCGTCAACAACCTGATGCTCCAGGGCAAGAAGAACCTTGCTTTCAAGATCTTCTACAACGCGATGGACATCGTCGCCGAGAAG
The DNA here is from genome assembly GCA_964599235.1 of uncultured Rikenellaceae bacterium. GTDB lineage: Bacteria > Bacteroidota > Bacteroidia > Bacteroidales > VadinHA17 > DRPN01. The sequence goes on from CAZRDX010000055.1 coordinate 35,264, forward strand.
ATGAAGAAGGAGGACATCTCCCCTCTGGAGGTATGGAAGAAGGCGCTGGAGAACGTCACCCCGCAGGTGGAGGTGAAGAGCCGCCGCGTCGGGGGGGCCACCTTCCAGGTGCCTATCGAGGTGCGGCCCAGCAGGAAGGTGTCGCTCAGCATGAAAAACCTCATCCTCTTTGCCCGTAAACGCAACGGCAAGAGCATGAGCGAGAAGCTGGCGGCCGAGATCATCGCAGCCTACAACAAGGAGGGCGGAGCTTTCAAGAAGAAAGAAGATATGCACCGGATGGCCGAGGCCAACAAAGCTTTTGCACACTTCCGGTTCTAACCGTCGAAGCAGAGATCAGAGAGCATGACAGACCGTCTGAAATATACGAGGAACATCGGGATCATGGCCCACATCGATGCGGGCAAGACCACTACGACGGAGCGTATCCTCTTCTATACGGGGATCACGCACCGCATCGGTGAGGTGCACGACGGTGCTGCCCAGATGGACTGGATGGTGCAGGAGCAGGAACGCGGGATCACCATTACCTCGGCTGCTACAACCACTTACTGGAAGTACAAGGGCGAAGAGTACAAGATCAACATCATCGACACCCCCGGTCATGTCGACTTCACCGTGGAGGTGGAGCGTTCGCTGCGTGTCCTCGACGGGGCCGTGGCCGTTTTCTGTGCCGTGAGCGGTGTCGAACCCCAGTCGGAGACGGTATGGCGCCAGGCCGACAAGTACGGTGTGCCGCGCATCGCCTTCGTCAACAAGATGGACCGTGTCGGTGCCGATTTCTTCGGTGTCGTCAATGAGATACGTGATAAGCTGAGGGCCAACCCCGTGCCCGTCCAGATCCCCATCGGCTCGGAAGACTCTTTCCGGGGTGTCATCGACCTGATGGAGAACAAGGCCGTGGTATGGTATGATGATGAGACCCTCGGCACGAAGTACAGTCTGGAAGAGATCCCGGCCGAGCTGGCCGATGAGGCAGCCGAGTGGCGCAACAAGCTGGTGGAGGCCGTCGCCGAGAAGGACGACGAACTGCTGGAACGATACTTTGAGGATCCCGACTCCATCACCCCTGACGAGATGGCGGCCGTGATCCGCCGTGCTACCATCGACGGCACCATCGTGCCGGTGATGTGCGGGTCGGCCTTCAAGAACAAAGGCATCCAGCGTCTTCTGGATGCCATCGTGGCTTATCTGCCCAGCCCGCTTGACATCGGGCCGGTGAAGGGCATCAACCCCAAGACGGGCGAAGAGATCACCCGTGATCCCGACCCCAAGGCGCCGCTGGCGGCCCTGGCCTTCAAGATCGCCACCGACCCTTACGTGGGGCGGTTGGTCTACCTGCGCGTCTATTCGGGGAAGATCACCCCGGGCATGACGGTGCTCAACCCCCGTACCAACAAAAAAGACCGTATCAACCGGCTCTACCAGATGCATGCCAACAAGCAGAACCCGCGCGATGTCATCGAGGCGGGCGACATCTGCGGAGCCGTGGGACTGAAAGATATCAAGACCGGAGATACCATCACTGACTTCCAGCGGCCTATCTCGCTGGAGTCGATGACCTTCCCCGAGCCGGTCATCGGCGTGGCCATCGAGCCCAAGACGCAGGCCGACGTCGACAAGCTGGGGGCGGCCCTGGCCAAGCTGGCCGAGGAAGATCCCACCTTCAAGGTGAGGACCGACGAGGCTTCGGGCCAGACCATCATCAGCGGTATGGGTGAGCTTCATCTGGAGATCCTCGTCGACCGCCTCAAGCGGGAGTTCGGTGTGGAATGCAACCAGGGACAGCCGCAGGTGGCCTACAAAGAGGCGCTCACCAAGACCGTGGAGCACCGCGAGGTGTTCAAGAAGCAGACGGGCGGCAAAGGTAAGTTCGCCGACATCGTCGTGGAGATCGGACCGGCCGACGAAGGTGTCACCGGCCTGCAGTTCATCGATGAGGTGAAAGGCGGCAACATCCCCAAGGAGTTCATGCCGGCCATTCAGAAAGGTTTCGAGATCGCCATGCAGAACGGCCCGCTCGCCGGCTTCCCCATGGACAATCTCAAGGTGGTGGTCAAGGACGGGTCGTACCACCCCGTCGACTCCGACTCGCTGTCGTTCCAGATCGCTGCCCAGCATGCCTTCAAGAACGCTGCTCCCAAAGGCGATCCTATCCTGCTCGAGCCGATCATGTCGGCCGAGGTGGTGACGCCCGAGGAGTACATGGGCGATGTGATCACCGACTTCAACAAGCGGCGGGGACGTATCGAAGGCATGGAGTCGAAGGCCGGTGCCCGCGTCATCAAGGCCAAGGTGCCGCTGTCGGAGAACTTCGGCTATGTGACGGTGCTGCGTACCATCACCTCGGGACGGGCCACCTCGTCGATGGAGTTCTCACACTACGAACCGGTGCCGCCGGAGATCGCCGAGAAAGTGATCGAGAACATCAAAGGGATCATCAAGGTATAGTGCAATATAAACAAGAGAAGGAAGCATGAGCCAGAAAATTCGGATAAAGCTGAAGTCGTACGATCACAACCTGGTGGACAAGTCCGCCGAGAAGATCGTGAAGACGGTCAAGTCGACGGGGGCCATTGTGAGCGGGCCGATCCCGTTGCCGACGCACAAGCGGATCTTTACGGTCCTGCGTTCACCGTTCGTGAACAAGAAGTCGCGGGAACAGTTCCAGCTGGCGTCGCACAAGCGTCTTCTGGACATCTACAGCTCCACCCCCAAGACCATCGACGCACTGATGAAGCTTGAGCTGCCCAGCGGCGTCGAGGTAGAGATCAAGGTTTGAGAAACTAGAAAGGTAGTAAGGTCATGCAAGGACTGATAGGAAAGAAAATAGGAATGACATCCCTCTTCGACGAGGAGGGCAACAACGTGCCGGTGACGGTGATCCAGGCCGGACCTTGTGTTGTGACGCAGATCAAGACCAAGGAGAAGGATGGTTACGATGCCGTGCAGCTCGGCTTCGACGACAAGAAGGAGAAGAACACCACCAAGCCCATGCTGGGGCATTTCCGGAAGGCCGGCGTGACGCCCAAGCGCAAGCTGGTGGAGTTCGACGGTTTTGAGGACGTGAAGCTGGGCGACACGCTCACCGTGGAGATCTTCAAGGACGACACCTGGGTTGACGTAAGGGGTGTCTCGAAAGGCAAAGGTTTCCAGGGGGTCGTCAAGCGTCACGGTTTCCGCGGGGTGGGTGATGCCACGCACGGTCAGCACAACCGCAACCGTGCCCCGGGATCGCTGGGCGCCTCGTCGTATCCTTCCCGCGTCTTCAAAGGGATGAAGATGGCCGGCAGGACCGGTGGCCGTCAGGTCGCCATGATCTCGCTGCGGGTGATGAAGATCATCCCCGAAGAGAATCTGATGCTGGTGAAAGGGTCCGTACCGGGTCCGAAAGGTTCATACTTAATTATCACAAAGTGATGAAACTGAAAGTACTGAATAAAGAAGGGAAAGAGACCGGCAGGACGGTGGAGCTCAACGACGGGCTGCTTCCTGCCGAGCCGAACGATCACGCCATCTACCTGGATGTGAAGCAGTATCTGGCCGCGCAGCATCAGGGCACGCACAAGTCGAAAGAGCGGGGTGAGGTGAAGGCCTCCACGCGCAAGATCAAGCGCCAGAAAGGGACGGGTACGGCCCGTGCCGGCAGCATCGCCTCGCCGCTGTTCCGCGGTGGAGGACGCGTCTTCGGCCCCCGTCCGCGCGACTACGATTTCAAGGTGAACAAGAAGGTCAAACGTCTGGCACGCCGCTCGGCCCTGGCTTACAAGATCCGTGACAACCAGCTGATGGTGGTCGAGGACTTCACCCTGGAGGTGCCCAAGACCAGGGAGATGGTCCAGATCGAGAACAACCTGCAGATCGCCGACAAGAAATCGCTCTTTGTGCTGCCCGAACCCGATCACAACATCCTTCTCTCTTCGCGCAACCTGCCGAAGACGCGTGTGATCACCGTGGGCGAGCTGACCACCTACCACCTCATGGACGCCGGGGCCGTGGTCTTTTCAGAGAAGGCGATCGAAACACTCAAAGAGACCTTGCAAAATCAGTAACGAACCAGAGCCATGAACATACTGATCAGACCGATCGTGACAGAGAAGATGACGCAGCAGGGTGAGACGCTCAACCGCTACGGTTTCATCGTCGACAAGCGGGCCAACAAGCTCCAGATCAAGAAGGCCGTCGAGGAGCTGTACGGTGTCACCGTCGAGCGTGTCAACACCATGCGTTACGGCGGAAAGAAGCGGAACCGCTATACCCGTTCGGGCATCATCGAAGGTAAGACCGCCTCGTACAAGAAAGCCATCGTGACACTGGCTGAAGGAGAAACCATTGATTTTTACAGCAATATCTAACGAGCTATGGCAGTAAGGAAATTGAAACCGGTCACGCCGGGCCAGAGACATAGGATCGTTGCCACGTTCGACGACATCACTGCCGTCAAGCCGGAGAAGTCGCTGCTGGCGCCGCTGAAGAAGAGCGGCGGACGCAACAACACCGGCAAGATGACGATGCGTTACCTCGGCGGCGGTCACAAGCGCAGGTTGCGCATCATCGACTTCAAACGCGACAAGGACGGTATCCCTGCCGTGGTGAAGACGATCGAGTACGATCCCAACCGTTCGGCCCGCATCGCCCTGGTGGCGTACAAGGATGGAGAGAAGCGTTACATCATCGCTCCCAACGGCCTGAAAGTGGGACAGACGATCATGTCGGGCAAGGGTGCGGCCCCCGAGGTGGGCAACACGCTCTTCCTCTCCGACATTCCGCTGGGTACGGTGATCCACAACATCGAGCTTTATCCCGGCAAGGGCGGGGCACTGGCGCGCAGTGCCGGCAGCTATGCCCAGCTCACCAGCCGCGACGGCAAGTATGCCATCGTGAAGCTCCCCTCGGGCGAGTCGCGCATGGTGCTGGTCACCTGCCGTGCCACCATTGGCACCGTTTCCAACTCCGACCACGGGCTGGTGAAGTCGGGCAAGGCCGGCCGTTCGCGGTGGCTGGGACGTCGTCCCCGGGTGCGGGGTGTGGCCATGAACCCCGTCGACCACCCCATGGGTGGCGGCGAAGGACGCGCCTCGGGCGGACACCCGCGCTCACGCAAAGGCCTCCCCGCCAAAGGGTACAAGACACGGCCCAAGAACAAGCCGTCGAACAAACTGATCGTTGAAAGAAGGAAAAAAAGAAAAAGATAGTTAAGCCATGAGCCGTTCGCTGAAAAAAGGTCCTTTTATCGATTACAAGCTCGAGAAACGTATCCTCGAGATGAATGCGTCGGGCAAGAAGACCGTGATCAAGACCTGGTCGCGTCGTTCGATGATCTCTCCCGACTTCGTGGGGCACACCATCGCCGTGCACAACGGCAACAAGTTCATCCCGGTGTACATCACTGAGAACATGGTGGGCCACAAGCTGGGTGAGTTCGCCCCCACGCGCACCTGGAGAGGTCACGGAGGCAAGGCAAGATAATCCATAAAGAAGAAAAGTCATGGGAAAGAGAAAGACTGAACGTGCCAATGCTTTGAAGGAGGCCAGGAAGAGCCAGTACCGGGCGGTGCTGCGCAACGATCCCACCTCGCCGCGCAAGATGCGCCTGGTGGCCGACATGATCCGGGGTCTCGAGGTGAACAGGGCATTGGACCTTCTGAAATACAGCAACAAAGAGGCCAGCCGGCGCCTGGAGAAACTGGTCCTCTCGGCCATCGACGTCTGGCAGAAGAAGAACGAAGGGTTGCGCGTGGAAGAGAGCCACCTCTACATCAAGGAGATCTTCGTCGACCAGGCCCGGACGCTCAAGAGGCTGCGCCCCGCCCCGCAGGGAAGAGCCTACCGCATCCGCAAACGCTCGAACCACGTCACCGTGGTGCTCGACAGCCTCGTCCTGCCAGAGAACACGGGCGAACAGCAGGAAGTTGAAACCGAAAACACTGATAATACGAAATAAATGGGACAAAAAGTTAATCCGATATCGAACCGTCTGGGCATCATCCGCGGTTGGGATTCCAACTGGTACGGAGGGAAGGACTATGCCGACAAGATCCTGGAGGACACCAAGATCCGGGAGTATCTGAACGTGCGTCTGGCCAAGGCCAGTGTCTCGAAGATCATCATCGAGCGTACGCTCAAGCTCATCACGGTGACGGTCAACACCGCCCGTCCGGGGATCATCATCGGCAAAGGCGGCCAGGAGGTCGACAAGCTGAAGGAGGAGCTGAAGAAGATCACCAAGAAGGAGGTGCAGATCAACATCTACGAGGTGAAGCGTCCCGAGCTGGATGCCACCATCGTGGCCAACAACATCGCTCGCCAGGTGGAGGGCAAGATCTCCTACCGTCGTGCCATCAAGATGACCATCGCCTCGACGATGCGGATGGGCGCCGAAGGGATCAAGGTGCTTATCTCAGGACGTCTGGGTGGTGCCGAGATGGCCCGTTCGGAGACTTATAAGGAGGGGCGTATCCCGCTGCATACCCTCCGTGCCGATATAGACTATGCTTTGGCCGAAGCACATACCAAGGTGGGGGTCATCGGCATCAAGGTGTGGATCTGCAACGGCGAGGTGTACGGCAAGCGTGACCTGTCGCCTAACATCGGGATGAAGAGGTCGGGCGGCCTGAAGAGGGACCGCCGGGGCGGCCGCCGCAGATAAACGAATCGCGAAACAATTAAAGAGACTGGATCATGTTACAGCCGAAGAAGACCAAATACAGGAGGCGCCAGAAAGGCAGGATGAAGGGCAACGCCCAGCGCGGGCATCAGCTGGCCTTCGGATCGTTCGGGATCAAGACCCTCGACAGTGCCTGGATCACCGGGCGCCAGATCGAGGCCGCGCGTCAGGCCATCGTGCGTTATATGAAACGTGAAGGCCAGGTGTGGATCCGCATCTTCCCCGACAAACCCATCACCAAGAAACCCGCCGAGGTACGTATGGGGAAAGGGAAAGGCTCACCCGAAGGATTCGTCGCCCCCGTCACACCGGGACGTATCATGTTCGAGGTGGAAGGCGTCAGCCTCGCCGTGGCTAAAGAAGCACTCCGTCTCGGAGCACAGAAACTGCCCGTGAGAACCAAGTTCGTCGTCCGCAGGGATTATCAGGAATAGTCCCTTTAAAGAAGTCAGACCATGAAAACAAAAGAAATACGCGAGCTCAGCGACAAAGAGCTGATCGAAAGGATCGAGAACGAGACCAACTATCTGCAGAAACTGAAACTGCAGCATGCGATTTCTCCGCTCGACAACCCCAATCTGCTCAAGATGACGCGGAAGAACATCGCGCGGCTGAAAACGGAGCTTCGTCAGCGGGAGCTCGCAGGAAAACTGAGTAAATAAAGGAAAGAATGGAAACAACCAGGAACTTGCGCAAGGAAAGGATCGGGGTCGTGGTCAGCAACAAGATGGACAAGACCATCGTCGTGGCTGTCAAACGCAAGGTGAAACACCCGATCTACGGAAAGTTCGTCAACAAGACGAAGAAGTTCATGGTCCATGACGAGAACAACGACTGCAACGTCGGCGACACGGTCAGGATCATGGAGACACGGCCGCTGAGCCGTCATAAGAGCTGGAGATTGGTAGAAATCATTGAAAGAGTCAAATAGTCATGGTACAACAAGAGAGTCGTTTAGCTGTAGCGGACAACAGCGGCGCCAAGGAGGTGCTGGTCATCCGTGTGCTTGGGGGTACGCGCAAGAAGTACGCCTCGCTGGGTGATCTCATCGTGGTGACGGTCAAGAGCGCGCTGCCCGGCAGTGACACCAAGAAAGGGATGGTCAGCAAGGCTGTGGTCGTACGCACCAAGAAAGAGGTGCGGCGCAAGGACGGATCCTACATCCGTTTCGACGACAACGCCTGCGTGCTGCTCAACAACCTAGGCGAGATGCGCGGCACGCGTATCTTCGGCCCCGTGGCACGCGAACTGCGCGACGGGTACATGAAGATCATCTCCCTGGCTCCCGAAGTACTGTAACGGAAAAACCTGTAAGAAAATGGCAAGGAAATTACATATCAAAAAGGGCGACTTGGTCTACGTCAACACCGGGGAGTACAAGGGCCAGACCGGCAAGGTGCTCGAGGTGCTCGTCAAGGAGCAGCGGGCCATCGTCGAGGGGGTGAACATCGTGTCGCGCCATACCAAGCCCAATAACAAGTACCCCCAGGGAGGGATCATCAAGAAGGAGGCACCCATCCACATCTCCAATCTCAATGTGGTGGACCCCTCCACCGGTGAGCCCACCCGCATCGGCCGCCGCCGCAACGAGGAAGGTAAACTGGTTCGTTATTCTAAAAAATCAGGGGAGGAGATCAAGTAATGGAATACATACCTGAACTGAAGAAGAAGTACAAGGAGGAGATTGTCCCGGCTCTGATGAAGGAGTTCGGCTACTCTTCGGTGATGCAGGTGCCGCGACTGCTGAAGATCACCATCAACCAGGGGATCGGGCAGGCCACGGCCGACAAGAAGCTCATCGAACAGGGCATCCAGGAGATCACGGCCATCGCCGGCCAGAAGGCCGTGCAGACCGTGGCCACGAAGGATATCTCCAACTTCAAATTGCGTAAGAAGATGCCCATCGGTGTGAAGGTGACCCTGCGTCGTGACCGGATGTACGAGTTCATGGAGCGTCTCATCAAGGTGGCCCTGCCGCGTATCCGCGACTTCCGCGGGGTGAGCACCAAGCTCGACGGCCGTGGCAACTACACCCTCGGCATCCGCGAACAGATCATCTTCCCTGAGATCGATATCGACAAGATCAACAAGATCATGGGGCTGGAGATCACCTTCGTCACCTCGGCCAAGACCGACGAGGAAGGTTATGCCCTGCTGCGTGAGTTCGGATTACCTTTCAAAGACCTTAAAAAATAAAGCGATATGGCAAAAGAATCGATGAAAGCCCGTGAGGTGAAGAGGCAGAAACTGGTGGAGAAGTATGCGGCCAAGCGTGCCCGTCTGAAGGCTGAGGGCGACTATGTGGGCCTGAGCCGTCTGCCGCGTAACTCCAACCCGATCCGTCTGCACAACCGTTGCAAGATCACCGGCCGCCCGAAAGGGTACATGCGCCAGTTCGGCCTCAGCCGTATCACCTTCCGGGAGATGGCCTCGCAGGGACTGATCCCCGGCATCAAGAAGGCCAGCTGGTAAGAGAGTGTTAACAGAAGAAAAGAAGAGAAAGCAATGATAACCGATCCTATTGCAGATTATCTGACCCGCTTGCGCAATGCGGCCAAGGCCGGGCACAAGGTCGTGGAGATCCCCGCCTCCAACATGAAGAAGGCCATCACACGGATCCTCTACGACAAGGGATACATCCTGAACTACAAGTTCATCGATGACAACAAGCAGGGGATCATCAAGATCGCCCTGAAGTACCATCCCAAGACCAAGGTGCCTGCCTTCAAGTCGATGGAACGTGTCAGCCGTCCCGGTTTGCGGAAGTATGCCGGTGCCGATGAACTGCCCCGCGTGCTCAACGGACTGGGGATCGCCATCCTCTCCACCTCGCAGGGCGTGATGACCGACAAGGAGGCCCGCAAACTCAACATCGGCGGTGAAGTATTGTGTTACGTTTATTAAAAGAAAGGAATCATGTCGCGTATAGGAAAATTGCCCATACCCATTCCCGAGGGGGTGACCGTTGAGTACCGTGACCATGTGGTGACGGTGAAGGGTCCGTTGGGAGAGCTGAGCCAGAAGATCGATCCCGATATCACCGTGGAGATCAAGGACGGTATCATCCGGGTGCAGCGACCCACCGACCAGAAGAGGCACAAGGCGATGCACGGGCTTTACCGCTCGCTCATCAACAACATGGTGGTGGGTGTCTCCAAAGGATTCGAGATACAGCTTGAGCTGGTGGGGGTCGGTTTTCGTGCCGAGGCCAACGGTCAGCTGCTCGACCTCTACCTGGGGTATTCGCACAACTTTGTGATCGAGCTGCCCCCCGAGATCAAGGTGGAGGCCAAGACCGAGCGCCGCAGCAACCCTATTGTGACCCTCCGCAGTCACGACAAGCAGCTGCTGGGCCATGTGGCCGCCAAGATACGTTCGCTGCGTAAGCCCGAACCCTACAAAGGCAAGGGAATCCGCTATGTGGGCGAACAGATCAGAAGGAAAGCAGGTAAAGCTGCCAGTGTATAACGACTATAATGTGTGAACAACGATGGGATTAACGAAACTTGAGCGCAGACTGAGGATCAAGAAAAGGGTGCGGAAGCATGTCTCCGGCACGCCCGAGAAGCCGCGGCTGTCGGTCTTCCGCAGCAACCGCCAGATCTATGTCCAGGCCATCGACGACCTGCACGGGGTGACCCTGGCCAGTGCCTCGTCGCGCGAAAAAGAGGTCGCCGAAAAACTCAAGGGCGACAAGAAAGAGCAGGCTCGCCTGGTGGGTGAGCTCATCGCCGCCCGCCTCATCGAGAAAGGTATCACCGAAGCCGTCTTCGACCGCAACGGTTATCTTTACCACGGCCGGGTGAAAGAACTGGCGGATGCAGCTCGTAAAGGTGGTTTGAAATTTTAAGCTAAGATATCATGTCGAACGGAATAAGAAGAGTCAAGACAAGCGACCTCGAACTGAAAGACCGGCTGGTGAGCATCCAGCGGGTGACGAAGGTGACCAAGGGTGGACGTACCTTCAGCTTCTCGGCCATCGTGGTGGTGGGCGACGAGAACGGTATCGCCGGCTACGGCCTGGGCAAGGCCAACGAGGTGACCACCGCCATCGCCAAAGGGGTCGAGGATGCCAAGAAGAACCTAGTGAAGGTGCCCATCCTCCATGGTACCATTCCTCACGAGCAGGAGGCCAAGTACGGCGGAGCGAAGGTGTTCCTCAAGCCCGCCTCCGAAGGTACGGGGGTGAAGGCCGGGGGTGCTATGCGTGCCGTGCTGGAAAGCGTGGGCGTGAAGAACGTGCTGGCCAAGTCGAAAGGCTCGTCCAACCCGCACAACCTCGTCAAGGCTACCTTCAAGGCTCTGCTCGAACTGCGCGATGCCTACATGGTGGCCGACCAGCGCGGGGTCGATCTGGATAAAGTGTTCAACGGTTAGAAGAGAAAAAAAAATGGCTAAAGTCAGGATCACTCAGATCAAAAGCCGGATTGGCAGCCCCGAGCGCCAGAAAAGAACGCTCCGGGCCCTCGGCCTCAACAGGATCAACGCCGTGATCGAGGTGGAAGCAACCCCCCAGATCATGGGCATGATCCGCAAGGTCAGTCATCTGGTGAAAGTGGAAGAAGTAAAATAATTAAAGCGAAAAGACGATGGACCTCAGTAATTTGAAGCCGGCACAAGGATCCGTGAAGAAGAAGACCCGCATTGCCCGGGGCGAAGGCTCGGGGAAAGGGGGTACGGCCACACGCGGACACAAAGGACAGAAATCGCGGTCGGGATACTCCCGCAAGATCGGGTTCGAGGGAGGACAGATGCCGCTGCAGCGCCGTGTGCCCAAATTCGGTTTCAAGAACCGCAACAGGGTGGAGTATAAGGCCATCAACCTCAGCACCCTGCAGGCACTGGCCGACAAGCGTGGTCTCGACACCATCGACGTGGAGACGCTCGTCGAGGCGGGCCTGGTCTCCAAGAACGCCAGGGTGAAGATCCTGGGCAACGGCAAGCTCACGAAAAAACTGGACGTCACAGCTCACGCTTTCTCGGCCTCGGCACGTCAGGCCATCGAGGAACTGAAAGGCACGGCCAATACCATCTAATTCACAGCTACAAACTGTTGCGATGAAATCATTGATCGAGACCATCAAGAACATATTCAAGATCGAGGATCTGCGGAACAGGATCCTCTTCACGTTGGGGATCATCCTGGTCTACAGGCTGGGTAAGTACATCACGCTGCCGGGCATCGATCCTTCGCAGCTGGCCAACCTGAAGGCGCAGACCTCGACCGGGATCATGAGCCTGCTGGACATGTTCTCCGGCGGTGCTTTTTCCCAGGCCTCGATCTTTGCCCTGGGCATCATGCCCTACATCTCGGCATCCATCGTGGTGCAGCTGCTGGGCATTGCCATTCCTTACTTCCAGCGTCTGCAGAAAGAGGGGGAGAGTGGCCGGCGCAAGCTCAACCAGATCACGCGCTACCTGACGGTGCTGATCCTTTTCCTGCAGGCTCCCAGTTATCTGGCCAACCTGCATGCCCGCCTCCCCGAGACGGCTTTCGTCATCAAGGGCACCTTTTTCACCATATCTTCGGTGATCATCCTCACCACCGGCACGATGTTCGTGATGTGGATGGGTGAGCGCATCACCGACCGCGGCGTTGGCAACGGTATCTCGCTGATCATCATGATCGGCATCATCGCGCGTCTGCCTTTTGCGCTGGCGGCCGAGTACGGTGCGCGTCTCAACGGTGCCGGCGGGCTTATCGCTTTCGTGGTCGAACTGGTGATCCTCTTCCTGGTGATCCTGGCCACCATCGCTTTGGTACAGGCCACAAGACGGGTGCCTGTGCAGTATGCCAAAAGGATCATCCGTAACCGGCAGTATGGCGGTGTACGGCAGTACATCCCCCTCAAGGTGAATGCTGCCGGGGTGATGCCCATCATCTTCGCCCAGGCCATCATGATGCTGCCCCTGGTGTTTGTCAGCGCCATGGCCGAGAGTGCCAGCTGGTTCGCCACGGCGTTTTCCAACATTTACGGTTTCTGGTACAACCTGGTGGTGGCGTTCCTGATCATCATCTTCACCTATTTCTATACCGCCATCACCATCAATCCTACCCAGATGGCCGAGGACCTGAAGAAGAACGGCGGTTTCATTCCCGGTGTCAAGCCCGGTCGCAAGACGGCCGAGTTCCTCGATACCATCATGTCGCGCATCACGCTTCCGGGGTCGGTTTTTCTGGCGATCATAGCCATCCTGCCGGCCATCGCCGTGAATGTGGGGGTGAACAACCAGTTCGCCCGTTTCTTCGGGGGTACCTCCCTGCTCATCCTTGTGGGGGTGATCCTCGATACGTTGCAACAGATTGAGAGCCATCTGCTCATGCGGCATTACGACGGTCTGATGAAGACCGGACGTATCAAGGGCCGCGCCGGAGCTGTGGCTGCCATATAGATGAAAGGGTTACGTTCTTTGATGATCGGATTGAAGAGTGACGAGGAGATCGAGATCCTGAGAGAGAACAACCTCCTGGTCTCGAAGACCCTGGCCGAGGTGGCGCGCCACATCCGTCCCGGTGTGACGACGCGTGAGCTCGACCGCATCGCCGAGGAGTTCATCCTCGATCACGGAGCGGTGCCAGGCTTCAAAGGGTACGGCGGCTTCCCCGCCACACTCTGTACCTCGGTGAACGACCAGGTGGTGCACGGCATCCCTTCCGACTATGAATTACAGGAAGGGGACATCCTCTCGGTCGACTGCGGCGTGATCCGCAATGGTTTCTATGGCGATTCGGCCTATACCTTCGCCGTAGGCGAGGTTGACGAAGAGAAAAGGAGGCTGATGCGGGTTACCCGGGAATGTCTGGAACGCGGGGTGGCACAGGCCGTGGCCGGTAACCGTGTGGGCGACATCGGCCACGCCGTACAGCAGCATGCGGAGAGTCACGGCTATTCTGTAGTGCGCGAACTGGTGGGACACGGCCTCGGAAAAAAACTGCACGAACCTCCCGAAGTGCCTAACTTCGGGAAAAGAGGCCACGGACCCAAACTGCGTGAGGGCATGGTCATCTGCATCGAGCCGATGATCAACATGGGGGTCAAGGAAGTATACCAGGACCGGGATGGCTGGACCATCCACACCGCCGACCGCCAACCTTCGGCCCATTACGAATACGCCGTGGCCGTGCGGAAGAACAAGGCTGACATATTGACAACGTTCACCTATATTGAAGAAGTTTTACAACAAAAAGTGTAACAAAAATGGCCAAACAACCGCCTATCGAACAGGATGGTACCGTTATTGAAGCGTTGTCGAACGCTATGTTCCGGGTGGAACTCGAGAACGGTCACATCATTACGGCCCACATCTCGGGGAAAATGCGGATGCATTATATCAAGATCCTCCCGGGCGACAGGGTCAAGGTGGAAATGTCACCCTACGATCTGACCAAAGGAAGGATCACCTTCCGTTACAAATAGGGAAATATCTCGGTCGACGGACCGGACAAGATAAAGTTACAGGAAGAAACAAAAGAACAGAGAGATGAAAGTTAGAGCATCGGTAAAAAAACGTACCCCTGACTGCAAGATCGTCAGGAGGAAAGGACGTTTGTACGTGATCAACAAGAAGAATCCGAGGTACAAACAGCGTCAGGGATAATTAACGAAAAAAACTGAGATATATGGCACGACTTGTAGGGGTAGACCTCCCCAAGAACAAGAGAGGCGAGATCGGCCTCACCTATATTTACGGCATTGGCAGGAGTACTGCCCAGAAGATCCTTGATCAGGCCGGTATCGACCGGAACATCAAGGTGAAGGACTGGACCGACGAACAGATCGCAGCCCTGAGGAAGATCCTCAACGAGCAGTACAAGCTGGAGGGAGAGCTGCGTTCGGAGGTGCAGATGAACATCAAGCGTCTGATGGACATCGGGTGTTACCGGGGGATCCGTCACCGTACCGGCATGCCGGTGCGCGGACAGCGTACCCGTACCAATGCCCGGACACGCAAGGGTCGCAGAAAGACCATTGCCAACAAGAAGAAGGCAACCAAATAACAAGTAAGCAGTAAGAAAGATGGCAAAGAAAACGAAATCGTCCAAGAAAAGGGTTGTGAAGGTCGAGCCGGTGGGGCAGGCCCACATCCAGGCCACGTTCAACAATATCATCATCTCCATCACCAACAATGCCGGTCAGGTGATCAGCTGGTCGTCGGCCGGTAAGATGGGGTTCAGGGGGTCGAAGAAGAACACCCCCTATGCTGCCCAGGTGGCTGCCGAGGACTGTGCGCGTACGGCCTATGAGCTGGGGCTCCGCAAGGTGAAGGTCTTCGTCAAAGGCCCCGGCACCGGCCGCGAGTCGGCCATCCGTACCATCCACAGCTCGGGACTCGAGGTGACCGAGATCGTCGACGTCACCCCTCTGCCCCATAACGGATGCCGCCCGCCCAAAAGAAGAAGAGTCTGATCATTACAACACCGAAACAAGTAATTTAGGAAACAATGGCAAGATACAGAGGGCCCAAGTCGAAAATAGCCCGGAAACTGGGAGAACCCGTTTTCGGACCGGATAAGTATTTCGAGAAGAAGAACTATCCCCCGGGGATGCATGGTCAGAACAAGCGCCGGAGGAAGACCTCGGAATATGGCATCCAGCTGAAAGAGAAGCAGAAGGCGAAGTATACCTACGGGGTGCTGGAGCGTCAGTTCCGCAACCTGTTCAAGAAGGCTTCGGCAGCCAAAGGAGTCACCGGGGAGGTGTTACTCCAGCTGCTCGAGTCGCGCCTCGACAATGTGGTGTACCGTCTGGGTATCGCCCCCACACGGGCTGCCGCCCGTCAGCTGGTGAGCCACCGTCATATCACCGTGAACGGACGGGTGGTCAACATCCCCTCTTACCAGCTGCGTCCCGGCGACATCGTCGGCGTGCGCGAACGGTCCAAATCGCTCGAGGTGATCACCGAATCGCTGGCCTCCCAGCGCCATACCCAGTACGGATGGCTGGAATGGGACGAAGCACAGATGTCCGGAAAATTCATGAGCGTGCCGCAGCGTGAGGAGATCCCTGAGAACATCAAGGAGAACCTGATCGTCGAACTTTATTCGAAATAATCCTAAACAACTTCTATACATGGCTATCTTAGCTTTTCAGAAACCGGACAAAGTGATCATGCTGGAGGCTTCGGATTACTTTGGTAAATTCGAGTTCAGGCCTCTGGAACCGGGTTACGGTATTACCATAGGGAACGCCCTGCGGCGTATCCTTCTCTCCTCGCTCGAGGGGTATGCCATTGTCACCGTCAAGATCGACGGCGTCGACCATGAGTTCTCCACCATCAAGGGTGTGATGGAGGATGTGACCGAGATCGTCCTCAATCTTAAACAGATCCGTTTCAAGAAACGTGTCGAGGATGCTACCGAGGAGAAGGTGATGGTGACGGTTACGGGCCAGGAAGAGCTCAAGGCCGGCGATATCGCCAAGTATCTCAACAATTTCGAAGTGCTCAATCCCAACCTCGTGATCTGCCACATGGAGCCCGATGTGACGCTTCGTATGGAGATCGCGATCAACAAAGGACGGGGTTATGTACCTTCGGAGGAGAACCAGCCTGAGGATGCTCCGTTCGGTCTTATCGCGCTTGATGCCATCTATACGCCCATCAAGAACGTCAAGTACACGGTCGAGAACTACCGTGTCGAACAGAAGACCGACTATGAGAAGCTGATCATCGAGATCACCACCGACGGGTCGATCCATCCGAAGGAGGCCCTCAAGGAGGCTGCCAAGATCCTCATCCATCACTTCATGCTCTTCTCGGATGAGAAGATCACCCTCGACCAGCAGGAAGAGATGGCCAATGAGGAGTTCGACGAGGAGATCCTCCACATGCGTCAGAAGCTCAAGACCAAGCTGGTCGACCTGGACCTCTCGGTCAGGGCTCTGAACTGTCTCAAAGCTGCCGAGGTGGAGACCTTGGGCGACCTGGTCAAGTACAACAAGTCGGATCTTCTGAAGTTCCGCAACTTCGGGAAGAAATCCCTGGCCGAGCTGAGCGAGTTGCTGGAGGAACAGGGGCTGCAGTTCGGGATGGATACCAGCAAGTACAAACTGGACAAAGATTAATATTAACAGGATTTAAGGATTTACGACGATGCGACACAGGAAAGGATTCAACCATCTGGGGAGAAAGAGCGCTCACCGGCAGGCGATGCTGGCCAACATGGCCGTTTCGCTGATCATGCATAAAAGGATCACCACCACGCTGGCCAAGGCCAAGGCCCTGCGTATGTATGTGGAACCGCTCATTACGCGCTCCAAGGAGGATACCACCCACTCGCGCAGGGTCGTCTTCTCCTATCTGAAGAACAAATATGCAGTGGCGGAGCTTTTCCGGGAGATCTCACCCAAGGTGGCTGACCGCCCGGGAGGGTACACCCGCATCCTGAAATTGGGCCATCGTCCCGGTGACAATGCCGAGATGTGTCTTATCGAGCTGGTCGACTACAACGAGGCCATGCTGGGAACCAAGGAAGAGACACGTGGCCGTACGCGGCGGGGTCGTCGCCGTCGCAAGGGTGGCAGCACCCAGCCGGCCGACACCACAGAAACCCGGTCGACCACCCAAGCCTCCGGCGAAGAGACCGCTGCGACACCCGAGGTGAAAGAAGAACAATCTGCCTCCGCGGAGAAAAGCTCCAAAGAACAGACAAAGGCAGAAGAAAAGCAGCCTGAACAGGATGCGGAACAGAACAAGGTGAAAGCAGCAGCTGAGCCCGCCGAGGAAGAAAAGAAAGAAGAACAACCTGCCAAAGAGGAAAAGAAAGCAGAGAAAAAGGGAGAAGACAAAAAAGCGTGAAACGAGTTTTCAGCATCACGGAGATCCGCCGCTGTCATCCCGACCGGCGGATCTTTTTTTGCATCTTTTCCCCGGTTTTCTTCGGGTTGTTTATGTTTCAGAATATTGCCATCTTTACACGAAAGGGAGATGTGCTGCGGAAATGGGTGAAAGGTCTATTGTTGGATAGATGCGTTCGATCTACAGAGGGCTCATCACGGGATTGTTGATTTTGTTGGGGTATGGTGGAGGTGTGCTCGCTGCTCAGGAGGATGAGGCATGCTCTGCTGTCAAGGTGCGTTATCTGACGCGTCAGGGGTGGCAGAACCTGCCGGCAGACACGTTGCTGCATCTGCGTCTGCGCAGTCATACCCTCCTGGAGATAGAGTTCCCCGACGGCTGTTTCCATGACAGTCTGTTGCAGTACAGGCTGGCAGGTCATGACACGGGATGGACCACTCTCCGGGCGGGGCGGCCGGCTTACCTTACCGGTTTTTCTTCCAGACGGTATGTCCTGTATGTACGCTATTTTCTTGATCCTGACGGATGGTCGGCCCCGAAGCGTGTGCTCACCCTGGAGGTAAGGATCCCTTTCCGTACCACCGGTGCCGCCCAGCTCATCCTGGTGCTGCTCATTTTGCTCCTTTTTTATCTCTATCTTCGTTACCGTACCCGCACATTGCGCCGTACCAATCAGATCCTCAGGGAGAAAGAACGTATAGGACGTGAGGTGCAGAAGCAGCGGGACCAGCTCAGTGCGATGCACAAGGATCTTACCGACAGCATCCGTTATGCCCGCAAGATCCAGCAGGCTCTGCTGCCTTCCGATTACTATTTCCACAGTCATTTTCCGGAGGCTTTCATCCTTTACATGCCGCGTGACATCGTCAGCGGCGATTTCTATTGGATCCATGCCAAGGATGAACGTCTCTTCTTTGCCGTGGCCGACTGCACCGGACATGGTGTCCCGGGAGCTTTCATGTCGATGATCGGCTTTGAGATCCTGGATAAGATCATCAATGATCAGGGGTTGGTCCATCCGGGCGAGATCCTCAACATCCTCAACTATGGCATCAGCAACACCTTCAGCAGGGGAGAAGAAGACCTCCTGCTCAAGGATGGCATGGACATCAGTTTCTGTACGTTGGACAGGGAGAAGCAGGTCCTGGAGTTTGCCGGTGCTTTTCACACTCTTTATCTCATTCGTGAGAACAAACTGCTGGAGTTCAAGGGCGACAGGGTGTCAGTCGGGCTTGGTGAGTCGGAGGGCGGAGAGTCGTTCACCAATCATGTCATTCCTTTGCAGGAGCATGACAAGCTGTATCTTTTTACCGACGGCTTTCCCGATCAGTTCGGCGGGCCCGGTGGCAAGAAATACATGTACCGGAGGTTCCGGCATCTGCTGCTCTCGGTGCACGAGCTGCCCATGGAACGACAGAAACAGATCCTCTACGAAAGCTTCGTTTTCTGGAAGGGGGATTACAGGCAGGTGGACGATATTCTGATCATGGGGATGGATCCGCTGGCCAGCAGCCGCCCCATCATTTGAGCAGTTCTTCCATGATCCGGATAAGGGTCTGGATCTGGAAAGGTTTGCTGATATACTCATCCATGCCTGACGAGATACATGTCTCCCGGTCGCCCAGCATGGCATTGGCCGTGATGGCAATGATGGGGGTGTGGGTGTTGGTGGAGGTCTCTATCTCACGGATCTTGCGTGTCACCGTAATACCGTCCATCTTGGGCATCTGGATGTCCATCAGGATGAAATCGTACCGCGTGGTTCCGTAAAGATCGAGAGCTTCCTTGCCATCCTGTGCGATGTCGATCTGCTTGACGTATTTCTGAAGGCTCAGCTTGACGATCTTCTGGTTGATGGGGTTGTCTTCGGCCAGAAGGACGATGGCATCGCTGAGTTTTTTCTTCTGGCCCGCGGGAATGCCGGCAACCGGCATGGCAGTCATTTCGGAACGCGTTTCCTTCACCTTCCTGAAAGGAACGGTCACTTTCAGACAAGGAGTCTTACCGTCCTCGAAGCGGGTGAGCTCCAGCGAACCGCCCAGCTGACGGACCAGACTGCGTGCCAGCAGGAGGTTGATGTACTGGAAATCTTCCGGGTCACTCAGTACCCGCACTCCCTGGTCAGCCAGACGCGTCAAATGAAGGAAACGTTTCTGGTCGAACAGAGGACGGTCGCAACGGAAGAAAAGAGTGAGCAGGATTTTGTCACCTTGTTCCTCCTTTTTCAGGGTTATAGTGGTCTGAAGCTGCTCCTCCTGCTGATTGCGGAAGATCCCTTCCATCACGTTCATGATGATCTGTTTCAGGATGACACGGTCGCCCTGTAGGGTCAGGGATGTCTCCTCCTCTCCGGGAAAGGTGATATGCAGCTTGTTGCCGTATTGCTTTGGTGCGAGTTCTTTCAACTGGGAAAAAATCTCCGAAAGACGGAACGGCTCATAGCCGATCTGTTTGATCGGGGTGGTGAATGCTCCCGTCTCGGTGATGGAATCCACCACCTGGATCAGGTTGGTGGTCGAGACCATGATCATCTCGAACATCTCCCGGTCCTCATCGGCGATACGGGTTTTCTTCAGAAGGCTCTCAAAGGCTACAATATCGTTGAGCGGCGTGCGGATCTGGTGTGACAACTGCGTGAGGAAACGGTCCTTCTTCTCGTTCTCTTTCAGGATCAGCTCCTTGGCTTCACGCACTTTCTCCAGAGACATGTTCAGGTACCAGTTGTAGATGTTGCCCATCAACCAGAGAAATCCATAGATGAACAAGATATGGATCTTATGACTCAGCGGCATGAACAGATCCGTATGGTCGGGAGAGATCCAGTAGAACAGCACAAAGATCACTAACAGAAGAAGGAAAAAAGAGAACCAGTTTCCCCGTTTCTGACCCAGCAGGTAGATCCCCAGCATGGGATAGACAAGCGCCCAGTAAACCACCCAGTTCTCACGGATCAAAACAAAAAGAAAAAAAACCCCGATGGCCAGGGTGCCAACCAGATATCCCAACGCAAACCAAAGGTATTTCTGGGTTCTCTTGAAGATGAGAATGTTCAGGGCATAGACCCCTACCGAACCCAGCAAAAAATAGAGGGTGGAGATATATGTGGCGTGCTGGACCACGGAAAAGATGAGGATCACCGGGATCATCAGCACGATGAAGATCGAAAGCAGGTTGATCACCAGGATCTTGGGTCGGTACTCATCAGCCTGGGGACCCTGATAATCCAGCATCAGTATGTTCAGTAACCTGGTGATTCGTTCCGTCGTCACGGGTTTTTCGAAGGTATTTTTTACGGCTTCAAAAATACATCAAATTTTACGGTAAGGTATGAAATTTGTTCGGTTTTTGGAGAAAAAATGTTACTTTGAAACACCTCCCGGCGGAGGAAAAAAAGAAGATGTGAGATGTTCAGGGGACAAGTAAGCAGGCAGACAGAGTGGATGCGTAAGCTCGTTGGGGTGGCGGGGCTGTGGATGCTGATCATGGGGTTTTCGGTCCAGGCACAACCCCGTGTTGCACCTCTCGGGCATGAGCGGGACGACACGTTGCGTACGGCAGAGCTGGACCGTGATTTCCGTTTCAAGGACGGCATCTTTCTCAACTTCGACCAGGTGAAGGCCAACGATCCCATCCCCAAAGCTTATATCGTGACGATCGTACCTTTGAACGACCAGGCTTTTTACGACAAGGTGCTCTCGCACGACATCATCACCTATTATGATGACCAGGGGTACCGTCATCAGGTGAAGCGCGACAACATCTGGGGCTATTCTCGCAACGGCATCCTGTATGTTCAGGTGGACGGCCATTTCAACAGGATCACCATCGTGGGAGGTATCTGTCATTTCGTGGGAACACGCACAGTACTTGATACAAGGTACTACAATCCGTACAACAGTTTTTATTATCCTGCCTACGGCTATTATTACCCACCCGCCTATACGGCTACCACCTACGAACGTACGGAGATGCGGCAGTTCATCCTCGACTTTGAGACGGGGAAGATCATGGAGTATACCAATCAGAGTGTGGAAGTGGCCTTGATGCGTGATCCTGAGCTGTACGATGAGTACGTCCGTCTGGGACCTACCAAGAAAAAGCAGATGCGTTTTATGTACATTCGCAAGTTCAACGAACGCAATCCCGTTTATCTTCCGGTCCGGGAATAGGAGGAAGTGCGGGCGACAGAGCGAACAAGCGATCTTAACAAAAACCCAATATCATGAAAAAGAGCCTGTTTATGACAGTACTCCTGGGCCTTTCCGTAATGCTCTCTGCCCAGGGGCCTTTCCCCACGGAGGATCAGATGAAAGCTTTTCGTGCTTCGACCACCTGTGTGGTTCTCGAAGACGATCCTTTTTCCCTTTTCAATCCGGTCATCAAGGAAGCTGTCAAGAAGGTGTGGACCATCACCTCTTATGAGTTTATTTCCACCGGTGAGTTCCAGAAACGTATGAAAGATCCTTCCTACTCTTTTCTGGTGCTCACCTCTACTGCCTTCGAGAAGGACCGGGCAGGGGCGAAGTATGATTTTCTCAACCTGCTGCAGGGTGACCCGGTCAACAATCTCTCCAAGCTGCCTGAGTTCTGCTCATTCCCTCTGGCCTATTCCAATACGGATGATGATGGATATGTGGCCAAGATGGAGGTGATCGTTCGTTTCGTCCAGCAGCATGTCACCCGTATCCTGGAACATCCGGGCAGTCCTTCCTTGAAATATCGCTATCTGAAATATTACAACGTCAACATGCAGGATCTGGGTGATAAGGAGCTTTGGCTGGCAAAGGAGGACCTGGTCCCGGAGCTGCGGGAAGAGGCTGCGGTGAAAGCCCTCTATCCTCATCCTTTCCGGCTGGTCAGCAGGGACGAGATCGACAAGGCACTCAACGACCCGCCTGCCGGGATGGCCTTCCTTTTTGTGGTGAAACCCGGTGACGAAGGCGACGAAGGACGGGTCTACAAGATGATCCTCGATCCGCAGGGGAAGATGTATTATTTCAACTACCATCTCATCTCTAAGAAGAAACCCAACGGCTTCCTCCCTTCCGACCTCAAACGTCTCGGCAAGTTCTGACACCGGCAGCGCCTCCTTACCCCTCTTCCACAAAGGGGAGGGGATGGTTTTTTGTTGCCGATTTTGATGATATCTTTGTTCTTCGTATCAAGCTAACGATCCATGGCTTCACAGCGACCGACGATCCCCAAGGGCACACGTGACTTCTCACCGCAGGAGATGATGCGACGCAACCACATCTTCCGCACCATCGAGGATGTGTTCACCCGCTATGGTTACCAGCCGCTGGAGACCCCGGCGATGGAGAATCTTTCGACGTTGCTGGGCAAGTACGGCGAGGAGGGCGACCGTCTGTTGTTCCGTATCCTCAACTCGGGCGATTTCCTCCGCGGGATACCACGGGAGGAACTCTCTACGATGGATACCCGGGACCTCGCTCTGCGCATCGCCGAGAAAGGACTGCGGTACGACCTCACCGTGCCCTTTGCCCGCTACGTGGTGCAACACCGTAATGAGATCACCTTCCCCTTCAAAAGATACCAGATCCAGCCGGTGTGGCGGGCCGACCGCCCCCAGAAAGGGCGTTACCGCGAGTTCTATCAGTGCGATGTCGATGTCATCGGTTCTGCCTCCCTGCTTAATGAGGCGGAGCTGACGATGATCATCGACGAGGTGTTCAGCCGCCTGGAAGTGCCGGTGCTGATCCATCTCAACAACCGCAAGGTGCTGGCCGGCATCGCCGAGGTGCTGGGCGTGGGCGAAAGACTGCGGGAGATGACCGTGGCCATAGACAAGCTGGCCAAGATCGGACTGGAGGGCGTGACACAAGAGCTGCGGGAGCGGCAGTTCCCCGAAGAGAGCATACAAAAACTGCTGCCTCTCCTGACCTACGAGGGAAGCGATGCGGAGAAGATCGCTATGCTGCGGCAAGAGCTGGCCCCGTCGGAGACAGGGATGAAAGGGCTCGAAGAGATGGAGAAGCTGCTCGACCACCTGCAGCATCTGCCCCTGCGGCAGGAACGGCTGTTCGACATCACGCTGGCTCGGGGACTGGACTACTATACCGGGACCATCTTTGAGGTGACGGCGCGCGAATGGACCATCGGCAGCATCTGTGGCGGAGGACGCTACGACGACCTTACCGGCATCTTCGGCATGCCGGGAGTGTCAGGGGTGGGGGTCTCTTTCGGTGCCGACCGCATCTATGATGTGATGCTCAATACCGGCAAGTTCCCCGACACCACCCTGCGGGCCACCGAGGTGCTCTTCCTTCATTTTGGTGAGGCGGAGATGCAGCATGTGCTCCCCCTGGCTGCCGCCCTGCGGGAAGAGGGGATCGCCTGCGAAGTGTATCCCGATGCGGTGAAGATCAGAAAACAGATGAGCTATGCCCACCACAAGGGCATCCCCTGGGTGGTGCTGATAGGTGAGAACGAGATCCGCGAACGTACGGCCACCCTCAGGATGATGGACAGCGGCGAACAGGAAAGAGTACCGTTCGAAAACCTGCCGGAACGGATCAGAAAGATGAAAGAAGCTCAGTAGCCCAAACCACTGACAGCCGTCAGGCGAATGACAGGCCGAAGGGCTTAATGACGGTCGAAGGCCGATTTATTGAGATTGCTTCGTCGGAGCAGAGCTCCTCCTCGCAATGGCTCCTTCGGAGCCAATGACAGGCCGCAGGCCGAATGACGGACTGTGTGCCGGCATGTGGGGGCAAGGCACCCGGCCACGGCGGGTCAAAAGGGTCGAAGAGGTCGAAAGGGTCGAAAGGGGAGACATTGAAAGGTTGGGGGCCGGTTTTTTGGGATTGCTTCGGCGCCGGGGCGCCTCACAACATCCGGGCTCAATTGATTTATTGACGGCGTTGGGGTTATGAACACATCCCCGCCCCCTCTCAAGAGGGGAGGTCCGACGCACATAGCCAATGACGGCCGAAGGCTCAATGACAGGCCCGGAGGGCCGAATGACGCCACGAAGTGGCTAATGACGCTCCGCCAGGAGCATATTGACAGGCCGAAGGCCGATATATTGGGATTGCTTCGTCGGAGTGGAGCTCCTCCTCACATTGGCTCCTTCGGAGCCAATGACAGCCCCGTCAGGGGCCAATGACAGCCATCGCGAATGACGCCTCGCCAGAGGCCAATGACGTTCCGCCAGAAGCACATTGACAGGCCGCAGGGGCATGGCTAATTTTTCCGGAAGGCGGCCTTGCCCTTTTTCAGGAACCGGATGAACTCCTCCTTGTCGAGAGTATGGCCCAGGGGTTCACCGAGGACCTTTTCATCGTTGTCGATGATCACATAATAGGGTTGTGTGTTGGTCTTGTACCGCTCGATCTGGAGATGGGCGTTCACCTGTCCCATTTTTTTCAGCACTTTGCCCTTGCCGGTGGTGACCCAGTTCTCTTCCGGCAGCTTGGTCCGGTCGTCGACATAGAGCTTGACGATGACGAAGTCGTTTTTCAGGAGCCGGATCACGTCGGGGTCGGTGAAGACGGTGGTTTCCATCTCTTTGCAGTTGCTGCAGGCGTGGCCGACGAAGTCGAGCAGCAGGGGTTTGTTCTGTTTGCGGGCGCAGGCGAGGGCTTGGTCGTAGTCGAAGTAGGTGGCGAGGCCCGGTGGCATCTCCAGCTTGTCGGCATACCTGGGCGTATCGCACAGGGCGGAGGTCACCTCCCCGTCTGCCGATGCATGGGTGGTGCCTGCGGCAGGTGCAGCGGTGAGGGTGAACGACTGGGCGCTCATCGGCGGCAGCAGCCCCGAGATGCCCTTCAGCGGCGCCCCGAAAAGGCCGGGGATGAGATACACCACAAAGGAGAAGGTGGCGATCACCAGCACCAGCCGCGGGAAACTCACATAAGGCAGGTCGCTGTCTTTCTTGAACTTGATCTTACCCAGCAGGTAGAAACCCAGCAGGGTGAAGAGGACGATCCATATGGCCAGGTAGAGGTCACGGCTGATGAGATGGAGGTTGTAGGTCTGGTCGATGTTGGAGAGGTATTTGAGCGAGAGGGCCAGCACCAGGAAGCCCAGCACCACCTCCACCGAGTTGAGCCATCCCCCCGACTTGGGCAGGCCTTTGAGCCAGGAGGGGAAGATGGCCAGGAGGGTGAAGGGCAAGGCGAAGCCCAGGCCGAAGCCGAGCATGCCGATGGTCGGACGCCACACCTCTCCCGAAGCGGCCTCCACCAGCAGGGCACCCACGATGGGCCCGGTGCAGCTGAAAGAGACCAGCACCGTCGTCAGGCCCATGAAGAAAGCGGCCAGCATGCCCCCCTTGTCCACCTGCTGGTCGGCCTTGGTGATGAGACTGTTGGGCAGCACCAACTCGAACATGCCCAGGAAGGCGGCGGCGAAAGTGACAAAAAGGAGGAAGAACAAAAGGTTAGGAAGCCAGTGGGTGCTGAGCGTGTTGGCAAAGTCGGCACCGGCGCTCGTGAGCGAGACGATCAGTCCCACCGACGTATAGATGAGCATGATGGATACTCCGAAGATGAAAGCCTGCAGGATGGCCTTCGAACGGCTGCCCATGCTGCGGGAGAAGAACGCCACGGTCATGGGGATCATCGGGAAGACGCAGGGGGTGAGGGTGCCCAGGAGACCCGCTCCCAGCGAGAGAAGGAAGAAGAGCAGGAGCGAACGGTCTTTTTGTGTGCCGGAAGAAGAGGTGGCAGAAGCTGTCTCTTGGTGCTCCTCTTCGGCGGTGGGTGTGACCGTCGTACCCTGTACCTGCAGGTTGAGCTGGCTCTGCAGGGTCGGAGTGGCGGCAGTATCCGCAGAGGTGACGGCAGAGCCTCCCTCGTCCGTCTTCTCCGCAGTGCCGGCCGCAGCCACGGCCTTGCCTCCTTTTTCAAGAGTGAACGAGAAATCCTCTTCCTGCGGCGGGATACAGCGGCTGTCGTCGCAGCACATGAACTCCACCGACCCTTTTACCGTGACCGGCCCGTCGGCCAGCAGCTTCACCCGCTGCCTGAAAACGGCCTTGCCGCTGAAAACCTTCAGCTTCATGTTGAAATTGGAATCGAAATAGCTTTCCCCCTCACTCATTTCCTTTACCTTGCCGACCAGCTGATACTCACCGGTGGAGTCGAAACGGAAAGAGGTGGGGACAGGCCCTCCGCCGGGAATGTCCACTCCATACAGATGGAAATTGTCATCGATCCGGGCGGTGAAGATCAGGTCGGCTTCATCCTCCGAGACCATCTCGGCCGAGAAGTTCCAGTGTACAGGGTTCACGATCTGGGCCGGCAGGGAGAGTTGCATCACCATCCATGCCGTCAGCAGCATCCAAGTCTTTCTCATGATCATCAATGTTTTCTGACGTTTTTCACTTAATCCTCACAGGTTCTTGGAACGGCGCATAAAAATACAAAAAGCGACGTTATGCACAACCTTCTCCTGCGGAACAACATTCCGAAACCGTTGACCGGCGGTGGAAAGCATCTTTCACGATACGGGTTTTTGAAAAATATTTTCTTTTTTGGCCTGTTGTTATGTCCTGGCAATGATTGTAATTTGTTCATATCCAGATGTAAATGCTTTGCTTGTATTGTTCTGCCTACGTAGTCAGCTATGTAGACTACTACGTAGATAGTCTGTAAATTTCAGTCACACAGATTGTTGGAAGAGTTGTTGACCCCAAGGTGTCATGTTTCAGACGATGATCTCGTCGCCGAAGGGATCGAGAAAACGGTATTCCAGGAAGGAGAGTTCGGTGAGGGGCTGGACTTCCAGCTTGCAGTTGTATTTTTTGCTCCACTGGCGCCGGATCGATTTGAGGAAGCCTTTGTTGATGTATGCCTCCACGAAGGGGTGGACCCGGAGCGTGATCTTGCTGAAGTGGTGTTTTTCCTGGATCTCTTTGAGACGGTTCTCGATGGTCTCGATGAGCTGGATGCTGGGGCCGATCTTGCCGGTGCCGTTGCAGACGGGGCATACCTCTTCGGTCTCGATATCAAGGACGGGCCGCACCCGCTGCCGGGTGATCTGCATCAGGCCGAACTTGCTGAGGGGAAGGATGTTGTGTTTGGTGCGGTCGTGCGACATCGCCTCCTTCATCTTCTCGTAGACCTGCTGCCGGTGTTCGGGAGAGGTCATATCGATGAAGTCGACCACGATGATGCCGCCCATGTCGCGGAGACGCAGCTGCCGGGCGATGGCCTCGGCTGCGGCCAGGTTGACCTCCAGGGCGTTGGTCTCTTGGGAATCGCCTGCACGCGAACGGTTTCCGCTGTTCACGTCGATGACGTGCAGGGCCTCGGTGTGTTCGATGATCAGATAGGCTCCGTTGCGGAACGATACCGTGCGTCCGAAAAGGCTCTTGATCTGCTTGTTGATGCCGAAATGCTCAAAAATGGGCAGTTTGCCCTTGTAGAGCTTGACGATCTTTACCTTATCGGGGGCGATGATGCGGATGTAATCCTGCATCTCCTGGTAAAGCTCGGCGTTGTTGACCCAAATAGCGCTGAAATCCACCCCCAGCAGGTCACGCAGGATGACCGATACCCGGTTGAGCTCGCCGATCATCTTTTTCGGGGGGGTGGCATCCTTCAGGCGTTGAAAGGAACTCTCCCATTTTCTGACCAGTTCCCGCAGTTCGGAGTCGAGCTCGGCCACTCTTTTCCCTTCGGCGGCGGTGCGGACGATGACCCCGTAGTTCTGGGGTTTGATGCTCTGCAGAAGCTGTTTGAGACGGTTCTTTTCCTCGGCCGATTCGATCTTGGAGGATACCGAGACCTTGTCGTGGAAGGGGAGCAGCACCAGGTTGCGTCCTGCCAGCGACACCTCCGAGGTGAGACGATGGCCCTTGGTGGAGATGGGTTCCTTGACGATCTGCACCACCACGGGGTCGCCCGGTTTGAGGACATCGGCCATCTTCCCGTCCTTGCGTATGTCGGGAAGCCGTTTGAAACGGTGTACCGACGGCATACGCCCCTTGCGGTGCAGGGCCACCGACAGGTATTCCTTCATCGTGCTGAATTGCGGGCCCAGATCGAGATAATGAAGGAATGCATCTTTCTTGGAACCGATGTCCACAAAAGCCGCATTCAAACCCGGCATGATCTTGCGGATCCTGCCCAGGTAGATGTCCCCTACAGAATATTCGATGTCGCTCTTTTCCTTCGACAGTTCGAGCAGCGACCCATCCTGCAGTAAGGCAATATCGATCTCGGAGGCCTTTGCATCAATGACCAGCTCGTAGCTCACATTTTTCCGTTTTGTTGATGCCCCCTGATGCGGGATAACGAAAAACCACAATAACCCGGAGGATCCCTCCGGGCTATTGTGCAGATGATATCGTACAGACAGATAGGGGGACTATCTGCCCGTCACTTCTTCTTCTTATGGCGATTCTTCCGCAGACGCTTCTTGCGCTTGTGGGTCGCCATCTTATGCCTTTTCCTTTTCTTTCCGCTTGGCATGGTCTTTCCCTTTACGAAGTCCTTACTTCACGTTATCTTTTACCTTGTTGATGAAGGTCTTGGCAGGCTTGAATGCCGGAATGTAATGCTCCGGAATGATGATCGTGGTGTTCTTCGAAATGTTACGGGCAGTCTTCTGGGCCCTTTTCTTGACGATGAAACTGCCAAAGCCCCTCAGGTAAACATTGTTGTTGCTTGCAAGCGAGTCCTTTACTGCTTCCATGAAAGCCTCGACCGTTTTCTGTACGGTCACCTTCTCGATCCCGGTCTTCTTGGAGATCTCGTTCACAATGTCTGCTTTAGTCATTTTAAAAATCTTTAGTTATCAATAAATTAGATTAATTTTTCTTCTTTGGGTCTGCAAATATAAAAAGATTTCTCCTTATTGCGGGTATCCTTGAGGAAATTATTTCCTGTTTCCCGTGAAAATGAGGCGGTGAGCACTCTCGGGGTGTGTTGTACGGAGTGGGGAAACTTCTTTTCTTTGTGGTGTTATGGAAAAGGTAATGTCCGGAGATGAGGGGATGGTGACAGGGTACATGTTGCTTGCCTGGTACGATCGTCATCGTCGTGACCTGCCCTGGCGCAGGACGCGTGACCCTTATCGTATCTGGGTGGCCGAGGTGATCCTGCAGCAGACACGTGTGGTGCAGGGTACGGGGTATTACCTTCGTTTTCTGGAGCGTTTCCCCACGGTGGAGATGCTGGCCCGTGCTTCGGAAGATGAGGTGCTGAAAGTATGGGAAGGGTTGGGCTATTACCGTCGTGCCCGCAATATGCATGCTGCGGCGCGTGAGGTGGTGGAGCGGTGGCATGGGCGTTTCCCTTCCTCTTATGAGGTGTTGCTGACCCTGCCGGGTATAGGGCCTTATACGGCAGCTGCCGTGGCTTCCATAGCTTTCGGGGAGAAGGTGCCCGTGGTCGACGGCAATGTCTTCCGGGTGGTCACGCGTCTCCATGCTCTGAGGCTGCGTCGCGGCACCGCCGGCGACCGGGAGGTGCGGCAGCGGGCCGCCGCCATGATGCCGGACGACCGTCCCGGCGATTTCAACCAGGCCATCATGGAGCTGGGCGCTCTTATTTGTTTGCCCGATCGACCCGCCTGTCCTGTCTGTCCCCTGGCCGGCCATTGCCGTGCCCTGGAGCAGAACCTCATCGGTGAGCTGCCTCCCTCAGGCCCGCCCAAAAGAACGAAAAAAAGGTACTTTCACTATTTCCTCATCACCTGTTGCGACAGGATCCTTCTCCGCAGAAGAGGGGAAGAGGACATCTGGCAACATCTTCATGAACTGCCCCTCATGGAAACAGAACAGGAAGAAGAACCGGCGGAGGTGATCGACCGTATGTCCTTGCTTTTCCCGCCTATGCGCGGACAGGCGGTGGAGGTCTCGGCGACGGTACGCCACCAGCTCACCCACCGCACCATCCTGGCCCGCTTCTACCGTACGGCGGTCGACCGGCTTGACCCCCTGCCGGAAGGATGGGAAGCTGTTCCCCGCGAGGAACTTGCCGAAAAGACCTTTCCCCGCCTCCTTGGGCTTTATCTCGAAAAACAGAGGATCCTCCCAGGCACGGGAGGATAGACGAAGAAGGTACAACGATTTTTTTTGTATTTTTACAAGGTTGAAAGCAAGCAGACGTTAAAAGAACGATAAGATGGTCAACAAAGTGATCCTGATAGGCAATGTAGGGAAGGACCCGGAGGTGCGGTACATCGACAACGACGTGCCCGTGGCACATTTCCCGCTGGCCACGAGCGAGACTTACCGTACCCGGGACGGCGAGAAGGTGACGCAGACCGAATGGCACAACATCGTCCTGTGGCGGGGCCTGGCCCGGGTGGCGGAGAACTACGTCAAAAAGGGACATGCCCTCTACATTGAGGGGAAGATACGTACCCGTTCATACGAGGACCGGGATGGCAACAAGCGCTACATCACCGAGATCGTGGCCGACAACATGCAGATGCTCACCCGCAAGGGTGAGACACCGCAGGGGCCTGAGGCTCCCGTGGAAAATGCCGGCGAGAAGGGTGACAAGACCCTCCCCGAAGAGGAGGGCGATCCTTTCACCGGAGGGGCTGAAGATGATCTTCCTTTCTGATCTGTGATGCGTTCCCCAAAACTCTTGAACCTTGGAAGCGGATGATCCTCACCTGGATATGATCATCGGGAGCATGCAGGTGCTCTTCCGCGGTTTTGATGTCACCGACGGGGTGCTCTTGCTGGTGTTGGTGCTGTTGCTGCTTTCCTCAGCGCTCCTTTCGGGCTCAGAGGTTGCCTATTTTTCCCTTTCTCCCACCGACCTGGAACGGCTCCGTCATTCCCGCCGCCGGAGCGACCGTCTGCTGCTGGCCCTGCACGGCCAGCCTGAGATGCTCCTGGGAACCATCCTGGTAGGCAACAACTTCGTCAACATCGGCATCGTCATCCTTTCGACCTTCCTTACCAACCGCATCTTCGACTTTTCGGGGGCACCTACTCTCGGCATCCTGGTGCAGGTGGTGGGCATCACCTTCCTGCTGTTGTTGTTTGGTGAGATCATGCCCAAGATCTACGCCACGCAGAGGCGTGTGGCCTGGGCCCGGCTGATGGCCATCCCCCTGCAGGTCACCCAGACCCTCTTTCGTCCTCTCATCCTCATGCTGGTACGTTCCACTTCGGTCATCAAAAAACGTCTTCCCAAGAAAACCCAGAACATTACCATCGACGATCTTTCCGACGCTCTGGAGCTCTCTCCGGAAGGGGTGCTCGAAGATGAGAAGATCCTCAAAGGCATTACCAAGTTCGGCAACCTGGATGTGAAGGAGATCATGACGCCCCGTGTCGATGTCTTTGCCGTGGACATACGTCTTCCTTTCCGGCGCCTCCTGGAAGAGATCGTACGCGAAGGATATTCCCGTGTGCCCGTCTACAACAAGACTTTCGACCATGTCAAGGGGATCCTTTACATCAAAGATATTCTGCCGCACCTTCACAAAAAGGATTCGTTCAAGTGGCAGACCCTGATCCGGCCTCCTTACTTCGTTCCCGAGAGCAAGAAGATCAACGATCTGCTGGAGGAGTTTCAGCTCAACAAGATCCATATTGCCATCGTGATCGACGAGTATGGAGGTACCAGTGGCATTGTCACCCTGGAGGACATCATCGAAGAGATCGTGGGTGAGATCTCCGACGAGCACGATGAGGAGGAGGAGCTGTACACCCGTTTGGCGGAAGACCGCTACGTGATGGACGGTAAGATGCTGCTCAACGACATCTGCAAGCTTTTCGACCTGGAAGACGAGTATTTCATGGAGGTACGCGGGGAGGCTGAGACCCTGGCAGGGCTGATCCTCGAACTGCGGGGGAAGATCCCCGATCCCGGAGAGACGGTGCGTTACAAGGATTTCCTCTTCCGGGTCACCGAGTCGGACAGCCGTCGTATCAAAAAAGTGGAGGTAAAACGGCTGGGGAACACTCAAAAGGAAGATTGATGGTCAGCTGGCAAAAGAGAGTTCTGCTTCTTCCCTTGGTCATCCTGATGCTGGGGACTCCGGCGTGCCGGCGTACCTATACCCCCAAGCCGCATGGTTATTTCCGTATCACTTTCCCCGAGAAAAAGTATGAACGTTACGAAGGGCCCTGTCCCTATACCTTTGAATATCCCGTATATGCCCGTGTTGTGAAGGATCCCGAGCCAGATGCCGAGCCGTGCTGGATCAATGTGGAGTTCCCTTCGCTGCACGGACGTATCCACATCACCTACAAGAATATCGAGGGCAATTTGGGCAGGATGCTGGAGGATACCTATGATCTGGCCTACAAGCATACCGTGAAGGCCGATGCCATCCGCGAGCGGGCCTTCGCCGATACGCTGCGGCATGTCTATGGCATCCTCTATGACATCCGTGGCAATACCGCTTCCAATGTCCAGTTTTACCTCACCGACAGCACCCGTCATTTCCTGAGGGGGGCCCTCTATTTCCGAACAGAACCCAACAAGGACTCCCTGGCCCCGGTCATCGACTTCATCCGCAAGGACATCGTCCATATGATTGAAACCTTTTCGTGGAAATAGTTTTTTTCTTAATTTGCCGTTTGTTAAACAAGCTGCATGGCGCTAAAGTTCATCCAGGAACCGGAGGAGGATTGTCTGCTGGGGGTATGGGAGATCGAGGAAGATCTGGCTGCCTTACGGTCGATGGTGGAGCTGGAGCCCGCTGAGGAGGAGCGGCTGGATTCGTTCCGCAGGGAGGCACGGCAGCTGGAGTTCCTGAGCGTGCGTGTCCTGTTGCAGCGTATGGTGGGACACGAAGCCCGTATCGTCTACGATGCGACGACCAACAAACCTTTTCTGCAGGACCGTTCCCGGAACATCAGCATCTCCCATTCCGGCAAGCTCACGGCGATTCTTCTGAGCAGGGAAAAAAAGGTGGGTCTCGACATGGAACAGATGACCCACCGTATCTCCAGCATCGCCCACTACTTCATCAATCCTGCAGAGCGGATCACCGACGATGAGACCAAAAAAAGGTATCACCTCTACATCCATTGGTGTGCCAAGGAGGCGATGTACAAGATCTGTGACAGGAACGCACTCAACTTCCGGGAGCACATGATCCTGGAGTCTTTCGATCCCGGTGTGGAGGGAGAGGTGCGGGGGCGGGTCGAGCATGGACACCTGCACAAGGAGTTCCTTTTGCATTACCGCAGGATGAAGGATTATGTGATGGTATGGTGTTGTGAATGATGTCTATGACTGTCCTGGAAGATATTGTTCTTTCGGCAGAGAGAGGGCGTAAGCTCTTTGCGCTGCTGGTGGATCCCGAGGAACATACCGTAGCTTCGGCGGAGGCTTTGCTGGAGAGGGTGGGGTCTGTGCCAGCCGATCTGGTGTTGCTGGGGGGCAGTCTGGTGTCGCGGCCGGTGACGCCGGTGGCGGAAGTGCTGCACCGGCATCTGAAGGTGCCGCTGGTGCTTTTCCCCGGCAGTCTGTTGCAACTCACCGGTGAGGCCGATGCTGTGCTGATGCTCACCCTTCTTTCCGGCCGTAATCCGCAGTATCTGGCGGGCGATCAGGTGACGGCAGCACCCATGATTCGCACCATGGGCCTGGAGGTGATCCCCACGGCTTATCTGCTGGTGGGTGAGGGTCATGCCAGTGCCGTGGAGGTGGTGAGCGGCACGCCGCCCCTCCCGGAACGGCGCCGCGACATCATAACGGCCACAGCCCTGGCAGCACAGTATATGGGCAGCCGTCTTGTTTATCTGGAAAAAGGTTCCGGTGCCCGGGGGCCGCTCGACAGCCGGGTGGTGGCTGCCGTGCGTGAGACCGTGGAGGTGCCGCTGGTCGTGGGTGGAGGCATCACCCGCCCCGAGGAGGCCGAAACACTCTTCCGTGCCGGCGCCGACATCGTCGTGGTAGGCAACGCAGCCGAGAAAGATGCCTCCCTCATCCCCGTCTTCCGGGAGACAGCACGTCGTTACAGTCAGAAAGAATAAAAAAAGGGCCGCCTCCGCGACCCTTTCCATGGTTTCGGAAAATATGTCTTACTTGCACTTCAACACCTGCTGCATCTCGTACTTGGCGCTCTCCTCATAAGGAGGATGAAGAGCCTTCTTGAAAGCGGCACAGGCTTCGGTCTTCTTGTTCAGGTTCTCGTACACCTTGCCCAGCGAATAGTAGTATCGCGCTTTCACTACGTCGTTACCCTGGTCGAGCGAAAGAGCCTTCTGCAGATAGTTGACGGCTTCCGTGTATTTGCCTTGTTTGTTGTAGATCTTGCCCAGTTCGTAATAAACATCAGGTGAGTTGTTGCCGTAGCTGATGGAGGCATTGAGGTATTTCTCTGCCTCATCCATCTTGTTGTTCTGGATGGCGATCACCGCGTGGTTGTATGTGTAGTTCTTCATGAACTTCCTGGCGTTGTTGAGGGTCTTCTGGTCGTGCACCTTTTGGGCGACCTCGATGGCCTTGTCGGCGGCCTCTTTCATCTTATCCTCCTGTTTGAGCTTGTCGTAGACAAGGGCTTTGCCCAAATAGGCACTGGCCAGGTTGGGATTAACCGCAATGCCCCGGTCGAAGATCTTGATGGCATCCTGGTAGTTCTTTTTCATGAACTCCTGCTTACCCCAGGCATAGTAGATCTTGGGAATAAGCCGTTCGCTTTTCTGGGCGAGAGAGATATTACCGTACTTCTTGCCCGTTTCCTTGGTCTTCTCAAAGTATTTGATAGCTCCTTCGAAGTCCCTTTTCTTGTAAGATTCAACAGCCAGCTTGTAATAGAGCTTGGGGATCTGTTCCTGGGCGAGTTTCTTTGTTTCTTCTCCTTTTTCGCTCAGTTCTTCGACTTCCTCGGCCAGGGATATGCATTTCTGGAATGATGCCAGAGCTCCCTTGGTATCGCTGTTCAGCAGCTTGACGCCTTCGTTGTAAGCATCAATAACGGCTTTTTCATCCTGCGACCATCCCAGAAGGGCCGTCCCGAAGATCATCAGCGTTGCCAGAAACGTGATTTTCATAGTCTTCATAACGCAATAAATCAATTGGTTAAAAAATTAGTCTGCAAATATATAAATATCTCCACACAAACAAATCCATTTGCCAAAAAGATTTGCAACAATCGTTCCAAACCCCGGATCACTTGTTCTTGCTTTGCAGGAGCATGTTGAGAAGCGTTCCTTCCGACCCGTTGGGGGCGGGGATACGGAGGAAGTAGGAGACGGTGGGAGCTACGCTGGTCATCTGCACCTCCCGGGTGATGGTGGTGCGTGGGATCTTCCAGCCGTACCAGATGAGCGGAACGTGGCTGTCGTACCAGAATCCGGCGCCGGTGGTGCCGACGCCGTCGCCTTTTTCCTGCCACCCGGGGTCGAGGACCACGAACACATCGCCCGAGCGTTTGGGATAGAACCCGTTCTGGATCTTCCTGAAGACGGGGTTGTTGTTGCCTGACTCACGCAGTGCGTGGGCGGTCATCACGTGGCTCACGCCGGTGAACTGCAGGATGAAGTCGGCCACACGGTCCTGCATGGCGTAGAGGGAGATGTTGGCGTCCTCGATGAGCACATGGTCGAGGTAGATCTGGTGGTTGTGGTAGCCTTTCACCCAGTTGCCTTCGCCGTAGATGACGTTAAGATAGCTGCGCAGAAGAGCTACCGCCTGGTTGGGATGGAAGTAGCCGGCCGGCAGTTTCATCTCCGTGAGATAGGAAGGGTCGGGCGAGACACCCCGTGTGGCGGTGAGGATGAGCAACAGGTTTTCCCGCCCCACTTCCCTCTCCAGGAAGGAGATCAGATGGGCCAGGTCCTGGTCGAGGCGTATCAGGAGATCTTCCATTTCGCGTGAGTCGCTGCCGAAGGTCTCGGCCACATAGTGCCCGGCGGAAAAGACCACGGCCAGGAAGTCGCAGGTATCGTCGCGTCCCAGCTCTTCGCGGATGACCAGGTTGGTGACGAAATCCTCTGTGAAGGTGTTCCCGTAAGGGGTCTGTCGCAGGATGCCCAGGTCCTCGCGTCTTTTTTCAAGATGTGAGATCTTTTTGAGGTCGTAGGGGAAGACGGTCCGGCCGGCCAGGCCGGGGCCGGTGTCGGCGGTGTCGGGGCGGCTGGCCCGGTATTCGGAAGGGGGGAGGCTTGTCTCCCACATGCGGGAGAGGTAGGTACGGGGCAGCTCTTTGGCGTTGAACTCCTGCACCCAGCCGGGGAGGGAGTCCATGTAGTAAGTGCTGGTCATCCAGGTGCCTGTATGGGGGTCGTACCAGTAGGCGGCGTTGGCCAGGTGGCCGCCGGCGAGGACGGTGGTGGGAGCGTCGAGGCCTACGGCAAAAGAACGGCCCCGCAGCCGGCTGCCCAGACGGATGGCATCACCCAGCGTGGTGGTGAGCAGACGCGTGGGAGCATGCTGCCCTTCCTCGTAGCTGCCTCCTACCGCCTTCACAGAGACATCGGCGGTGGCGAAAGCACGCTCATGGTGCAACGGCTCGTACCAGTTGTTGCCCACGATGCCGTGTACCACCGGATTGGTGCCGCTCAGCGTGGTGGCCACGCCCGTTTCGGCCTCGGCAAAAAAATAGTCGTAACGGGCGTTGGTGAAATAACTGCCCTGCGACATCAGCTTGCGGAAGCCTTCACGTCCCATTTTCTCCTGGAAACGGTTGAGCTGGTCCAGGCTCAGAGGGTCGACCAGCACCATCACCACCAGCCGCGGACGGGCTGCCGGCAGACGCCGTGAGAGCTGGGCACGAACGACCGGAACCACTGCCAGCAGGAGAAAAAGCCCTGCCAGTATCCTCCTGTTTGTCCTTCCCTCGTCAGCTGTTCTCATAGCCCCATCGTTTGATGACCGCGCAAAAATAAACACCTTGTCGTATAAAGAAAAAAAATCCCCGTCCAAAGTGGCCGGACGGGGAGAAGGTGTTCATTCCTGACGGATGATGAGTTTTTCCGGCGGGGGGAGAGGCGGGAAAGGATGGTGGGGTTCGGTCTGGTACCAGAAAGCCACCGAGGCCAGATCATCCTGCAGGGGCAGATAGCCGTCGGGCCCCCATCCCAGACACTGGATGGTGACACGCAGATCGTGACGGAAACGGACGGGGTCGGTGATATGCCAGCGGTACTGGCCGAACACCCCCACCAGATCGTCTCCTTCCAGCTCGGGGACACGGTAAAAACCTGTATAGGGGCTGCTGAACTCGTCGTAATACATCTTGCCGTCGATCTTGCGGTCGTTGTAACCGTAGGAGCCGTTGAAGTAGTCCTCTTCACCTGTCCCGCAGATGGTGGGGAAGTCGCGGTCGCCGTCGATGTAGAACTTCACTTCTCCTTCGCCCCACCATCCTGTCTTGCGGGCGCCGTGGGCCAGCCAGGTGCCTGCATAGTTGCCTTGTCCGCGGATGCCGTCGACGATGGTGTAGACCTGTTTGTAGGGCAGTTTGTTCACTCTGCGGAACTGGGCATGGAAGTAAAGCGCGCTGTCATCCACCTCCTCGAGCGAATAGTCGATCTGATAGTAGAGGGTTGCTTTTTTGCTGCTCAGGTTCTGCATGGTGATGCGGCATCTTTTCCTGAAAGGCATCTGCCAGTAGCTGTTGAAGCCGCTGCGGGGGTTGACACAGACGGCCAGGGAAGAGATGACCGGTTCATGACCCATGCCCCAGCCGGCGGCGAAGAAGTCGCCCACCGGCACCTCCACCGAGGGCTCCTCTTCGTCATCCCAGTAAAAACGCAGGATCATCAGACGGTACTCTCCTACGGGGGTCATCCAGATGTGGCGGATAACGCCCGGTCCTGTGATGTCGGCCAGGGTGAAGGTGGAGTCGGCGGGGATGTGGATGTAAGGATTGACCTTCCAGCCGATGCCCAGCTGGCGGGCAGCGTCGGCGGCCGTACCCTCCTCGAGGGTAGCCATGCCTCCCTTGCCTTTCTCCCCAGTGAAGTTTTCGGGTGTGATGGCGCGCGAACGGGCCGACGAAGGCCGCGTCAGATGGTGCAGGCTCATGCTCTGTCCCGTGGCCAGGAGAGGGATGAGAAACAGCAGGATCATTGCTGTATAACGCCCGGCAGGAAGGAAAGAAATATGCTTTTTCATGGCAAGGTGATTTTGTTTGTATGGTGGTCAGAGGAAAGAGTCGGGGTAGGTGCAGACAAGTGTTTTCTTGCCGTGGAGGTCCCGTATCCAGGTGGTGAAGCGCCGGGCGTCCTCACGGAGCACGATGACGCGGCCGCCGGCGGTGGGGTCGTGGCGGCGGGGCATCACTTTGGTGACACGCCCGTAGGCCAGCGCCACGCCGTCGAGGCAGCCGATGAAGTCGTTAAGATGATCGTGCCCGACGAAGGTGGCCATGACATCGCCCATCTCCAGCATGCTGACGAACATGCCCGAGTTGACGCAGGGAGCGGAGATGCTCTCTTTCTTTTTCCCCACGGGCCGCCGGTCCTTGTTGTGCCAGGCCTGCTCATATTCCGGCAGGGGGATGTGGAAGAAGGCGAGGGCCGGGAGAGGGATGCCGCCGTGGGCCTCGGTGAAGGCGCGGCTCCTGGCACGGTACCAGGCGATCTGCGGGAAATGGATCCAGTCGTATCCGCCGACATAATCCAGCGGGCTGTAAGCGTTGGAGTCGAAGAAATAAAGCAGGGCGGCGGTGTGTCCCCGCCTGTCACTGACAGGAAGGACGAAATCGCACGCCCCCGGCGTGGCGGGATCGTCGCGGTTGAGACAACCGGGAAGGGTGGTGAGAAAGGCAGCAATGTCATGACGGGGGGTGCTCCCCTCGGAATCGTGGTTGCCGAAGACCACCACCCAGGGGACGCCGGCGGCCGCGAAAAGATCAGAAAAACGGCGGTACCCCTCGAAAGGTTTGTCCTCCGTGATGATGTCGCCCGTCAGCACCACCAGGTCCGGATGTTCTGCAGCGAGGATGTCGCGGACCGTGGCGTAGACCTGCAGGTTCGACCCGCGGGAGATATCGATGTGGGTGTCGGTGAACTGGACGATATGGAAGGTGCTGTCGGCACGGAAACGAAGCGACTGAGCTGCTGCCAGATGTGGGATGAGCAACAGTAGAAGGAGGAAAGAGAAGCGGAAAGGAAGGCTCTTTTTCATGGTCAGGTCATTGTGGGTCGTTTTTTTTCTGCCAGATGCGCACGTAATCGACGAAGAAGGTGTCGGGCAACTCGGAGGGATCGATGGCTCCGCTGTCGGGAGGTTCGTAACTGAGGATCACCGCCTCGCCGATGTGGGAGACGCCCACCTTCACCTCGTGGTATTTCAGGCTGTCGACGTAAAAGGCATATCCTTCGGGGGTCCATTCGACGGCGTAGGTGTGGAACGTTCCTGTGGGGTCGTTCACCCGGCTGAGGTAGGAACCGGTGGTCTGCTGGTGGGGTCCGTAAGCCCAATGAAGGGTATGGGCGACGAGGTCGGTGTCGTGGTTACGGAAATATTCCATAACGTCGATCTCTGTGCCGTAGAGGGCGGGGTCTTCGCCTTGGGCGATGAGGGGCGACTGGATCCAGAAGGCGGCCCAGGGGCCTTGTGTGCGGGGCAGGCGGGCCCGGCACTCGAAGTAGCCGTAACGAAAGAGATGTTTCCCTTCGGTACTGACGGCCCCGCACCACAGGGTGTCGTTCCTGAGGCAGGTGCGGATGAGGAGCAGGCCGTCGCGGAGGCTGACGCTGTGGGGTGTGCCGAAGCCGCCGCGACGGGGTCCGAGGGCACGGTAACGCCAGCGGGCTGTGTCGAGGGCGGAGCTGTCGAACTCATCATGCCATGCCAGCACATAGCCTGCAGCCGCCGGATCAAAAGGCTCGTCGCTGATCGGCTCAAAAAGATGTGTGGCCAGCTGTCTGTTGGTGGTGAGCACCACCGGCAGACGCCACAGGCCGCCGCTGTTGCCCCAGTCGTTCACGCGTACCGCCAGGACGTTGCCCTTGCCGGGATGCAACAGACTGTCGAGACGCACGAAAGTGGGATGACCCGCATAGGAACGACCGGCAAAGGTGGCGGCGTGGTGGCCGTTGACGTACAGATCGTAGGTGTCGTTGACACCCTCGAAACGTATCCAGATCGCCTGGTCGTTCCATGAGGAGGGAATCGTTACGTGACGGCGGTACCAGGCGATGCCGTCGAGACGGGGATAACCCTGGTCTTCCCAGCGGCGGCCGGCGTCGAGGGTGTCCCAGGAGCTGTCGTCGTAGGCAGGGGCATACCAGCCCTCTTTCTTGCCCATATCGGAGGTGTCGGCAGCAAAACGCCAGCCCCGGCTGAGGTCGAGGACGGTGGTGGGCTGCGGCGGGCGGCAGGAGAACACGCCCGTCAGGAGGATAAG
The DNA here is from genome assembly GCA_964599235.1 of uncultured Rikenellaceae bacterium. Taxonomy (GTDB): domain Bacteria; phylum Bacteroidota; class Bacteroidia; order Bacteroidales; family VadinHA17; genus DRPN01. The sequence goes on from CAZRDX010000055.1 coordinate 75,975, forward strand.
AAGCAGCATGGGGAAGGAAATACGTACCATAGGATAAGGTCTTTAATGCCGGATGATGATCTTCCGGGTCAGAGGGACTGTGTGGGGGCTGGTGGCGGTGAGCAGCCACAGGCCGTGCAGGTGGGGGGGCAGGGTCACCGCGATCTCGCGGGAAGGGAGAGGACGGCGGCTGAGGAGTGTGAGTGTGGTGCCGGCGGCGTGGGTGAGGGTGAGCGACCAGGTGCCGGGGTGGGGCAGACGCAGGTGGATCGTGGTGCCGGCCGCGACGGGGTTGGGCCACAGCAGCAGACGGGGTGGTGCGGGGGCCGCGACGGCCGAAGTGGGCCTGCCCAGACGGATGACCAGCCAGGTGAGCGAGTCGCGGGCGGTGACCACCCCCCGCAGCAGGGCAGTGTCGTAGCCCGCGGCCGTGATCTCCAGATCCCAGGTGCCCGGCGCCAGCGGACGACGGAAGTAACCGGTGAGGGTGTCGCTGAAGGTGAGGGAGAAGGTGTCGTCGTGGGCCAGCACACGCAGCGTGGCCGCCACAGGCACCTCCGTGAGACTGTCAACGACGTAGCCCCCCAGCCCCCACACCGCCTCTTCCATGTAGTTCAGCAGCGAACGTTTGTTGTAGTCCCACAGGGCGATCAGCCCGGAGACGGGGGTGAGCTTGGTGTTGTCCAGCTCGATGGTCACCTCCCGGCCGTGCAGGTAGCCGGTGACATAGTCCTGCCGCCCGCCGCTGATGGCATACCAGTCGCCGCCGTTGGTGACACCGTTGTCCAGGTAGGTCATATAACCTGCCGGAGCATGGGCATGGACGGTGTCGGCATAACGCCTTGAGATAGCATAGAACCAGTTGTTGTCGGCATGGGTACGTTCCGAGGAGGTCCAGGTGTCCCAGGGGTAGTTGACCACCTCGGCACCGCTGTGGAAGTTGGCCGAGACCACGGGACGGTGCTGCTGCAGGAAACGCATCATCGCCACGGTCTCGGGAGCGTACTCGTTGCCGTCGGGGTGAAGGCCGTCGCGGGGGTCGGGGAAGTTGCGGTTGAGGTCAATGCCCTGGCTGTTGTAGCGGGTGGCGCCGCTGACGGTGCTGTCGCCGTCGTGATAGGTGCCGTCGGGGTTGGCCAGGGGGTTGATCCAGATCTCCAGGCTGTCGACCAGGCGGCGCACCTGCCCTCCCCCCTCATAGCCGCGCAGGAGCGAGTCGATGAGATGCAGCATCAGGACGAACCCTCCCGTCTCGTCGCCATGCATGGTGGAGGAGTAGAAGAAAACCGGCTCATCTTCCTGTACTGCGGGGTGGTCGGAGATCTTCACCGCCAGCAGGAGATGCCCTCCGGGGGTGGTGCCGAGGGTGTCGAGACGGCAGAGGCCGGGATAGGCGGCGGCGAAACCCTGCATCAGGGCGACGTATTGCTGATAGGTGGGGTAACTGTCCCATGCTGCAGCTTCCTCCATGCCGGAGGCCATGGTCAGCCCCTTGGCGGCACCGGCGACGGGACAGAGATGCCAGGGCAGGCCGGTGGCCAGAAAGGCCCGGAAAGCGGAAGGACCGGCATAGGCACGAACGCTGTCCCTGTCGAGACGGTCGACGGAGAGGAGGTGCGAGAGACGGTACCATACAGTATCCGGCGGACGGGGGAAAGAGAAACATACCTCGCCCCTTTCCTTCAGCAGCTCACGGGCACGCTCCTCATCTCCCTCCTGCCCGGCAGCGGGAACAAGGAAAAGAAGGAGGAACAGCAGAGGGAGCAGTCTGGAGGACATGGTTCATATGTTGAAGCGGATGTGGAGGATGTCACCGTCCTCTACAACGTAGTTTTTTCCTTCGATATGGAATTTGCCGGCATCCTTGCAGGCCTGTTCGGAGCCGAGGGTGACGAAATCGTCGTATTTCATCACTTCGGCGCGGATGAACCCTTTTTCGAGGTCGCTGTGGATGACGCCGGCGGCCTGGGGGGCGGTCATTCCCTTGCGGATGGTCCAGGCCCGGATCTCTTTGGGTCCGACGGTGAAGAAGGTCTGCAGGTCGAGCAGGTCGTAGGCGGCGCGTATGACCTTGTTGACGCCCGGTTCGGTGAGGCCCATCTCCTCGAGGAAAGCCCGGCGGTCGGCAGGGTCGTCCAGCTCGGCGATCTCGGCCTCCATGGCTCCGGCGATGATGATCAGACCGGCGTTCTCTTCACGGATGGCCTCCCGCACCTTCCCGACATAATCGTTGCCGCTGACGGCCGAAGCTTCATCGACGTTGCAGACATAAAGCACCGGCTTCTCGGTCAGCAGGAAAAGCGGGTCGGTGACCTCCCTCTCCTCCTCGGTGAGGGACAGTGTGCGCAGGGGTTTGTATTCTTCCAGGTGGGCTTTCACCTTTTCCAGCACCTCGAGTGAGAAACGGGCCTGCTTGTCGCCGCTCCTGGCCTGTTTGCGCACCTTCTCCATCCTTTTCTCCACCGACTCAAGATCTTTTACCTGCAGTTCGAAATCGACGATCTCCTTGTCGCGGACGGGGTCGACCGATCCTTCGATGTGGGGCAGGCGGTCGTCGTCGAAGCATCGCAGCACGTGGATCAGGGCGTCGCAGTTGCGTATGTCAGCAAGAAACTGGTTGCCGACGCCCTCACCCTGGCTGGCCCCCTTGGTGAGGCCGGGGATGTCGAGGATCTCGACCGTGGCGGGGATGATCTTCTCGGTAGGCTGGTGCCGTGCCAGCTCCTCAAGACGGGGGTCGGGCACGGGGATCACGCCGATGTTGGTCTTGCGCGATCCGAAAGCAAAATCGGTCACCTCCGCCTTGGTGTTCGACATGCAGTTGAAAAGGGTCGTCTTGCCCGTGTTGGCAAGACCGATGATGCCGCATTGCAGGCTCATGTTCCGCATTCTTGGTTCAGTACAAAAATACCACTTTTCATGGGATTTCCGGCAGGGTATGATACGGGGAAGATACGGGGAGATGACCTTTCTGTTTTTTCTATTGCGGATTTTGGTGTAATTTTATGGGAAGTTGTGGAACGGAGCTTTCATACTGCAGCAGGCAGGGCGCGAAGATCCCGGGCGGGTTTTTTCGTGCTGTTCTTTGTGTTGGCGTTGAGGGGGTGGGGTCAGGTGCCTGTGCACAAGAGACCGGAGCCGCCGCTGACGCGTATCCTGTTTGTCTTCGACTGTTCCAAGAGCATGTCGGGCAAGTGGAACAGTGACAAGAAGATCAACATTGCCCGGCGTTTCCTGGCCTCCACGGTGGACAGTCTTTCCCATCTCCGGCATGTGGAGATGGCGTTGCGGGTTTTCGGGCATCAGAGCCCGGTGCCGCCGCAGGACTGTTCCGACAGCCGGCTGGAGGTGCCTTTCGGGCCCGACAATGCGGCGGCCATCAAGCACCGTCTTTCGTATCTTATCCCCAAGGGCACCACTCCCATCGCCCGGTCGCTGGCGCTCACCGAGCAGGATTTTCCTCCCTGCGACAACTGCCGCAACGTGGTGGTGCTCATCACCGACGGCATCGAGGCCTGCGACGGCGACCCCTGTGCCGTCTCGCGGGAGCTGCAGAAAAAAGGCATCATCCTCCGCCCCTTTGTCATCGGCATCGGCGAAGACCCCCAGTTCCGCAAGACTTATCACTGTGTGGGACAGTTCTATGATGCCGCCGACGAGAAAGAGTTCAGTCACGTGCTGAAGGTGGTGGTGCGTCAGGCCCTCGACAGGACCACCGCCCAGGTCAACCTCCTCGACAGCTACGGCAATCCTACCGAGACCAATGTGAACATGACCTTTTACGACAGGGTCTCGGGCAAGGTGATGGCCAACTTCTACCATACCATCAACAACCGGGGTGTGCCGGACACCATCTATCTCGATCCTCTGGTGACCTACCGGCTGGTGGTCAACACCCTGCCGCCGGTGACGCTCGACAGCGTACGTGTCTTTCCTCACAAACACACCATCATCGCCGTCGATGCACCCCAGGGTACCCTGAAGGTGACGAGCTCTTCCGTCTCCTGGCGCAACAGCGAGGTGATCGTACGCCGCCACAACGACATGAGCACGGTCAATGTCCAGCATCTCAATACCAAAGAGAAATATCTGGTGGGCAAGTACGACCTCGAGGTGCTGGTGGTGCCGCGGATGAACGTGACGGTGGACATCGCCCAGAGCACGACCACCACCGTCGAGATACCGGAACCGGGCCTGATCAACGTCTTCTTCCCCAAAGAGGGCTATGCCAGCCTGTATCTCATGAGGGGCAGAGAGCAGGAGTGGGTGATCAACCTGCGCGACGATGTGGTGCGCCAGTCGCTCTACCTCCTGCCGGGCGATTATGTGCTGGTCTACCGCCCCAAGTTCTCCAAAAGCATTGAATACACCCGCGAGAAAAAGTTCAGTGTGCGGTCGGGCCAAAGCCAGACCATCCGCTTCTTCTGAGAGGAGTGATCCCCGGCGGTCGGAATAGTGCTGTTAAACCCGGAGGGAGGTTTTTCGTCTAAAAAGAAAAGAGAAGAGAGACATTGGAGCGTTATTCCGATGAGGAGTTACTGAGTGCCTTTGCCGACCCCGGGCGGCGGGAGTGGGCCTTTACGCGTCTTGTGGAAAAATATCAGCAGAGGCTTTACCATCATATCCGGCGTCTGGTCATTTCGCACGAAGATGCCGATGATGTGCTGCAGAACACTTTTCTGAAGATGTGGCGCGGGCTGGAAGGGTTCCGGGGCGGTTCGGAGCTGTATACCTGGCTCTACCGCATCGCCACCCGTGAGGCGCTTACGTTCCTCAGGAGAGAGAAGAAGAACCTTTTCCGCCCGTGGGAAGGGTATGAGAAGGAGCTGGAGGAGACCCTGGAAAGCGACGAGCATTTCTCGGGGGATGCCGTGCTGAAACAACTGCACAAGGCGCTCCTGCATCTGCCCGAGAAACAGCGCCTCGTCTTCCATCTGCGCTATTTCGATAACATGCCATATGCCGAGATGTCGCAGGTGCTCGGTACCTCCGAAGGTGCGCTCAAAGCCTCCTACCATCATGCCGTGAAAAAAGTGGAACGATATCTCACCGGTGATTAAACTTCGGACGCCGGGAAAGGTCAAAAGAGTAAAAGGAGACAAGAATGATGGATCTGAAAGAGAAGGAACGGGATGACGGATTCCGGGTGCCGGAAGGTTATTTCGAAGCTTTTCCGGTGAGGATGGCGGCCCGGGCACGCCGGGAGCGTGAGCTGTGGGATGGCCGGTTCCGGCGTACGGCTTACCGGCTGGCTGCAGCCGCGGCCGTGGCACTCCTTATCACGGGAGGTATCCTGTTCCTGCGTCAGGAAAGAAGTACCCCCGCCGCCGGCCATGCCGAATGGGCGGCATGGATCCTCGACACCGACGAGGTGGATGAGACCATGCTCTACGAAATCCTCGAAGAGGAGGACATGAACACTCCTTCCGGAGAGATGAAAGATCGGGATGAAGACCTCATCGACTATCTGGTAAGCGAAGGGGTGGATGAGACCATGATCGCGGAACTTTTTTAAAATCTTTGTGTCATGAAAAGAATGAGATCTGCCTGGTTATTGTTGTTGGTTCTGCTCTCCCTGCGGGTGACGGCGCAGGAGCGGCCGCGTGCCGAGCGCATCCAGGCGCAGCGTGTGGCTTTCATCACCGAGAAACTGCAGCTTACTCCGGGAGAGGCGGAACGGTTCTGGCCCGTGTACAACGAATACAGGGCCCGGAAGATGAAGATCGAGGAGAAAAAAAACCGTCTGATGCGCAGGTATGCCGCCCAAGATGCTTCGCTCACCGACGAGGAGGCCGAGAAGATCGGCGATGAGTATGTGGCACTGGAGAAGGAGGAGGCCGACCTGCTGGCCAGCTATCATGAGCAGTTCAAGAAGGTGCTGCCGCCCAGAAAAGTGTTGATGCTTTACCGGGCCGAGAAGCAGTTCACCGCCTATCTGCTGCGTCAGATACGCGACCGCCAGCGGCGGGAAGGTCCTCCGCCAGGAAAACGCTGAGCCATGGTCTCACTGCCGTGCACGGCAGCGGAGGCAGGGTGTGACACGGAGAGGCCATGGCCTCTCAGGATGTTGCACTTTTTTTCTTTTTTCGGGTCAGGCGGGCGACCAGCACATAGCAGATCAGCAGGATGGTGAACAGGTCGCTCACACGGCCGAAGTAGTCGCCGTGGCGGGCATAGAAGGTGAGGCGGTCGTTGAGGTGCAGGGTGCCGCGTATGGCTGTGGGCACCCACCAGGGGGTGGCCTGGGTGACCCGTCCCTTCTGGTCGATGAAACAGGAGATGCCCGTGTTGGCCGAACGGGCAATGCTGCGTCGCTCCTCGATGGCCCGCAGCCTGGCAAAGCTCTGGTGCTGACGGTAACCGGGCGTGTTGCCCCACCAGCCGTCGTTGGTGATGATGAACATCAGGTTGGCCCCGTGGTCGAGGAAGCCCGTCATGTACTCTCCGAAGACCGACTCATAGCAGATGGCTATGGCGGCGCGCACCGTGCTGTCAGGGGAGACCAGCGGGGTGCGTTCTTTCTGGGTGCCGTAGCCGCCGAGGCTGCCCCCCAGGTCGATGAGGATGTCGCCCAGCAGGGGCCGCAGCAGCTCGGGATGGGGGATCGACTCGACCCCCACCACCAGCTTCGACTTGTGGTAGACCTGTATGTTGCCCGAGGTGTCGATCTGCAGGGCGCTGTTGAAGATATCTTCCCAGGAGCCGTCGTTCCTTTTTCTGGCGGTGGGGGTGGGCTGCGGCCCCGGCGGATAGATGCGCCAGGTGGTGGCGCCGATGACGAACTTCACCCGCGGATGCCGGCGCACGAAAGCCTCCAGACGCCGTATGCTGCGGCTGCGGTGCAGGGCATTCTCCAGCAGCCCCTCGTTGATGGCCGTCTCCGGCGCCACCACATAGTCGGTACTGTCGGTGACCAGCGAGTCGGCCAGACGGAGGATGATGCTCAGCTGCTCGTCGTTGCTCATGCCGGAGAACTTGTCATGATAAGGGTCGATGTTGGGCTGTACCACCACCACCTCCACAGGCCGGCCCTCCTCGTGCCAGGTGTGGTATCTCACCAGCGACCATCCCACCGGCACCGTGATGAGCAGCACCAGCACCCCCAGCTCCACATACATGCCCCGCACGGTGCGCGCCGCCAGATAGTGACGCAGCAACAGAAAAAGCAGAAGGTTGATGAAAAGGACCCAGAAAGTGCCGCCCAGCACCCCCGTGAACTCGTACCACTGTACCAGCGCCACGTCCTTGGCAAAGCCGTTGCCCATCATCAGCCAGGGGAAGTTGATCTGAACGTTCAGGTAATAATGCTCGTAGGCGGTCCAGATCACCAGGAAACCGAAATGGCCCATCTTGTCCCCCAGTGTGCGGTGTACCATGTGAATGAGCCAGAAGGCCACGGCCATTACGAAGCTGTTGATGAGGTAGGCGGCGATGGCACCGGCCACCGTGGCGTTCCAGATCCAGTAGACCGTCAGCAGGTTCCATGCCAGAAAAGCGGTCCACCCCAGGAAGAAGACCTTCCACGGAGGGTAATGCTCACGGTGCGTGACGAAATGCTCCTCGGCAAAGAGCAGCGGAACCCACGCCACAAATAGGATAATGCCGGAAAACCAGCGGTAGTAAGGCAGGCTCAGCAGAAATGCCGAGAGAAGCAAGAGGAAGTATATGCGGCGGTCCTTCATCAGCGGTCGTTCAGATCCTCACTGGCTCCTGCTTGTTCACCAGATAGACCCCGGTAAAAATAACAAATATCCAGAGAACCTGGTCGGGAGAGAGGCTCTCGCCGTCGATCAGGCCCCACAGGATGGCAAAGACGGGGATGAGGTAGGTCACCGACGAGGCGAAGATGGGGGTGATGTACTTGAGGAGGATGTTGAAGAGGGTGATCGCTATGACCGAGCTGAAGAGGGCGAGGAGGAAGATGTATCCCAGGTCGTGCCATACCGCTCCGTGCTGTCTGAGGGCAGCGGGGAAGCCGGTGCCCAGGAGGGTGATCAGGGCCAGCGGGCCGATGAAGAGGAAGATGGTGGAGGAGAGGGTGATGCCGTCGAGGTCCTTGAACTTGTACTTCAGCAGGTTGACATTGATGCCGTAGAGGAGGGTGGCCAGGACGACATAGAGGCCGTAGATGTTGGCCTGGTGCAGCAGGTCGGTGCCGGGCCGGTAGATGAGGCCGGCCGCCCCGGCCAGCCCCAGCAGGAGGCCCGCCACATTGATCAGCAGCACATGGGTGCGGAAAAAAAGCAGCCCCGCCAACAACGCAAAAAGGGGTGTCAGCGAATTGAGGATGCCCGCCAGCGAGCTGTCGATATGGCTCTGGGCCAGCGTGAAGAGGTTGGCCGGGATGAAGTTGCCGATGATGCCGGTGAGGGCCAGCCAGCGCCAGTGATGACGCTTCACACGTCCCAGCCGCCGCAGCGCCACGGGCAGGAAGATGAGCCAGGCAAAGAAAATGCGCAGCGAAGCCACATGCAACGGCGTGTGCGAACGCAGCCCCTTTTTCATCAGAATGAACGACGTGCCCCATACCATCGAGATGAAAAGGAGCATCGCCCACTGCCATATTTTTTTGCGCAGGTCCATCAGCGGCAAAGATAAGGCAAAGGAATGAGCCGTCCATTGTGGGAGAGCAAGGAGGAAAAAGTATTACCTTTGTTAGGAACAACTTTTAATCTTGCAGGACCATGGAAGAGTACAGGATCTACCTGGCGGGCAGGTTCCGCACCACGGAGCAGCCATTGGAGGTGAGCAATCCGTACGACGGCAAGGTGTTTGCCCGCACGTGGCTGGCCGGGGCGGCCGAGCTGGAGGAGGCTGTCCGTGCCGGTCTGGCGGCCGAGGAGGCCATGGAGCGTATGCCCTCGTACCGGCGTTACGAGGTGCTGGCCCATATCTCCGACCGTTTGCGGGGCGATCGCGAGCGGCTGGCGGCCGTGCTGGCCCGCGAATCGGGCAAGCCCATGCGCTACGCCCTGGGCGAGCTCGACAGAGCTTCGCAGACCTTCCGCATCGCCGCCGAAGAGAGCAAACGTCTCCCCGGCGAATACATCTCGCTCGACTGGACGCCCCCGGGCGACAACAAAGAGGGCTGGGTGAAATATTTCCCCATAGGGCTGATGGCCGGCATCGCACCGTTCAATTTCCCGCTCAACCTGGCGGTGCACAAGATAGCACCTGCCCTGGCCGCCGGCAACCCCATCATCCTCAAGCCGGCACGTTCCACCCCCCTGTCGGTGCTCGAGCTGGCGAAGATCATCGACGAGACCGGCCTTCCCGCAGGTGCCGTCTCCATCCTCCCCACCGACCGCGAAGCCGGCAACCAGCTGGTCACCGACCCGCGTATCAAGATGCTCAGCTTCACCGGATCACCTGCCGTGGGATGGAAGATGAAGAGAGAGGCAGGCAAGAAAAAGGTCCTGCTCGAGCTGGGCGGCAACGCCGGCGTCATCGTCTCCGACACGGCCGACCTCGACCGGGCCGTGCCCAAATGCGTGGTGGGAGGATATGCCTACTCCGGCCAGGTTTGCATCCATGTGCAACGTATCTACGTGCACGATCGTATCTTCGACGCTTTCGCCGAAAAATTCGTCGAGGGGGTGAAGAACCTCCGCTTTGGCGACCCCCTGGATCCCGAGACCGAGATCTCGGTGATGATCGATGAGGAGAACGCCACCCGTGTTGAAGAGTGGGTGCAGGAGTCGGTGGAGATGGGTGCCCAGGTGCTGCTCGGTGGCAGGAAAAAAGGCACATGGTTCGAGCCGACCGTCCTGACCAAGACCGCCTCCTCCATGAAGGTGTGTGCCCTGGAGATCTTCGGACCGGTGGTGACACTCGAGCGGTTCAGCGACTTCGAGGAAGCGGTGGGTTTCATCAACGACTCGCGTTACGGTCTGCAGGCCGGTGTCTTCACCAATCGTCTCGACGAGATGAACTATGCCTTTCATCACATCCGTGTGGGGGGGGTGATCATCAACGATGTCCCCACCTTCCGTGTCGACCACATGCCTTACGGCGGGGTCAAGGATTCGGGTTTCGGACGCGAAGGGGTGAAATATTCGATCCGCGAAATGATGGAGCCCCGTCTGCTGGTGAAGGATATCCTCTAAGGGGGCAGGGAGAGGCACAAAAAAAGCTTTATCTTTATCCCGCCCGCCGGGTTCGGAAAGCGGGCCAGAGAAGGTGTATCTGTGGAACTGAGCTATCTGTTCGAGGGTTTACTGATCGGCATCCTGGTGTCGCTGCCCATCGGGCCTGTGGGGATCAACATCGTCCACAGGACGCTGAGCCGGGGACGGCGTGCCGGTTTCATGGCGGCCCTGGGGGCCATGACGGCCGACCTGATCTTTTCGCTGATCGCTGCTGCAGGTATCACTTTCATCGTCAGCTTCATCGAAGAGAAGGTGGTGCTTTTCCGCATTCTTGGGGGCGTGTTTGTCATGGCCATCGGGCTGAAGATCTTCCGCGAGGATCCTGTCTCCTCGTACCGTTCGCCGGAGACCCCCATGCGTTCGCGCAGGATGGGCGATTACCTCACCACCCTTCTGATGGTGCTCTCCAACCCCATGACGCTGCTGGCTTACATCGCCATCTTTGCAGGGATCAGCTTTCCTACCGACATCTCTTTTTTGAAGGGTCCGGCCGTCACCATCGCCGGCCTGCTCATCTCGGCCGGTGCGTGGTGGTTCTCGCTCACCTATTACCTCGACAAGTTCCGGACACGGGTGCGGTTGCGTTTTATCTTCTGGTTCCAGCGACTGGCAGGCATCCTGATCATGCTGTTCGGGTTTTCGCTCATCGTCAGCCTCCTGGTACCCAGCCTGATGGTATGAAAAAAGGGGCCGTGAAGGCCCCTGGTTCCGGTGTTACTGTTCTTTTGATCAGTCGCCGAACGAGATCCCGATGCCCCGTGCGGCTTTCACCAGCGGATGGTCGGGAGTGACCAGTTTTTCTCCGCCGATGACCTCCTTGAGGGGTACGGCGACAATATCGGGATGGCGGTAGGCCACCATCTTGCCGAAGTCTTTTTCGAGCACCATCTCGAAAGCTTTCGCGCCGAATTCGGTAGCCAGGATGCGGTCGTAGGCATTGGGGATGCCGCCGCGTTGCAGGTGTCCCAGGACGGTCTCTCGCATGTCGGCTTCGAAGCCGGAGGCCTTGAGCTCTTTCATCAGACGGGCGGCGGCACCCATCAGCCGCAGGTTCTCGTAGCCCACCTCATCGCTCTTCACGCCGGCCACTTCTCCTCCGATGGGCTTGGCCCCCTCGGCGATCACCACAATGGCGAAACCGCGACCCTTGTGGTAGCGCGACTCAAGACGTTCGACCACCTTGTTGATGTCGTACGGGATCTCGGGGATCAGGCACACCTCGGCACCGCCGGCCACGGCAGCATGCAGGGCGATCCAGCCGGCATAGCGTCCCATCACCTCCAGGATCAGGGTGCGGTTGTGGCTCTGAGCCGTCGACACCAGCTTGTCCACAGCCTCCGTGGCGATCTGGACAGCCGTCTGGAACCCGAAAGTGAAGTCCGTGGCCAGCAGATCGTTGTCGATGGTCTTCGGCACCCCGATGATGTTGAGCCCTTTCTCATAGAGCATCTGCGAGATCTTCTGCGACCCCTCGCCGCCGATGTTGATCACCGCATCCACGTCCATGTAGGAGAGCTTGCGGATCATCTCATCCGAACGGTCCACATATTCATAAGTGCCGTCGGGCTTCTTCACCGGCCAGGCGAACGGCCCTCCTTTATTGGTGGTGCCGATGATGGTGCCTCCCTGCACATGGATGCCCGAGACACGTTTCTCATCCAGTACCACGATCTCGGTGGGTTCGCGCAGGATGCCGTTGAAGGCTTCCACGCTGCCGATCACTTCCCAGTTCTTTTCTTTGGCGGCCCGCTTGACTATGGCCCTGATCACTGCGTTCAGACCAGGACAGTCGCCACCACCTGTTGCTACCAGTACTCTGTTCATGACTGTTTCGTTTGTCCTTTTCCGGTTACCGGAGTGCAAAAGTAGGACAAAAGGTTCAATATGCCTTGAGAAAGCTCAGGGATTTTTGAGGGAAGAATGAAAAAGTTGGTGGTTTCATTGCTTCATCGCCTGCCGGACCTTCTCTCCCAGTTCTTGGTGAAGGGTCAGGAGGCGTTGCAGCCTGGGGTCCTGACGCCGCAGCATCCGGCGGTAACGTACCCTCGCCCGTGTCTTCTTGAAAAAGATGTGGTACCGGAAAGCCAGGGCCCCGGAGACCGGCAGGCTGGCTAGGAAAAGGCACGTGTACAGAAGATCCTGCAGGACGACGGCGGCCACACCGGTGAGCAAAAGATGAAAGAGGGGGAACAGCAGCATGGAGAGGACGAACTTGAACGAGCTGACGAACACCTTGTCCTCCACCTTGTCGGCCAGGTGGACCGTAAGGCGGTCGGGGATGATGTTCGCCAGGAAACCGTAGAGGAACACCGGCAGGGTGGCTGTCAGGGCCGTGAGCCGCCAGAGGATGCCTCCCGCCGTAACGGGTCGGCGGCGCAGCACCCAGTTGCGCAACCGCAGCTCATGAAGCAGGGTGACGTATTCCTTCGTTTCGGCAGCCAGGGTGTCGGCCTGCGGACGGTCGTCGCCCAGATATTGTTCCAGGCGGGCGATGAAGGTCTGCTGCGCCCGGAGACGACCGGCGGGATCCTGCGGGTCCACCTGCATCTCTTCCGCGATCTCGGGAAGGAAAAGGGTGCGCAGATCGTTGTAGAGGTCGTAATGCTCCTCGCTGGCGATGTGGATGATCTGTTTTTTGAGCGCTTCGCTGAGCGCAGTCGTGGCCTCGGCCAGCGCCTTGTTGGCATTCTCCCGGTACAGAGGGAAGAAGGGCTTCAGACTCAGCGGTTCACCGTAGTTGACGATCAGCACCTGCTTGCACTTGGCATAATCGCTGTATTCCAGTCCCACAGGGATGATCTTCACGTCGCGCGAGAAGCCCTGCTTCTCGGCGGCCTGGAAAGCGGCACGCATGATCCCTTTCTTCAGCCGCCGCAGCCGGCGGTACGGGGCATGGTTCCCCTCCGGGAGGATCACCAGGCTGGTGTCGCCCTCCAGCACATCGATGTTCTTGCGGAAGATCTCTTCGTTCTTCTTCAGTGCGGCATAGCCGTCGCGGATGCGATACACCGGCAGGATCTTGATGAAATAGAGGAAGCGTGCGACCGCCTTTTTGCGGAAGATGTCGGAACGGGCCAGAAAGACCGGCTGGGTCTTCTGGGTGAAGATGACCGCCAGGGCATCCATCAGGGCGTTCTGATGGTTCGGGGCGAAGATGATCTGCTCCTTCACAGGGATGCGGTCGGCATGCAACGAATACACCTTCTTGTAATAGACCACGTTGTGCCAGAACTTGACAGCCTGGCGCAGCATCTCATAACCCAGCGACCATTTTTCGATGTTCTCTTTCCCCATGCTGAACGTATTTAGAAGAGTTCATCCTTTCTTCACCCTGAACCTTCTTTTAGGACCGCGTCCCCACCAGGCGGCGAGGGAGAGACCTGAGATGATGTGCCAGATACCCCACCAGGCAGCGATGAAAGCCATCCCGCCTACCATCATCTCCGGGGGAAACACCTTGGGATTGAAAAGAAGTACCAGTGCCAGACCCGAGTTCTGGATACCCGTCTCGATGGCAATGGTTTTGCGGTCCTTGGGATGCCGGCGCGTCAGTGAGGCCAGCCCGTAGCCGGTAAGATAGGCTAGGGCGTTGTGGATGAGGACAATGATGAAAACGTACTTGATATGCCTGAGGAAAAATTCAAAATTGTTCTTGAAGGCCATGGCCACGATCACCAGGAAGAAAAAGATGGAGAGGTATTTCATCGGGCCGATGATCCTCTCGGTAAGACGCGGCATTTTCTGGTTGACGAAGATCCCCACCACCAGGGGGATACCCAGCAGGATGACCACGGTGCGGAACATCTGCCAGGGGTTGATGGTGAGCGGACGCAGCAGTTCCCCGGCCTGCATCTTGTGAGAATAGACCTCAAGGAAAAGCTTTCCCCAGAGGGCGAAGTTGAGCGGTGTCATCACAATGGCCAGGATGGTGGCGACGGCGGTCAGGGTGACCGACAGGGCTGCATTGCCGCGGGCCAGCGAGGAGATGAAGTTGGAGATGTTGCCGCCCGGACAGGCCGCTACCAGGATCATCCCCAGCCCCACCGTGGGCGTGATCACCGGGCTCAGTATCCAGGCGATCAGAAAAGTGACAGCCGGCAATGCCACGAACTGGGAAAAGATCCCCGTGAGCGGCGTGCGGGGATCCTTCAGCAGACGCTTGAAATGTACCGGCTTGATGCCCAAAGCCACACCGAACATAATGAATGCCAGTGTGATGTTCAGTACGAACAAACCCTGCTGGTTGAAATGCAGACGGATCTGGTCAAGGACCTGTAAGGATTCTAACATTGGGTGAATAGTATAGAATGAGGTTTGACACGAGCTGCAAATTAGAAAAATTTCTTAAATTTAACTATTGTGCTCCGGCTGACAGGCAAAAGAGTGAGAACACCGTTTCCGGGAAAACGCTGTACATCCCGGCGGCAGAGTTTGTATCTTGTTGTGTCGGCTATCTTGTTCCTGCCCATGATGGCGGCGGGGCAGGAGAAGGTGAAGATGCCCGACAGCCTCGACCTGAAGCTGCCCGATACCACGACGGTCTTCCTCCCCGACACCGTACGGGAGCATCACCGCTGGGAGAGCGGAGGGCATTTCGGGCTGACCGTCTCACAGATCTTCCTGGCCAACTGGATGGCCGGTGGAGAGAGCTCGGTGACGCTCACGGGCAACTTCCGTCTCTATGCCAACAGAAAAAGCCACCGGGCGGTATGGAACAACTCTCTCGACCTCCATCTGGGCTTTGTCACCCAGGGCAGCCGCTTCCGCAAGACACTCGACCGCATCGACCTGCTCTCCGAACGGCGCGGCATGCTGTCCGGTGACTGGTATTCGAGCCTCCGGGCCAATTTCCGCAGCCAGATGCTGCCGGGATATGCCGCCCCGCCCGGTGATACGGTCATGATATCCAATTTCATGGCTCCCGGTTATCTCTTCCTCACCCTTGGGGTCGACTACCATCCATGGAAAGGCCATACCCTCCTGCTGGCTCCCCTCTCCTCCAAGGTCACCATCGTGGCCGACCAGGCTCTGGCCAACAAAGGAGCCTTCGGCGTCATCAAGGCTACCTTCGACGAGCTGACCAATATCCTCCTCACCCTGGGCAAGAACCTCAAGTACGAGTTCGGAGGCTACATCACCTATGCTTACTCCGGCAAGATCACCTCCACCACCACCCTCTCCACACGGCTGGAGCTCTTCTCCAACTATCTGCGCAAACCTCTGAACATCGATGTCAACTGGGAGGTGCTGGGCAAGGTGAAGATATCCGACACCTTCTCGGTCAACCTGTACGGCCATCTCATCTACGATGATGATGTGAAGATGGAGACCGACGACGAGGGGAACGTGTTGAAAGGTCCCCGTGTTCAGTTCATGGAGATCATGGGGCTGGGGCTGACGTTCAAATGGTGAGGAGACGGCTGTCCGGAAGGAGGGGGCTTACCACTCTTTTTCCCCTTTTTCCAGTTCCTGGTACTTTTTCCCCAGGAGGAAGAGCCACCGGGTGATCCTGTCGACGGCGGCGCGGGTGTCGTCAGAGATCTTTTTCTTTTTCTGCATGTTCAGCAGAAGATAAGCGTATACCCCTTCGAGGGCTGTTTCCACCTCGTGGGCCGAGGGATGGTCGATCTTCTTGCGCAACACCTCGATGTCGGGCATGGCCTGGCGGAACACCTCGGCATACACCGCCTCGTCGGGGTCGCCGAGCAGCTGGCGGTGGGTGGCGTACAAGTCGTTCATCTGGTTGGTGATGAACTGCAGATGACCTTTTTCTTCCCGGTGCTCTTCTTTCATCATCCGCAGCAGATGGTGGTACCAGTCGCGTATCTCCTTCATCACCTCCTCGGGCTGGTCGTACTGGGACACCAGGTCGCGCATCACCCGCTCCTCGTCGAGACCCAGCGCACGCAGGGCGTTCTCGATCTGGAACATGTAGAGCAGATACTCGATGATGTTCTCTTTCTTTTTCTGTCGAGCGATGATCATCGCGGTGTGTTTTTTCAGTCGTGCTCACCGCGCAGGCGGTCGAGCAGACGGCGTTCTTTTTTGGTGGGGCGTCCCAGGCCTTTGGGGCGGAAGACGAAATGTCCGGTATGGATCACTTTCTTTTTCTCCAGCTCTTCGGGCGGTGTGAGGTCTTCCATGTTCTCTGTGGCCAGGCGTGCCGACACTCTTTTTTCGATGATGCCGGTGACACGGAAGGTGTAGAGGATATGGTCCTTGCGTACGGTGACGATGTCGCCGCGGTGCACGCTGCGGCCGGGTTTGGCTTCCTGGTCGTTGATGTGCACATGACCTTTCCGGCAGGCGTCGGTGGCCTGACTGCGGCTCTTGAAGACGCGCACGGCCCAGAGCCACTTGTCGACGCGTACCTCCTGCTTCTCCTCCGCTTCCCGCTCGTGTTCGTGATGGCCCATGCCGTTCAGTTGAAAAGGTTCATGGTGCGTTCCAGCCCGATCGTGACGAATGAAAGCACCGCCTCGACGGCCCTGTCGATGTGGGCGGGCAGCTCCTTCTCCTCTTCGGGGGTCCACTCGCCCAGCACATAGTCGACCTGGCTGCCGGGGGGGAAGTTGTGGCCTATGCCGAAACGCAGACGGGCATACTGTGTGGTGCCCAGGATCTGCTGGATGCTGGCCAGGCCGTTGTGGCCGCCGTCGCCCCCCCTGGGACGAAGACGCAGCTTGCCGAAAGGCAGGGCGATGTCGTCGGCGATGACCAGCAGCCGGTCGACCTCCAGCTTCTCTTTCTTCAGCCAGTAATGCACCGCCCGGCCGCTCAGGTTGACGAACGTGGTGGGCTTGAGCAGCACCAGCCAGCGGCCGCGATGCTGCATGCGTGCCACGAAACCATACCGTTTGTCCTCAAAGGATACCTCACCCCGCCGGGCCAGCGCCTCCACGACACGAAAGCCCACATTGTGACGGGTGTTGGCATACTCGTCACCCGGGTTGCCCAACCCTGTGATGAGGTATTTCAAAGGTGTTCAGATTAAGGAGACCCCTATTCGGAAGCCTCTTCTTTTTTCTCTTCTTCGCCGGCAGCGGGAGCTTCCTCGGCGGCACCCTCTTCACCGGCCACCTGAGGACCACCCAGACGGGCCAGACGCGACGAGATCACACCTACCACCATCGCCTGGGCAGGGTCGAGGATCTCCAGATTGTCGAAATGCAGGTCACGTACCTTGAACGACTGGCCGATGTTCAGCGGGGTGATGTCCACCTCCAGAAAATCGGGCAGATGCTCGGGCAAAGCCCTGACACGCAATGTGCGACGCACCAGACGCAGCTTGCCGCCGGCCTTGATGCCTACCGAATCCCCCACAATATGTACGGGGATGTTGATATCCACCTTCTTGTTGTCGAACACCTCCTTGAAATCGATGTGGAGGATCCTGTCGGTCACAGGATGGAAGCTCACCTCCTGCATCACCGCCTTGTGCTCCTCCCCGTCGATGAAGAGGTCGACCAGATAGGCCTTGGGGGTGTATACCAGTTTCTTGAACGCTTTTTCTTCGGCAGTGAAGTGGATCACCTCCTTGCCGCCGTACAGCACGCACGGCACCTTCTCTTCCCTGCGCAACTGCTTCGTGGCTTTCTTGCCGGTCTCTTTCCTCTTTTCAGCTTTGATCTCAATCCTTTCCATAACTTTTCTTTTATCCGCACTACTCAGGGACACCGGAAAGACATGTCCCCCCATCATGCGGGGTTTGACATTGTGTGATTTTGAGCCTGCAAATATAGGAACTTTCTGATAAAAAACACAGTCCGGCCACGAGGAAATCCCCTTCGTTGTCCGGGCGGGGAGAGGGGGAAGGTGCCGGGCCCTATTGCAGGAAGCTGGAGCTGATCGACTGGTAGTTGTACACTTTCTGGATGATGTCGGCCAGCAGGCCTGCCACGGAGATGACCTTGATCTTCTCGTGCTGTTGCCGCAGGGGGATCGAGTCGGTGACCACCAGCTCGGTAAGTGCCGAGTTGGCGATGTTCTCGTACGCGTTGCCCGAGAGGATGGGGTGGGTGGCACAGGCCCTGACGCTGCGGGCGCCGTGCTCCATCATCATGTTGGCCGCCTTGGAAAGGGTGCCGGCCGTGTCGACCATGTCGTCGAGGATGATGACGTTCTTGTCCTTCACGTCGCCGATGACCGTCATCTCGCCGATGACGTTGGCTTTCTTGCGCTGTTTGTAGCAGATCACCATCTCGGAGTTGAGGAAACGGGCATAAGCGTTGGCCCGTTTGGTGCCGCCCATGTCGGGCGAGGCGATCACCAGGTTGTCGAGGTTCAGGCTTTTGATGTAGGGGACGAAGAGCGCCGAGGCGAAGATGTGGTCGACGGGCACGTTGAAAAAGCCCTGGATCTGTTCGGCGTGGAGGTCCATGGTCATGATGCGGTCGACACCTGCGGCCATCAGCAGGTCGGCCACCAGCTTGGCGCCGATGCTCACACGCGGCTTGTCCTTGCGGTCCTGACGCGCATAGCCGAAATAAGGGATCACCGCGATCACCTTGTAGGCCGAGGCACGCTTGGCCGCATCGATCATCAGCAGCAGCTCCATCAGGTTCTCGGCAGGGGGAAAGGTGCTCTGGATGATGAAGACGCTGCAGCCGCGTACCGACTCTTCGAAAGAGGGCTGGAACTCCCCGTCGCTGTACAGCTGGATCGAGCTCTTCCCCAGCTCGGTGCCCAGCTTTTCGGCGATCTTTTCGGCAAGATAACGGGTGGCGCGGCCTGAGAAGAACTTGAGGGGCGTGTTACCGGACATCTTCGTCTCAATAAAAGGTTGGGTGGGAAAGGCAATGCAAAGTTAAAATAAACGGGGGATTCCGTTGTGGTTTTTATCAACTCTTTTTGAACACCCTGTTCTGTTCGGCGATGTAGTCGAGCAGTTCTTCGCGTCCCCGGCGGTCGCGTGCCGAGGTGACGAAGAGGGGAGGCAGCTCCTCCCACCGCTGCAGGGTGGCCTCACGGAAGAGATCGAGGTTCTTCTGCAGCTGCGAGGAGGAGAGCTTGTCGGCTTTGGTGAAGACCACGGCGAAGGGGATCTGTTCCTCTCCCAGATGGTCCATAAAGGCCTGATCGTTCTTCAGCAGGGGATGGCGGGCGTCGATGAGGAGGAAGAGGCTGACCAGGTTCTCCCGTTCGCGGAGGTAGCGGGTCACCAGTCTGCTGAAGGCGGCACGGCGGCCCCGCGACACCCGGGCATAGCCGTAGCCCGGCAGGTCGGCCAGGTACCAGGCGTCGTTGATGAGAAAATGATTGATGAGCTGCGTCTTGCCCGGCGTCGACGAGGTGCGGGCCAGCTCACGACGTCCCGTCAGCAGGTTGATGAGCGACGACTTGCCCACGTTCGAACGACCCGTGAAAGCATACTCCGGCAGACCGGGAGCAGGACACTGTTCCACCCGCGCCGCACTGCCCATGAAACGTATGTTGCGGATCACCATCTTCGTCAGGATGCCTGGGGACGAAGGTACGCAATTTTCCGGCTTGGGCAGCTCAGCGGAACAACCGACCGAAAAGCCACAACAGAAAACTGAGCACCACGCTCACCACCACCATCGAGGTGACGGGGAAGAAAAGGAAGAAATGCTCTTTCCTTATGCGGATATCGCCCGGCAAATGACCGAACCAGGAGAACCAGCCGGTACGCCCTCCCAGGAGCCATAAAAAAGCTCCCAGTATCACCAGGAACACCCCCGCCACGATCAGGAACCTGCCAAGCTGCTGCATCATCTTTCCC
>CAZRDX010000056.1:0-16210 GCA_964599235.1 uncultured Rikenellaceae bacterium
ATAGTTCCAGATGCCGCTGTCTGATTCCTTCATTTCGACCCCGTACCTGGCAGATACGGCATTCACGAAAAGGGGCAGGTCGTCCTTGCTGATATCTTCGGAGGATACGAACATGATCGCTACCGTTTTCAGGCGTTCGTCGCCCTGGGCCAAAAGTATCCCGTCATATCCAGCAACAGTGAGGGACCCTTTCTGGATGATGGGTTCTTCCTGTTGCATACCGAGGGCATAGCCTTTTACGGCGGGCTGGGCGTTCACAGCCAGGGTTGTGATGGCGAGAAAGAGAGAGATGATGTACTTTTTCATTTTCATTTTGTTTTTGTTTTGTTGTTTGTTCGAAAAGGTAGAGGGTTCCCACCCACTGGCGGGACCCTCTTTTCTTTTAAAGGTTGCTGATCGCCCGGAAGGCGGCGTCCACCACGCCGGCCATCCGCTCGTAGTCGAGCGTGTCGGGGGTGTCGGTGGGCATGTGGTAGTTGGGGTTGCGCAGGAAGGAGGTGTCGTTGACCATCAGGGCCTGGTAGCCGAAGTGCCAGTAGTTGCGCTGGTCGGAGAGGCCGCTGAGGCCGTCGTCGCCGGGCAGTATGGCCAGCTCGGTACGCACCGTGCCGGCCTCTTTCATCAGCAGGTAGACCTTCCGGGCAAAGTCGTCGGAGCCGGGGCGGCTCACCACCGCGATGAAGTCGCCCCGTGTGCCGTACTGATCTTTCATCGCCTCGGAGGGGAACTGCTGGGTGCCGGGCTCGTCGGTGAAGTAGCCGATCATCTCGTAACAGACCATGCCCAGTACGGTCGCCTGCTGTTCGTGCAGCGAACGGGCATGGACGAACGAGCCCATCTGTTCGGTGGCGAAGAAAGGGGGTTCTTCGAGCGAGTAGGCCACCAGCTCGACGGTGTAGTCCAGCTCCGGGCGTACGGACTGCAGCAGACGGGCGGTCTCGAGGAGGCCGGCCACGGCCGAGGCATTGTCGTCGGCGCCGGGCTGGTCGCCCGCCACATCGTAGTGCGCTCCCACCACCAGCGTCCTCTCACGCCCGGCATTGTAGCGGGCAATGACATTGTAGTAGGTGTTGCCGCCGGCCTGCCACGACTGCATCTCCGGCGTGTAATCGTATGAGGCCAGCTCGGAGGCAATGTTGTCGCGCGCCTCGTTGAGCGAGGCCAGCTTCAGATAGTTGCGCGACGGCTGCAGGGAGGCCAGTCGTTCCACGTGCCGGAAAAGTTGGTCGGATGATGTTCTCATAATGTCCTTGTTCATTAAATGTTCGTTGCAAAGAAAAAGCAGCTGGCAGGAAGAGATGACGACATGCCATGTCGTTCTTGTCAAGGGAAAAGACAAGAGACAAAAGGAGAAAGAGAAAAGGCGGAAGGTAAAAGGCTGCAGGGAGTGGGGCCGGCGGGATCAGTGTTCGCGGGCCTTGCCGGTCATGGGCACGAAGGAGACGGGGATCTCCTTGTGGCGGTGGAGCCTGCCCCGGCGGTCCTTGTGCACCACGATGAGCCATTGTGTCCATCCGGCTTTGCCCACGGGGATGACGATGCGGCCTCCCGGCCGCAGCTGTTCGATGAGGGGAGGAGGAATCTCTTCGGGGGCGCAGGTGACGATGATGCCGTCGTAAGGAGCATGCTCGGGCCATCCTTCGTAGCCGTCGCCCTCACGGACACGGATGGTGGTATAGCCCAGTGCGGCGAAGGTCTGCCGGGCACGTTCGGCAAGCCCGGGGATGATCTCCACGGTGTAGACACAGGGGGTGAGCTCGGCCAGTACGGCAGCCTGGTAGCCGCTGCCGGTGCCTATCTCCAGCACCTTGTCGCCCGGCCGAAGCTCCAGCAGGTCGGTCATCAGCGCCACGATCAGCGGCTGGGAGATGGTCTGCCCCTCACCGATGGGCAGGGGATGGTTGTCGTATGCCTCCTCCTGGTACTCTTCCGGCACGAAGAGATGACGCGGCACCGCCTTCATCGCCTCGATGACCCGCTCGTCGCCGATGGTGACATAAGGATCATCCAGGATCTCCTCCACCATACGCAGACGCTCCTCATGCCGCTCCTTAAAACGGGGATGCGGCCAGGTGAGCCGACCGTTCTGATATTCCGCTCCTTCACACATCTTTTCCATCGTCTGGGAATATAGGGGTGCGATCATCCAACCCAGGATGACCGCCACAGCGAACAGCTTCCTCCCGCTGTAAATGACCATGACCCATCACCTGAAAGGAACTACCCCTAAAATTACGAAAAAGTAACGAACTCTTTTCCATCAACCTCCCCCTCACCCTGTGGTCCACCCTCTTCCTCAACCTTCCGGGAAGGGTGCTTGTAACTGAAAATGGATCAATGTGATACGGGAAATTTTCCTATTTAAAAAGGTTTTTAAATGGATATTTAAATTAATATTTAAATAGGTAGAAATATGTCTGTATACATCAGGAACAGAGCACGTTGTATTCTTAAAGATTTTTCTGGTGTCCACAGGGGCGGCATAGGGGATCCCGGATGTTCATGGTGAGTAGAGGCTTGTAATTTCCTGATACATGGTATTGTATGTTGCAGTGTCCCGGAAGGTCACTTATAGGGATGAAAAGGAAGTCTTTTCTGCTTAATGTTCGGGTATCCGTCCCGGAGATCCGGCACTGGAGGAGAGGGGAAAGGGACGGCTGCAGGCTCATGATTTGGTATCGTGCCCGAATTCTGATAATTTCGTGACGGGAACAGGATGTTTTCCGGCCCCGTCGCCGGGAAGCGGTGTTGTTCCCTTGATAGTCACGAACCGTCAACCGCCGCATCATGACAAAAGTCTGGTCTGCCATCCCCGAAGAGCTGACGGGTCTGTACACCGACCTGTACGAGCTGACCATGATCCAGGGATACTATCTGGAGGGGAAGGGGGATGAACGGGCGGTGTTCGACTACTTTTTCCGCACCAATCCTTTCGGGGGCGGGTATGTGCTTTTCTCCGGTCTGGAGGAGCTGTTGCCTCTGCTGGAGCGTTTCCGTTATCCGCGGGTGGCGCTGGATTATCTGGCTTCGCTGGGTTTCCGGGATGCTTTTCTGCGTTTCCTGGAAGATTTCCGTTTCCGGGGTGATCTTTATGCGGTGCGGGAGGGGGAGGTGGTTTTTCCCAATGAGCCGGTGGTGCGTGTGGAGGGCACCATTCTGGAGGCGCAGGTGATCGAGACGATGCTGCTGAACATCCTCAATTTCGGTTCGCTGGTGGCTACGAAGGCTTCGCGTATCCGTCAGGCGGCGGGGCCGGATGCTGTGATCAGCGATTTCGGCATGCGGCGTGCCCAGGGCGTGGCGGCGCTGCAGGCCAGCCGGGCAGCCATCGTGGGGGGCTTCGACACCACCTCCAACGTGGCGGCGGCGCTGATGTACGGCTTGGAGCCCACAGGCACCATGGCCCACTCGTGGATACAGAGCTTCCCCGACGAGCTGACCGCCTTCCGGCGTTATGCGGCCTTCTACGAGGATCGCTGTGTGCTGCTGGTGGACACCTACGACACCCTCCGCTCGGGCGTGCCCAACGCCATCCGTGTGGCGCATGAGCTGGAGGCCCGCGGCAAAAAGCTCCTGGCCATACGCCTCGACTCGGGCGACCTGGCCTACCTCAGCAAAAAAGCACGCAAGATGCTCGACGAGGCGGGGCTTCCTTATGTGAAGATCATTGCCTCCAACCAGCTCGACGAAACGATCATCCGCAGCCTGAACGATCAGGGTGCCCGCATCGACATCTACGGCGTGGGCACGCGGCTGGTGACCGGCGCCCCCGATGCCGCCCTCGACGGGGTCTATAAGATCGCCGTCGACAACGGCACGCCGGTGATGAAGATCTCGGAGAACATCCAGAAGATGACCCTGCCGGGGCGCAAGAACGTGGTGCGCTACACCAACGGCGAAGGGCTGTTTGCCGGCGATGCCATCATCCTCGAGGAGGAGGAGGGGATGCCGGAGCGTTTCTATCATCCGCTGTTCCCGGAGAAGAGCAAGGATGTCTCGGGGGCGGAGGGAGAGCGTCTGCTGCGGCCGGTGATGCGGGAGGGGCAGGTGGTGGTACCCCCGGAGGGGCCTGCAGCTGCCGCCGCCCGGGCACGCCGCCGTCTTCAGCATCTCGACGACAGCCACAAAAGGTTCGAGAACCCCCACATCTACAAGGTGGGTATCAGCGAAGCCCTTATGCGCCTGCGCGACGAGGTGAAGGAGAATATCCTCAGGAAGGTGAAGGGAAGGACGGAATAAGTTTTCCTCTGAGAGAAAGATCAAAAAAAGGATATACGATGAAAAGAGCCTTGATGGTCATCGATGTGCAGAACGATTTCTGTCCGGGTGGGGCGTTGCCTGTCCCGGAGGGCGACCGGGTGGTGCCTGTGATCAATGCTCTGATGGACCGTTTCGACGTGGTAGTGGCCACGCGCGACTGGCATCCGCCGCAGACGGTACATTTCGAGAAGTGGCCGGTGCACTGTGTGCGTGACACGCACGGGGCGGCCTTCCATCCCGATCTGCAGGTGGAGAAGGTCGACCGCATCGTCTCCAAGGGCACGGGCAACCGTGACGACGGCTACTCGGCTTTCGAGACCGACGAGCTGGACCTGGCCGGCTGGCTGCGTGAGCAGGGGGTGGACGAGGTGTATGTGGCCGGCCTGGCCACGGAGTATTGTGTGAAAGCCTCGGCGCTCGATGCCGCCCGTCACGGCTTCAGCACCTTCGTGATCACCGATGCTGTGCGGGGCATCGACGTGCAGCCCGGCGACATCCGGAAGGCGATCGAAGAGATGGAAGCTGCCGGCATACGCATGGTGAAAGCAGCGGAGATCCCCGCGCGCTGACCGGACTAAAAAAAAAAGGAGACTCCCTCCTGGAGGTCTCCCTTTTTCCGGGGCCAAGCATCCCTATTTTTTCTCTGGCATGAGGACCACCTGAAGATAGTGGTCGGTGCGGTAGAAACGTTTGGCGGCCTCGCGTACATCCTCGGGCCGTATGTTCTCCACGGTACGGCGTATCTCCTCATAGGTGTAGAGTCTGTCGCCGTTGATGGAGCTGTGCATGAGCTTGTCGGCCCAGTAAAGGTTGTTCTTGAGGTCGGTCTCCAGTCCACGCAGGATCTTTTCCTTGGATTTTTCCAGGTCCTCTGCTGAAGGCGGGGTGGTAGTCATTTTCCTGATCTCGTCGAAGGCGGTCTTCACGAGCATGTTGACGTTCTTCGGGTTGCATCCCCAGTTGAGGATCACGCTGTAGCGTGGTTTGGGCAGTTTGTCGTCCTGGCCTTGCACGCCCACGCCGTAGGTCTGGCTCTTCTTTTCCCGCATCACCTCCCGCAGGTGGATGTTGAGGATGTTGTTGGTGATCTGGAACAGGATGCGGTTGGTGAGGCTCCACAAGTAAGGTCCGTGCATCATGATGGCCACGAGGCTTTTGGGTTCCTGTCCTTTGTGGACCACGGCGCGGGTGATGCCGTCGGGGAAACGGGGGTAGACGTCGCGCCACATATCCCGGCGACGGGTGGCCGGCAGGCTGCCCAGGTATTTCTGCACCAGGGGAATGAGTTGCGTGGTGTCGAAACTGCCGACAAAATAGAAACGGAACCCTTCGGCATCGGCAAAACGGTCACGGTAAAAGTTGAGGATCTCATCCAGGTCGAGGCTTTCGACCATCTTCTCCGTGGGTATCTGGAAGAAGCGTGGGTTGTTGGAGGAGGCGAGCTTGTAGAGCGTGTCGACAAAGACCATCTGCGGGTTGTCGCGCAGATATTTGATCTGGCTGGCCAGCTGGGAACGGAAAGCCTCGAAAGCCTCCTCGTCGCGTCGTGGACTGGTGAAATAGAGGTAGGTGAGCTTCAGCATGGTCTCCAGATCCTTTTGTGTGCTGGTGCCGGAGATCCCTTCGGTGAGCACGTCGATGTTGGGGGTGACGTTCACCTTTTTCCCTGCCAGGATCTTGTTCAGGTCGGTGGCGCTCATCTCACCGATGCCGCAGCGCTGGATCACCGTTGCCGCCATGCGTGCCATGAAGGCTTTGTCGTCGGGCACCAGGGAGCTGCCGCCCAGGTTGTATGATTCCATCACGATCTGGTCGTTCTGGAAAGAGGTGGGTTTCATCACGACGGTGACCCCGTTGGCGAGGGTGATCTCCGTAAAGTCGAAGAGGGTGTCGTGGCGGCGGCTGACGATCGCAGCGCCGGGAAGAGGTCCTTCCAGGAGCTTCGCTCTCACCTCACGGTCGACGTAAGGTTCCAGAGGCGTGCTGAAGGCGTCGTCATAAAGACGGTGCAACTGCAGCGTGTCGGGGATCTGGTTGTCTTTCTTTGCGGGACCGGTGACCAGGATCTCGGCATTCCGCGGGGTGACCAGTGTGTCCATCATGCCGTTCACCTCTTCCAGGCCTATCTCGGGCAGCATCCGGCTGACCAGCTCGTATTCAATCTCTATGCCGGGGAAAGCTTCCTGTTCAAGATAGTTGCGGATGTATTCGTCGACGTACGAGGAGGAACGGGTCTTGTTCTTTTCTTTCAGCCTGTTCTCATAGTTGCTGAGGATCTTGGCTTTCTGGCGTTCCAGCTCGCCGGCTGTGAAGCCGAACCTTTTGGCCCGGATGTTTTCCTGCAGCAGGGTGGTATAGGCCTCGGCGATCATGTTGCTTTTGGGGATGGCGAAAGCCTGCCAGGCGTCACGGGTGCGTACAATGAAGCCTCCGTAACTACAGGAAGCATAGACGAAAGGAGCATCCGGCTGCTGTGAGATCTCGTAGAGACGTTCGTTGAGCATCCCCGAGATGAGCGAAAGCATCAGGGATCGATGATAGTCGCCGAACGTGACGAGATGGTGTTTGGGATGTTTCCAGAAGAGGGAAATCTGGTTGGTAGTGGCTTCCATGTCGGTGGCCACAGCGATGATGGGCTGCAGGTTATCGGGCAGCCCGTACTGCTGGCGCGGACGTTCGGGGCGGGGATTGCGGATCTTTTTGAAATGTTTGACGATCATCTTTTTTGCATAGGCAGGGTCGATGTCGCCCACGACGATCACAGCCTGCAGGTCGGGACGGTACCAGTCGTGATAGAAGCGTTGCAGAGCTTCGTATGGGAAGGTGCGGATGATCTCCATTTTGCCGATGGGCAGCCGTTCGGCATAACGGGATCCTCTGAAGAGGACAGGGAAGAACTTTTTCTGCATGCGGTCGCGGGCCCCCAGACCCAGCCGCCACTCTTCTTCGATGACGCCTCGCTCCTTGTCGATCTCTTCAGGATCGAGGGTGAGGTTATGGGCCCAGTCCTCCAGGATCAGAAAGGCCGAGTCGAGAAGCCCCCGGCGGTCCGATGGGATCTGGAACTGGTAAACCGTCTCGTCAAACGACGTGTAGGCGTTCAGGTCGGCACCGAAACGCATGCCCGACTCCTCGAGGAAATCGACCACCTGGTTCTTCGAAAAATGCTTGCTGCCGTTGAAGGCCATGTGCTCGCAGAAATGGGCCAGCCCCTGCTGGTCGTCGTCCTCGACGATCGAGCCGGCGTTGACCACCAGCCTGAACTCCACCCTTTTTTCCGGGTAGGTGTTGTGGCGGATGTAATAGCGTAGTCCGTTCTTCAGGGTGCCGGTGATCACCTCAGGGTCCCGGGGCAACGGGGTATCACCTTGCTGGGCTGGAAGGATGAAGATGGAAAAGAAAAGGAGGGTCAGAAATAAGGATATTCTTTTCATCACAGACGGGTTTAGGAATTGATTTTCAAATGTAGTTTTTTTTTTATTCAATAGTGGTGATGGGGTTAAAAGAAAGGCAAGGCCTTCCGGCCTTGCCTGGGGGATATAAGCACCTTAAGGTGCCGGGAAGAGATGTTTGTGGGGTCAGAAGTTGTATCCTATGGTGATCCCGCCCCAGGGGAACAGGGTCCAGTCCTCGTAAATGGAGGGTCCTGCGATACGCACCATGGGTGACAGGTGGATACGTAAGGTCCAGTGATCGTGGCCGAACCGTTTTCGCCATCCTGCCAGTAGGGCGAGGTGATAGGACTGGATGGGGTCGTTCTCGGCGGTAGCGTCGTCATGGCCCATCCACATCATGCCGCCCAGGCCGGCCTCAAAGAAACTGTTTCCACTGCCCAGGTTCCAGGTAAGATGGTGAGGCAAGGTGATGCCTCCGACCACGGGTGTGATGCCTGCGCCGACGGAGAGAGCCAGGAAGCCCCGCTCCCGGATGAGAAAAAGACGTTCGTAACTGGTGGAGAGAAAGAGCCCTGTTCCGCCCGCACCTAACGAGATCTGGTTGCGGCGGGTGGGCTGTGACCAGCCTGAGACGGACAGAAGCACCAGGAAAAAGAAAAGCAGAAGAAAGCGTGTCGATACTTTTCTGAGATGTTCTGTTGTATGCTGTTTCATTTTTAGTAAAAAAAAGTCCCGGCAGGAATTCCTGCCGGGACGGGTTTCCGGACATCAAGGGTTAACATTGCTGCTGTCTACAGGTTCTCCTTCTTCGTCGTCTGTTTCCCCGAAGTCGACGGTATAGCTCGTGCCGTTCTCGGTGACGGTAGCCAGGTTGTCGCAGCTGCCGTCGCCCCAGTCGATGATGTAGGTATTATCCCCTTCGTTCCATTGTTCGATACCTTTTACCGGGACGATACTTTCCGGGCAGGCGGGGTTGTATACGACGGGTTCGAGCACTTCGTAGCTGTAGCTGTCGCCGTTGGTGCAGGTGATCTGGGTAGATCCTTCCAGGAGGATATAACGGCCGTCGAAGGCGAATTGTTCTTTCATGGTGCCTTTCACGGTACAGGTGTTTCCATCGTCGGTAATGGTGAGTTCAACGGTGGTGGTGCTGTAGATGCCGGTGCCGACGGCTGTGGAGTCATCGTTGATCCAGTCGCCCTCACTGACGGTACGGATCGTGCCATCGAGCGTGTAGCCGTCGATGGTGAAGGCTTCGAAGATCTCGATCCAGATGTAGTCGCCGGGAGAGGTTTCCTTGAACTTGGAGATCTGTCGTCCGCTGAGATGGGATTCCCCTTCGTCGCAACCTTCCCCGTAATCGAGTACGGTCACCTGGAACCCTTTTTCATCGACATAACTCTCTACGGTGCCGCAGGTGTTCCATTCGTTGATCCAGCTGGAGTCGGCCCATACGTCCGAGGAATCCACCCATACGTCCGAGGAGTCCACCCAGACGTCCGAGGAGTCGACCCAGACGTCCGAGGAGTCGACCCAGACGTCCGAAGAATCGCTGTAGACATCCGAAGAGTCGACGACCACGGAGTCCTCGGCAGCGATGAGGAAGCTTTTGCGTGAGTCGGCTCTTTTCTTTTGCAGGGTGCCCCAGTAATAATGTTCGATCCCTTTACTGCGCAGACTGTTGATCTTCTGGTTCAGTTCGGCCAGACGTTTGATGTCGGCAGGCAGCTCGTCGTTGTAGGCGGGCACGTTCTCTTTTTCACAGGCACCTGCCAGGAGCAGAAATGCCATCAGGATGATCCATGTTCTGATTTTCATGATGTTTTGATTTTAGGGTTTGACATTCAATGTTTTGATCTTTCGATATTTATGATTCCGTTGGTACGTTTCCAGGTGAGACCCATGGGCAGGCAGACCATTTCCAGGGCTTTCTCTTCGTCGTGATCGGGCAGGTGTCCTGTGTAGTATCTTTCATGTGTGATCACGGGGTTGAAGGATATCTGCAGATGATATTGTTTTGCGAGTATGTTCAACACGTTGTTGAGAGGGGTGTTATGGAAGGTATGCTGCCGGGTGTTCCAGGGAGGGTGGTGATGGATGTCGAACTTCCGCGGTTGGGTATTGGGGCGGTCGGTTGTTGTTTCGAGGTAGAGGCCGGGATGGAGGATGGCCTGTTTGCCGAGGCGGGGGGTTACCTGCACCCTGCCCTCGTAACAGCGGGTGAGGAAGTGGTCGGAGCGGGCGAGTACCGAGAAGCGAGTGCCCAGGACACTTACCGAGCCGCATGCCGTGGTCACGGTGAAGCGTTGTCCGTGGCGTACGCTGAAGAAAGCCGATCCTGTGAGGGATATCTTTCGGCGGAGTCTCCAGGTATGGCGATTATAGCGCAGGCGGCTTTTTTCTCCCAGTGAGACATGGGAGCTGTCGGGCAGGAGAAGGGGGCGTATCTCACCCGTCACGGTGGTGAAGGTGGTGATCCCTGTCAGTACGAAGGTGAGAGTGAAGAGGAGGGCGGCGGCTGCTGCGGCGCCGAGAAGGGGCAACAAACGCCGGTGCCATCGCATGTGGGGCAGGCGTGCCTGCAACTGCTCCCAGGCCTCCTCGCGGCTGCGCCGGGCCGGTACATGCAGAAAAAAACGATCTTCCCGGCCATGGTGCCGTAGGGTGAACCCTCGCGGAGAACGATCGTCGATATGCAGGATGGTACCCATTGTTCCCTCTTTTCACCTCATTCTACACCCTTCTTCGGGAATACCCTACTTTTTTTTTTCTGGGGGAGGTCTGAGGAGGAGGGGAGGGTCAGAGGGAGAGTGGGAAGAGGGGTTCGGCAGCCACTTCGTCGAGGATCTTACGGGTTTTTTCTAGCCGGGGCGGGTCACCGTCGAGGAGGAGCCAGAGGGCTCCTTCGGCGCCGCCCACGCCGCCGCCGGCCAGCAGACGGGCTTTTGCGCCGGTGAGGAGGTCGATGGCTTCGATCTCGGTGATGATCTCGCCGCTCACGGGCATCATGCGCAGGCCTTCGCTGCCGGGGGCATTGGCTGCGGCAGCGAGGGTGTCGACGTCCTCTTCTACACGTTTCTCGAGGCCGGCGGGGATGATGAGCCGCACGCGCCGTCCCACCACGGCCTGCAGCAGGGTGAGGGTGGTGCCCCCCTGCGGGTGGGCGATGAAGATGCCGGCACGGCCGGTCTCCCTGTTGATGGCGTTGGCGCCCTTGAGGATGATGTCTCCTTCGCGCAGCTCGCCCGCCACGTCAAAGAGAGTCCGCTCGCGCAGCCATGTGCCGCGGCGTATCACCACATCATAGGTGGTGCCACCGGTGACCAGCATCTTTCCCTCGTTGACGGCGGGGGTCGTGACCCCGCGCATGAACGTCTCCGGACGGAAGCCTTCCTCCTGTCCCAGGATGCGCAGGCACTCCTGCGCCACATAAGCATTGGTGGTGCCGGCGACGATGACCACCGTGGCCTCACGCATCGCTCCTACCAGCGGAGGATACGAGGCCAGCGCCCGTGCGATGAGACGCTTGCCTGCGGCCGGTGTCAGCATGTACTGCATCATCTTTTTCTCGTTACGGGGTTGATTCACTTCTCATAGAAATGCATATCCCGCAGGTATTGCCAGACAGGTTCGCGGAAAAAGAAACGCATGTCCTTCCCCTCACGGATGGCCTGACGCAGGAAGCTGGAGGAGATCTCCATCAGGGGGGCGTCGACAGGGGTGATGCGGGCTTCGGGGAGGAGCTCTTCCAAGGGTGGAGGAAGAACGGAGAGCTCGATCCCGGGCCTGGGATAGACGACGATCTCATGCCGGCGGACCAGCTCGGCGAAGTTCTTCCATTTGTGGAGGGTGAGCAGGTTGTCGGCACCCATGATGAGGACGAAGGTACGGCGGGGATAGCGCTCATGAAGATAGGTGAGCGTGTCGATGGTGTAAGAGGGACGCGGCAGATGAAACTCGATATCTGAGGCGCGGAACCGGGGATCGTCCTCGAGGGCCAGACGTACCAGCTCCAGACGATGATACTCGGGCAGCAGCGTCGACCGCTCCTTCAGCGGGTTGTGGGGTGAGACGACGAACCATACCTCCCGTAACCCGGCATATTCGGCAAAATAATTGGCGATGGCCGTATGGCCGATGTGGATGGGATTGAAGCTGCCAAAGAATAATCCCGTTTTCATCGTTCCCCTATGAATTTTCCGACGATCTCCTCTGCCTCGCGAAGGGCTTTATCGAGCCTGTCGTTGACGAGGATGACGTCGAACTTGTCGGCGTAGCTCATCTCGATACGTGCCTTGGCCACGCGTTCGCGGATGCTCTCTTCAGGGTCGGTGGAGCGGTGGCGCAGCCGTTTTTCCAGCTCCTCCACCGACGGAGGCATGACGAAGATGGCCAGTGCCTGCGGACCGAACACCTTCTTGATGTTGAGTGCACCCTTGACGTCGACGTCAAACACCACGTTCTTGCCTTGCGCCAGGAGACGGTCCACCTCTTCGCGCAGGGTGCCGTAATAGGTGTTCTCATACACCTCTTCCCACTCCACAAAAGCACCTTCCTTCACTTTCCTGAGGAACTCCTCGGTAGAGAGGAAGTAGTAATCTTTTCCGTGGGTCTCGTGCGGACGTCGCGGACGGGTGGTGGCCGACACGGAGAAGGCGAGTGAGGGAAAGACTTTCAGCAGATGATGGACGATGGTCGTCTTGCCCGCTCCTGAGGGGGAGGAGAAGATGAGTACCTTGCCGTGATGTTTTTTCCGGTCGTTCACGCGAGTGAGGTGATTTTACAGCACGTTGAATGCTTGTTCCTTGATCTTTTCCAGTTCATCTTTCATCCGCACCACCAGCTGCTGGATGGCGGCATGGGAGGCTTTGGCGCCGAGGGTGTTGATCTCGCGGCCCATTTCCTGGGCGATGAAGCCCAGTTTTCTTCCGGGGGTGTCGCTCTGGTCCATGGTCTCGAGGAAATAACGACAGTGGTTGGCCAGCCGTACTTTTTCTTCGTTGATGTCGAGTTTGTCGAGGTAGTAGGCGATCTCCTGTTCGAAGCGTTCGCGGTCGGCGCTCTGGAGGGAGGTGAGCTCGTCGAGGTGTTTGCTGAGGCGTTCCCTCACGCGTGTGATGCGTTCTTCCTCGTAGGGGGTGACCTGATCCAGGAGGTTCTGGATGTTCAGGACATGTTCGCGCATGTCGGCATCGAGGGCCTTGCCTTCCCGGCGGCGGAAAGATTCTGTTTGTTGGAGTGCTTCTTCAAGGGTTTCCAGTGTTTGTTGCCAGAGGGTTTCGTCGATCTCCTGGGTTTTTTCCGACAGCACGTCAGGCCAGCGCAGCACGGCCTGCAGCAGGGGGGCTTCGTCGTGAATATCGAGGTGGCGTGCCACCTCACGCAGTTGGGTGAGGTAATGTTCTACGGCAGCGGCATTGACGTCGGGCAGGGTACGGCCCGTCAGGTCGTGGAGGGTGAGGATCACCTCGATCTTGCCCCGTACCAGCCGTGCAGCCACCAGGCGGCGCAGCTCCATCTCCCGGCTGCGGAAAAGAGCAGGCAAACGCATGGCCAGATCGGTCTGCTTGGAGTTGAGCGACTTCACCTCCACGGTGATCTGGCGCTCGGGAAAATCCCGGATCACCCGCCCGTAGCCTGTCATGGAGAGGATCATACGCTGTGGTTTTGGACAAAGATACGTTCAATTATACAAAAGAAAAATGAAAAATGCCTGTCCGGTGGTTACCGGGCATCAGGGGGCTGTTTCTGTGGGGGGTGGCGGGACCTTTCTGACGATCACCTTTTTCTGGTAGCGGCCGGTGAGGTAGTAAAGGTAGGTGAGGGTGAAGCCGGTGAAGGCGCCGAGGGGTACGGCCCACCAGATGCCTACGACGCCGAAATGGCGGGAGAGGAGCCAGGCGGAGGGAATACGTACCACCCACAGGGCGAAGAGGGTGATGAACATAGGCACGAGGGTGTCGCCCGCACCGCGCAGCACACCGCTCAATGAGAACATGGCCGAGAAGACGATGTAGAAGGTGCTGACGATCACCAGATACTGACGGCCGATGGCCACCACGTTGGGATCATGGGTGAAAAGGCTCATCAGTTGCTCGGGGAAGAGCTGCATGATGAGGGTGATGATGAGGGAGAAGAGGGCGCTCATCCGGATGGTGGCATGGAGGCCTTTCTTCACGCGTGCGGGTTTGCCGGCACCCAGGTTCTGTCCCACGAAGGTGGCCAGGGCGGCGGAGAAGTTCATCGACGGCAGGATGGCCAGCGAGTCAAGCCGTCCGGCCACGGCATAGGCGGCGATGACGTCGGTGCCGAAAGTGTTGACGATGCCCATGAGGGCCATCATCCCCAGCGCCACGAAGGTTTGCTGGAAGCCCGTGGGTAGTCCGATGCGGATGCTCTTGCGGAAGATGTCGCGGTCGAAACGCATGCCCCGCAGCGAAATGCGGATGAGCTGGTGGTGCTTGTTGAGGTACCAGATGGCCACGCCCAGGGCCAGTGCCTGTGCCGTGACGGTGGCGATGGCGGCGCCGGCGATGCCCCAGCCGAAGACCATCACAAAAAGAAGGTCGAGCGCGATGTTGGTGAGCGTGGCACCCGCCTGGAAGAAAAGAGGCGTCTTCGAATCCCCCAGGCCTCGCAGGATGGCATTGGTACCGTTGAGACCGAAAAAGACGATGATCCCCGCCAGGATGATGTGCAGATACTGACGCGCCTGAGGAAGTACCTCCGCCGGCAGACGCAGCAGGTGGAAAAGATCATCACTGAAGTAGATGCCGACAGCCGAGAGAAAGAGCGAGGCGAAGAAAGCGAAGATGTAAAAGGTGTCCATCGCCTTTTTCACCTGTTCATAACGATGTGCCCCGAAATACTGGGCGATGACGATGGTGGTGCCGCTGGCCACGCCGATAAGCAGGGAGATGATGGTGAAGATCACCGGGAAGGATGCTCCCACCGCTGCCAGTGCCTGTTTGCCCAGCACATTGCCCACAATGATGCTGTCGACGATGTTGTAAAGCTGCTGGAACAGGTTGCCCAGCAACATCGGTGTGGCAAAACGGATGATCAGTTTCGCTTCCTTGCCCCGGGTAAGATCTTTCATCGGCGGCTGCTATCTTCGTATGCAAAGGTGCGGATATTTCCCGGTAAAGAAAAGAGAGAATGGTTGACTTTCTCTCCTGATCGCCGTAACTTTGTCAGGTAATACAATTTAGAAAGGAGGGCATGATCATGAAAAGAATACTTTTTTTGTGTATGGTGGTCCTTATGCTTCAACTGCCTCTGCAGGGGCAGAACATCCCCAACCGGGGTTTTGAGCAGTGGCAGGTGGTGGAGATGTATGAGGATCCGGTTTCCTGGCTTACTTCGAACATGATGCTGGGGCAGTTTGGCGAGCCGGAAGATTCCTTGCTGGTGGCGAGGAAAGCTCCCGAGGCATATTCCGGCGACTGGGCTCTTCATCTGCAAAACGAGGTGATCGGAGAGGATACGATCGTGGGTTTTGCCATTTGTGAGGGGCAGGTGACGGGGGATTACCCTGATCTGGAGCTTTTAGGTGGTTTTCCCTACACGGGGCAGCCGGATTCGCTCATCGGATATTTCCGGTATGATCTTCCTGAAGGGGATACGGCGCGGTTGCTGGTAGCTTTCAAGAAGACGGGGCAGGTGATCGCGCTGCGTTGGATCACTCTGACAGGCAGTCAGGACAATTATGTGCGGCTGGCTTTTGTATTGCCTGAGCTCACACAGGTGCCCGACACGGCTTTTGTGGCCGTCAGTTCGGGAACACCCTGGGCGACTGAGGCTGAGGGCGAGCTGTGGGTTGACGACCTGAGTTTCGACGGGCAGGAAGGTTCGATCCCCAACGGTGGTTTTGAAACATGGGAGATGCTCTCATACCAGGATCCGGCAGGCTGGAAAAGCGGTAACTGGATCACCACGGCCCTGCGGCAGCCGCCGATGTGCGAGGCCAGCAGCGAGGCACACAGCGGCGAGAAGGCCCTGCGCCTGGAGACCGTCGCCCTGGAGATCTTCGGATCCAACTCGGGCATTGTCACTGCGGGCGAACTTTATGTGGGTGGCCTCGAAGGAGGCTTCCCCGTACAGGCCACGCCGACAGCCATACAAGGTTACTACCGCTACCTGCCTGCTACAAATGATGACCTGGCCCAGGTGCTGGTCATCTGTTCGCGCTGGAACAGTGGGACAGGCGAACGGGAATACCGCTACCGGCTCTATCAGCTGGGGGCTGCCGATGATTACACACCCTTCAGCTTTACGCTCAACCTGGGCGATTTTGCACCTGATACGGTGAACGTGACCTTCTCATCGGGGGTGATGTTCACCAAAGGTCAGCCTCCGGTGGGTTCGGTGCTCTATGTAGATGATCTGTGGCTGGAGAACCCCTGTGGGGCGGCCGACACCACCGACCTGATCTCTTTCTCCGACACCACCATCTGTGCGGGTGATTCGCTCATTCTGGATGCCGGCGAAGGGTATGCCGCTTACGAGTGGTCGGACGGCAGTACGGACCGGACGATCACCGTGTCCGACAGCGG
>CAZRDX010000057.1:0-7785 GCA_964599235.1 uncultured Rikenellaceae bacterium
CGCGTCACTGGTCATTTGCAGCCTTTGGCTGTGTCATTGGCAGACAAATGCCCGCGTAAAGAGGGATTGACAAAGTACTCCTTTTTATGTATTTTAAACTGAAAAAACATTCATTGCCATGATGAAGCTTGAAGAGTTCAAGGTTTATCAAATGGCCATGGAGCTGGCTGAAAAGATATGGAAGATCGTGATCCTGTGGAACCAATTTGAAAAAGATACCATCGGCAAACAACTGGTAAAAGCGGCTGATGCCATTGCTGCCAATCTCAGTGAAGGTTTTGGAAGATTTCACTACCGGGAGAACCGGCATTTCGGGTATATCGCGCGGGGTTCCTTGTTCGAGACCAAGACTTGGCTTACGAAGGCTTTTAACAGAAACCTTGTTGATGAAAAAGATTTTTCTGTCTTCATGAAAAATATTGATCAGGTAGCTGTGAAACTGAACAGATATCTCAAAGCCATCGGGAATACGGATGTGGTCGACGAAGGACCGGAGTCTTACGGTTTTCCGGAACAATGACCCGGAAGATCTTTCCGGAGACTTTTTGAGAAGCCGTTTTACTTGCATACCTTCGCAAAAAAATAGATCATGTTTTCTGGAATAGTTGAAGAAACAGCCAAGGTCGTCAAACTGGAAAAAGAGCAGGAGAACCTTCACATCACCCTGACCTGCAGTTTTGCCCGTGAACTTAAGATCGATCAGAGCATTGCCCATAACGGGGTGTGCCTGACGGTGGTGAGGCAGGAAGGGGAGACCTATACGGTCACGGCGATCCGGGAAACACTGGAAAAGTCGAACCTGGGGTTACTGAAGGTCGGTGACGAGGTGAATGTGGAGCGAAGCATGAAAATGGAAAGTTTCCTGGACGGACATCTTGTGCAGGGTCATGTGGACCAGACGGCAGTATGTACGGATGTCAGGGAGTCGGAAGGAAGCTGGTATTTCACATTTAAGTATGAGCCTTTGCAGGACGACTATATCACGGTGGAGAAAGGATCGATCGCGGTCAACGGGGTCAGTCTCACCGTGGTGAACTCGCAGGAGAAGTCTTTCCGGGTCGCCATCATCCCGTATACCTATGAAGTCACCAATTTCCATAATATCCGTCCCGGGACGGTCGTGAACCTGGAGTTCGATATCATCGGAAAATACATTGCCAGGATGGTCAAGCAGCAGGTAGAGGGTTATCTGAGGGACCTGGGATTGCAAGGCGGTGGAAAATGACGGCCTCGAAGAGGCCTAATGACGACTCCCCGGAGTCAAATGACGCTGTGAGCCTGCGAACAGCCAATGAACACCGGCAGAAAAGCTGCTACATTCTCTTCTTTTAATGTATTTGAAAAGAAATGACGGGCTGAGCCGTCGGCAAAATATTTGCTTTTTCCTCCGCATCCTCTATCTTTGTCCTCTATTTTTCAGGAGATAAGGAGACACTTTAACCGAACGTTCGATGGAAAAGAGATTTCCCGAGTACGGGGAGCTGGATCTGGCCCGTATCAACAGGGAGGTCCTGGAGCGGTGGGACCGTGAGCAGACCTTCAGGAAGAGCCTGGAGCAGCGCAAGGATGCCAGACCTTTCATCTTTTACGAGGGGCCGCCCTCGGCCAACGGCATGCCGGGCATCCACCATGTGATGGCGCGTACCATCAAGGATGTCTTCTGCCGTTTCAAGACAATGGAAGGCTATTACGTGGAGCGCAAGGCGGGATGGGATACGCATGGCCTGCCCGTCGAGCTGAGCGTGGAGAAGTCGCTGGGCATCTCCAAGGAGGACATCGGCAAGAAGATCTCGGTGGCCGACTACAACAAACGGTGCCGCGAGGATGTGATGCGGTATACCGATGCGTGGGAGGAGCTCACCCGCAAGATGGGCTACTGGATCGACATGGACGATCCTTACATTACCTACGACAACCGCTACATCGAGACGCTGTGGTACCTGCTCAAGAAGCTGTACGAGAAGGATCTTCTCTACAAGGGCTATTCGATCCAGCCCTATTCGCCTGCTGCCGGCACGGGGCTGAGCACGCACGAGCTCAACCAGCCCGGGGCTTACCGCGACGTGAAGGATACCACCTGTGTGGCGCAGTTCCGTATCCTGCGGGACGAACGTTCGGAGTTTCTCTTTAAGCGTACCGATACCGAAGATGTCTTCTTCCTGGCATGGACGACCACGCCGTGGACGCTGCCCTCCAACACGGCGCTGGCCGTGGGGCCGGACATCCGCTATGTGGAGGTGCGCACCTTCAACCCTTATTCGGGAACCCCGATGACGGTGGTGCTGGCCAAAGACCGCCTGCCGGTCTATTTCCCCGAGAAGAACGCCGACCTCGACTTCAAGGATTACAAGCCGGGCGACAAGAACATCCCCTGGCGTATCGTGGGTGAGTTCACGGGGCGTGAGCTCACGGGCATACGCTATGAGCAGCTCCTCAAGTGGGTCGATCCCGGTGAGGGGGCTTTCCGGGTGGTGGCCGGCGACTTCGTCACCACCGAAGAGGGTACCGGCATCGTCCACATCGCCCCCACCTTCGGTGCCGACGACGCGCGCGTGGGGAAAGAGAACGGCATCCCCCCCATGCTGCTCGTCGACAAGGAAGGCGAGAAACAGCCGATGGTGGACAAGAAAGGCCGTTTCTATGCCATCGAGAACCTGGATCCGGCGTTCGTGAAGGAGCGAGTGAACGTGGAAGCCTACAGACCCTTCGCCGGACGGTATGTGAAGAACGCCTACGACGAGTCGCTGCCCGAGGATGCCGAGAGCATCGACGTGAGCATCGCCGTGCACCTGAAACAGATGGACCGTGTCTTCCGCATCGAGAAGCATGTACACAACTATCCCCATTGCTGGCGTACCGACAAGCCGGTGCTGTACTATCCTCTCGATTCGTGGTTCATCCGCACCACGGCCCTGCGCGACCGGATGATCGAGCTGAACAACACGATCCACTGGAAGCCGCCGGCCACGGGCTTCGGGCGCTTCGGCAAATGGTTGGAGAACCTGGTCGACTGGAACCTCTCGCGCTCGCGTTACTGGGGTACCCCCCTGCCGGTATGGGTGTCGGAAGACAAAAAAGAGCGGAAGTTCATCGGCTCGGTGGCCGAGCTGAAGCATGAGATCGACAAGGCGGTGGAGGCAGGCTTCATGAAAGAAAACCCCCTGAAGGATTTCCGTGAGGGGGATATGTCGAAGGAGAACTACGAGCAGTTCGACCTGCACCGTCCTTTCGTCGACGAGATCGTCCTGGTGTCGGAGAGCGGCAAGCGTATGTACCGCGAGCCCGACCTGATCGATGTGTGGTTCGACAGCGGTGCTATGCCCTATGCCCAGGTGCACTATCCTTTTGCCACCGATGATGAGGGGCTGCGGAAGAAGTTCCCCGCCGACTTCATCGCTGAGGGGGTCGATCAGACGCGGGGGTGGTTCTTCACCCTGCATGCCCTGGCGGTGATGCTCTTCGACTCGGTGGCTTTCAGGAACATCATCTCCAACGGCCTGGTGCTCGACAAGAACGGCAACAAGATGTCGAAGCGTCTGGGCAATGCCGTTGATCCTTTCGAGACCATCGAGCGGCACGGCTCCGACCCGTTGCGGTGGTATATGCTCACCAACGCCCAGCCGTGGGACAACCTGAAGTTCGACGTGAAGGGTCTGGAGGAGGTGAAGCGCAAGTTCTTCGGCACGCTCTACAACACCTATTCTTTCTTTGCCCTGTATGCCAACATCGACGGTTTCACTTTCGACGGGGAGGAGGTGCCGGTGGCCGAGCGTCCCGAGATCGACCGCTGGATCATCTCGCTCCTCAACACGCTGGTGAAGGAGGTGAGTGAGCTGATGGATGATTATGAGCCCACGCGGGCGGCGCGGCTCATCCAGCATTTCGTCATCGAGAACCTGAGCAACTGGTATGTGCGTCTCAACCGCAAGCGTTTCTGGGGGGGTGGGTTCACGCGCGACAAGCTGGCCGCCTACCAGACGCTCTATACCTGCCTGGAGACGGTGGCCCTGCTGGCAGCGCCTTTCTCGCCCTTCTTCATGGACCGTCTCTTCACCGACCTCAACAGTGTCACGGGACGGCATCCGGTGAGCTCGGTCCATCTGGCCGACTTCCCCGAGGCCGACGAGGCGCTCATCGACAAGGGGCTGGAGGAGAGGATGACCATCGCGCAGAAGGTGTCGTCGATGGTGCTGGGGCTGCGGAGCAAGGTGAACATCAAAGTGCGCCAGCCGCTCAACAAGATCATGGTGCCGGTGAGCGACGAGGCGTTCCGCGAGAAGTTCGAGAAGGTCAGACAGCTCATCCTCTCGGAGATCAACGTGAAGGAGGTGGAATACATCTCCGACGATGCCGATATCCTGGTGAAGCGCATCAAGCCCGACTTCAAAAAGCTGGGGCCGCGTTTCGGCAAGAAGATGAAGCAGCTCACGGCCGCCATTGCCGGCATGGGGCAGGAGGAGATAAGGCGTCTGGAGCAGGAGGGGAGCTATACTTTCGACCTGGACGGCGAGACGGTGACGATCACCACCGACGATGTGGAGATCTTCTCGGAGGATATCCCCGGGTGGCTGGTCGCCTCGGAGGGAGGCATCACGGTGGCCCTGGACATCACTATCACCGAGGAGCTGCGGCAGGAAGGCATCGCCCGCGAGCTGATCAACCGCATTCAGAACATACGCAAGGAGAGCGGCTTCAACGTGACCGACAAGGTGATCGTCACCCTGCAGCGGCATGAGGCGATCGATCAGGCGGTGGAGAACTTCCGGGAACATATCGCCGCACAGACGCTGGCCGAAGAGATCAGGCTGACCGGTGAGCTCGCCGGCGACAATGTCCGTGAGGTGGAGCTGGGTGACGGGGTGAAGACCCGCATCCGCGTGGAGAGGAAGTGAGGCATGACGGCTGATGCAGCCGGAGAAGGCGGCTCCGCGGCAGACGGGAGTCAGGTATGGAAAAAGTTATATATTTGTGGCTCTCCGTTGTGGAGGATTACGATATTTTTATTATTTTGAGGAAAAATGAAGAGCCATGGCCGAGAAAGAGAAGACAAGGTATTCGGATGAGGAACTGGAGGAATTCCGGCAGATCATTCTTGAGAAACTGGAGAAGGCGCGTAAGGATTATCAGCTTCTGAAAGACGCGATCACGCACGAGCAGAGCAACGATACGGAAGACACTTCGCCCACGTTCAAGGTGCTGGAGGAGGGGGCCACGACGCTCTCCCGTGAGGAGGCCGGCAAGCTGGCGCAGCGTCAGCTGAAGTTCATCCAGCATCTGGAGGCGGCGCTCGTGCGTATCGAGAACAAGACTTACGGCATCTGCCGGGAGACGGGCAAGCTGATCCCCAAGGAGCGGCTGCGGGCTGTGCCCCACGCTACGCTCAGCATCGAAGCCAAACAGAAACAGCGGTAGGCCCGCGCTGCAGCCCCCATACATCCCAAACATTCCTCCATGTCGCTGAAGAAGAAGTCGCTCCTGGTCATCTTCATCATCCTGATCCTTGACCAGGCGCTGAAGATCTGGGTGAAGACCCACATGATGATCGGGCAGGAGATCCCTGTGTTCGATCACTGGTTCCTGTTGCATTTCATCGAGAACAACGGCATGGCTTTCGGCATGGAGCTGTCAGGGCGTTGGGGCAAGTTCCTGCTGAGCATCTTCCGTCTGGTGGCCATTGTGGCCATCGGCTGGTACATCACGCGGCTGATCAGGGAGAAAGCACCGGCAGGACTGGTGGTGGCCGTGTCGATGATCTTTGCCGGAGCGCTGGGCAACGTCATCGACAGCGCCTTCTACGGCATCATCTTCGACGACAGTCATTTCCATGTGGCCCGTCTTTTCCCCGAAGAGGGCGGTTATTCCACTTTCCTCCACGGCAAGGTGGTGGACATGCTCTATTTCCCCATCGTGACAGGCCGTTTTCCGGAGTGGTTCCCTTTCTGGGGCGGGGAAGATTTCGTTTTCTTCCGGCCCGTGTTCAACATCTCCGACTCCTCCATCACCATCGGCGTGGCACTGATCCTGCTCTTCTACAGAAAGTTCTTCCATCAGGAGAACAGACCCTCCGGAGACGGGGAACAGGAAAAGGATGAAGGGATCGCTGTCCATGGAGATGGAGAAAGCGATGTTGATGAGGAAGGGAGCATGGAAGGCTCTTCGGAAGCCTGAGGCAGGATCCTGACTTCAGGCTTCTTCCAAACCTTTTGATGTTACGGAGCATACCCGCTGATCCGGTATGCGTACGGACCGGAGATGGCCGCCCGGTCAGAGGAGGGTGCGGACGAGGATCTCTGCGATCCGTCCGGCCGTATGACCGTCCCAGAGTTCAGGGATCGCTCCTTCTTTCCTTTCCCCGTCCAGGATCTTCCGTGCTGTGGTCTCCACTTTTGTCAGGTCGGTGCCCACAAGGTAGTTGGTTCCCACCTCGACGGTGACGGGGCGTTCGGTATTGTTGCGGACGGTGATGCAGGGTACTCCCAGGAAGGTCGACTCTTCCTGGATGCCGCCGCTGTCGGTGATGATCAGGGCTGCCTGTTTCTCGAGAGCGAGGAAGTCGATATATCCCACGGGCCCGGTCAGCAGAAGGTTCTCAGGAAGGTTGCGGAGGAGGCCTGCCTGTTCCATGTTCCTGCGGGTGCGAGGATGGACGGGGAAGATGACGGGTGCCGGCAGACGGGAAAGCATCTGAAGCAGGGCCCGCAACCATCCCGCGTCATCGACATTGGAAGGACGATGGAAGGTGCAGAGGAGATATTCGCCCTCTTTCATCTTCAGCCTGGACGTGGAAAGCTCTTCCAGGATCCTCGACTTTCCGATGCGGGGCAGGAAACGGACCAGGCTGTCGATCATGATGTTCCCCACGAAGTGGATCTTTTCCTCAGGGATCCCTTCGTGCTTCAGGTTCTTCAGACCGCTGGGTTCCGAGACGAACAGGAGGTCGGCGAGCACATCGGTGACGATGCGGTTGATCTCTTCGGGCATGGTGCGGTCGAAGCTGCGCAGGCCCGATTCGATGTGGCCGACGGGGATACCCATTTTTGAGGCCACCAGGGTGGCTGCCATCGTCGAGTTGACATCTCCGGGCACCAGCACCATGTCGGGACGTTCATTGAGCAGCACCTCCTCGAAGGCGGTCATGATCCCGGCCACCTGGGTGGCATGGCTTCCTCCGTGGATGCCCAGGTTGAAGTCAGGCTCGGGGATCTCCAGCTCTTCGAAGAAGATCTTCGACATGTTCTCGTCGAAATGTTGTCCCGTATGGCAGATCTTGTGTTCGATCCTGTCGCTCAGAGGCAGCAGGGCACGGTGCAGGGGAGCGATCTTGATGAAATTGGGGCGTGCCCCCACCACGGAGATGATCTTTTTCATGTGTTGCCGGCTATCGTTGGTGCAAAACCGTTATTTCTGGTATTTTTCCAGTTCTTTCAGTACCTGGTTGACGCTCTCTTCGACGGTCTGGTTGGAGGTGTCGACGACGATCTCGGCGTTCTCGGGCGGTTCGTAGGGGTCGTCGATGCCGGTGAACTGTTTGATCTCACCTCTGCGTGCCTTGGCGTAGAGGCCTTTGACGTCGCGCTGTTCGCACACCTCGAGGGGGGTGGCCACATACACCTCGACGAAATTGCTGCAAAGGTTGCGGACGAACTCGCGTGATTCGCGGTAGGGGGAGATGAACGAGGCCAGGACGGTGACGCCGTTCTTCTCCAGCATGCTGGCCAGGAAGCCCACCCTCATGACGTGACGGTTGCGTTCTTCCTTGGAGAAGCCTGTCTTGGGGAAGATCTG